>CAMMNN010000010.1 GCA_946498245.1 uncultured Clostridium sp. | reverse complement strand
TGATACGGTTTAAGCTTCCTGCTTAACAACCAAGTATCTGATTACCGGTTCCATAATCCGAACATGAGCCTCTACTTCGTTAGGGCAGACGGAATCGCCTTCGAACTGGATGAAGTAATAGTAAGCCTCTTTTGCTTTCTGAATCTCGTAAGCCAGTCTCTTCTTACCCCACTCGTCTACGTTGGTCACAGTGCCGCCGAAACGGGTGATATAACCTTTCACCTTTTCGATTGCCGCTGCTCTCTCTTCATCTTCCAGCTTCACATTCAGAACAACTGCTAACTCGTACTTGTTCATCTTGCTTTACCTCCTTGTGGTCTCTGGCCCCTGCGCATTTTTGCAGGAGCAAGGATTTTAATATGTCACGGGTATCTATTTTAACAAAATTCCAAAAAATATGCAAGCCCTTTTTTCCGTAATTTTGAATGTTTTTTACCATATTTTCCATATTACGGAAAATATGAAATTAACTGGATTTGCCGCAATTCCACTGGTCTAATTGAGCGAAGTCCATTATAATAAGTAACGTAGTACCCAAATACCCTTTGACCCCAAGGAGGCTCCTATGCTGAAAACTTCCCTGTATTCCGTTTCCTTTTCAACCCTTCCTGCGGGCTTTCAGCCCCTGCGCATTGTCCAGCTTTCGGATCTCCATGGCCGGATATGGGGAAAAGGCAATGAAATCCTGGCGGAAGCGGTCCGGCTGCTGCGTCCTCATCTTATTGTTATGACCGGCGATATGGTAAATGCCGGATCCGGCAGACAGACGGCGGAGGGCAGAAGAGCGTTCCTCCTTCTCTGCCGGACTTTAGCGGCCCTCTGTCCGGTCTATTACTCTCTCGGCAATCACGAGCTGGAAATGCCTTCCCACTATCTGGGGATCTGGCTCTCTAAGGTAAGCCGCACCGGCGTCACTGTCCTGGACAACGCCCAGACCGAGTTTTTCCATGACGGGATTACGTTCCCGTTGTTCGGATTGACCACCCCTCTTTTATACTACAAAAATCCCCTGCGCAAGCCCTATGATCCCAAAGCCAACTGGACCAGCCGTGATATGGGGCGCATTTTCGGTTCCGGATCCGCCCCGGTCCAGGAGGGCCGCGGGCCGTCTATTCTCCTGGCTCACGATCCACTGTATTTTGCCGCTTACCAAGACTGGGGGGCTGCTCTGACATTTTCAGGCCATATTCACGGCGGCATTATCCGGCTTCCTTTCATTGGCGGCCTTCTTTCCCCGGATCTGACCCTTTTTCCCAAGTATGACGGAGGCCTTTTCTCAGAAAACCGTCATGGCAAGTCCGGCGAGCTGCCTCAATACCTCGTAGTAAGCCGGGGACTGGCCAGCACCTTTCTCATGCGCATCGGAAATCCTATGGAAATCGTCTGTACGACTGTGATTTCCTCTGCAAAAGCTTAGTTTACGCCTTCGCGTCCTTCTTTTTAAGGCCCCTGGTATTTTTTTCCACCATCCTTCTGGGGGTCATTACCTGGTGGCCGCAGCCTTGACATTTCAGGCGGAAATCCGCCCCGACCCGGAGAATCTCCCAGTCTTTGCTTCCACAGGGATGCGGCTTTTTCAGCGTTACAATATCCCCCACTTCATAATTCAGCTTTTCCATCTCCTGTTTCCCTCCTGTCACCTATTTTAAGATGCTGTCAATGGCGGAAAGCTCTTCTTCTGAAAAATTTAACTTTTTCAGCGACTCTGCATTGTCCTCAAGCTGGGCGGTACTGCTGGCCCCTATGAGCACAGAGGTCACCTCCCGGCGGCGCAGCACCCAGGCCAAAGCCATCTGAGCCAGAGACTGCCCTCTGCTCTCCGCGATTTGGTTCAGAGCGCGTATCCGCGGCATATTTTCTTCTGTCAGATAGCGGCCCGCTACTGTAGTTCCCTTTCTGGCCGCCCTGGAATCCTCCGGGATCCCGTTAAGGTATCGGCCAGTCAGCGCCCCCTGGGCCAAAGGACTGAAGGCAATGCAGCCTACGCCTTCTCTTTCCAGCAGCGGCAGCAGTTCGTCCTCAATTCCCCGATCCAGCATATTGTAGCGCGGCTGGTGAATGAGACAGGGGGTTCCGTTTCTTCTCAGGATCGCTATGGCTTCTTTTGCCTCTTCTGCACTGTAATTCGAAATACCGACATACAGCGCTTTTCCGCTTTTTACAATATCAGAAAGGGCTCCCATGGTTTCTTCCAAAGGAGTTTCCGGATCCGGACGGTGATGGTAAAAAAGGTCGACGTAATCCAGTCCCATTCGTTTCAGACTTTGATCCAGACTTGCAATGAGATATTTCCGGGAGCCCCAGTTTCCATAAGGCCCGGGCCAAAATTCATATCCCGCTTTTGTGGAAATAAAAAGCTCGTCCCTATAAGGGCCCAAATCAGATTTTAAAATTTTACCGAAATTCTCTTCTGCAAGCCCTCTGGCCGGAAACCCGTAATTATTTGCCAAATCGAAATGCGTAATTCCTAAATCAAAGGCCCTGCACAAAATTCCCTTCTGATGCTCCAGAGGTTTTTCCAGGCCAAAGTTCTGCCAAAGCCCCAGAGAAACCCTGGGGAGCAGAATACCGCTGCGTCCGCTTCTCTGGTATATCATATCATTATATCGATTGTCTGATGCCTGATACATTTTTTGTCTCCTTTTCTATTCCCGCTTCCGGGTTCTCTTTATTACGCTTCTAATACGACACTATTTAAAACTTCTCCAATCTTTCCGCTGATGACCAAATCCGCCCGTCCATCCATAGGGGTCACACTTTTATTAATCAGCACCAGCTTATTCCCCTGATAGTAATCAATCAGGCCGGCGGCAGGATACACAGTCAAAGAAGTTCCGCCTACAATTAAAACATCCGCTCTGCTAATATAGGAAATCGCTTTTTTCAGAGTGTTCATGTCCAGCCCTTCTTCATACAGCACCACATCAGGCTTAATGGTTCCGCCGCAGTCGCAGCGTGGAATCCCCTGAGCCTTCACAACGTCCTCCAAACTGTAAAACTGTCCGCACCGGGTACAGTAATTCCGATGAACAGATCCGTGCAGTTCCAATACTTCCCGGCTGCCCGCCGCCTGATGAAGACCGTCAATGTTTTGCGTAATCACCGCTTTTAGTTTCCCCTGTTCCTCCAGCTTTGCCAGGGCAAGATGAGCCGCGTTGGGCTTTGCGTCAGGGAAAAGCATTTTATTTTTGTAAAACCGGTAAAACTCCTCCGGATTCTTCAAATAAAAGCTGTGGCTGATAATCGTTTCCGGAGGATACTTGTATTGCTGGTTATACAAACCATCCTGGCTTCGAAAATCCGGAATATTGCTCTCTGTCGATACCCCGGCCCCTCCGAAAAACACGATATTGGAACTCTCCCTGATCCATTGCTTTAATTGTTCCCTTCCGTCCATTATCCACACCTCCATAAAATAAATTCCCTTTTATCCCCATTATAGCTAAGGGCTGTCCCCATATCAAGAGAAGAAGTGTCTTTCTCATTTCCATTTTGCTATTAGTTTCCCTGCTCTGGGCGCAAAAAAGGAACCCCCGCCTGAAAAGGTCCTGAGATTCCTTTTGTATGCAGCATTATTTTGTATAATTATCAAAATATCCCTGAACATAGACAATGGGCGTACCCTTATCGCCGCTGCCTGATGTTAAATCCGCTAAGGATCCGATCAAATCCG
Organism: uncultured Clostridium sp.; assembly: GCA_946498245.1. Lineage (GTDB taxonomy): Bacteria > Bacillota > Clostridia > Lachnospirales > Lachnospiraceae > UMGS1370. The sequence goes on along the minus strand of CAMMNN010000010.1, from coordinate 88,461 downwards.
TAATCTGTCTGGGAGTGGTTCCCTGGGTTTCCATAGTTCCCTTGAGGCTGACGGCTTTTTCGTCTTTCTCTTTAATATAATCCTTAATGGCTTCCTTCAGGCTGTCTCCTGACAGTTCCGCAAAATTGTTGTCCGCCAGGTATTTCAACTTTACTTCATTAGGGGTTCCCTCCAAGCCAGGAGTATGGGCCGGAGAAACAACCGGATCCGCCAGTTCCCAGATTTTGCCTACGGGATCTTTAAAAGCTCCGTCTCCGTAAATCATTACTTCTACATTTTTCCCTGTGCGCTCTGTCATAAGGGCGTGAATTTTGTCTACCATATCCTGACAGTGAATGGGGAACAATTTTACACTGTCTTCAGTGGCTTTATTGGAGCCCAACAGACCGTAACGGTCATTCCATCCGCTGCCCTCAATGCTGGACGTCATAATATCATCCAGCCCGTAAACCTTTTTAGCGCCATTGGCCTTTAAAATCCGCTTTGTCCGTGCCCGGGTGTGAATATCGCAGGTAAGGACACAATCCGTATAAGCCAGAATCGCTTTGGGATTATTGGCAAATATAATCTCCACTTCCGCGCCTGCCTCTTCAATAACCTGCTTATAATAGGCCACATAATCAACACCGGTAAAATAGTGCTTTTGGTAGCCGAACAGTTCCCGGTATTTTTCCTCTGTCAAAACGTCGCTCCAAGGGTTCACTCCCTTTTCGTCCAGAAGATCCAAATCGATCAAATGGTTGCCGACCTCATCTGAAGGATAGCTGAGCATCAGCACTACCTTTTTACAGCCCATAGCAATTCCTTTTAAACAGATGGAAAAACGGTTGCGGCTCAAAATGGGGAATAATATTCCCACAGTTTCGTCACCAAATTTACTTCTCACGTCCTCGGCAATCTGGGAAACCGTCGCATAATTTCCCTGTGCACGGGCAACCACCGCCTCTGTTACCGCTATTACATCCTTATCCCGAATTTCAAATCCTTCGCTTTCTGAAGCCGCCAAAACGGAATCCACTACTATTTTCGCCAAATTATCGCCCTGACGGATAATCGGGGCCCTTACACCGCGGGATACGGTCCCTACCATACGATCCATAATTTTCTCCTGTTCTTCTGTATTATTTCCGCTGGCCGTCTGCGCCGCATTGCCGCGCCGCTCCTGCAGCCAGAGTCGGGAGCCATTTTATTATGCCACAGAATGGCAGAGAAAGCAAGATGCCATCAAACCGTTTCGTCCAGAAAGATCCCCTGCAGCCCCCGTATCCGCTCCATCCAGATGGGTGCATCTTGCGGGGCCGAAAGGCTGTTCCAATCTTTATATCCCAAAAGCCATTGAACCAATTGGGACACATCGCAGGAAAATACGTTTTCTTTATCTGCAGGAGATTCTGAAATCCGCTGCGCCCGGGAGCCGGAGCCGTCCAGTTTCCACAGCCACAGCCCCTGGTTTTCTTTCATAAGGGGATCCTCCGCCCAGATAACAGCCTCCACCGGCTCTTCATTTCCCGGCTTTAACCGGCCTAATTCCAAAAAGGATTTTAGGCTGGCAATCCGCGCCATAATAGACGGCTTTTGAGGCTTTGACTCTGCCGTCCAGCCCTCCGGACAGTACAAAAGCCGCTGTTCCCGTTCCTCTAATCCCCAAAAGGCCCGAAGCCCTTCCAGCCTGTCCCGGCGGTAAATCCGCTCTATTACCCCGTTTTCACTGGCCAGTTCTTTTACGAGGGCTTTTGTATATTCCGGATCTCTGACAGCATACACCTCATACCGGTTTTCCATCCATGCTTCCATAAAATCGGCTAATTCCCGGTAATTCCATTCTTTTTTTGCCGGAGTCGAAACAATTTTCCAGGACTCCTCCGCTTCCGGAATTTCTCCCAAGACCTTCCCCGTTATTTCCGGATATTTCTGATCGTATACGAAGCGGAATCCAAAAGGCTTATAAATGGCTTCATCCGCCGGCATCAGGTAACAAAATGCCTTTTTCTCACTGCAGGCGTCTGACAAGGCCTGTTTCAGCAGCTCTCCCATATAGCCTCGTCTCCGATACGGTTCCTCTGTAGCCACTCCTACAATATAGTCCAACGTCTGTTCCTTCTTTCCAAGCCGTACCCGATACGGATTCCGGTGAAGCATGGAAACAATTTTCCCGTCCTCTTCCTTTACCAAAATCCGGCTGGACTTTATCTTTTCTGTAAAATAGTAATCGTTAAAGGATTGAGAGTCCTCGGCAAAGGCATTTTCCCAAAGCACTCTGGCCTGCCTCTTCTCCTCCGGTTTTAAATATCTTATTCCGCTTTCCATTTTTGCTCCACAATATATTTTCTGGCAAAGCCTATGGGGTTATAACTCATTTTGGATTTTCTCAGGCCAGGAAGCCCTACATCATCCTCACGGTTTACCAACAGGGCGTCCGGAAACTCCTGAACCAAAAATTGCTGGTTAATATACTGATAAAGCCCGTTAAATTCCGCATTCGCCTTTTCAATATGGATTACCGCCATCTTCTCTCTCTGATTATAGCTTCCGACGGTAAATGCCTGCAGCTTCCCGTCAATGTATACCCCTGCCATCTTCACAGGCATATAAGAACAGTTTTTCAATATCTCATGGATTCCTGTAATCTCGTAATCCAGCTCCTCCATCTCCGCCTGGGCCTCCTCTTTTTTCCTCCGCCACTGATCTAAAAATCCCCATACGTCGTAGCGATCAGAGCAGCACAAAAGCCGGTATTCATACCTTCCCTCATAGGTTTTCATAAAAGAATTAACATGGTTTTTCTTTTTATGAAGCTTTCTGCCTGACAGAGTTCTCATAGCTTCCGCATCATAAAGATAATCCTTTAAATCCTCCGCCTCCTGTATCTCGTACTTTTGCGGATCCAGCTTCAAAAAGTCCAGAGATTCCTCGTCAGCCAAGTATATTCTAAGGGGCGCTTCCAATTCCTGGTTAAAATACGTTTCCATAACCCCTAAAAGCTCTTTTAAATCCTCCTGCCGGCAGGTTGGAATAGACGTATATACCTTTCCATCCATTTCCATCCTCCACAGCAGCCCTTTTCCCTGATAAATCGTATACTGTATTTTATAATAATCTCTCCACAGAAAGCTGTCCAAACATACGCTTTCACAGGTCTTGTCCGGCCTCAGGCCAAAGAAAGGAAGTATCTTTTCTATATCCTCCGCCTTTACCGGTTTAAACCCTAGTTCCATAATCAGTATCCTCCTGCGTCCATACTCAGTTTCTCTTGTCTTAAAGCTGTCAAAACAGTCCTTTTCTATATCCTATAATAAACGAGTTTCCAATAAAAATACAAGCTTATTTTTCTGCAAAAGCCTGCCGCCCTATAGGCAGTATGCATCCACGGCTGCTAAATGCGACTCGCCTGACTTTTATGGACTGACGACGCGCCGCCCATAAAGGCTTTATGGCAAAGAAGCGTTAGGGTCCGGAAGGCCGCGCTAAAAAAGAGGCCTGACATTCTAATCAGGAATGCCAAAACCTCTTTTTCTGCTAACCGCTGCCCCACACAGCGACTTCTTTTATTTATATTTTTCAATAATCGCTTTCATTTCCGCCCACTTCTTTTCCATGTCTGCCACCAGGCCAAACTGAGTATGGGTCCGGTCTAAATTGTGATTTTCTCTGGCAGTATGGAAATAAACGTCTCCCTGAAGGTAATCCGTCAAAAACCGCATTCCGCACTCCAGCGTCATCAGCTTCGCTCCCATAGGCAGCATATCCATTTCCGCTTCTGTCAGGCTTCCCTCACATCCTTCCAGAAAGCCCTTTGTGTAAATATCAAATAAAGGCAGAGACAGAGAAACCTTGCTCACATCCGGCTCGTCCTCTTCCGCCGTGTTGGCTCCAAAGCGAATGGAATCGCCGTAGTCAAAGATTGACAGCCCCGGCATAATTGTATCCAAATCAATAATACAGATCGCCTCTCCCGTTGCGTCGTCAATCATAATATTATTTAATTTCGTATCGTTGTGAGTAACCCTCAGCGGCAGCCTGCCATCTTTCAGCATTTCCATAGCGGCGCCCATATCGCTCTCTCTGTCCAGAACAAACTGGATTTCTTCACGGACTTTATCCGCTCTTTTGCAGACATCCTCCGCTACTGCCTTTTTAAAGGTTTCAAAGCGCACCGGGGTATTGTGGAAATCCGGAATGGTTTCTGTCAATTCTTCCGCCGGATATTTGGAAAGCAGCCGCTGGAAATGGCCGAAGGCTTTTCCGCTTTGATAGAAATCTTCAGGCTTCTTCACCAGATCATAACAGGTAGCGTCCTTGATAAATAAGTACGTTCTCCAGTAGCAGCCCTGGCTGTCCTGGTAATACATTTTTCCGTCCTTTGCCGGAATCAGCGTCAGCGTTTCCCGATCCGGATCTCCTCCGTTTTTTATAATTTCTTTTCTAAGAAATGCAGTAACGCCTTCAATATTTTTCATTAAAGACACCGGATCTTTAAAAATTCCGTCATTAATCTTCTGCAGAATATACCAGTATTCCTGCCCGTCTTCTTCCCGGATCATTTTATAGGTAGCGTTAATATGGCCGCTTCCATATCTCTGGCAGTCCTTTAAAGCTCCTTTTGTCTGAAATCCCTCTGCTGCCTCTTTCCAATTTTCGCACGTATTGGCTCCCATTTCTTAATCCTCCCACACTTTTTCCGGGTACTTTCCTTCATCCTTCAGTCCCTGAATAGCCTTTACTACCATTTCTTTATCTTCTTTGTAAGTTACTCCATACCAGCGATCAATGCTCTTCAGCACAGTGACCTCAGCTTTTCCTTCCTTCAAAAGCTCATCCACTACAAAGGGAATAAAATATTCGCACTTCAGCGGATTTACCGGTATATTCTTTTCCAGAAATGCCGCAAATCTTACATCCAGCTCCTTTAAAAAGCTGGCCGTGAAGCCCCACAGATTCATAGAAACCAGGGTTTCTTCCGGAAGCGGTGTCCATGTCTTTCCGTCGTCCTCTGTAAATTCCGCAATATCCCCGTGCTTTTCGATTTTCGTCCGCTCTACAATGTCCGTAAGCTTTCCAGCCTCGTCCGTACTGCATACGCCTCTGGCAACGTGACCGTTTTCTGTCAAGGTATTATACAATTTATATCCAACCATTGCGTACTGGTACTTCTCATTGTCCTCCTGCTTTGACAGTTGATCGTAAATCTCCTTAAAAGCTGCTTTTCCGTAGTAGTCATCTGCATTAATTACGGCAAAGGGACCGTCAATCACATCCTTGCAGCAAAGAAGAGCATGACCAGTTCCCCAGGGCTTTACACGCTCCTCCGGCACCTGAAATCCTTCCGGCAGTTTGTCCAGCTCTTGGTACACATACTCTACCTGTACGTGCTTTGCCATTCTGTCTCCTACGTGCTCTTTAAACTCTTTCTCAATGGCTTTCTTAATAATAAAAACAACCTTTTCAAAGCCTGCTTCCAGCGCATCATAAATAGAAAAATCCATAATGATATTTCCATACTGGTCTACCGGATCAATTTGCTTTAATCCGCCGTATCGGCTTCCCATCCCCGCTGCCATAATTACTAATACCGGTTTCTTTCCCATAAATATCCTTCTCCTTCCTTAAATGGATTCCGCTTTTTTCTGATTCTCAGTATACCGGATATTCACCGGAAATTCTTTGCACAATTTTCTCATATATTTGCACAATACCATCATGATGTGGTATAATATGAGCACTTAGTGAGGTAGTTTCGAACTTAGTGCGAATACATACCTGACCACTTAACGAGGTCTTTCACGAGTTTAGTGGTCAGGGTATAATATCCGCGAAAACAATGAGCAGTGCGTGTACAAGAAAATGGCAAATGGGCTGCTTGCAGACCGATTTGCCGTTTATTGTACGCATAGGGCGAATGCCCGTGAACGAGGAAAACGAAGTTTTCCGAGTGGCACTGCAGACATGGTAAAATAAACTCCAAAATCATATGGAGGAGATCTATGACTTATCAGCATACTTATTTAAAAACCAGCATATCCGTCCGCAGTGTGGTATCCATCCACTATTTTGAATATATGAGTGATTTTACGTTTCCGGGGGAACAGCATGATTTCTGGGAACTGGTGTGCGTTGACAAGGGGGAAATCCAAGCCGTTGCCGATGTCCGCACAGTCACTTTAAAGAGGGGCAATATTATTTTTCACCGCCCTGGAGAATTTCATAATGTCATTACCAATGGAAAAATTTCTCCCAGCCTTATTGTTATTGCTTTTGACTGCCGTTCTCAGGCAATGAAGAAATTTTCCGGCCAGGTACTAACTATCCGCGATACGGAAGCCGCCCTTCTCTCCCAGATTATTATTGAAGCCCGCAATGCCTTTAAAGGCCGGCTTAATGATCCCTATCAGGAGGGCCTAAACCGCCGCCCCATTTCCAGGGCTTTTGGAAGTGAACAGCTTATTCGGAACCATCTGGAAGAGCTTTTGATTTCTCTTTACCGCAGGTGTCTGGATGCTCCAGTCTCTCTGCCTGTTCTTCAGATGCCAGAGACTTCTGCACTGCCCGGAGTTTCCGTACTTCCCGGCGTCAACAGCCGCAGGGAACTCTGCAGCCGCATTCAGAGCTATATGGAAACCCGGCTTCATCAGCAACTGACTGTAAAACAAATCTGTCGGGACAACCTCATTAGTCAATCCCAATTGTCGCGTATTTTTAAGGAATTTCATCAGTGCGGTCCCATAGACTTTTTCATTCAAATGAAAATAGAAGCAGCCAAACAGCTTATCCGCGACAATCAGATGAATTTTTCTCAAGTCGCAGACACATTGGGATATGCTTCTGTCCATTACTTTTCCCGGCAGTTTTCAAAGCAGACTGGCATGACCCCGACAGAATATGCCGAATCCATCCGCTGTCTCGCTGAAAAAACATCCTCCGGCTGGTCTTTTCTGGAACCGTAGTCTTTGCTAGCTCTTTTTAATAAAATCTGTTCCGCATTTCGGACAGTGAATACTAACACGCCCTTTTCCCCTGGGGATGCGAATTTTCTGCCCGCACCCAGGGCATTTATAAATGTGGTATTCTTTGGACTGACGGATACGAAATTTCCATTTATTGAAAAAGTCCGACACCTTCAGCTTCATCCTTAAATAAATACGGTTCTCTTTTTCTCTGGCGGAATAATTTTTGGAAAACATTCGGTAATAGCTCCAAATCAGCCCTGCTATTTCCACCAACAGCAAAATGTCCCACCTTAAAAACAGGTTTAAAGTAATGCAAACCAGTATAGCCCCCATAATAAAGCGGCTTAATGAATCTGCCCCATACCTTCCTACCATAAACTGCTGAAATTTCTTCCTGAATTGATCCATGGCAAATTCCTCTCTTCTATGTGTACTGCGAATGGAAGACGATAAGTTTTCCGGCCTTTCATCCTTCCTGGTTCAGATACTGCATAATTCCCATATGCAAAGCCCAGGCTACTCTGTCCTGGTACTCTTCCTCTGAAAGCAATGCAGCTTCCGAAGGGTTGCTTAAAAATCCGCATTCTGCAATTACCATCGGCGCTTTTACATTTAAAAGCAGATAATAGCTATTATTTGCCTTAGCAGCCCGTCCTTTGCCTTTTATCTGCAGTGTTGTCTGAAGGCTTTCCTGCAAAATTTCAGCCAGCCGCTCTCCCTTTTCAGAGCCTGTGTAATAAAACATCTGCGGTCCGGAAACGTCTTCCTGATGATAGCTGTTTTGGTGAATACTAACGGCTAAGTTTGGAGATACACTGTCTATTAATCTGGTACGGTTTTCCATGTCAGCCGCTTTCTTATGGCTATCTGACTCACTGTAAAGTCCGATGTCCTCATCCCTCGTCATAACGACTGTTACATCAGAAGCTTCCAGATACCCCTTCAGTCTTGCGGCAATTTGAAGATTAATATCCTTTTCCTCCTGCCCGGAAACTCCAATTTTTCCCGGATCCCGGCCTCCATGCCCTGCGTCAATCACTACGACAGGCCGCTCCTCTGCCTTTGCCTGCCGTACCGCAGCCTCGGCGGCACGGGTGTTTTCCGGTTTCGCCAATATTTCCGCATAAATTGAGATAAACGCAACCAATACCAGCAGCCCGATTCCCATCATATTCTGCCAAAAGCCGTCTCTCTCCATTTTCCACCAAAGCCCGTTTTCTTTATTCCCAATATATTTGCAATTCCCTGTCCACTATTCCGGGCTTTCGTCAGAACGGAGAAGATTGTAATCTCTGGTTGCTTCGTCTAATATATACTCCAAATATTCCGTCTGCAGACTGGGGTAACCGTATTCCTGCCAAAGCCGGAACGTGCTGCTCTCCTTCATCTGCTTTGCAATCTCTACCGCCCTTCCCCAGTAGTAGTAGCAATTTGCAATGGCATACATCCGGGACATCTCTTCCTGAACATCATCTGGTATCGCCCCGTCCTTGTGCTTCTCCAGCACATCAAAGGCCTGATTATAAAAAACCTTTTCCAAAAACGGCGTGCGGTACTGGGAGAATTTTAGAAGATTTTCGTCCTCCACTCCATTTACCTCAGCCCAGGTATCCATATCTAAGACCTGCGTATGGTAACGGAAACTCTGATCATCTCCGTAAAACAGCACTCCATACTGGCACGGTGGCGTCGCCAGAGAGCTGGTAACGATTTCCCATATCCCTGCTTCCGTCGCATCATCAGTATTGGCAAAATGCTGAACGTGAAGATGACCGCTTAAAAACAGTGAAATCAGCCCCCAGCCTTCCAACAGCTCCACCAATTCCTCGTTATGCTCAATTGTGCAGTCACTGGCGTAAATCTGACTTTCTTCCAGCATATTATGGTGGGCTACCGGAAGGATATTCATTCCTTTTTCTGACGCATCTATTAACTGCTCTTCTATCCACTCATAAGTACCGGTGTCAATCATTCCGCCAATCTGTGCACCGCCATCATATTGGCAGGTATCCAGCATCATAACACGGGTATAATCATTCATTTGATACACGTAACTGAGGGATTCGGTGTCCCGACTCAAGGCATCTGCGTATCCAAAGTCCTGGTAAATTTCCAAAAAATCCTCCGGACTGGTAGTTTCCGCCGGGAAACGTTCCCCACCGGAAAAACGGGCGGCGCTGACATTATTAATATCGTGATTTCCAGGAATTACCAAAACAGGAATCCCCGCCCCGGTAATCTGCCTTAATTTCTCTGCTAATTCCTCATGGCTTGCTTTCTCCCCATTTAATGACAGATCCCCGCTAATAATTACCCCATCGGGGTTTTCTGTTAAAACTTCAGCGACAAACGCATCCGTGATCTCCCAAATATAATTGGTGACTTTTCCATCCCCATGCTCAATAGCATATGTAAAACCGCTGCCCTTGTCCGTCAGCTCTTCCGCCAGATAATGAATATCTGTCGCTACTATGAGGCGCAGGCCATCGCCTTCCGCTTCCCACAAATCGGCCTCTCCAGAAGCTTCCGTTTCCGGAAACGCCTCTATGGTTTCTTCCGTTTCCAAAGGCGGTCCGGGGCTGATAGTTGCCTCTGGTTCCTGATCCGCCGCTTCCGTCGCCACGGTTTCGTTCATCCAAGATTCAATTTGAGAACACCCTCCCAGCAGTACCGTCAAAGCCGCTGCCGCCGCTATTCCTGTTATCCGCCTCATTTTTCTCTCTCCGCCTGTTTTATTCGTTGCCTGCAATAACGTCCCAAATATCTTCCGGTTCCAATCCCAGCTTCCAACACGCGACTCCAGCCAAATCATATTCTTTTATTAAATCCATTTTTAATCCCAATGATCTGGCTTCCTCCATCCATAAATACTGAGAGCCTCCTTCTATTCCGAGTTCCCCAAAATACTGTCCCAGGCTGTCCTGCCAATACAATTCTATTTGGTTATCCTCAATCCACTGCTGGGCTTTGGAAATCCCCGCAGCCTCTGAGGTCACAGTTCCATCCTCTTTTTCGGTCCAAATACGCGTATAAAGGGGAACGGCGTTAATTACCTTCTCCTTTGGAACATCCTTCAGCGTACCCTCTATTCCATTTTTTACATAATCTAAAGATGCAACAGAACCCGGATCGCCTCCGGCATAATGTTCATCATATCCCATAATAATAACGTAATCCGCCACAATCCCCTGCTCATGCCTGTCATAAAACTGATTATACGCAGCAGGCACATAATTATCTACAGAAAGAACCAACCCATTATTACGGCAGGCCACTGACATCTCCCGTATAAACTGAACATAATGAGGTCCAGCGCTTTCCTTCAGACTTTCAAAGTCCAGGTTATATCCGTCAAATCCGTAAGTTTCCGCATCCTCCATCAGACTTTCAATTAGCTTTTTCCGTACAGACGTCCTTGCCAAAAGCACTTCAGACTGCACATTTTCACTGAAATTATCAATCAACGCCCAAACCTGCAGTCCTGCATCGTGGGCCTTTCTAACATACTCCTGATCTGCCAGACAAGTGTAATTTCCTTCGTTATCAGTCAATGCAAACCATGTGGGACTGATTACATTGAGCCCTCTGGTATTGGCATAGTACTCGTCAAAAGTACTGTTGGCTTCTTTTGTCGTCACCTGGTGCCACGCCATACATACCTTTTCATCCAAAGCTGTTCTGGTGTATTCCGGGGCTGCAAAATTGCTTTGAGGCACTATCTCTTCCACATCTCCCAGTTTACTGTTCTGTACATATCCGATTAATCCATCCGGAGTACGGACTTTGGACCAGTTGTCCATTTGTTCCAGCACTTTCAGGCTGACACCCTTTTCCGCAGTAGTAAGAATGGGACTCTTAATACCGCCTCTAAAGCGAACTGCACTGTCCTTTGACACTGCCGCCCACAGCTCCGGTTCCCAGGTATTGTTAATAAATACTCTCTTTATTTCACCTTGATCAAAGATTTCTGTTTCCATATCTGTATAAGCGGCAATCAGTCCCAGGGAGAGGGAAACCCCTTCATCTGTTACCCATAAAAGCGGTTTCCCACCGCTTCCCTGTGTTGTACTGTCCGCGTAAAGCACTTCCGTAGGAAGGGCATAGGAAAGAATTTTCTCCTGCTGATCCCAATAAAATCTCTTGTTCAGATTTTCATTCACCCATTCCACCGGCAGATAAATTTCTCCGTCAAGATACATTCCCCTGGTTTCTGAAAGCTCTTCATTTAAAACTACCGCCACGGTATCTTCTTCCATGCCAAACACAGCCTCCGCCGTAGTCCATTCCCGTGAAGGCGTATAGCGCTCTATCACCCGGTACCCCATGTAACCGGCTATTACTAATATAATTAGTCCAATGGCAATAAACATTGGCAAAAGTTTCTTTATCATTGGCATTTCCTCCATAAAATTTGGCGCCCCCGGTCCGCTGCGTGGCCATGGAAGCCTCCGGCGGAATTTTTCGTCCGGATTTCTGCAGTGGACGCAGAAACCGGTATGCATAGTATAATAACCGCTTTGCGGCTATTATACCATGTCCTCCGGACATACTATATTGATGTGCACGGCTCACTGCTGTATTTGCCCGCCCTCCGGACGGACACAAACCGGTACAGGCCTAATAGCTGCTTTGTAGCCATTATACCATGTCCACTAAACTCGTGGAAGACCTCGTTAAGTGGACAGGTATAGATTCGCACTAAGTTCGAAAAAGCCTCACTAAGTGCTCATATTATATCATATCTCATCATGCAAGTATAATGAAATTTTTATTACCTGCCCTCCCGTTAGGTGCTGCTCTCCAGGCTGAGATGGCATCTCTAACTTCCCTCTTCCCTTTTTTATCTCTTTAAAAACCAGGTTTGTCTTTTGTGCATAAATAAACCCGGTCGAACCGTATTTCTCTCAGGCAGCCTTCATCTGCGCCTACATAGTCACCCATATAAAAGCCTCCGTCCTCGTGGACTTCAAATATTTTATGCCAATCGGCTTCTGTGCTTCGCTTTCCATCAATATAAATAGGGATTCCTCTGTCTGAATAGCGTTTTAATCCTTCTAAATAAATGCGCTCCTGATTCTTTTTCTCTTCTTCTCCCCCCCATATATCCTCCTCAGTATGGCTTTATTGTGCCGGGACGACCGTTTTTACGCTAAAAAGCTTATCTGCATGGAAGCACGGCTGCGGCACAAGAAGGCTCCGTGACATATAACCGCAGCCTGCATTTACTTCCATAGCCGTCCAAACAGGCTAATGGTTTCTTTCGTAACACCATAGGCATCAGGCAAATACGGTACTTTCCAAACAGAGAGGCCCAAACGCCGTTCTGCTTCTTTCCTGGACTCGTCGCTGCCAAAAGAGGCAAAATAATACCAGCCTTCCTTTTCCGGCTTTGGTTTTTGAAAGAGACGGATTGCCGCCTCTATCTGCCATTCGCTGAAAGACACTATCAAAATCTTTTTATGACATCGGATCAATCCGGTCCAACCTCCATCTTCTTCCCGTCCGTAATCAAAAATGAGTTCCGCAAACGGGCCATTCATACACTTTATCAAGGTTTCTTCATTTGCTCCGGGAAAATAATCCGCTCCTAAGATCCGGTAATGCTCTGCCGGTTTCGATTGACCAAGACAGACTTTTCCCAGCCGGCAAAAGTCTCCGTGCCGGTTCCACTCCAGTACTGCCGTTGGTTTCCTTTTAAATCCTGTAAGATAGTTAGATAGCAGCAGTACAAAATGGGTGGTTCCAATTCCAGCCGACGCTCCCAAAATGCCTATGGTTTCCCTTTCATGGGATAAAATTGTCTTTTTAGGAAAAATTTTTTGTATCGCTCAACTCCTTTCCCATCGGTCAGCCTGCTCCACAATTCTCGAAAAAAGGCTTCTGCGTCCTTTGAAGGCCGTCCGGTTTCCCGAAAATACGGCGCTGCCATGCAGCAGAAAAAGGGCCTTTCCAAACGCGCAGGACGAAATCCGGGCTCTGTAAAATTGCAGAGCATTATCGCCTTCGTCGCTGCGTCCGCAGCCATTGCCTCTGCCTTTTGGTTTTCCGGTATCTCGTAGGCTTTGCCTCCGCATACCAAAATCATCCTTTGGCGGCAGGTACTTCCTTCCACACGCACGTTTCGCTTTAAACGTCCGGATCCTTTTTTTATATCCCCGTAGTCCCGAATTACAACCGGGTATCCGGCTGCTCTCCGAAATCTAACCTGAGGCCCATACTCCGGACGGATCAGCCAGGAACCTACACGGCAAATTCCCGAATCGTCCGGATCAGCGCCGGCGCTTTCTGCTATTAACATTGCATGGCCCGACGGATTACACTCCTCGTAAAGATTGGGGATTCCCCATTTCCAAAGACAAGCTGACAGGCCTAATGCCAGATGGGTAACCCCTATATTGGGTCCGCTTCCGGCAAAAGACAGAATCAGAGATGGCAGGGAATCATTTTGGAATATCCATGGTTCTAAATCAAATAGCTTTTCCAGCCGCTTTTTTACCTCCAGGGCCGACTCTATACGCAATTCCCGGCTGCACATACAGTCTCGGATAACAGCATACAGTCCTCTCCCTATTGCCATATCCAAATCCGCCCGGTTCTCCCTGTCCCCGCTCTCCGGCAAATATCCGGTCGCCAGATAGAAAAGGATCACACCAATGGCATAAATGTCGGTCCGTACATCCAACGGTTCCCTTGTGTACTGTTCCGGAGCAGCACATCCAGGCGTCCCGTAGCGAATGCTGGTTTTATTGGCCTGCGACTGATATTCCGCGCAGCCAAAATCTACCAATTTAATGGTTCCATGGCATAGCAATAAATTATTCGGCTGTAAATCCAGGTACAAAATGGGTTCAGTTCCTGCAGAATGCAGGTAATGCACCAGGTCACATATCTGTATCCCGTAACGGATCACCATGTTTCCCGTAAGATTGCCTAAGCGTTTCACTAAGGCGCTTATAGATTCTCCTTCAAGAAATTCTTCGATCAGATAGTAATGCGTTTTGTCTTCTTCCAGATCGTATACAATTGGTATTCCCGGATGCCGGAGCTCTTTTAACAGCAAGGCCTCACGGCGAAACTCTCTGCCGCAAACGTCTGCTTTGGCCACCTGTTTGATTGCCCGGTACTCTCCCAGGCTTAAATGGCGTGCCTGATAAACCGTCCCGGTTCGTCCTTTTCCAATGATACGACACAGTTGGTATTTTCCGAACAGAATGGTGTCTGCCAAGACCGCCTCCCTCTTCCAATGCCATCTCTGGTGACCCTATTATAATACAGGGCAGACGGATTTTCAACCGAATATTCCTCCCGCCCTTTTAATAGACTTATTTAGACATTACCCGTCCCTTCCTGATTCTTTTTTTATTTTTCCTTCTTCTTGTCAGGGAACTTCTTTCCTAAATTTTTCATAAATTATTCACATAGTAATTGATATTTCATGATAGAATATAGTATAGTTATGGTGAGGACGTATATCAATTAATTGATTCCCTTATGGGACTGACAGAACAGGAAGTGATTTTCCATGAAAATAGAACGTATTAATGAAAACCAAATCCGCTGCACCCTTACCAGTTTTGATTTAAGTGTCCGGAATCTGAATCTGGGCGAATTGGCTTATGGCAGCGAAAAGGCCCGGAACCTGTTCCGGGAAATGATTCAAAAGGCCTCTAATGAAGTGGGCTTTGAGGCGGAAGATATTCCGCTGATGGTAGAAGCAATTCCGCTTTCCAACGAAAGCGTTATGTTAGTAATCACAAAAATTGAGGATCCGGAGGAGTTAGATACCCGCTTCTCTAAGTTTTCTCCCTCTCACGAAGAAGACTCCTTTTTTGAGAACCTTACCACGGAACTGTTGGAGGGGGCTGATGGCCTTTTAAATCTCCTTCAGGAACCGGAAAAGGGAAAGACTCTTCCCCAGCCTGCATCTCTGCAGGAAGAAGGAGACATTTCCAATGCATTCCGGGTCTTTACTTTCCCCAAACTGGACTTAATCAGCGAAGCTGCCAGAGCTGCCGGAGGGCATTTTTCCGGAGAAAGCATTCTCTATAAAAAGCCGGAGGAAGGACCGTATTATCTGGTTTTGAAAAAGCCCGCTGACAACAAGGACTTCAGCCGTATCTGCAATACTTTGGCGGAATACGGAACAAAAATTCGTCATGATTATGCCACGGAATCCTACTATGCCGAACATTACGACGTACTTATCCGCGAAAACGCGGTTCAGATTTTAGCAGGCCTATAATCT
Source organism: uncultured Clostridium sp. (assembly GCA_946498245.1). GTDB lineage: Bacteria > Bacillota > Clostridia > Lachnospirales > Lachnospiraceae > UMGS1370. The sequence goes on along the minus strand of CAMMNN010000010.1, from coordinate 73,272 downwards.
CGCTGTTACGCTTTTCCGACACATACGCACAGCACTTAAAAAGGGGGAATCTGTCAGAGCCAACGAAAGGATTTGACAGGTTCTCCCCATCAATTTATGCTTTTCTTTTGTCCGGATTGAACTTATATAAAAACATTGACTCCCGTTCTGAAATCATGTATAATTTTAATAGGTTAGTTTTGGCTAACTACCTATGTCCAATAGGGCATCTTGCAAGCCTGCATTGGACACTCCAAAACATTACAGAATAGGACGAAACTTCTTCCCATTCTTTTCATTAGGCCTGGTATTCCGTTGATGCGTCCCTTATTCCGCAAAAAAGGACGCCATTAGCAAACGGCGCCCCTTTTTATACGGAAATAAATATCAGCCCTTTGTGGCCAGGATTTCATTGATGCCTGTTACTAAAGCATCGCAGTCAATTCCATGTACCATGCAGGCTTCCTCCAGGGATTCCCCCTGAGAAGCAGGGCAGCCCAGGCAATGCATTCCGGCTCTCATTAAAATAGGAGCGATGCAGTCGTCTACCTGAAGCAGTTCGCCAATCAGCATATCTTTATTAATTAACATTACAGTTTCCTCCTTTTCGTGTGCTACATACACTATAATACCTTTACGGTATTTTGGCAAGGCGCAATCTTTGAAAGAGCGCGTGTTTTTCTTTCCATACACACTACTTTTTTTATAGATCTCCTTGACGTGTATACAGTATTCATTCTATAATGTTTTGGAACACAAAAGTATATTTTTTACTAGGAGGACTTTATGAGACCAGAATGGAACACTTTTCATCCCGGCGTATGGCAGAAGGAGATCAACGTCCGCGATTTCATACAGAAAAATTACACTCCTTACGACGGTGATGACGCATTTCTTGCCGGTCCTACCCAAAATACAAAGGATTTGTGGGATCAGGTAATGGATCTTTCCAGACAGGAAAGAGAAGCCGGCGGCGTACTTGATATGGATACCAAAATTATTTCCACCATCACTTCTCACGGACCCGGATATTTAAACAAAGATAAAGAAACCATTGTCGGCTTTCAGACAGACAAGCCCTTTAAACGTTCCCTCCAGCCCTACGGCGGCATCCGCATGGCGGTAAAAGCCTGCCAGGATAATGGCTATGAGGTAGATCCTGAAATTGTAGAATTTTTTACAAAGCATAGAAAAACCCACAACGCAGGCGTTTTTGACGCTTACACTCCGGAAATGAGAGCCTGCCGTTCCAGCCATATTATCACCGGGCTTCCCGATGCATACGGAAGAGGACGTATTATCGGCGACTACCGCCGTGTAGCTCTTTACGGTGTTGATCGGCTTATTGAAGATAAGACGGAACAGAAAAATACTACCCGTACCATTATGTACTCTGATGTTATCCGGGAGCGTGAAGAGCTTTCCGAACAGATCCGCGCATTAGAGGAACTGAAAGAGTTGGGTAAAATCTACGGCTACGATATTTCCCAGCCTGCTACGGATGTAAAAGAGGCGATTCAATGGCTGTATTTCGGCTATCTGGCTGCCGTTAAAGAGCAGAATGGCGCCGCTATGTCCCTTGGACGGACTTCTACTTTTATCGACATTTATGCAGAGCGCGACTTAAAGTCCGGTAAATACACAGAGGAGCAGATTCAGGAGTTTGTCGATCATTTTATTATGAAGCTGCGTCTGGTGAAATTTGCCCGTACACCTGAGTACAACGAGCTTTTCTCTGGCGACCCCACCTGGGTAACAGAGTCTATCGGCGGCGTAGGCATTGACGGCCGCCATATGGTAACCAAAATGTCTTTCCGTTACCTGCACACGCTGAAAAATCTGGGAACTGCTCCGGAGCCCAATCTGACCGTGCTTTGGTCGACAAATTTGCCGCTTAATTTTAAGCGCTTCTGCGCTAAGACCTCAATTGAGTCATCATCTATCCAATATGAAAACGACGATCTGATGCGAGTTACTCATGGAGATGACTATGCCATTGCCTGCTGCGTATCTTCCATGAGAGTCGGCAAAGAGATGCAGTTCTTCGGCGCCAGGGCAAATCTGGCCAAATGCCTGCTGTACGCCATTAACGGCGGAGTAGATGAAATCACCAAAAAGCAGGTTGGTCCCAAATACCGTCCCATCACTTCCGAATATCTGGATTATGATGAGGTAATGGACAAATACAAAGATATGATGAAGTGGCTGGCTCAGGTTTATGTGAATGCCCTTAATATTATTCATTACAATCATGACCGCTACTGCTATGAGCGTATTCAGATGGCCCTTCACGATAAAAAGGTAACCCGTTGGTTTGCTACCGGTATTGCCGGCCTTTCCGTAGTGGCTGATTCCCTTTCCGCTATTAAATACGCTAAGGTAAAAACCATCCGTGACGAAAACGGTATTGTAGTCGATTATGAGGTAGAGGGCGACTTCCCCAAATACGGCAATAATGATGATCGCGTTGACAATATCGCCAGCGAACTGGTTCATACTTTTATGAATTACGTAAAGGGCAACCACACCTACCGCGGCGGTATTCCTACCACCTCCATCTTGACAATTACTTCAAATGTAGTGTATGGTAAAAATACCGGTTCTACGCCGGACGGCAGAAAAGCAGGCGAAGCCTTCGCTCCCGGAGCCAACCCCATGCACCGCAGAGATACCCATGGCGCAGTAGCGTCTCTGGCTTCCGTTGCAAAACTGCCTTTTAAAGACGCTCAAGACGGTATCTCCAATACCTTCTCCATTATTCCCGGAGCTCTTGGCAAGGACGATCAGGTATTTGCCGGCGATCTGGAAATCGAACTGGATATGGATACTGACGACTCAGATTTATAATCAATTTAGGAGGAATCCGGCATGGAAGATCAAAAGATTGACGATCTGGTTGCAATGATCGATCAGTTTATGTCCAATAACGGCGGACATATGAATGTAACCGCCGAAGACAATGGCAATATCCAGATGGATACCGCCTCCGTCAAAATCAGCACAATGCATTCTTTAGACTGTGCGGCCGGCGATCTGGCCTGCAAAGTTCCCACACTGTTTGAGGGAATGGATCGGGATGAAGAATCTTAATTCGTTTTCTACTAATGTTTAAGGAGGATTATGTTATGGCACATGCAAGTGAATCTCAAATCGATAATCTGGTTTCCATGTTAGACGGCTATGCTGCAGAAGGCGGCCATCACTTAAATGTAAATGTTTTTACCAAAGAGACGTTGCTGGATGCTCAGGCCCATCCTGAGAAATATCCTCAATTGACTGTCCGTGTTTCCGGATATGCCGTAAACTTCAATAAGCTGACGAAAGCTCAGCAGGACGAGGTTATTTCCAGAACCTTCCACGATCAGATTTAATCTTTCAGTTACGGGCGGGGCACTGCAGCGATGCAGTCCCCGCTTTCCTTAAAAGCTCTGCTGCCGGATAAGCAGCATAGATTTCGAAATGTTTTTTTTATATATCCGCGACAGTGTCTATGGACGCTTACTGCCCGCAGAGTTTCTTAATATTATTTGCAGCTTACCAGGAGGGATTTTATGATTGGCCACATTCATTCCATTGAAAGCTTCGGAACCGTAGACGGACCAGGCATCCGCTTCGTCGTATTTTTAAAGGGCTGTCCCATGCGCTGTCAGTACTGCCACAATCCGGACACCTGGGAGATGGGCGGCGGTACGGAAATGACTGTGGATCAAATCCTGACAGAATACGAGCGTTCCAAAGACTTTTATCGCCGGGGCGGGATAACTGTCACCGGAGGCGAACCTCTTGTGCAGTTGGAGTTTGTCACAGAGCTGTTTGAAGAGGCGCGTCGGCGAAACATCCATACCTGCCTGGATACTTCCGGCGTTACATTTCGCCCGGACAACCCCGGCCTTATCTCCCGTTTTGACCGCCTCATGGCCGTAACCAATCTGGTGATGCTGGATATTAAGCATATCGATCCGGAAAAGCATTTGGCGCTTTGCGGTCAGCCCCAGAATAATATTATTGCCTTTGCCCGTTATCTGGACGAACACTCCATTCCCGTCTGGATCCGCCACGTGGTTGTTCCGGGACTCTCCGATAACGAAAGCGACCTCTACAGGCTGGGACGTTTTATCGGAACCCTCCACAACGTAAAGGCCCTGGATGTCCTTCCCTACCACGATATGGGAAAAAGCAAATATCAAAAGCTCGGCCTTGCCTACCCGCTGGAGGATACGCCCCCGCTTCCAAAAGAAAAGGCGGTCTGGGCCAGAACCGTTGTCATCAGCGGGATCCGCGAAGAAAGAAAAAAGCAGTCCTCCCATGCTCCTAATTTTAAACAATAAGACCATTATTTTTCTCTTGAATATTCATGGGAAATGGTTTAGAATAAAGAAACAAAAGTACTATATTTATCTTAATTATTTAAGGAGGTATTTATCATGGCATATGTAATTGGCGATGCTTGTGTAAGCTGCGGAACCTGCGCTGGCGAATGTCCCGTAGGCGCTATCTCTGAAGGAGATGGAAAATACGTTATTGATGCTGATTCCTGCATCGATTGCGGAACCTGCGCTGGTGTATGTCCTACCGGTGCTATCGAAGGCTAATTGTTCGGTACATAATGCCTCTTCCTTTGGGAAGGGGCATTTTTCTTCGCATTTTTATCAATATAAAGGAGCATCCCCATGAAGCATCCCGTCATTGGACTCACCCCCTCCCACGATCTGGAAAAAGAACAGCTTTATCTCAATCCTCTGTACATACGCGCCCTGCAGCAGTGCGGAGCCATGTCCTTTATTTTTCCTTTGGAAGCCACTTATAATGAGTTAAAACACTTATCTTCCCTGTGCGACGGCGTCCTTTTTACCGGCGGTCCTGATGTACATCCCTTGCATTTTGGAGAAGAAACGCTTCCCGGCTGCGGCGAAGTTTCTCCTCTAAGGGACCAATTGGAGCTGGATCTCCTTTCCATTGCTCTGGAAAGCCGGAAGCCTATTCTCGGCATCTGCCGGGGCATACAACTAATCAACATTGGATTGGGCGGAAATATCTATCAGGATCTGGAACGTCAGTTTACTCCTCAGGGAAGGGCTATCGCTCACCGACAGCCTTTTTCTCCGGCGCTTCCGTCTCACCATGTAACGGTATCTCCTGGTTCCCTGTTGGAATCCATCGCTCAAAAACAATCTCTAGAAGTTAATTCTCTGCATCATCAGGCTGTGTGGAAAACCGCCCCGGATCTGACCGTATGCGCCCGTTCCTCAGACGGTCTGATTGAGGCAGTGGAAATGAAAGACTATCCGTTTCTTCTGGGACTGCAATGGCATCCGGAATACCTCTTTTCTGAGCAGGAGCCTGCCCGCCAAATTTTCCAGGCATTTACCAAAGCCTGCCTGAATGCTTCTTAACGTCACTCCCATCTGTAATCATAATCAGGGCAAAAACGGCTGTACAGCCAGAAAAATCTTCTTGATTTTCCAACTGTACAGCCGCCCTTTTTCGTTCTTTCAGCTCGCCCTTATTTCCCTTTCTTCCAAGAATGCTTTCTCTTAAAAAAGGGGATTTTCGCAGCCGCCGCTTCCGCCCTCCCCCGATTTTCTTTCTGGTAAGTGCGGATAATCTCATCAAGCTGCTTGAACCGCTCCTCGTCTTTTTCATTGGAAACCTGAAACAAATACTCCATCTCTCTGGACACTTTATCATTTACCATATGACTTATATCCTGGCTTAGTTTTTCATTGTTTGCCTCCAAAGCCCGTCCAATAATATGGTTCATAATCTCCTGAAACTGTTCCATTTTTTCTTCCGCAGTCAGAATCAACTGAGGTATTTCATCGTCACCTGCAGAATACTGGGCCAGCTCCGTTTCCTGCTCTTCCTTTAATTCCTCAGTCACCACAGAAGCTGAGGCCCTCTCCCTGTTTCTCCCTTCTTTCCGGCCTGAACTATCCTTTTCCTGATTAAAGCTATTTTTCTCCTGTTCAGCGATTTTCTTTTCCGGAGCCGCCGCACACTCTTTTAATGCTTTTTCCATATCCTCCTCCAAGACCTCATCCGACATTATTAGATCGCTTCCGGACTCCATTATTCTGTCCAATGCGTTCTTTATGGCCTTTAGTTGGTATCCCTTTTCTTTCAGTGCCTTTACCTGACGGAATAATCGAATGTGCAGCTCTGTATAATACCGATGACCCATTTCATTCCGAGGAATCACCAGCTTCAGTTCATCCTCCCAATACCGCAGCACATGAGCTTCCACATCTACCTTTTTTGATGCATCGGATATTAAATAATGTATCTCATTCATAGTCCTGCTCTCTCCTTTGGTTTTCTCCTTCCCGGCTTGTCCGCCTATTTAGCACCTAGAACAATCCAGGATTTCTTAACCTATTTATAATCTATGCGAAGGATCTAAGAATTATGATTAAGAGAATGCAACGGGCCGGGAAATTTTTATTTTCCCGGCCCATGACCTACTTCAGTTTCATTATCAAGCAATAATCCTATTTATTTTATTCTTTCTCATCGCCAATCCTGTAAACGGGATCCGAGGAGATGTAAACGCCATTAGAATATGTATCCTGAGTTTCTATTACACCGTTTTTCCAGACTCCATGGCCCCCTCTGACGCGATATGTATTATTAGCCGGCTGATCTGTCACTTCAAAGGAAACTGACGCTTTGGACAATTGGCCGTTAGGCTGTTCTGAAGCCACGAAAATGTAATCGTAATCGTCTACCTGGTTCCATTTCCCATTTACCAATTTATCCAGATAGATGCGAATACGGATCTGGTCTACATTTTGGTGGGCCCTGGTAGATGCGGATATTCCAATCACACCGCTTCCCTTATTAGTAATTCCCACCGTTGAGGAAGAAATATAGGTTCCTCTTGGCTCCACTGCCGTATTCTGAGATACTACGCTACTCACCTGTTCATTTGAGATACTGCCATCCCTTGCTGTTCCTGCAACAGCAGGAAACACTGCCACGGCTGCACAAAGCAACGACAATACAACTGCCTTTTTTACTTGTCTTTTCATATTCTTCCTCCTTTGACATAAAAAATTTATTAATAAAATCTCATATCCTCTACAATTTTTAGAAACTCTTCCTCTTTCATTATACCTTCCAAATAATAGCACATTTTGTCCATCTCCAGCACCGCGTCGTACTCCGCAGCCTCCCCCTCATTTTTTTCTATTAAAAACTCCTTATCTAACCAGGCATTATATACGGTTTTGTATTCTGTCCTGTCTGATTTGAAGGCGTTTGAATTAACATCTGTTTCCATTGTCTGCCACAAGTATATTTTAAATTCTCCATAAGCAAACTCCATTGTTGCGCGGCTGTCCTCTATTAATGTCTCCTGATACTCCATTCCGTCAGGTCGATACCCCAACTTTAACACCGGCATTCCCAATTTTTCTTTGATCGCCTGATATGCCTCTTCTTCTGTATACATGATCAAATTTTCTTCGTTATTATCCCAAGCAATATTACTGCCGCTTCCATCTCTAACATTTGCTTTATATTCCAATGATCGTCTGCCGCCCACGCCGATTCCCGTGCCCCACAATAAACTGCCTGCCACCACAGCGGCAATGAGTATTTTCCAGGCCCGCCTCTTTTTGCGGAAAACACGCCCTGGCTCCGGCGGACGCTCCGGAGGAGATATTTCCCCGCTGCGAAGATGGCTTTCTGGTTCTGCAAAATCCGGCACTTCCGAATCCCCCAGTTCACTTTCCAGCCGTGGACGAATCCCTCGTTCTTTCATTTTTTGCAGAATCAATTCAAACTCTTCTTGGGAGTCTTGTTTCTCTTCTGTCTCATTCTGTTCTGCGTTTTTGGCAGCCCTCACTGCATTTTCAGCCATTTCCAGTTCCTTTAAAAGCTGCTCATCACTATAGCCAAAGGCTTCCTGGATTAATAATTCAGTTTTTTTCTCTTCTGCTTGATGGCTGCCTGCCTTTTGATTCTTTTCCACACTGCACCTCGCACCGAATACTCACTTATGCTGATACTTTCCTGTAATTCCCCGCAGTTTCTTAGTCCTCAGGGTTGACTTTTTATTTTTTGTGGTTACTATATAACTATAAAATCTTATCGGAGGTCCTATTTTATGAAAAAAATCGTATTGACCGGCGGCGGGACGGCCGGCCATGTCACCCCGAATCTGGCGTTGATCCCATCATTGAAAGACCTAGGCTACGAAATTCATTATATCGGCTCTTATCAGGGGATTGAAAAAAAGCTGATTGAAAATGCCGGAATCCCCTATGATGGCATTTCTTCTGGCAAACTCCGCCGGTATTTCGATATTAAAAACTTTTCCGATCCCTTCCGGGTTCTGAAGGGTTACTATGGGGCTCTAAAATTAATTAAAAAATATAAGCCGGATGTCGTATTTTCTAAAGGGGGGTTTGTTGCAGTTCCTGTGGTATTAGCTGCTAAGCATTACAAGATTCCCACTATTATCCATGAATCCGATATGACTCCCGGTCTGGCAAATAAAATCTGCATTCCTTCTGCGGCAAAGGTATGCTGCAACTTTCCGGAAACCCTTCCCTATCTTCCGGAAGACAAAGCACTCCTTACAGGATCCCCTATTCGCGCCGAACTCTTAAAAGGCGACCGCCTGTCCGGATTAAAGTATACTGGTCTGTCTCCGGAAAAACCGATTATTCTTGTAATCGGAGGAAGCCTTGGATCTGTCAAAGTCAATGAAGCTGTCCGCAGCATCATTCCGCGCCTTTTAGGCCAATTCCAGATAATACATATCTGTGGAAAAGGCAATTTAGACGAAAGCCTTATTGGAACCGACGGATATGTACAATACGAATATGTAGATGCACCGCTAAAGCACTTATTTGCTGCGGCTGATCTGGTTATTTCCCGTGCCGGCGCTAATTCCATCTGTGAAATCCTGGCATTAAGAAAGCCCAATCTGCTCATCCCGCTGTCAGCTCAAGCCAGCCGCGGCGACCAGATTTTAAATGCAAAGTCTTTTGCCAAGCAGGGATTCAGCGCACTTCTTGAGGAAGAGAACCTATCGGAAGACACTCTGTTCCAGTCAGTTTCCGATTTGTATGCAAACCGCCAATCCTATATTGAGGCAATGGAAAACAGCAGCCAGGGCAATGCCGTAGAAACTATTATCAATTTAATTGAATCTCTGGTTCAAGGTAAGGATTAACGTCTTTACTTTAATTCTTCCAGTTTTTTCTGAAGAAATTTTCTTGCTCTTGATATTCTGGCACGGCAGGCATCAATGGAAATCCCCAGGATCTCTGCCACTTCCTTCTGCGGCCGTCCTTCAACTAAATGAAGTATGGCCGCTTTCTGCAAATCCGCACTCATTTCCGCAATTGCATTCTTCACAGCCTCGTACAGTTCTTCTTCAAATACCTTATTAAGAGAATTGCCTTGTCCGTACTTTTCCGTAAGTCTGCAGTCTTCAATAAAGTCTTCCGAGTCCATGCTAAGCATGTCCTGATTCTGCTTCTTTCTATGGTAGTCCGTACAACGATTTTTCAAAATCCTGACAAGCATAGCCTTCTTACGGTCAGGCGTCCATTCCAGAGAATAATGTTCAAAATATGAGATAAACGTTTCCTGAACAATATCATCCACATCTTTATCTGGAATACCGTATGTCTTTGCCAGTACGCGAAGAGGCTCTTGATACTCCCCATACATGGACTGCAACAGCTCGTTAATCTTATGTTGCATGTCTTTCTCCTAATTAATTTAAAGAACTGTTTTTAATTTCTCTGCAATTTCCGTCAGCTCTTCCGACTCCGCCTTTTGAGGAGTCCATGCGGCAATAGACGGTCCTCCCTGATACCTGGGAATTATATGCATATGAAAATGGAACACTGTTTGTCCTGCTTCTGTTCCGTTGTTCTGTACTAAATTAAAGCCGTCGCAGTTTAAGGCCGACTTCATGGCGGAACCTATTTTAGCGGCAAGCGGAAGAACTTTCACAGCCGTCGTACTATCTAAATCACACAGATCTTTAAAGTGATTTTTAGGAAGTATTAAAGTGTGACCTTTGGAAGCCGGATTCAGATCAAGAATTGCCCGAAAATCCTCATCTTCGTAAACCGTAGCTGAAGGAATCTCCCCATTTGCTATTTTACAAAAAATACACGTTTCATCTTTCATAACACTCTTTTCCTCCTAACGTCTGTGTTCTTAGTTCCCCGAAATACGCTGTGCCGGCTTGCGGTACATCACCGCTGCCAACACAAATCCTATCAGAGTGCCGGATATATGTGCCGTGTTATTCGTACCTGTATTAATAAATCCCAAATACAGTGAAAAAATGGCCATCAAGACAATCTGCCGGGTATCCAAATCTTCTAATCGTCCCCGGTTTGCTATCACTACGTAAATCAAGCCTCCAACCACTCCGAAAATAGCCCCGGATGCCCCCGCTGAAATAACATTAAACTCCGTATGCAGATAAAAAACAATGGATACGGCATTGGCCCCTATTCCGCAAAGCAGATAAAAAAGCAAGTACTTCACCTTTCCTAAAGCACGTTCCAATTTATCTCCCAGTACAAAGAGCACTAGCATATTATTAACCAGATGATGTATCCCAAAATGCATAAACATGGCTGTAACCAGCCTGTAATACTCATTTTGCTCTATAATCAGCGGAGTATACAGCGCCCCGTACTGAACCATGGTTCTGCTGTCTTCACTGGAACCCACGACCTCTAAAAAAATAAAATATATTATGTTCAGCACAATGATAATGCCATTTATCCAGGGCTTAGGGCTTCCTGAAAAGACTTTTCTCATGGTATCCGGCTCCTTTTAAACTTGTATTCATTTTACCATAAATAGGAAGTTTTGTTAAGCAAATATTCCTTAAATAGATTACATAAATCGGAATCCACTATCAGCAATATAGATTTCGTCTCCTTCATTTAGGGCGATCGTTTCATTATTCTGCAGAAGAGTCCCCCGTACCCATGTACCATTGGTAGAATTTAGATCCGTTGCCGTATACCCTGTTTCGGTCTTTTCTATTTTTACATGAATCCTGCTCACAGTGTCTCTCATAAGAGCATAGTCCACAATCCCGCTTTGCTTGCCTATCAGGAATGGGAAATACTGGATCCGAATATCTTCCGTTTTTTTATCCAGACTAACGAGGCAGTGTTCTCCTGTCTGCCCTTCTCCCACAGACAAAATTCGTGTTTCCAAAGCCGGCTGCACATCCTCTTCCCGTAATTCCTGAGCTTCTTTTATCTCATTTCCCCAGTCTTCAAAATCTTGTTGCTCCGCTGTGTACTGCAATTCCCACTGCTTATTTTCGTCTGTCTGTTCATCCCCCTCACTTTTTCTTTTCAAGCTGTGGTTGGTTACAACTTTGATTACAGCAGCAAATACCCACATTCCATACCAGACCGCAAAAGCAGGCCAATACCTTTCCAGAAAACGACTTCCCATCATCATCCAAACACCGGCCGGCAGCAAGACAATTCCCAACACAGCCAGACCGGTTTTCTGCAGACCGCCTTTCCGATGGCGTTTGAGATAAATTTCGTTTTCCTTTTCTGGCTCTTCTCTTCTTTCTATTTCTTCAATTTCCTTCTGTTGAAAGTCCCCCTCTTCTTCTGTCTCTGTTCTGTTACGCTCTTGAGACGGTGTTTTTAATGTTGTTTCTTTGGCCGAAAGCCATTTCAGCAGGTCACTCATCCCGTAAAATTCCCTCTGGCTTTCCTGATATAGCCGGTATGCTAAAAGAGCGCTTTCCCGATCCGTATGATCGGTCTTTTTCAAAATATACTGCAGCAGCTTCTCCATAGATTCTGAAAAATCTGCTTTCCTGTCCGGCACCAAACAAAACTGCATCTGCGAAGTCTCCAGATCCGTATAAATGTACTGAGGATCCAAAAGCAACTGGCTTTCCTGGAGCAAATAACTTTCCAGACGTTCCAGCAGCCCCTCTAAAGATAAAATAAGCTTTACAATTTCTTCTTTTTGAATGCATCGCCCTTCCAGGACTCGGTCTAACGGTTGGCGTGATGTAATCTCATAGTAAAAATCAATTCCTGTCTCTGTTTGCCGGAACCGAAATTTTAGCAGACCTTCTATCGAATTTGCCATCAGCATCCTGCATTCGTAATTTTCTCTCTGAAGCTCTTCCGCCTTAATAATTAGGTAATTATGCCTCATCTGCCTTTCATAGCTAATTTCCATCGGTTACCCCCAACTGTTTTACTGCTTCTGTCTTTCTAAGAAAATCTTGAGGCCGGAAAATCTGAGTTTCAATTTCTCCTTTCCAGTTCCCCCCGTCTGCTGTCCCTGTAATCTTATCCCCCTGCTGTTTTAAAGCAATTTGAAAATTCTCAAAAGACCACGCAAAACCATAGCGTTCTTTCCCCCATACTTCCAGTTCCTTAATACCTTCCCCTCCTGCAGTTCCTCCATCAGAAATAAAATCGTTCTGTCTGGCTTTTTCAATGGTTTCATGGAGAACCATCATTCCTCTCGTTTCGTCATGAAGGCGATAGACGTTGTGGATAAGGGTAACTGTGATCAAACAAAATGTGCTCATAATGACTGCTGCCTCTATGGTATAACTTCCCTTCCATTTCATATGGCTTCCTCAAATTACCATAATCCATACCCCTGCTGGAAGCACAAAGGGCAGAAATGGCAGTTCTTTTTTCTTTAACTCAATCCATTTTTTCTTTCCTAAAATCATTATTCCGACTCCCCATAAAGAGCAAAGCATAAGGCTGATGCAAAGTAAAGCTGCATTTTTCCAAAACCCAATGTAGAGCCCGGTAATAACAAACAGCAAGCCGTCCCCCGCTCCAACAGCCCCTTGGCTGACTTTGGATATAACTAGCAAAAAAAGTCCTACTGCCATTCCGCCAATAAGGCTTTTTGCGGATAAATATGCTGTATTTCCATGAAGGAAAAGCTTCCATGGTTCACTGCCTCCTCCGATGGCACAGCTTACTCTCCACAAAAAGGCTTCTAAGGCTGCTGCCCCATATAACCACCCCGGGATCATGCGGCATTTCCAATCGTAAACTGCGGCTGCTAATAAAAACATACAAATTATCATACTCTGCTTGTCTCCTTACCAGCAGTAAGAGCACTTCCCCAGATGACTGACCTCTGACAGAGGAACAGCCTCTATATAAGCAATAATAGAGGAACAGCTCCAGTCAGTATGGTAGCTCTCTCCGCTCGGCATAATATATACTGTACTCCCCGGTTCCGCTTCTTTTCCACAAATCTGGCATGGATGGTATCTCCCCCCATCTGCGTTGCGATAGGCTTCCAGACTGTCATAAGATATTTTTGTCAGTTGATTAGAAAGATAATGGCAACTGGGAGATTTATGGTACCTGGTACTGTTTCTTCCTATATAGACGATCTCCTGTGTTGTTTCTCCGGTTTCCTCCGGAAATGCAGTGCCGGAACCCAAAGTTTTTTCCCTTCCAATCCATGCCCGCCTGACGCTGCGGTTTTCTACTGGAATTGCCTGAAGCCCTAAAACGGAAAAAGGCAATTCCATTTCATAACGTATCACTAAATCTATGGTTTCTTTATCTTTCATCACAGAACTTTTCCAGATATTCAGATTCCGGATGCCCTTATTTTCGATTCCCTCTGTTATCCGGCCTGCCGTCAGCCAGACTCCAGCCTTCAATCCAGACTGATATTCTTCTAAATAAGCGTATTGGCTAAAGGCTTCACAGACCGATTCCAGCTTTGCCTGAATCTGTCGGTGTCTGTCCATTACTCTCATAGGCATTGCCATACATACAGCGGCAAACAAAAATAAGGAAAGAGAGATGGCTGCTTCTACAGACATACTGCCCGATATTCCTGCCCTTTGATAAATGCAGGGCGTTTTTTTCTCTCGTCTTTGCTCAACACATTGAAAGGAGGACGGCCACACCCTTTTTCCACGGAAACGAATGAATTTTGTCAAACGGGGACGTACTTGGAGAGTTGCGCTTCTTTTTGAAGGGATCCGTAATTTTATATCCTTTATTTTATTTTCTTTTAGTATTATGGCCGGGAAAAAGGGCATGGCCGTCCTCCTTTGCCGTGGTTTTAATACGCCTTCCTTATTTCTGTTCCGTATGTGTATCTATTTTTCAACGCTCCTAGTGCGTTTTTCCACAAACCCAACGCCGTAAAAATGTGTTTTCCACATACTTCTACTTTCATATCCACCTGGTATGCACATCGTTTCATTCGAAATTCCGGATCTTCCGCTGAAAGTTTATGTTGTATCAGATCCATTATTCTGTAATCTGTTGTTTCGATTGGCGCTGTCATTAAAAATATTTTCAGATATTCTTCATAATCAATTCCCTTTTCCGTATTGGCCGCAGGTACTGTTCCGCTTGCTGCCAAATCAAGCAGTCCAGAAAGACTTAACGTCCAGGAATCAGCATCTTTCCATATGGGAATCTTTCCTCCCGCCAGCAGTCCCTTTACATCGGCCAGGGACTCTCCCAGAGCCCAGACACCCATAATAAAGAAAGCTGTAATTCCCACCAGAGGCAGAAATCCGCTGCCGCCTACAATAGCGGCAGCCAAAGTTTCCGCTTCGCTCCTTTTTTGAGGATCTGTAAGTATCGCTATAAAATTTAATCCTTCCCGGACTGCCAAAAGCCGTTTCACAGACTCCCTTAAATTTGTACTGTCGACAGATTCTCCATATAGAAGATATTCCAGGCCGTATTGGAAAATTTCTTCCTGCACTGTACAGAAATTCCCAAAAAAGCTGCCGCAGTACTCTGTATATAAAACCTTATCACTCAGACCCGTTACCCCCTGGGGGAGTCCATCGGAGCCGTTTCCATCTTCTTGGCTTCGTTCATGAGACGGCAGACCGGACAATGGCAGGCTCGCTTCTGACACCTCCCTCCCTTCCGGAAGCACCATTTGCAGAAGGCCCGACTCAGTTCCCTTTCTAAGCCTGTTTAACAGTTCTTCCGACTTCTGATCCTGCCCGCCGGCAGAGCATGGAAGTTCTAAAACACGGTAACCCGCAAAATACCTTCTCACAGGTTCCCACAAAGCATCCTCATCCAGTTCGTCGCCTTCTTCCTCCGGTTCCCAATTTTGTATTATTTCCTCTGCCTCTGCTGCCTTTTCCATAGTTTCCCGCACCAAATCCTGCTGCTGTTCTGCCAATTCTGCGAGCCGTTCCACCTCTCTTCTTCTCTCCCCGTCTTCTGACGTATAGGTGTCGTATTTCTTAAATTCCTCGTCCATCGCCCTCTGTACCGAAGTGCTGATGTCCCCCTGCTTTTCTTCATAACTTCCTTTTACCTCTTCTATCCGGCAGCCTAAGGCATCCGCCTTTTTTTCATATTCCTGAACCAATCCGGGAACAGAAGCCAAACAATCCAGCAAATTTTCAGCCGCTTTTCGGAAATCCGAACCTGAGCCCTGCTCCAGCGCATATGCCGCCGCTTCATAATACTCTTTCTGTTCCTCCAGACGCTTTTCCAATCCGCTTAAAACCTTTTCAACCTCCCATGCGGCTCTGGTCTGCTGTTCCAGTTCTTTTGATACCGTATTTACGGAATGCGCCTCCGTAACTGCCGTTTCTATTTCCTCTGCAATATCAGGCGACAGGCCCTGGGTCCAGATTCCGTATTTCATATAGTCCAATATCTCTTCTTCCAGACAGCGTCCATTCCCGTCTGTAAAGTGGAGAGCTCTTTGCATCTCAACCTTTTCCGGCTCCATGGGGTACCAGTTGGATGTCTCGGCATAGCACTCTAAAAAGCGCATAAATTCTTTTTCCACCGCTCCCGTTTCCGTATAGGCCAATCCTAAAATACGGTACTGATCCCATAAAGGTCTGTGGTATTGGCTCATGACGGAATCCATAGACGAACCGGCCGCTATCTGAAGATAGTATCTGGCTCCTGTTATCCGGGCGGATTCCAGCAGTCCACAGATCAGCCCCAATACGCATAATAAAATTAAACTGAGAAATACGGTAATCTGTCCCCCTGCCCGCATCTAATACACCTCTTTTGACTGGCCGTTAATTTCCTTAAATACATTGTTTAACAGGGTCGTAATCTGTTTCTTGAAAATAATTACAAGACCTATCAGAACCACCAGGATCAGCACCACTTCTATCACACCAATTCCATCTTCTTCATCTAACCAAGCGCCGATTTCTTCTCTCATCATTCCGTCTTCTCCTTTCCGTTAGTAAAAGCTCATAAACGCCGGAACCACTATTATCACCATAACAATTCCCAGCATCATAAACATTGGCATCAGCAGCTTTGTTCCCGCCTCCTCTCCCTGCCTTCTTGCCAGATTTTTTCGTTCCTCAAAGGCATCCGCCACCTCCGCGTCCAACATCTGCCTTAAATTTTTAAGTCCAGTCTTCCGGTTCTGTTCCAGCAAACTGCTGAGCTTTAAGTAAGGCCGCAGACCGCAGCGTCTTCCGAACCGCCTGTATGCCTCGCTTTCTGAGATTCCTCTCCGGAAGTCGGCGCATGTCTGTAGGATTTCCTCATAAACGGGTTTTCGTCCTTTCTCCCCTGCGGCGGCTTTCTCATAATCTTTTGCCATTCTCTCCCAAGCTGTTCTGACAGTCATTCCAGCCCCCAGATAAATCTGCAGCTTTGACACCACCTCCGAATACTCCAACAGCAGCAGTTCTTTTCTTTTTTTCTCCTTTTCCCTCTTTTGTGCTGGTTCCCTCAGCCCATATAAAACAGCTCCCACTATCCCAAGGAGTAATATCAGCCATGGACTCTTATCCCGGTTTAACCGATAGGAAAGAGCTTTTCCATGGAGCTGCGTCGGAAGAACCAGCCACCCCTCCTGCCGGGTTTCCCCGTCTCTCTGGCTTACTGCCTCTAAAAAATCCCGGATATGGCTCTCATCCTCTGTCAAAGCCGGCGGCAGCACTCTTACCGGCATTCGGAAAACACTTTTCCCTACCTCATCAGAAATGATTACATCCAAATAGGTGTCCACCCCTTCTTCCCCTATGTCCTGATTACTTACCTGACCGAACACATCAATCCGTTCCGGATCCCCCGGCTCCCACTCCAATCGGATTCCCTGATCCTCTATGCTGCCTATCAGGTTTAAATCGGATCGAATTTCCTGCAGCGAGTGGTTATCCTGAAGGATCATCTCCGGAAGCTGTTCCATTATCAGCCTCCGGTTCTGTCTGGCCTCTTCCTCTCCCGCCATCCTGCTGCTGACGGCAATCTCCACCAGCGCCTCGTCCTCTGTCAGACCATTCACCATTAGTTCATACAGAATTTCTCCGCTGCCTGGGCTGCCCCTTTTCACTGCGCCGTTTTCTATGGTGTCAGTCTGATTCATGCTCTGGGCTGCCCCAAACAAAATAAGAGAGACTGCTACACATAGAACCTGTTCTCTGTGAATGCAGATTTTTCTTTTTCTTCGCGGCCCCGTCCCGGAGCTCTGGCTGCTTAATCTCTTCCCCATCCCTCTGCCCTTTCCCAACCCTAAGACTTTTAAGAAACTTCAATATCCAAAATTTTTCCCGACAGCCAAAAGGCCGCTGCGTATACTCCCAGACATATGGTCATTAAAATTCGTCCGGTAACAGAGGTATAAATCAGATTAAAAAAACCTGGGGACGTAAAATCCACATACAGGATAATCAAAAACGGCAGCAAATTCATAATGCGCTGTTCATATCTTCTGGCTGCTGTCATTGTGCGAATCTCCTCAAAAACCTGAATTTTATCCCGAATAGACTCTGCCGTGCGGTTCATAATGGATACCAAATCTCCCCCGCCCCGCTTTGCAACGATAAACACCTGGACGAAACTTCCTACCTCCTCAATGCCGCTTCTCTCTGCAAAATTTTCCAAAGCCTGCTCCGCCGTGCAGTTAAGCTTTATCTGTTTCGTCATAAACGCAAATTCTTTTACTAACATTCCCCCGGAACCGTATAGAGCCGTCAGCTCTGTAATTCCCGCCTCCAGCGCATTTTCCATGGAATACCCGGCTGCCAAAAGGCCAGCCAATATGAGGATCCCTTCTTTAAATTCACTCTTTAACTGCTCTTTTCTCCGGCTGCACAGAGCCTGCTTATGCCAAAACGGATATATCAGTCCCATGGGCGCTAAAACAGCCAAGGCAACCCAACTGCGGTAAAATGTATATGCTGTTATTCCGCAGACTCCAAGTCCAAGAAGAGCGGACTGTGACCACTGAAAAACGGTCAGTCGGTATTGGTTATAATCGATAGCCTGCTGCGGTAAGTTTTGCTGTGTTTTGGAGATCCCCCACCTTCTGAAGCTGCCCTTCCACCCGCCCCTGCCCTTTTCCTGTCTTTTCTGTCCGTCCTTCTTCTGCCTGCTTCTCCTGAAATCGAAACAGCGGCCGAACCACAATTTCTCCATTTTCCATACCTCCTATCTCTTCGATAGCCAAAACCCTCCGGCTTTTATCTCTCAGCCTTCCTAAATGAACCAATATATCAATAGCAGAACTAATCTGGCTGCGCACAGCCAAAAGCGGTATCTCGGCCGCAGTCAGAACCATGGTTTCCAGACGGCTCAGCATATCTCTGGGACTGTTTCCGTGGCCCGTGGACATACTTCCGTCATGGCCTGTATTCATCACTTGAAGCATCTCCAGGGCTTCCCCGCCTCTCACTTCCCCCAGAATAATCCGGCTGGGATTCATTCTCAGGCTTGCTTTTAACAAATCCCGTATCGTAATTTCTCCCTCCCCTTCGCTGTTTGCATTCCTTGTTTCCAGGCGCACCAAATTCGGGATCTGCTGAATCTGCAATTCAGCGGAATCTTCGATTGTAATAATCCTCTCCTCCGAGGGAATCATGGCAGAAAGGGCATTTAAAAAAGTGCTTTTTCCGGAATTGGTTCCCCCGCTGATAAATATGTTGTATCCGGAAGCTACCAGTTTTCCCAAGAAATCGACGGCTTCCGGCGTAAGGGAGCCTAACTGCACCAGCTTTGCTAGAGTAATGGGTTCCGGAAATTTTCTTATTGTCACCACAGGTCCGTCCAAAGCTATGGGCGGGAGCACAACATGAACTCTGGAACCATCCTCCAATCTGGCATCAGCTATGGGAGAAGCCGTATTAACAATCCGGTTTACCCTGCTTACAATCTGCTGGATCATATCTTCCAACTGTCCGCTGCTGTCAAAGCTGCCCTTCCATTTTTCCGTACGGCCCCGGCGCTCAATAAAAATGTCCTTGAACCCGTTAACCATAATTTCTGTCACTTCCGGATCATCTACCAATTCCTGCAGAATATCCAGCCGGCGAAAGGAATCAAACAGCCGGCGTTTCAGCTTTTCTCTGTATGACAGCGGAAGATATGCACCGTTCCCATAGTCAAGAATCTCCTGATCAATAATCTCCTTCAGGCTTTCATCACTCAGGTTGGGCTGTTCCTGCAATAGTTCCATAATCCTTCCCCTGAGGGCAACAGCCGCCTGCCCCAATAAAGGGGCCTCCTTATCCGACGGCCTGTTCATGGAATCTTCCTTTCAGCAAACGGCGCACATAATCTCCCAGTTCTCCCCATATCAACTGCTCCAGATAATCTTCCCGGCGGCTGAAATTGCTGTGGTAGGGAAGCTTCAGCTTCTGGATTCGTTTTTTCAGCTTTTGACGTCCGGATGCCTCCAGATACTCTTCAAAAATTTCTATTTTGGCCGCAGAAATAATATCTTCTTTCACCGGCATATAGACGATCTGACAGCTATCCAGTATCTCCGCCGCCATGCGGCCAAACTGCCCCATGTCCACAATAACAGAGTCATAAACTCCTTCTCCTGCCAAACACATCAAAAATCCTTTTATGTCCTCTGACGTCATACTGCTTAAATCCTCCGGATACCGTACCGGCGCAATATAGTCAAGGCTTCCCCATGTATAAACCATGGTAGCCAGTTTCACCCAGTTGTAATTTCCCTGCCGGTAATAATAAAAGGCATCGGACAAATCCCCTTTAAAGCTTTCCGGCATTAGTTTTGCCATAGCAGAGCAATCCTCTAAATTTAAGTAGAGCACTTTCTGTTCTCTGGCCATAATCTGTCCCAAAGCCAGACAAAATGACGTTTTAAGGCAGCGGTTTACCGGAGAATAAACCCCTATTAGCGTGCTGGGAACCCCTGCCGCCACAGGGCTTTCCTCCGGAGCCGCCCCGTAGCTTGCCATAACCTCTCTCAAAATTCCTTCTGCAGACTGGTACTTGTAGATGCTGGCAATACCGCCCTCCACTGGCTGCAGTTCCCCGTCTGACAGAGTTAAAATCTGGCGGGCCGGAAGATCCTTTACCATCTCCCGCGCCCCTGCATCTACCAATAAAATTTCCACAGAATTTTCCTCCATGTATCTTTTCAGCCGTTCTACAGAAGTAAAAGCGATGACGGTAAAAGGCACCGCTTCTTTCTGATTTGCTACTTTAGCAAAACGATCAGCATAAAAAGGGTCTACATCATAAACTGCTATTACACGTTTCATTAAGTTACTTATCCTCCATTAACCGTATTTTTTACAAAAAGTCATTTGACAGCTCCCAGTAATACCGCTGCCAGAAAGCCGCCCAGCATACAAGCTGCCAAAGGCACTGTAGCCTTATATCCGGCCTTTTGCGGCTGATAATAGGGAGCTTTCTTTCCTGTATAAATGATTTGTCTGAACCATGCCGCCAGATATGCTCTCCGTTCCATTAGCTGTTTCTCAAAAACCAGCTTTTCCAAAGACCAGACGGCTCCTATGACGAATCCGGCGGCAATTACCAGACAGCCCTGCCGAATCCCCAGATACCCGCAGATTAGTGCCATTAGCTTACAGTCACCGGCCCCTATCATGCGGAAATAGAATAAAAAGAATGTCACTGCGGCTCCGGCCCCAGCATAAGCAAGAAATATGACGCCATTTTCCGGCCCTCGGATCATAGCCGGAAAAATCCAAAACAGCAGCCATTTATTGGGAATTTTATGTGTAAACATATCCCAGGCCGCGGCTCCGGACAGGAGCATCCCTGCCTCCAGCAAAACGGGATTGTCAATAAAGCGTTCCTCCTTCCCTGTTCCGGACACACGGTCAAAAAGTCCTGTATTCACTGTCCGGTATCTTTACTGCAATATAATTAAAAGGAATACCATGCCCGATTCGGGCTGATCCGCCGCTGACTACGGCAGATTTATGAAAAATTTCTGCACTCAGGATTCCCTGAAATATCGGGGAGTGCTTTGAAATGATACAACCATTATGCATCCAAAAGGGCGATTTGTCAACCCTTAATTTAAAATTATTTTTTGTAACTTTTGTACATTTTTATTGACGAACTGTTCCTTCAATGGTAAAATATGTTTAGTTTAATTTTTTAAACCAAAGGAGGTCCTGTATGAGCGATCTGGCTGATTTAAAAGATCAATTTCAGGCTTGTATGCCGCTTTTCATCGCTCTGGGTGATGAGGTCAGACTGGCAATCGTCAATGCATTGTCCAATTCTTTCTTTACTGACCAGTCCGGGATGAATGTCAATGAAATTACACAAAAGACTAATCTCTCCCGCCCTGCGGTTTCCCATCACCTTAAAATTTTAAAGGACGCCGGGTTTATTTCCTCCCGGCAGGAGGGCACAGCCAACATCTATTTCCTTACAGTCCGGGAACCTACCCGCCAGCTAATGAAACTTGGCCAAATGGTTCAGGAGATCTTTCCGGAGTCTTTTTTATGAATAATTTTCCATTTCCCAGGTATACTATGAATATTAAAATCTGGGAGATGATGCAATGATTGGCTTAAAGAAAAAGAATACGTCCTTTTCCGTGGAAAACCAGCTTCTCCGGACGGAAATCGAGCGAAGCAAACGCGCTATTTTATCTGCGCAGAATCAGTTTGAACAGGTTGTGGATCCCACCCTTATCGACTGTTATATTTATGAATTAAACGCAGCCCAACTGCGTTACCAATTTCTCCTGAGAAGGCTAAAAAATCAGGAAACAGCCTGATTCCGCCGTCTTTTAAGCGGATTCCGGCATCAATGTTTAGGAGGATAAGCACCAATGAATGCCTGGTATGAAAAAAGTGTATTTTACCATATGTACCCCTTGGGGATGACGGGAGCTCCCAAAGAAAACCGTGAGAACCAAATTGTTCACCGGTTCCACGATCTGGAACAGTGGATTCCCCACATCCGTTCCCTAGGATGTACAGCAATTTATATCGGCCCCCTTTTCCAGTCCACCACCCATGGATACGACACTTGGGACTATAAGCAAGTGGACCGCCGTTTAGGTGACAATAACGATTTTGCCCGCTTTACCCGGCTTTGCCACGACTCCGGCATAAAAGTCGTCGTAGATGGCGTTTTCAACCATACCGGAAGAGATTTTTTTGCTTTTCAGGACATACGGCAAAAACGATGGGATTCTCCATATAAAGACTGGTACCGGGGAGTCAATTTCGGCTGGAACAGTCCCATGGGCGATCCTTTTGGCTACGATGCATGGCAGGGCCATTTTTCTCTTCCCTGCCTCAATCTTCAAAATCCTGAGGTTCGCAGGTACCTTTTCGATGTCATTCGCTTTTGGATTAGCGAATTTGACATTGACGGCATCCGCTTAGACTGCGCCAATGTTCTGGATTTCGGCTTTATGGAGGAGCTTCGCCGGGAAACAGAAAAAATGAAGGAAGATTTTTGGCTTATGGGGGAAGTGATTCACGGTGACTATTCCCGTTGGGTAAATCCTAAAATGCTCCATTCCGTTACCAATTACGAACTTCATAAAAGCCTCTACTCCGGTTTCAACGACTGCAACTTCTTTGAAATCGCCCATAATGTCCGGCGGCTGGAGGCCATTGGACGGGATCTGTATACCTTTGTGGACAACCATGACGAAGATCGGATTGCCAGCAAATTAAAAAACCCAAAGCACTTGTTTCCCGTTTACCTTTGTCTCTTTACTCTCCCCGGCATTCCTTCTATCTATTACGGCGGCGAGTGGGCCGTCGAAGGCCGGAGAACCAATTGGAGCGACGAAGCCCTCCGTCCCGCCCTTTCTGCAAAGGAGGACGCAGAACGGCACTGTGAGCTTACGGATCAGATTGCCCTTTTAGGAAAAATCCATCAGGAGCAGGAAGCTCTGCACCATGGCCGTTATCAGGAACTGCTTCTGACCAACCGGCAATACGCCTTTGCCCGCCACGGTCAGGAATCTTCTATTATTTCCGCCGTCAACAATGACGGCAATGACGCAGTCCTTACTATACCGGTTCCTGTTTCAGCCAAAGAAGCCGTTGACCTTTTTACCGGCCTTACCATACCGGTAACAGATAAGAAAATTACTCTGTCTTTAGGGCCTTGCAGCGGAACCATTTTAAAGCTATGTCAGGATTAAAGGCAGAAGGGAGGAATCATCATGCCGCGGAAAAAAACAAAACAAGCCGGTACCGGATTTATTACAGATATGGATCGGTACCTCTTCGGTCAAGGCACTCACTACGAAATCTTTGAAAAACTGGGCTGCCACCCCAAAACTTACAAAAAGCAGGATGGTATGTACTTTGCCGTTTGGGCTCCCCATGCGGAAAAAGTCAGCCTTGTCGGCGACTTTAACGACTGGAATCCCGATGCCAATCCCATGGAGGTTTTGGAAGATTCCGGAATTTGGGAAATATTTATTCCCAAAATGAAAACGGGGCAGCTTTACAAATATGCCATTACCACAAAAGGCGGAAAAGTCCTTTTTAAAGCGGATCCCTATGCTTTCAGCGCAGAATTTCGCCCAGGCACCGCCTCCGTTTCCGCCGATATTGACGGATTCAAATGGACCGACAGCAAATGGATGGAAGAACGGCCTCAAAAAGAACCGGTGAAATCTCCCATGAGCATTTATGAAGTCCATCTCGGATCCTGGCGGAAAAAGAACCGGCCTGAAAAAGACGGTTATTATACATACAAAGAAGCGGCCCAGGAATTGGCTGCTTACGTAAAAGAAATGGGGTATACCCACGTAGAGCTGATGGGAATTGCGGAGCATCCCTTCGACGGATCCTGGGGGTATCAGGTTACCGGCTATTTTGCGCCCACCTCCCGTTACGGTTCTCCCAAAGATTTTATGTATTTTGTCAATTATCTGCATAAACATGGCATTGGCGTTATTCTGGACTGGGTTCCTGCCCATTTTCCAAGAGACGCCCACGGTTTAGCCGATTTTGACGGCCAGCCGCTTTACGAATATGCCGATCCCCGGCGCGGCGAACACCCTGACTGGGGCACTAAGGTCTTTGATTTTGGAAAAAATGAGGTCAAAAATTTTCTCATTGCCAACGCCATTTACTGGGTTGAAAAATTCCATGTAGACGGCCTTCGGGTAGACGCTGTCGCTTCCATGCTGTACCTGGACTACGGCAGGCGGGACGGCGAATGGCTCCCCAACCAGTACGGCGGCAATCAGAACCTGGATGCCATTGAATTTTTCAAACACTTAAACAGTGTCCTTTTAGGACGTAAGAACGGCGCCATTATGATTGCTGAGGAATCAACGGCTTGGCCTAAGGTCACCCACCGTCCGGAAGACGATGGCCTTGGATTTTCTTTTAAATGGAATATGGGCTGGATGCATGACTTCCTGGAGTACATGAAGCTGGATCCCTATTTCCGCAAATACAACCACAATAAAATGACTTTCGGCCTTACTTATTTTACCAGCGAAAACTTCATCCTTGTGCTGTCTCATGATGAAGTCGTCCATTTAAAGTGTTCTATGATCAATAAAATGCCCGGTCTTTACGACGACAAATTTGCAAACCTGAAGGCCGGATACACATTTATGATGGGCCATCCCGGCAAGAAGCTGCTTTTTATGGGACAGGATTTTGCGCAATGGCACGAATGGGACGAAAAGGTGTCTCTGGACTGGTACCTTCTGGGCGAAGAAAAACACGCGGAGCTTCAGAGCTATGTAAAGGATCTCCTTCATCTTTACCGTAAATATCCGGCCTTGTACAGTCTGGATAATGACTGGAACGGATTCCAGTGGATCAATGCCAATGACGGCGACAGAAGCATTTTCAGCTTTATCCGCCGTGACGAAACCGGCAAAAAGAATCTTCTGTTCATCATTAACTTTACCCCGGTAGCCCGTCCGGACTATCGGGTAGGGGTTCCAAAACGAGGGAAGTTTACCTTGCTTTTGGACAGTGAGCACGGAATGTACCCGGCGGCGGCCTGCCCCGGCTACCGCTCCTCAAAAGGAGAATGTGACGGTCAGCCCTACTCCTTCGCCTATCCCCTTCCCCCCTATGGGGCAGCTATCTTCCGGTTTTGATTATACTTTTTGATTTTCATTTCCTCTTTATAACGGGCGCAGCGCAGATTGTGTTTCGCCCGTTATTGCCTCAGATTTTCTTCAAAATCCGCTTTCTTGTTCCCCAAATGAAATGTAAGGAAAAAGTAATGTACTTTTCTAATTAACCCGTTGTATAATGAAACTGATTATTATGGCAAGGAGGGAACGCTATGGCCACTATTTTAGTTTGCGATGATGACAGGCAGATTGTAGATGCCATTGATATTTATCTGACCGGCGAAGGCTTTCAGGTAATCAGAGCCTACGACGGTGCTGAAGCCCTGGAACTTTTAGAGGATAATCCTGTAGATTTAATGATTTTAGACGTCATGATGCCCGGTCTTGACGGAATCCGGACCACGCTGAAGGTCAGAGAAACCAGCAGTATTCCTATTATTATTCTGTCCGCGAAATCTGAGGATGCCGATAAGATTCTCGGCCTTAATATTGGCGCCGATGATTATATTACAAAGCCTTTTAATCCCCTGGAATTAGTAGCCCGGGTAAAGTCTCAGATCAGGCGCTATACGCTTCTGGGAAATGTTTCCCAACAGAGCTCCGGCCAGATTTACCGGTGCGGCGGCCTGCAGATCAATGATGATACGAAAGAAGTAACTGTAGATGGAGAACCTATTAAACTCACTCCTATTGAGTACAATATCCTGCTTCTCCTGGTAAAAAATGCCGGCAAGGTTTTTTCCATTGATGAAATTTACCAGCAGATATGGAACGAGGAAGCTATTGGCGCAGATAATACCGTAGCTGTACATATCCGTCATATTCGGGAAAAAATCGAGATCAATCCCAGAGAGCCGCGGTATTTGAAAGTCGTCTGGGGCGTAGGATATAAGATCGAAAAACAGTAAAGGCAGGCACGGTTATGAAGCATTTACCCATCATTAACAAACGCACAGCCCCTGCTGCTTTTCATGTGTTTTTCTTTATTCTTGCCTTGGCCGGCATATGCCTGATTTATTCTAATTCTGATTATGGAAAAGGAATTAACTGGCTGAAAAGCAGCACTTATGACGATACCAGCGCTTTTTTGGATCAATTTGCCAGAGATGTCGACGCTGTGTTTCAATATTCAAAATACCGGGAGGCCTTTGAAACCAACCATAAACCGGATATGACCAAATCCGTTGTCACTGTCAGCGACGGGAATCCCGACAATGAGCAGACCTATTCCCTGGAATATATGATAGACTATGCTGAAGCCCATGGATTTGTCCTAGACAAAAACTGGTCCATTCAAGAAGTTCCCGTTCCGGAAGAAAATTTTGAAGACGAAGAACCCCTTCTTGTAGAGTGGAAGTCCTATGATCCGGAGCCTCAGTATGCGGAGCCTATTGACGCCTATATGACCATGACGGATCTGTCTTATGAAGTTCTGTCCTGTCTGGCTGAATACTCTTATGTATACTATAATCTTATTGAGGCTCCCAGCAATTTTCACTTTTTACTCTCTTACTGGGAATCGGATTCTTACGATATTAAGCCTCTCATGTATACCAACACCGATATTACTACCGACGAGTTTCGCCAGCAGGGGCGCTACGCAATTTATTCCCTCTCTTCCCTTCAGGGAAGCTATAACTTGGCGGAAGCTCCTCTTTATATCCCCGTAGAACTGGATGAGTATAACCCTTATTCTGGCGGCGGAGGGACATTTCTGGCGGCAGTGGACACCAGCTATCCGGCGGAGGACGCATACTTTGAAGCCAACAGGCACTTTTTAAACGCTAAAAATTGGTATATTAAAGGGCTTATCTTCCTGATTTCGGGCTTTGCAGGGTGCCTTGTCAGCTTCGGCTTCATGGCGCGGTATACGGCCTGGAAAGACCTTGAAAAAGGGGCCCTGTCTCTGTACCGTTTTGACCGGCTTCCGGCGGAGCTTTTCTTTCTGCTTTCTTTCTTCCTGTGTCTGGGCGGATTGTATCTGGTGAGAGTTCTCGCCATACCATTTGCGGAAATGTTCTTTTATACCAAAGACCTTGGATTTATTGAAAAGCTTCTGGACAGTATTGTCGTGTACGGCCTCGGCCTTTCCTGCATTTTAAGTTATATACGCCAGTATAAGGGCGGTTTTCTCTGGAAACGCAGCCTTATCCGAAGGGTTATTGCGGACACCCGGAAATATCTTCTGTCCGCCAAAAGAGCTTCTTCCCTGATTTATCTCTATCTGGGATTTCTGGCTATTAACCTGCTCTTTGCCTTTGTTGCCGCCTACCTGTCCGGCAGCCTGAGCACGCTGCTGTATAAAGCCCTGTTCCTTTTCATTATCTTTTTATGGGCTGCCATGGATATTTGGATTTTTCATACTCTGATCCAAAAAGTAATGCAGCAGGATAAAATTAACGAAGCTATTTTTAATATATCCGGCGGCGATACCCGTTACTGCGTAAATCTCGACGAGTTCAGCGGAAGGGAACGGGTTATTGCGGAGCATATTAACAGCATTGGAAGCGGCTTGGATACGGCTATCCAGGAACGTGTAAAAAGTGAGCGAATGAAGACGGATCTGATTACCAATGTATCTCACGATTTAAAGACGCCCCTGACATCCATTATCAATTATGTCGGGCTTATAAAGCGGGAAAATATACAAAACCCCCGTATTCAGGAGTATTTGGACGTTTTGGAGCAAAAATCCCTTCGCCTGAAAACCTTAACGGAGGATTTGGTTGAGGCATCCAAAGCCAGCTCCGGCAATTTAAAATTGGAAATAACGGATATTGATTTTGTAGAATTGGTTCAACAGTCCAACGGAGAATTTGAAGAAAAATTCGCTCTCAGAGATCTCACTCTCGTCAGCAATCTGCCGGATAAAGCCATTATTATTCAGGCTGACGGCGGCTGTCTGTGGAGAGTCTTGGAAAATCTGTACAATAATGCCTACAAATATGCAATGGCCCACAGCCGCATTTACGTTGATATTATTCAGGAAGATAATCATGTTGTTTTTACTATGAAAAACATTTCAGAGCATCCGCTGAATATCACCGGCGAAGAATTGACAGAACGTTTTGTCCGCGGCGATTCCTCCCGTACTACAGAAGGCAGCGGTCTTGGTCTGTCCATAGCCCAAAGCCTTACCCGTCTTCAAAACGGCGTTTTTACCCTTACCATTGACGGCGATTTATTTAAAGCCAGCGTTCAGTTTCCCGTCCATGCGACGGAACCCTCCTAAAATTTTTATTTAAGAATCCTGTTTTGCAGGATTCTCCGCCTGGGTTGGGCCGCTCCTGCGACAGCTTCCACACCGCCGCAGTGCGTTTCGCGCCAAACGTTTCTATTTCATAGAAACGAAGTTCCCTACGAAATAAAGCCGGAGGACGGTACCTGGATTTTTTCAAATCCTTGATACCGCCCTCCGGCTTTTTATCTACGCTTATCCAAAAATTCTCCATGCACAGATGAAGTTATTGGCCCACCAGGAACTCAAGCTCCTGTGTACGACCCTGCCGTTGGAAGAAGATGCGTCTATAACGGTTCCTCCGCCTGCAGCGATTCCTACGTGACCGTTTACGACGACAATATCCCCCGCCTGAATACTGGAGAAGTTCGTAATCTTTGTATATCGTCCTACGTTTCTCCATCCTGATGACGTAAGGTAACTCTGATTTACTCCCACCTGGTTCAGACACCAGTAAACAAAACCGGAACAGTCAAAGGAGTTTGGTCCTTTTGCTCCCCATACATAGGGGCATCCCAGTTTAGACTTTGCGACGGCTACCAGACTGGATGCTCCGCCGCTGATATTTACAGTAGCGCCGCCTCCTGATGAACTGGAAGAATTATTTCCGCCGGATGAACTGCTTCCTCCTCCGGAACTGCTGGAGCCGCCGGAAGGTCTGCTTCCGCTTGATGAACTGCTTCCTCCTGTACTTCCTGCCGCTGCTCTCCGAACATTGTCCCCTGTCAATTTGGCCATCGTCTGGGCTCCCACGGTTCCGTCCACAGACAACCCGTTGCGATCTTGGAAGTTCTCTACCGCTGACTCTGTGATCTCACCGTAATATCCCGTGGCATTTGCAGAATTTAAATATCCGTACTTCGCCAAAAGCTTTTGCACGCTTTGTACTGTTTCACCCTGATCTCCCAAACGCAAGCCGTTGGGAACTGCACCGGAACTGTCCAAGGCAACCCTGGTGGAAGGTCCTAAATACCCGTCTACAATCAGGTCGTTTCGTGACTGGAACTGTTTAATTGCCGCTGCCGTATCTGCTCCGAAAGAGCCGTCGGGAGTGGTAGTCAAATATCCCAATGCCTTCAGTCTTTCCTGAGCTGCCAAAACAACCTCGCTCTTTTCTCCATAAGCTAAGAAATTGGCTTTTACCTCTTCACTGTACAGCAGGTTCATGGTCTTTTGCCCTACCTTGCCATCCTGATCCAAACCGTTGATTTCCTGCAGCTTGATAACTGCCGCTTCCGTGGAATCGCCAAAATTTCCGGTTACCAAATCCACAGATGCCAAATATCCCAGCTCATAAAGGCGGTTCTGAATCCTGGAAATATCGTCGCCTTGATCCCCTTTTTGCGCGGCATAATACTTTGCATTGGGATCCATAATTGCGGCATACGTTGAGCCTCCCACAATTCCATCCTGAGCTAGATTATTCTGTCTCTGAAAAATTTTGACGGCTCGCTCTGTCTGGGTTCCATAATAATCTGTCGGTTCATCGCTGTCCATAAAGCCCAATTCCATTAAACGGCTTTGAAGATCTCTTACTGCCGAATGGGTATCGCCAAGTCTTATGTATTCCGGCATTGGTTCTACCTCCGGAACTGTCATAGCGATATTGGGAAGGAGCTGGCTCTTAGGCCCTAACGGCGGAATCGTTTCTGGCGCCGTCGTCAGCTCCATAGTTTCTATCTCCGTTTCGCTTTCACTTTCAGATGCCGTTTCTGATTGGACGCTTACGCTGGAAGCCGTATTGGAACAAGCCACGCCGCAAATTGCAACTGCCGCTGTCAGAGCTGTTAATGCAATATATCTTTTCAGCCCCCAGTGCTTTTTTCCGGCGTTTCCCTTAAATCGTTTTCTCGTTCTCATCAAACGTTCCCTTCTCTTTTTCTCTTTATTCTGCCTTTCGCCCCGGCGCTCCGCTTTATACTGCATCACGTTTCTGTCTGCCAGGGGCTGCATTGCTTTCGCAGATTTTGTCGAATCAAATTTTATTCTAGCATATTTTCATCCGAAAGATAACCTACTTTTCAAAAATTTAAGAAATTTTTATAGCAAGTCCAGCCATGCAGACATATGCGGCAGAATGCCGCGCGGGAGCTTGCTCACAAAGCAGCATTTTGCCGTATATGTCTATAGGGCAGACGCCTGAAAACCAGAGAAATTGCACCGCAAAAAAGGACGAACACCAATTCTTTTCTTGAATCAGTGTTCGTCCTAAAACATATTATCCATTGGACTATACCTCTGTTTTCTTTTTTTTACGGAACTCTCATCCGCTTTGATAAAATCCCCTATTATCAAATTCTATTTTAATTTTTCTTTTTATCCTGCATGATTCATTCTATCATAATCTTCTTATATGAATTTTGTTTTATGTCTTCTTCCAATATTTCATGATACTTTCTCGTCATACCACCAAATGCTGTACTCTATTCACATAACATCCTTCTCTATAATCCGCTTTATGTTTCCTTACTCATGTTTGATAAAAAGTGTTCCTGAGGATTAGCTTATTTGTACTTTGGACCGTACCTCCTATTCTTAGTTTTTTCTTTTTATTCTTCTTCTCTTTTGATGGTTTTATTATACACGACAGGCATAGTTTTGTCAACACTATTTTTCAAAATTTTTATTGATTTTTGATTCATTTTATTTTGTATATTATTTTTCTATTTATTTGTATTTTTTAAGCAATTTTTTCAGTTAATATTTTTTCTTCTTTCATAACGATTCTCCCAAACCAAAACTGACAATCCTTGGAGGGTGTGGTATAATAGCCGCAAAGCTATACTTTCAGGAGGCAAATATTATGACAAATGTTACCATTGGATTTATTGGATATGGAAATATGGCGCAGGGGCTTGTCCAGGGGCTTATTGCCTCCGGAACAGTAAAACCAGAGCAGATTTTTGCCTGCGCTGCTCATTATGACAAACTGCTTAAAAATACAGCGGATTCCGGCGTCCAGCCCATGAAGACTTCCCTGGATGTGGTTCATCACAGCGACATTATCGTATTGGCCGTAAAGCCTAATCTTATTGAAACCGTTGTAAGCCCCATAAAAAAGGAACTCAAGAAAAAAGTTGTAGTTTCCGTGGCAGTCAACTATCCTTTTGATCGCTACGAAGAAATTTTAGAAGCGGGAACCCACCACATCAGTACCATTCCCAATACGCCTGTTGCCGTCAGAGAGGGGATCCTGGTCTGCGAAAATAAGCACTCTCTGACAGAGGAAGAAAAAGAATTGTTTATTCATATTTTCAGCCCCGTCGCCCTTTTAGAGTGGGTCGATACAAAGCAGCTTTCTATCGCTGGAACCCTCAGCGGCTGCACTCCGGCATTTACCGCCATATATATGGAAGCTTTAGCTGACGCGGCAGTTAAACATGGACTTCCGCGAGGAAGCGCCTATCGTCTGGCAGCCCAGGTTCTTTCAGGAACCGGAAAGCTGTATTTAAGCACCGGAGAACACCCCGGACAGTTAAAGGACGCCGTCTGCTCCCCGGGAGGAACCACTATTAAGGGAGTTGCCTCCTTAGAAAAAGACGGTTTCCGCGGATGCGTCATTGGGGCCATTGACGCCATCGAGGGATAACCGCCTCTCTTATCATTTGGGGAAGCGGAAAGCGGGGCATACAATCACTCTTACCCCGCTTCCCTGAAGCTGAATAAGCAGGCCTTTGTGCGCTGATTGGTTTTTCCTGGCCGCTATCCGTCCGACCATATCCAGCCTTCAGCGCACTTTGATTTCGTCGAATTTCTCTTTCATATAGTGGGAAAACACATCCGTAAGCTGCACCAATCGGGCAATTTCTTCTTCGGACAATTCGCCCATTGCTTCTATTTCCGCAGCAGCGGCGGGAGGAATAATGTTTTTTACATACTCTCTGCCGGCATCAGTAAAACGGACGATTTTATTCCGGCGATCCGTTTCTGATTCCGTCAGCGTTACATAGCCCTGTTTCAAAAATTTTTTGATAATGGCGCTGATGGTCTGTTTCGTTGCAGACAGGCGCCGGCAAATTTCCGATTGCAGGCATCCCTCCGGAGCAAACCAAATAATGTCTAGCACAAACAGCTCCTTTGCCGTTAAGCCGTGTTTTCTTGCGTACATTTCATAAGCAGCGAACTGAACGTCCCGCAGTACGCAGTACTGGTTGACGTAAGTTCTCAATTTTTCCCGTTCCATAGTGTTCCTCCAAACATCTTTGACTATCCGATATTTGACCTTATTGTAGTATATAGCACTGGTTTTTTCAATTCCTTTTTCTGAGCCGATAGCTGATAACATTTACGGCTATCTATCCGGAGACACAAAGTCAAATTGAAAATTGCACAAAAAAAGCGCCGACCCCACAGCTCTCAGTCTGCAAAATCAGCACTTATCAGTGCGCCTTCAGGGACTCGAACCCTGGACAAATAGATTAAGAGTCTACTGCTCTACCAACTGAGCTAAAGGCGCATCTTCAATTCTAATGTGCTTTTCTCAAGCACGTGTGTTAGTATACCGTATCTGACAAAGAAAGTCAATAGTTTTTTTATAAAACTTTTAGATTTTAAATTTACGGCGGCCCATTAAAGAGCCGCCGCCTTTGAATTTTCCCAATTGCCAAGGGGATACAAACGCATTAAAGAGCCTGATCCAACGCTGCCATTACGGCGTCTTTGCTCTGAACCCCTACCATTTTGGCCGCTACCTGGCCATTTTTAATTACCAGCAGTGTGGGTATGGACATTACTCCGTATTTCATGGCAATTTCTTCGTTTACATCTACATTCAATTTTCCCACTTTAGCGCGTCCTTCATAAATTCCCGCCAATTCTTCGATAACAGGGGCCATCATTCTGCAGGGGCCGCACCAGTCGGCGTAGAAATCTACCAGCACCGGCTGACTGGATTTTAATACTTCCGCTTCAAAATTCTGTGTTGTAAATACAGCTTCCATTAGCATTCTCCTTTTCTACTATGTTTTTTGTTTTTGCCTTTACCTCCGTCCAGGATTTTGCAGACCTCTAAAAAACATTTCCTGTAATGCAGGGCCTTTCGATCCAGTTCGGTTTTATCGCAAGTCGCGCAGTTTAACCGGCGCACCAGTTTGGGCGGCAGCTTCATAATCCTTTACCACCTGTTTTTTTATAGTGTATGCACTTTAGCCGGTTTTAGCCGCGTCTTGCGATTAGTTTACAAATAGGATTCCCTTTTGCCGAAAATTTCTCTTCATATTCTGTCATAATATTCCCTTCCGCCATGTGGCTGTGATGGAGATCCCACGTGCTGTCCGCTATTTTCCATCCGGCCTGCGGAATGGACTCCAGGGAATAATCAAACAAATCCAGATTGTCCGTTTTAAACTCAATCTGGCCCTCTGCCGATAATATTTTTTCATATACAGACAAAAATTCAGGCGAAGTCAGACGGCGCTTTGCGTGTCTGTCTTTGGGCCAGGGATCAGAAAAATTCAGGTAGATCCGATCCACTTCTCCTTCTCCAAATACCTCCGCCAACTGTCTGGCGTCTATGCAGAGAAACCAGATATTAGACAATTCCAGCTCCTGCCTTTTCTGAAGCCCCCGCAGCAAGACGCTGGAATATCTTTCAATCCCCACGTAATTTATCTGCGGGTTTTTTTGAGCCAGTTCCATGAGAAATTTTCCTTTTCCCATTCCCACTTCTATCCGGACGGGATTCTGGTTTTGAAATACTTCCGCCCATCTGCCCCGGCAAGTTTCAGGATTTTGTATGACATAAGGACTGGCAGCGATTGTTTCTTCTGCTCCTTTAATATGCCGCAATCTCATTTGCTTCCTCCATATGGATATGTTTTCCTACCTTTTTAGTATACATACCCTGTCCCTATTTGGCAAGCACTTTATTTTCCGATAAAAGCCGACAAAATCATTGTACAAAATATCCTATTTTTATATAACGTTTGACTTTGTAAGAAAAATGTAAATATTTTGGGAAAATTTAAGTGCAAATTTCGTCGAAATCTAGTATAATAGATTTAATTAACCATGTATTGTCTACAAGGAGGATTCTCATATGGGGCAGCCGATAAGAACCACGAATATCCGTGAAAAATTACAGCAGGGGATCAGCGAGGCGGAACGCCTTAATAATCAGAAAAATTATAATAAAGCAATGATCCAGGCCAGACAGACTCTTGAGGTTATGGTAAAATCCATGGGTGACAAGGCTTGTATTGTGGACGGCGATCTGGCCAGCATCATTGATCAGCTTTATGAAGGCCGCTGGATCGATAAAAGCGCAAAAGAGCATTACCATAAAATCCGTATGATCGGAAACAAAGCAGTCCACGAAGGAAATAACAGCGCAGCGGATGCTAATCTGGTATGCCACCTTCTTTCCCAGGAGGTTTACGCTTTTTTAGATTACCGTCCTGAGCGCCGGCGGACTTCTTCCAGCCAGCCAGCCAACCGTTCCTCTTCTAACAGAAGCAGCTCCGGCCAGCCCCGCAGTACTTCCGCCAGAGGCGCTTCATCCCGGCCCAGTGGAAAACGCAAAAAAAAGAAACAGGCTATTACCCTGCGGGATCTCCTGCCTGTGTTCGCCATTATTGCAGGTATTATTTTGTTAGTAGTCCTGATCCGTGTACTGCGTCCCGGTTCTTCGCCGGATGAAACGACCGCGCCTTCTGAAGCAATTACCACAGAAGCTCCCACGGAGCCTGCAACCCCAGCGCCGACAGAACCGGCCCCGCCTGAAACCGAACCGGCGGAAAATGTACAGTACGTGACCACGGATACGCTGAACGTCCGCGCCGAACCTTCCACCGACGCCCGGATTCTGGTTCAGCTTGCTCCTGGAACGTCAGTAAATTATGTAGGTGTCCACGACGATTTCTGGAGCATTATCAACTACGACGGAACCGACGCTTACGTCGCCACCCAGTATTTGACCCAGAGTACGCAGTAAGAGCCCCCCGCTGAGGCTGGATTTTTCTATCCGGCTTCAGCGGGGATTTTATTAAATTTACGGTTTTAAAAGCAAATTTTCCAGTTTAAGTATTCTTGTCTCAGTTAACTATTTTATTAACAACTTCGCTATAGATTTTTTTAAACAAAAGTAGTATAATGTGTATATTTTTAGGAACAAGTCAAGGAGGTGCTTTTATGGACAAGCTAATTGAAAAAATTTCTGAAATTGAGGCCTCTGCTTCTTCCATTATGGAAGGGGTTAATGACCGCAAAACCGCCCTTGAGGAAGAGATGGAACAAAAAACAGCCGATTTCGATGCTCAACTGGAAGCGGATAAAGCCAAAAAGCTGGATGAGCTCCGCAGCAGTCTGGAGGCGGATTTGAAGCTCCGGCTGGACAGGCAGCAGCAAAAAGCGCAAAAAGCTCTGCAGAGTCTGAATGCGTCCTATGATCTTCACCATAAAGAGTATGCCACCCGGCTTTTCCAGGAAATGATAAAGGAGTGATGCTATGGGAAATCTTCTTGCCTATAGTGGCCTTACAACAAAGGTAAAAGCCATGCAGAGCCGCCTTATTACTCCTGAGGAGTTTCAGGAAATGGCCCATTTAGAATCTGTAACTTCTTCTGTGGAATACCTTAAACGCCACCCTTCTTACGAGGAAGTGTTTGCGCGGACGGAGGCAGGGGAACTGCATCGGGGAGCCATTGAACAGCTTTTGATTCTCGCGGAGTACCGGGACTTTGCCAAACTTTACCGTTTTTCTAATCTTTCCCAGCGAAAGTTTTTGGATCTTTATTTTATACGTTTTGAAGTCGGCATTATAAAACGCTGCCTTCGCAGTATTATCGGCCGCTATCCTCTGGATATAGACTTGTATGCGTTCCAGGAATTTTTCAACCGCCACTCTTCTTTAAACTTTACGCGAATCCTGGAAGCCAAATCACTGACGGACTTCACATCTGCCCTGGAAGGTTCTCGCTTCTATCCTCTCCTTTCACATCTGAACCGCGAGGATAATCTCTCTTTGTTTGATTATGAAAACAGTCTGGATATGTTTTACTTTAATACGATGTGGAAGTCTTCGTTGAAAAAGTTAAAGTCCGACGACCAGAAAACCCTGATCCAATGTCTGGGAAGCCGGCTGGATATGTTAAATATTCAGTGGATTTTCCGCTGCAAAAAGTATTACCATATGGATCCGGCGGATATTTACGCTCTGTTGATTCCTGTCCAGTACCGTCTAAAGACTTCGGACATACGCAAAATGGCGGAAGCCGAAACCATGGACGGTTTTTACGCCGCCCTGCGGGAAAGCCGTTACGGTACGCCGCCGGAATTGTCCCAGGTACAGCAGCCCCGCCCCGAAGTGGTAGCTAGTCTGGTAAATCAGCATATTTACCAGTACACCAGCCGAAAAAATCCGTACTCCATTGCCATCTTAAATTCGTACCTGTATTTTAAGGAAATGGAGCTGCACAAAATCATCACTATTATAGAAAGCATCCGTTACGGGATTGAACCCCAGGCTATTATCAATTCCGTAATCAATCCAAGCAAAGGAGGATTTGAGTCTTGATTGAGAAAATGAAATTTCTGAATATCTCAGGGCCAAAGGATGATATTGATCGGGTGGTGGATCAATATCTCTCCAAGTATGACATTCATTTAGAAAATGCATTGTCAGAATTGAAAACCGTTCACAACCTGCGGCCCTTTACAGAGAACAATCCCTATCGGGCCGAATACCAGCGGGCGACAGAGCTGGCATCCGGTTTTGCGGAGAAGGAGCAGGTACAGCCTTCTCCTTCCATGGACGCGTCCCAGGCAGCGGAGGTTATCCACCGTCTGGATTTGGTTTTGGAAAAGCTGTCGGCGCAGAAAGACGAGTTGGCCCAAAAGCTGAAGTCCGCTCAGGATTCCTTAGATAAGGTCCGCCCCTTTGTGGGACTCGATTATGATGTGAGCCGGATTCTTCATTTTAAATATGTAAAGTTCCGGTTCGGGCGGATTTCCAGAGAGTATTATGACAAGTTCTTTTCCTTTGTGTACGATACCATTGACACCATCCTGTTTCCCTGTCACGAGGACGAGGATTACGTCTGGATTTTGTATTTTGTTCCGGAACGGCTGGCCAATAAAGTCGACACCATTTATGCTTCCATGCATTTTGAACAGTTTTTCCTTCCTGACGAATACGTAGGAACTCCTCAGGAAGCTTGCGATAAACTGCAAAGCGAAATTTCCGGTTACCAATCTCAGATAACCCGACTGGATCAGGAGATCGCTGAGGCTCTGAATCAGGAAAAAACGGAGCTTCTTTCCGCTTACGCCCGCCTTTCCGTGTTTACCCGGAATTTTGACATTCGGAAGATGGCGGCCTGCACCTGCAATGATGAGCACACATTTTACATTCTGTGCGGCTGGATGGCTGAAAAAGACGCGGATCGCCTGCAGGGGGAGCTTGCCCGGGATGATGAGACTTTCTGCATCGTAGAAAATGATCACACCAATCTTCTCAACGGGCCGCCTACGAAAATGAAAAACCCCTGGATTTTCCGGCCCTTTGAAATGTTTATTAAAATGTACGGCCTTCCCGCCTATAATGAACTGGATCCGACGGTACTCATTGGAATCACCTATTCTTTCTTATTTGGATTTATGTTCGGCGATGCCGGACAGGGACTCTGCCTGCTGGCAGGCGGCCTCCTTCTTTATAAAGCGAAAAAATGGGATCTGGCGGCTATTATTTCCTGCTGCGGCTTCTTCTCCACGATTTTTGGTTTCTTGTTTGGAAGCGTCTTTGGTTTCGAAAATATTATAGAACCTCTGTGGTTAAGGCCTGCCGAAGCCATGACGAATCTTCCCTTTATCGGAAGGCTGAACACCGTATTTGTCGTAGCCGTTGCCCTGGGTATGATGATCATTCTTATTACAATGATTTTAAATATTGTCAATGCCTTCCGGGCCCATCAGAGTGCCGAGGTCTGGTTTGACACCAACGGCGCAGCCGGTTTCGTTTTTTACGCCAGCCTGGTAGTAACCATTCTTTTGTTTATGACCGGACACACCCTTCCGGCTGCCGTTGTACTGGCGGTTATGTTTTTGGTTCCGCTGCTTTTAATCTTCTTTAAGGAACCCTTAACTGCTGTTCTGGAAAAGAAAGCGGCCAAACTGGAAGGCGGCCCGGGAATGTTTGTAGTACAGGGATTCTTTGAATTGTTCGAGGTCCTGTTAAGTTATTTTTCCAATACGCTGTCCTTCGTCCGTGTCGGCGCTTTTGCCGTCAGCCATGCCGCTATGATGGAGGTAGTTCTGATGCTGGCAGGCGCTGAAGCAGGGAATCCCAATTGGGTTGTTATTGTCCTGGGAAATCTGTTTGTCTGCGGCATGGAAGGACTGATTGTAGGAATCCAGGTTCTTCGTCTGGAATACTACGAACTGTTCAGCCGGTTTTACCGCGGCAGCGGTCGGGCGTTTAAGCCTTATGGAAAAACCGTGCAGTAATTATAAATATCACCATTGAAAAGGAGAGATCTTATTATGACATTAGCAGTAAAAATCACATTGGCACTGGCATTAATTCTGGGAATCGTAGTTCCTTTCGGAACCTATGCGGCCGGGGAAAAGACCCGCGGACGCTATAAAGTCGCTTTAGGCGTCAACGTATTCCTCTTTTTCGGCACGCTTTTGGTTCTTACCTTTCTGATGTTCTCCGGTACGGCATTTGCAGAAACCGCTGAGACTGCAGCCGCTTCTTCCGCTGCCGGATGGGGTTATCTGGCTGCCGCTCTTTCCACAGGAATGTCCTGTATCGGCGGCGGTATCGCCGTTTCCGCCGCTGCTTCCGCCGCATTGGGAGCAATTAGTGAGGACGGATCGATTCTTGGTAAATCCTTAATCTTCGTTGGTCTTGCCGAAGGTGTCTGCTTATATGGACTGATCATTTCCTTCATGATCCTGGGACAGCTTTAATTTATGAAAATGTATCTTATCAGCGACAATATCGACACCTGGACCGGCATGAGGCTGGCAGGTGTGGAAGGCAGCGTCGTCCACCAGCGGGCGGAGCTGAAAGAAGCCCTTGATAAAGTTTTGGCCGATAAAGAGATTGGCATTGTGCTCCTGACGGAAAAATTCGGACGGGAGTTTCCGGAAATCATTGACGAGGTCAAACTGGAACGCAAGTATCCTTTGATTGTGGAAATTCCGGATCGCCACGGCACCGGCCGCAAGCCCAACTTTATCACCGCTTATGTAAATGAAGCTATTGGACTGAAATTATAGAAAGCAGGTGACTGAATTTGACAACAGACGAGAAACTGCAGCATTTTATGGACATCTGTATGGAGGACGCCAGGGACAAAAGCGCACGTTTGTATGATGAATATGCGGCGGCTTTGGAACAGGCTTTTGAGGAGCACAAGGAGGATGCCACCCGGCGCCTCTCTATGCAGCTTCAGGGAGAATCTGAAAAAATCGGACGGGAGATCAACAAAAAGCTGGCTCTCGCCCAAATCAATATTAAACGGGAACTGAGCAAACACCAGGAGGAGTTAAAGGACAAACTTTTCGTTGAAGTCCAGAATATGCTGGCCGATTTTATGAGAACGCCTGAATACATCACCCTTTTGGAGCGTCAGATTACAGAGGCTCAAAAAATTGCCGGAGACAAGGAGCTGGTTATTTATATGGATCCGGCAGACGAACCTCTGCTTCACTCCCTCTCTGTACAAAACAGGAATGCTCTCAGGCTCAGCGCCTATTCCTTTTCCGGCGGTATGAGGGCCGTTATTCCCCACGCCCACATCCTCATTGATAATTCTTTTGAAACAAAACTGGATGAGGCCCGCCGCACATTTCAATTTGATTTAGGAGGGAAGGACCATGAGTAAAACAGGCACTATTTACGGAATTAACGGACCTGTGGTTTATCTCCAGGGCGATCCCGGGCTGCAGATGAACGAGATGGTTTACGTTGGCCGCCAAAACCTGATTGGCGAGGTTATCGGCCTTTCCTCTGAGCGCACTACGATTCAGGTATATGAGGAAACCTCCGGAATTAAACCGGGGGAAAGCGTTTTTGGAACGGGGGCCCCGGTGTCCGTTACTTTGGCCCCTGGTATTCTCAATAATATCTTCGATGGAATTGAACGGCCTCTGGGCGAAATCGCAAAAACGGAGGGAGCCTACATTGGCCGCGGCGTCAGCGTAGATTCCCTGGATCACAGTAAAAAATGGAAGACTCACATTACCGTGCAGAAGGGTGACCAGCTTCTTCCCGGAGCTATTATTGCTGAGGTTCCGGAAACCCGGGCCATTGTCCACAAGGTTATGCTTCCTCCTGATGTAGACGGCTACGTTCTGGAGGTAGTTCCTGACGGCGAATATACTATTGATGATGTTCTGCTGACCCTGAGACTCCCTGACGGGACAGAACGAAAAATTACCATGACCCAAAAATGGCCGATTCGGGTTTCCCGTCCGGTTTCCAAGCGTTTTCCCGCCACAAAGCCTCTTATTACCGGACAGAGAATCCTGGATACCCTTTTCCCCATTGCTAAGGGCGGCACTGCTGCCGTTCCCGGCGGCTTTGGTACAGGCAAAACCATGACCCAGCACCAGATCGCTAAATGGTCTGACGCAGATATTATTATCTATATCGGCTGCGGCGAGCGCGGCAACGAAATGACTCAGGTTCTGGAAGAATTTACAAAGCTCGTGGATCCCAAATCCGGCAATCCTCTTATGGACAGAACCACTTTGATTGCCAACACTTCCAATATGCCTGTAGCGGCCCGTGAAGCCAGCCTTTATTCCGGCCTGACTCTGGCGGAATACTACCGGGACATGGGGTATCACGTAGCCATTATGGCGGATTCTACCTCCCGATGGGCGGAGGCTCTGAGAGAGCTGTCGGGCCGTCTGGAGGAAATGCCGGCGGAGGAAGGTTTCCCGGCATATCTGGCGTCCCGCCTTTCTGCTTTTTATGAACGGGCCGGCATGATGCGGAACTTAAACGGAACGGAAGGATCCGTTTCCATTATCGGGGCCGTTTCCCCTCAGGGCGGCGATTTTTCAGAGCCAGTCACCCAAAACACCAAGCGTTTCGTCCGGTGTTTCTGGGCGTTGGATAAATCTCTGGCTTACGCCCGCCACTTTCCGGCTATCCATTGGCTTACCAGCTATTCGGAATATCTGTCTGATCTGGCGCCTTGGTATACAGATAATGTGGACAGCCGTTTTGTGGATTTCCGCAACCGGATGGTTTATATACTGACTCAGGAAAGCAGCCTCATGGAGATTGTAAAGCTTATCGGCGCTGACGTGCTCCCGGATGATCAGAAACTGATTCTGGAAATTGCAAAAGTAATCCGTGTTGGTTTCCTTCAGCAAAACGCTTTCCATCAGGAGGATACCTGCGTTCCCATGGACAAGCAGTTCCGTATGATGGAAATCATCCTGTATCTTTACAGAAAGAGCCGGACTTTGATTTCCATGGGTATGCCTATGTCTGTGCTGAAGCAGGATCCCATCTTTGATAAAGTAATCGCCATCAAATATGATGTGCCTAATAACCGGCTGGATCTCTTTGACGACTATAAGAAACAAATTGACAAGTTCTATGATGATGTTCTGGAACGCAACGCATAAAAGGAGGGAGCATTTATGGCAATTGAATATTTAGGTTTAAGCGCGATTAATGGCCCTCTGGTCGTCCTGGAGGATGTTCA
The DNA here is from genome assembly GCA_946498245.1 of uncultured Clostridium sp. GTDB lineage: Bacteria > Bacillota > Clostridia > Lachnospirales > Lachnospiraceae > UMGS1370. The sequence goes on along the minus strand of CAMMNN010000010.1, from coordinate 31,092 downwards.
GAACGCCGCCTACGACGAAATTGTGGAAATGACGGTAAACGGCAAAGAAAAAAAGCTGGGCCGCATTATTGAGATTTATAAAGACAAGGCCATTATCCAGGTTTTTGAAGGCACAGACGGCATGGCTCTCAGAAATACCCACACCCGTCTCACGGGACATCCTATGGAAATCGCCGTTTCTGATTCCATGCTGGGCCGCACCTTTAACGGCATTGGCCAGCCCATTGACGGGCTGGGGGATATTATCTCCGACATCAGGCTGGACATTAACGGTAAGCCTTTAAATCCTGTAACCCGGGAATATCCCAGGAATTATATCCGCACCGGTATCTCCGCCATTGACGGACTTACCACCCTGATCCGCGGACAGAAGCTGCCTATATTCTCCGGCAACGGTCTTCCCCACGATCAGTTAGCCGCCCAGATCGTCCAGCAGGCGTCCCTGGGAGACGATTCCGACGAAGAGTTTGCTATTGTATTTGCCGCCATGGGCGTAAAGTATGATGTGGCGGAGTTTTTCCGCCGTACCTTTGAGGAAAGCGGCGTTTCCTCCCATGTGGCTATGTTTATTAATCTGGCCAACGATCCTGTGGTGGAGCGTCTGATTACTCCGAAAATCGCTCTGACTGTAGCGGAATATCTGGCTTTTGAAAAGGGTATGCATATCCTGGTAATTCTTACGGATATGACGTCCTTTGCCGAGGCCATGCGTGAGGTTTCTTCCTCAAAGGGAGAGATTCCTTCCCGAAAGGGCTTCCCCGGATACCTGTACAGTGAGCTGGCAAGTATTTATGAACGGGCCGGCATTGTAGCGGGCATCAACGGTTCTGTCACCCAGATACCGATTTTAACTATGCCTAATGATGATATTACCCATCCTATTCCTGACTTAACGGGCTATATTACAGAAGGGCAGATTGTTCTTGATAGGAGCCTCCACGGACAGTCGGTGTATCCGCCTATTAATGTCCTTCCCTCCCTGTCCCGTCTGATGAAAGACGGTATCGGAGAAGGCTATACCCGCGCCGACCATCAGGCCGTAGCCAATCAGCTTTTCTCCTGCTATGCTAAAGTTGGGGACGCCAGAGCTCTGGCATCCGTTATCGGCGAAGACGAGCTTTCACCCATTGATAAGAAATATCTGGAATTTGGAAAGGCCTTTGAAGATCGCTTTATCGGTCAGGATCCCCATGAAAACCGGACAATCCTCCAGACCCTGGACATTGGCTGGGAGCTTTTAGGGATGCTTCCAAGAGAAGAACTGGATCGTATCGATACGAAGATTCTGGATCAGTACTACAAACCGGCTGCTGACAGCAAGAAATAAGAAGGGGAGGGATTTTTATGAATCCAAATACATTTCCCACAAAAGGCAATCTGATCCTGGCCAAAAATTCTCTGGCTCTGGCCCGACAGGGCTATGGGCTCATGGACAAGAAACGGAATATTCTCATTCGGGAATTAATGGGCCTTATTGATCAGGCAAAAAATATCCAGTCGGAAATTGACGTCACCTTCCGTGAGGCGTATCAGGCCCTGCAGAAAGCCAATATCGATCTGGGAATTAATTATGTCCAGGAAATCAGCCTTTCCATTCCTGTAGAAACTTCGGTGAAAATAAAAACACGAAGTATTATGGGTACGGAAATTCCCCTGGTCCAGCATGAGCCTAAGCCTCTTGTTCCATATTATTCTTTTTACAGCACCAGCGAGTCTCTGGACATTGCCAAAATCAAATTTGAAAAGGTAAAGGAACTGACCATTAAGCTGTCCATGGTGGAAAATTCCGCCTATCGTCTGGCGTCTAATATTAAAAAGACCCAAAAGAGGGCCAACGCTCTGAAAAACATTACCATTCCCACCTACGAGGCCCTGACGAAAAGCATCTCCAATGCCTTGGAAGAAAAGGAAAGGGAAGAATTTACCCGGTTAAAAGTAATAAAAAGAACCAAAGAAAAGAAAGAAAGCTAAACTGTTACAATCTGCGTCCCTCTGACAGCCCGAAGCCGCCGGAGGGACTCTTTTGCAAAAGCCGCGGCGTAATCGCTGCTGATTTATGGAGGATTTTTACATGAAAGCGCTTCAAAATTTTGCCGGATTCCTGTGCGCCTGCTGCCTTATGGCCATCCTTCTGATTACCTCTGTGGAAGCCGTAGCCTACTGGATTCCGGACTATTACCAAAAGGAATATGAAAAATACCAGGTTTTGGAGGATCTGCCGGAAATGACCATGGACGATCTGTTAATCGTAACAGATGAGATGATGGCTTATCTAAGAGGCGATAGAGATGATCTTCATGTTTTTACCACTATGGGAGGCCAATACCGGGAGTTTTTTAATGAACGGGAAATCGCCCATATGGAAGACGTCCGCGTACTCTTTTTAGCCGCTATTCAAATCCGTCGGGCCGCCCTGGGAATCATTGTCCTGTGTCTGATTTTTCTGGCGGTTTCCAAAGCAAAGCTTCTTAAAATCCTTCCCAGAGCTATCTGCCTTGGTATGGGAGCCGTATTCCTTGCAGGGGCCGGACTGTGGGCTTTAATCGCATCGGATTTTAACCGGTATTTCGTAATTTTCCATCATATTTTCTTTGACAATGATTTATGGATTTTGAATCCGGAAACGGATATGCTCATTAATATTGTCCCGGAACCCTTTTTTATGGACACTGCATTCTTAATTCTGACTATTTTTGGAATTTCCGTTGCTGTAATTTTTGCGGTCTGCCTGCTGCTCTGGAAGAAAGAACGCAAAACCACCTTTACTTGTCCCCCAAAATAGCCTATACTGTAGGAAACGCCAACTGTTACATGGAGATTACGAATTTATGAAACATTTTTACAGATATTTCCTGTCTCTGGCCGTCTTCCTTATGGTATGGACCGGTTCCTTTTCCTTCCAGGCCTCCGCTGCCGTTTCCTGGCCGGAGGACACTTACGTGGAAGCGGGAAGCGGAATTTTAATGGACGCAGATTCCGGAACCATTCTTTACGGAAAAAATATTCACGAGCCCTTTTATCCGGCCAGTATTACGAAGATACTCACGGCTCTCATTGTAATCGAGAACTGCGATCTGGATGAGATGGTGACATTCTCTTACGACGCTGTCCATAATGTGGAGGAAAATTCCAGCAATATGGCTGCCTCTGAAGGGGACGTTCTGACAGTCCGCGACTGCCTTTACGGCCTCCTTCTGGCCTCTGCCAATGAAAGCGCCAACGCTTTGGCGGAGCACGTAGCAGGATCCAGAGAGGCCTTTGCCGACATGATGAATCAAAAGGCGGCGGAACTGGGCTGTCAGGACAGCCATTTTGCCAATCCCAGCGGCCTCAACGATCCCAACCACTATACCTCGGCCTATGATATGGCCCTTATTACCCAGGCCGCCCTCCAGAACGAAACCTTTGTGGAGATTGACAGTGCCCTTTACTGGAAACACGCGCCCATCAAACAGTACCCGGATCCCGAGGATCCCCATAATGTGGTCTACGCCCACCACCAAATGCTGAAGAAAAATTCTTCCGTTTATTATCCCGGCGCTTTCGGCGGCAAAACAGGATATACCTCTTTGGCAGGAAATACCCTGGTAACCTGCGCCCAGCGGGACGGCATGACCCTCATAACCGTTATCTTAAACGGCCAGCAGGTCCACTATACTGACACAAAGCGGCTGATGGATTTCGGCTTCAATAATTTCCGGACTTTGAATGTAGCAGATTACGACAGTACCTATACGTCTATCGAAAACGACATGACCATTGCCGGACTTACTACCAGCAGTATTTCCGTCCTTTCGCTGGATCCGGGGTGTTCCGTCACTCTTCCCAAAGACGCCGGTATTTCCGACACAGAGACTACTCTGAATTACGATCTGCCTTCTACTGCCCCGGAAAACGCCGTAGCTCAGATTCAATACGCCTGCGGCGGGCGGGCTGTGGGGTCCGCATATCTGCTGTTAAAAGAGATTGAAGCCCCGGTATCCTCTGCCCTGCTTTCAGCGGAAAGCAGCGGGGAGAGCGAAAGCTCTTCTCCGGAAGAAACATCCCTGGAAACGGCTGCGGAAGATTTTCCACTTCCCTCTCCTGCTCCCGTTCAGGAATCTGTATCAGAAGGCCAATCCGCAGAAGAAACTCCGGAAAGCCTGTCTGGTCAGGACACAAAGGGCAGAACTTCCGCCCCGGAAGATGGAGCCGGTTTCCGCCTTCCTAAAATACCGGCCTTCGTCTGGATCCCTCTGGCCGTCGTCGTTATTTTGGCCGGCCTCTCGTCCGCCGCATGGTTCCTGAAGCAGCGCCATGAGCAAAGGGAAGCCAGAGAAAGAATGCGCCGCAAAGCCAGACGGGAGCAGCGTTTAAAAGACATCGGCTGTTCTCAGGAGGACTTTGAGCTTCTTTTGAAGGAGAAAAAAAGTTCTTCTTACAAGGCCAAACGCCCGCCGCGCCACGGCGGACGCCGCCGCTAAAGGACAGAGGAGGACCATCCCCTATGAAAAACAGTGCATTTCGCCCCAAATCCGCCCTTCGAAATTTTGGGGTAAGCTTAGGATTCCTGACGGCGGCAACAGCGGCGGCCGGCCTGCTGTCCCGTTTCAGCAGCAATATGGTAAATGTTTCCATGATCTATATCCTCAGCGTTCTGATGATTGCCCGCTATACCGACGGATATATTCCTGGAATCGCCGCTTCTGTCATCAATACCTTTTTTGTGAATCTGGTATTTACCTATCCCTATATGGAGCTGAATTTTTCCCTGGAGGGATACCCCGCTACATTTTTATGTATGCTGGCCATATCGGTTATTACCAGCGCCGCCACCTCCCGCATGAAGGAGCAGTCTCTCATCCTCAGCGAGCGTGAAAAGCTTTTGATGGAAGCGGAAAAAGAAAAAATGCGGGCCAACCTTCTGCGGGCGATTTCCCACGACTTGCGGACGCCCCTGACCAGTATCATCGGCACCAGCACCGCTTATCTGGAAAACAGCGACGCTCTTTCTGACAGCGACAAGAAGGCTATGGTTCAAAATATCCATGAGGATTCCAACTGGCTGTTAAATATGGTGGAAAATCTCCTCTCTGTTACGCGGATACGCGACGGGGAATCAAAAGTCAGCAAAACCCCGGAGCCCCTGGAAGAAGTCGTATCAGAAGCCGTTCAGCGGTTCCGCAAGCGTCTGCCGGACGCCTTGGTGACTGTTAAGGTTCCGGAGGATTTTATTATGATCCCCATGGACGCCACCCTCATCGAACAGGTTCTCATTAATTTGCTGGAAAATGCATATTACCACGGAAATCCCCGCAAACCCATAACGTTAAATGCCTTTATCCAAGATGGTATGGCCTGCTTCCAGGTTTCTGACCATGGGCCGGGGATTCCGGTACAAAACTTATCTTCTATCTTTGACGGTTCTGTTTATACCGCCAAAAGCAGCGATTCCCGAAAAGGCATGGGAATCGGTCTTTCTATCTGCAAAACCATTATTTCCGCCCACAGCGGATCCATTGAGGCAGCCAACCTTTCAGACGGCGCCTGTTTTACTTTCAGTCTGCCTTTAGGAGAGAATACCAATGAAAATAAAGCCTAGTATCCTGATCATTGAAGATGAAAAAAGCATCTGCAGTTTTATTGAAACGGTTTTAACGGCCCACGACTATAAAGTACAGACGGCTTCTACCGGCCAGGAGGGACTGTCTATTGCCGCATCCCTATGTCCGGATCTGATTCTTTTGGATCTGGGGCTTCCCGACATGGACGGTCTGGACATTATCCCAAAGATCCGAAGCTGGTCACGCCTGCCTGTTATCGTCATCTCAGCCCGCACCCAGGAACAGGAAAAAGTTACAGCCCTGGACGCCGGAGCCGACGATTACATTACCAAACCCTTTGGAACCTCAGAGCTGCTGGCCCGGATCCGCACCGCACTGCGCCACTACCAGTTTCAGACCGGAGATAAAACTACCGCTCCCGTTCCCCTTTACCAGTATGACGGCTTAACCATTGACTTTGAAAAACGGCTGGTGACCTTAAATGGCCAGACCATTCACCTTACCCAGATTGAATATAAGCTGGTGACCCTTCTGGCCCAGCATTCCGGCAAAGTGCTCACCTACGATTTTATTATTAATCATATCTGGGGTCCTTATGCCGACAGCAATAACCAGATCCTCCGGGTCAATATGGCCCATATCCGCCGGAAACTGGAAAGCAATCCTGCGGAACCCAAATATATATATACAGAGATCGGCGTCGGTTACCGAATGCAGGAAAGCCAGGTTTAATTCCCTGGCTTTCTCCTTTTTTGGGCCTGACGCTTCAGCTTATTTTTTTCCGTCCGCTTCTTTTTGGCCTCATCCCGGCGGGCGCATATGTCCTCTGCAGCATCCTCTCCGGCGGGCTTCATAGTCTTTACAATAAATACGTTCCCGTCTTCCTTCTTTTTGATCCTGAGTTTCCCCTTAATAAAACCGTGTTCCGGACAAACCGCCAGCCCGTAATGCAGCTTTGAACTGACGGGAAACCACCGGATCTTCTTTTTCAGCATACGGCGGCAAAGGGGACATATCATGTCGTTTACGGCTTTGTCCTTCATAGCCTCTTCTTTCCCGGGAAATACGCGGGATACGTATTTGCTGTATCCTGGAAACGTCAGATAAATCTCCTGTTCCCGGTTCATTGGCAGCCGGTAATAATCCACAGAAAGAAATTCCTTTACCTTCTCAAAATCCATATGACCCATGATCTTTCCCGTATAGTAGGCGTCGTCCAGGGCCTGATGAAAGGGCTTCTCTTCCTGGATCCCCATTTCCTCTACCGCCTGATCTAAGGATAAAACGGATTTGCCATCCCCAGATAAAAGTCTGTATAATTTCTGAACGTCGTAATAAAGAAGAGGCATGGGGAAGGGCGGCTCTATTCCATAAAAAGCCATGTTTCTCTGGAGCTCTGTCAAGTCCATAGAACCCCAGGTACAAAACCGGAACTCTTCCCCGGACATACACCATTGAAGGAAATTTTCCGCCGCTTCCGGAAAAGGCAGTCCTTCTTTTCTCAAAACAGACAGCTCCATATGGGTGACTTCTGAAATTTTATAGTGAAGTTTACGGTATATCTGAGGCTTTACAAGCTGGTGAAAGGTATCCTTCTGCTGCAGATTTTCATCCAGCCTTATAGCCCCGATTTCTATAATTTCAAAGGGAAAGCCCTCTACGGAAGATTCCTTTCCTCCGGGGCTCTGATTCCACTCCAGATCAAATACAATGTATTCCATAATGCCGATTCCTTTTTCTGATTCCCCGCTTGTCCCATATTTTTTACAGTTTAGCCGGACAGCGCAATTTCTATTTATTATACACGATCTTTTACCGTTTGGAAACCTTCTGTCCTGATAAATCAACGGTTTTCCGTCAAAGGATATTCCTTGCCATACGTATAAAATATCTGATATAATAGGGGCGATACGACACTTCCACAATGACAAAGAGGACTTTTTTATGAAACAATCCGTGAAACGATTCAGCAGGAATCCGAATTTTGCTTTTATAAAGATTTTACTGTTTACGGCTTTTCTATGGCTATTAGGGTGGAGCATCCATCTTATACGGGAAAAGCTTTTATTAAATGCCAATGAGATGGGGATGCATCTGGCTCAGAGCTATGCGACAGAGGAAGAAAACCGCATCAGCGTATATTCTATGCTTCTGTCCGTAGGCGCTTCCTCTCTGCAGGATCGGGTGGAAAACGGAGCCGATAATCCTCAGCTTCAGGCTTTTCTCTCCAGATACGCCTCCCAGCTTGAGGAAGTCCTGCAGACGTACATTATTGATCCCTACGCAGTGATTGATGGCAAAATTGTAGCGGCAAACCCCTGGGACGGCGACGGGGATTACGATTATTCCTCAAGCGAATGGTACCAAAGAACTCTGGCCTCCCGCGGCGACATTATTTATACCGACGCTTACGAAGACGTCATTACCGGCAAAAAGGTGGTGACTCTGGCAACGGCTTTAGGGGATTCCCAAAACGTGCTGGCTTTCGACATTTTGCTGGAAAATTTCCACACCCACAAAAATAAGTCTTCCCTCCCAATGTCCAGCACTTACTATCTTTTCGATTCCAATGACAATCTGATGTACCTGACCGGAGACGTAACCTCATCTTCTCAGGATATGGACCCTTATCTGCATGAAATGGTTTCCAATATCCGGCAAGGGAAATATGAAAACCACGATACTTTTCTGGAAGGGCCAGACGGCCGCTCTCAGGGAGTCTATTATTATGAAATGAGCAATGGCTGGCTTTCTGTCATGACCATCCCCGTTGACGCCATTCTCCAGGGCGATCTGGACGGAACCATTATTCTTCTGTCCGTCTTTTGTGTAATTCTGTCCGCCGTCGCTCTTTTCATTATGGTCCACGGATACCTCAAGGATCGGAAAATGCGCCAGATTTCCGAAACCGTGCAAATCCTGGGAGACTCTTACTACGCCATTTACCGCGTTAATTTTACGGACGAAACCTATATTACCGTCAAAAGCTCGGAAGATGTCAGAGATGAGCTGAGGGGCTCCGGTTCTTATCAGCATTTGTTAGACGTTGTCAAAACCGTGGTAGACGAGAGTACGCATGAAACCTTTGAAAAGAATCTGTCCGCCCGGAATATCCGCAAGCTGATTAACGAAGGGGTTTACGATTTCAGCGGGGACTACCAGAGAAACTTTAACGGCGTTTACAAATGGGTAAATATCCAGGTACTGTACAATCAGGCCCTGCACCTGGATGAAGTCATTTTAGCTTTCCGGGAAATCGATGCCATCAAACGCCGGGAGCTCCAGCAGCATATGCTTCTGGAAGGCGCTCTGGCCGCCGCTAAAAAGACGGTTCAGCAAAAAAATATGTTTTTCAGCAACGCGTCCCACGATATGCGGACTCCTCTTAACGCCATTATCGGTCTGGCAAAGCTGGCTCAGAAACCGGATACTTCCCGTGAAACCATGGAAGACTATATCCAGAAAATTTTGAGATCCGGCGAGCAACTGCTTACCCTGGTAAATGATGTGCTGGATATGTCCCGCCTGGAGCACGGCAAAGGCGGCAATCTTGATTATGCGCCTATGAATATTGTTAACTGTGTAAAAGACTGCGCCGACAGCTTCCATACTCAGTCTCAGGCGGAGCAGAAACGCCTGGACGTTTCCGTAGATGTTGCCTATCCTAATGTTTACTGCGATTTGGCCCGACTGAACCAGATTTTAAACAACCTGATTTCCAATGCTTTTAAGTACAGCCCGGAAGGCGCCCAAATTCAGGTTTCCCTGAGGGAGCTGAATCACCAGCCCGGACACAGCAAATATCAGATCGTTGTCAGCGATACCGGTATCGGAATGTCCCAGGAGTTTTTATCCCATATTTTTGAACCCTTCTCCCGGGAAGCCACCTTTACTTCCCAAAAAGTAACGGGAACGGGACTGGGTATGCCGATTGTCAAAACCCTTGTCCAGCAGATGAGCGGGGAAATCACGGTTCAGAGTACACCCGGAAAAGGAAGCGTCTTTACCGTAACGATTCCTCTGCAAATCGCCCAGGAGGGGGAAGCTCCCGCTCCTGTTGCGCCAGTGGAGTCTTCCTTCTCCCTGGAAGGCAAAACAATCCTTCTGGCAGAAGACAATGAGATCAATATGGAGGTGGCCACGGAATGTCTCTCTATGGTGGGGGCCAAGGTTCTCCAGGCCTGGAACGGCCAAGAAGCCGTCGATGTATTCCGCGCTACAATCCCCGGTGATGTGGATGCCATTCTCATGGATATGCAGATGCCGGTTATGGACGGCTGCGGCGCTGCCCGGGCGATCCGTTCCCTTCCCAGAGAGGACGCGAAAACCATTCCCATTATCGCCGTTACTGCCAATGTCTTTGCGGAAGATATTGCAAAGACTACGGAAGCCGGCATGAACGCCCATATCTCCAAACCCATTGATTTCCTTCAGTTGGAGGAGGTTTTAAAAGCCCATATCAAATAAGGAAAGCGATTATGATCAATTTATATTATGCGGAAGACGACGAAGCTATCGCCCGGGCTGTAACGGAATATTTCAGCCAATACGGCTATCAGGTAAGGGTGTTTTCCACAGTATCTGAGATTCAGACAGCGCTGCTGGCGCAGCAGCCTCATTTAGTTCTCATTGACTGGAATATGCCTGACGGCCAGGGGGACAGGCTATGCCGCTGGATCCGCAGCTATTGGGAAGGGCTTCCCATTATTTTTCTTACAGTCCGCAATGACTCCGGCGACATGGTGTCCGCCTTTTCAAACGGGGCAGACGATTATGTGGTGAAGCCCTTTGATTTAGAAGTCCTTCTCTCCCGTGTCCGCGCTCTGCTGCGCCGCTCCGGCCAGGGAAAAACTTCCTCTTTTTTCTGCGGCGGACTGACCTTAGACATGGAAAAGTCCTCCGTTTTTTGCCATCAGGAAGAAATCTTTCTCAGCCAGCCGGAATACCAAATCCTTCTGCTGCTGATGCAAAACAAAGGGAAAACCGTAACCCGCAGGCAACTGCTTCAACAGGTATGGGACAGCAATGGAAATTATGTTAATGACAATACCCTCACTGTAGCTGTAAAGCGGCTGCGGGAAAAGCTCCATAATCCCTCCTGCATAAAAACCATCCGCAGTTTTGGCTATCGAATGGAGGACGATGCATTATGACGGAAAGAAAGAGAATGCTGTTTACTCATCTGACATTTTCCCTTGTCTGTTTTACGGGAATCCTGATCATGACTCTTTTGTGGCAGAGGTATTGTCAAACTGCCGCCTTTTCACAGGTGTCCGCCTTTTGCCAAATCCTTCTGGATAGAAATCCGGAGGCTGGGGATTTGGTTTTTTCTTCTTTAAAAGAATACACGGCACTTCCCCCTCAGGAAACAAGCAGCAGCGAAATTTTGGCTCGGTACGGATACGAAGCCGCCGATTTTGGAGCCGGATCCGGTCTAAGCTTTTGGCTCCCGGCCATTACCATCTCTGTTCTCCTTTTCACCTTCTTTTTACTCTTCCGGCTGTCGGATCAGCACAAAAAGTCAGGAATCCAACAATTAACCCAATATCTGGAATCTATCAATACAAATTCTCCCGGAATCCTTATTCCGTCAGTTGAGGATGATTTTTCCCGTCTTCAGGATGAAATCTATAAAACCGTAACAAATTTATATACTACCAGAGAAAGCGCCTTAAAAGCCAAAAAAAATTTTGCCTGCAATCTGGAAAATATTGCCCATCAGCTAAAAACTCCCATTACTGCGGCTCTCCTTTCCCTGCAGCTTATGGAACCAGCGAACCGCCATGGAAACGCCGTCCGCAAGCAATTAGAGCATCTGAATCGTCTGGAAGAGTGTCTCCTGACCCTTTCTAAAATTGATTCCGGCACTCTGCGTCTGGAAAAAAAGCCGGTAGATGTCTACACTGTGCTGAATCTTGCCGCAGACAATATAAGCGATCTCTTGGAAGAACGAAAGGCCGCCGTTTCTATTCCGGACAATGGCCCCGCCCAGTTCTCCGGAGATCTGGAATGGACTATGGAAGCCATTATCAATCTTATGAAAAACTGTATGGAACATTCCCCAAGGAATGGGACGATCTCCTGCAGTTATTCTCAAAATGCCCTCTATACGGAGATCGTAATCCGTGACGAAGGCCCGGGCTTTGATCCCCAGGATCTTCCCCATTTATTTCAGCGGTTTTACACCGGAAAGGGTTCATCGGGTTACGGTATCGGCCTTTCTCTTTCCCGTGCTATCTTTGAGCTTCAGGGCGGAAATCTCACGGCCTGCAATCTTGCGGAAGGCGGGGCCTGCTTTGAAATACGGCTTTACAGTCACTAAGCTGTCACTTTTCTTTGCTATACTGAAGCTGTTTAAAGAAAGCGTTTGAAGGGAGAATTGCTTTGGAGATTTTAAGATGTGAAAAGCTTCGGAAGGTATATGGCTCCGATCCCCAACAGGTTACGGCCCTGGACGGTATCAATCTCACCGTGGAGAAGGGAGAGTTTGCCGCTATTATGGGCGCTTCCGGATCCGGCAAATCTACGCTGCTCCATATACTAGGTACTGTGGAGAAACCCACTTCCGGAAAAGTCTTCGTAGAAGGAACGGATATTTCTCTTTTGAGGCCTGCTCAGGCAGCCATTTTTCGCCGCAGAAAAGTGGGATTTGTTTATCAGTTTTTTAATCTGATCCCCACTCTTACCATTGAAAAAAATATTCTCATGCCCCTTCTTCTGGATAAAAGAAAGCCAAATCCAGAGTTTTTCCAGGAGATTGTTTCCTTTCTGGGCCTTTCTGACAAGTTAGGATTTCTGCCGGGTCAGCTATCCGGCGGCCAGCAGCAGCGGGCTGCTATTGCCCGTTCTTTAATCTACCGTCCCGCCATTCTTTTGGCAGACGAGCCTACGGGAAACCTGGATCAGAAAAATTCCAAAGAGGTGGTGGAACTCCTGAAATTATCCAACCGCCGCTTTTGTCAGACAATTCTTATGGTTACTCACAATGAAAGCATTGCTTTGGAAACTGACCGGATCATTATCCTGGAAGACGGACGGATTATCCGCGATCAGCAGCAGAAAGGTACTGAATCATGATACAAAAACTCTTCCACCCCAGTCCTGTCAAAAAGAATCGCCCTCATGGTCTTTCCATCATAGCGGCCACTTTTATCTCTTCCGTATTTCTGTCCCTACTTTGCAGCCTTCTTTACAATATGTGGATCTATGATGTGGAAAGAATCAAAAGAGAAGAAGGGGATTTCCATGCACGCATTGTGGGAGAAATCCAGGATCGCCATCTGGCTGCCGTCAAGAATTTCTCCAATGTGAAAAACGCGGAAATTAATCCCGCCGAATCCTCCGAAGATGAAAAAGCCGTAGACATTCGCCTTTACCGTCCCTCTCTGGTTTACAAAGATATGCCCCGGATCGCAGAACTTGCCGGACTTGGGCCGGATTCCATAATCTACCATGAATCCCTGCTCTCCCTGTATCTCATCCCCATTCCTCAGGATCCGGATCCAAATACCATCCTCTGGCTCTTTCTGGCCATAGCAGGGCTGGCTGCTTTCTCCCTCATTGCCGTCATTCACAGCTCCTTTGCCGTCTTTATAAACGACCAAATCCGGCAAATCGGCACCTTATCCAGTATCGGCGCTGCGCCCGGACAAATCCGGCTCTATTTGCTGCGGGAAGCCGCCGCCCTGTGTATTCCTGCCGCTGTATTGGGAAACCTTGGAGGCATTGCCGCCAGTGCGGGAATCCTCCATTGGACAAACACCGTTTTAGAGACTGCTGCAGATGAGCGAATCCCCGCCGTTTTTTCCTGTCATCCCCTGGCAATAGGAGCAGGCTTTTTCCTTACGGCTTTTACCGTATGGGTTTCCGCCTGGATTCCTGCTAGAAAAGCAAGCCGTATGACACCCCTTGAGGCTATGAAAAATGTTGGAGAGCTTCACATAAGCAGCAGTTCCCGCCTGATAACGCATCTTTTTGGCCTGGAAGGAGAACTGGCCTGGAATGCCTTGAGAGCCCAGAAAAAATTTCTGCGCACTGCCTCCCTCTCCCTGACTCTTTCCATTTTAGCTTTCTGCCTCTTACAGTGCTTTTTTACCATTTCCGGCATTAGCACCAATCTGTCCTATTTTGAAAAATATAAAGACGCCTGGGATATTATGATTACTGTAAAAAATACTGGCATCAATGCGTTAGATTCGGAAGAACTCCGCGAAATTCAATCTCTGGCTGAAGTCCGCAGCGCTGTGGCCTACCAGAAATCCAATGCAAAGAGACTGATCTCAAGTGCTGAAATCAGCAGCGAGTTCCGGATGGCCTGAGGCTTTGAAGGCGCTCCGGAATCTTATGTAATTTCCAAAGGTGAATCCTGGCTTGTAAACGCTCCGATTATCGTTTTAGACGATTCCAGCTTTCTGGCATACTGCAGGCAAATCGGCGCTCCCGGACGGTTGGACGGAGCCATTATTTTGAACCAGGTTCGGGACTCCAAAGATCCCAATTTCCGCAAGGTACATTACCTTCCCTATCTGGACGAAAGCCAGGACACTTCTGTGCTGATACCGGAAAGCCAAGATGATTTGAGCTTTCAGATTCCCGCCGTTTTTTATACCCAGACTCCTCCGGTTCTAAAGGAATCTTACCATACGTATGACTATTACGGTCTTGTTCACATTCTCCCGGCCTCATTGTGGAAAACTGCCGAAGAAATCCTTGGCAGTGGGGAAAGGGATTCCTGCATTCGGATTTTGGCAGAAGACTCTGAGGCGGATTTGGCTGCTTTTGAATCTCTGGAAGATCGCATCCAGCGAATTTTGTCCGGTCAATATGAAACGGAAGCCGAAAACCGCATTGAAGACAAAATTTCCAGCGACAATGCAAACCAGGCCCTCCGGAAGATTTTAGGAGCCTTCTGCCTATTGCTGGCGGCTATCGGAATCAGCAGTATTTTTTCCAACACTCTGAGTTTTGTGCGGCAGCGAAGCCGAGAAATCGTCCGTTATCTTTCCATTGGCATGACCCCTGGCGGCGTTCAAAAAATGTTTTTTGCTGAAGCCATGATTCTGGCCCTTCGCCCGGTCTGCATTTCCCTCCCCCTTGCGGCCATAGGAATCTTTTTCTTTATGAGAACGGCATACCTGGACCCTCTTCTTGTTTTACAGCAGGCGCCCGTTCTCCCAATTGCAGCCTTTCTCCTGGCCATTTTTTCATTTACGGCCCTGGCGTACTATATCGGAGTGAAAAAAGTTTTGGATTCCGATCTTCCGGATTTGCTGCGTACCTCAGATATGATGTAATGCTCCCGGAGCATCAAAGGAAATCCGATCCAGGTATTAGACCTAAAGCAGCCTTTTATGGTAAACTATAAGCACCTTGGATTTACCTGTGAAATTTTTAAGGAGGGAACGTATGCGATATACAAAACTGGGGACTTCTGATTTGGAGGTATCCCGCATCTGTATGGGATGTATGGGCTTTGGCGATGCCGCTCACGGGCAGCACACCTGGACCCTTGACGAAGAACACTCCCGTGAAATTATTAAATATGGCCTGGATTTGGGAATTAATTTCTTTGACACTGCCATCGCCTACCAGAATGGTACCAGCGAACAGTATTTAGGACGGGCTTTAGGCCGGATGGCAAAAAGAGATGAGGTGGTGGTGGCCACAAAATTCCTGCCCCGCACAGCAGAAGAAATTGCCAGGGGAATTACTGGCCGCCAGCACGTTGAAACTATGTTGGATCAAAGCCTCCAAAATCTGGGAATGGATTACGTAGATCTGTATATTTATCATATGTGGGACTACCATACCCCTCTCTATGAAATCTTAGAGGGCCTTAACGCCGCCATACTGTCCGGAAAAGCACGGTATATCGGCATTTCCAACTGCTTTGCATGGCAGCTTGCCAAGGCCAATGCCCTTGCGGAAAAAGAAGGGTTTGCAAAATTCATATCCATTCAGGGTCATTACAACCTGATTTTCCGGGAAGAAGAAAGGGAAATGATCCCCTACTGCCGGGAGGAAAATATCGCCGTAACCCCCTACAGCCCTCTGGCGGGAGGCCGTCTTTCCAGGCACCCGGGCGAAACCTCCAAACGGTTCCGCGAAGACAGCTACGCCAGATTTAAATATGACGCTACGGAAGAACAGGACAGCATAATCATCGGCCGGACCGAGGAATTGGCCAACCGCCGCGGAGTCTCCATGTCGGAAATCGCCCTGGCATGGCTCATAGCCAAAAATGCCGTTCCGGTAACAGGCGCTACTAAAAAGAGCCACATAGAAACCGCCGCTAAGGCTGCGGACCTTTTTCTTAGCAAAGAGGAGTGCTCCTATTTAGAGGAACCCTATATCCCCCACAAGCTGGTAGGGGTCATGGCGGAAAACACTCCCTGATTTCCTTCTGGATCACGTTTCTTTCATCAGCTCCCGTATCCGGTTCCGGTTAAATGTCATATGCATCATCATAGCGGATCGGGCGCCGATGGAGTCGTGATCCGCTATGGCATTGGCCACCGCTCGATGGGTCATAATGGTTTCTTCCTTCAGCATTGTGTGGGTTACATTGACAAACATCAGGACGGCGGTATCGATAATAGGGATCAGTTGCTCTACCACCTTATTTTTAGAACACTCCGCCACACAGGTATGAAAAGCAATGTCCTCTTTTACATAACTGCTGCCGTTTTTAATGCGGATCTCTACCTGATCGCAAAGCTCCTGAAGTCTCCGAATATCTTCTTCCGTGGCATTTAAAGCTGCAATTTCCGCAATCCCCGGCTCCAGCATCATCCGTACATTAGCCAAATCAAGGGCCAGAGCCATCTTATCTTCGATCCTCTGCAGGCCCAGGGGGTCCATATCCGCCGGCGTAGTGCTGATTACATAGGTTCCGGATCCTCTGCGGACTTCTAAAACACCTCTGGATATTAACAGCTTCACCGCTTCTCTGATGGTACTTCTTCCCACCCCAAAATGTCTGGCCAAATCAAACTCATTGGGAATTTTCGTCCCTATTTCATATGAATTATCCAGTATATACTGGTATATCTGCTCCTGTACCTGTTCCGCCAGAAGCGTACTTTTTATTTTCGAAAACTCACTCATTTTCTGCATTCCTCTGCTCTTACGTTTTATCTGTAATCTTCTCTGCAATTCCCCTTCATTTCTGTTATCATACTATACTGCCTAAAAAAAGTAAACCGGGGAAAGCACGCAATTTCCTGGCAGTTTGTCTATAAAAGCAGTTTCAGGCCGTTAGGACGTTAAAATACGTCTGATGAATTTTCCTCTCATCATGAAATGAAACTGCTTCAGCAATGACGGGTTTTCCTGGAAAAGCTTTGTTTTTATGCATTTTAACCAATGTAAAGTTTTAAAAATCGCCATAAAGTAGAATATACATATGATGACTTGCATTTATTTCTTAGAAATAGTAACATTTATACATAAGATGTCAGATGTTTTGAACGGCAATTTTTATCAAAACAAGGAGGTTTTAACATGGAACTGCATAGTCAAGAAATCAGAAAACTGGCTCCGGAAAACGATCCTCTGAAAATCGGAATGGGATGGACGGTATCGGATTTAGCCAAACCCCAGATTCTGGTGGAAAGCACCTACGGCGACAGCCACCCCGGCAGCGCTCACCTGAATCAGTTTGTGGAAGAAGGAATACGGGCCATTGCCGACAACGGCGGAAAGGGAGCGAGGAATTACGTTACAGACATTTGCGACGGCATCGCCCAGGGCCACGACGGCATCAATTATTCCCTGGCACACCGGGATATGATGGCCAATATGATGGAGATCCACGGAAATGCTACTGGTTATGACGGCGGCCTCTTTATCGCAAGCTGCGACAAATCCGTTCCGGCTATCCTTATGGGAATCGGCAAACTGAAAGACATGAGCGCAATCGTCGTTACCGGCGGCGTAATGGAAGCCCATACCATTACTCCAAAGTATGTGGAAAACGATCCGGCCTGTGCCATTAATGAGCTGCTGACTTTAGAGCAAATCGGAAAATTTGACGCTCAGGAAAAGCGGGGAGAAATCTCAGAGGAGCAGTTAAATTACTACAAACAGCACGCCTGTCCAAGCTGCGGTGCCTGCTCCTTTATGGGAACGGCTTCTACCATGCAGATTATGGCGGAAGCTTTAGGGCTTATGCTGCCCGGTACGGCTCTGATGCCGGCAACTGCGCCGGAGTTAAAGCAAGCGGCATACGACGCCGGAAAGCAGCTTATGAAGCTGGTAGAGCAGGGAATCCGCGCCAAAGACATTGTAACCATGAAGAGCTTTGAAAACGCTATTATGGTCCATGCAGCCATTTCCGGTTCCACCAATGCCACCATGCATATTCCGGCGATTGCTCATGAATTTGGCCTGGAAATCGACGCCGATACCTTTGACCGGATGCACAGAGGCGCTCACTACCTTCTGAATATCCGTCCTTCCGGCGACTGGCCTGCTCAGTATTTCTATTACGCAGGCGGCGTTCCCAGAGTTATGGAGGAAATCAAAGGAATGCTCCATCTGGACGTCATGACCGTTACGGGCAAGACTCTGGGAGAAAATCTGGAAATGCTGAAACAGAACGGTTTCTACGAACACTGCGACGAGCTGCTGAAAGAAAAGAGCCAGCTTCTGGGACGGGAAATCAAGCGGACAGAAATTATCCACACCTTTGACGATGCAAAGGGCACTGACGGCAGCATCGCCATTTTAAAAGGCAATCTGGCTCCGGAGGGCTGTGTTATTAAGCATACGGCCTGCCCCAAGGAAATGTTTGAAGCGACTTTAACGGCCAAGCCTTACGACAGCGAGGAAGAATGTATCGACGCTGTTCTCAAAGGCAGAGTGAAACCGGGCGACGCCATTTTCATTCGTTACGAAGGCCCCAAAGGCAGCGGAATGCCGGAAATGTTCTACACCGGAGAGGCCATCTGCTCGGATCCGGCTCTGGCTTCCAGCGTGGCCCTTATTACAGACGGCCGGTTCTCCGGAGCGTCCCGCGGCCCTGTTATCGGACACGTAAGCCCGGAAGCGGCTACCGGCGGCCCCATTGCCCTGGTAGAAGAAGGCGATTTAATCCACATTGACGTGGTAAACCGTCAATTAGATATTGTGGGCGTCAAAGGCCAGAAGCTGACGCCGGAGGAAATGGAAAAGGTTCTGGCGGAAAGAAAGAAAAACTGGCAGCCGAAACCGGCCAAATACACCAAAGGCGTATTAAAGATTTATTCGGAACATGCCGTATCTCCCATGAAGGGCGGATACATGGTATAAAGAAAATGGTATTACGAAAGGGGTAGAATATGGAAGCAGCAGCATTAAACCCAACAAGATTAGTGGCCGCCGCGTTAATCGGCCTGATTATTTTGCTGGTACTGATTATCAAATTTAAAATCCAGGCAATGGTAGCAATCCTCATCGGCGCCATCGCAATCGGCATGATTGCAGGTATGCCCTTTGAAGATATTATCACCGCAGTAAATGACGGTATTGGAAACACCTTAAAAGGCATTGCCTTGCTGGTTGGTTTAGGCTCTATGTTCGGAGCCATATTGGAAGTATCCGGCGGCGCCCAAAGTATCGCTGTAACTATGGTAAAAAAATTCGGCGATGAAAAAGCGGCCTGGGCCTTAGGCATTACCGGTCTGGTCATCGCAATGCCCGTATTCTTTGACGCCGGTTTGATTATCCTCATTCCCTTAGCCTTCTCTCTGGCGAAAAGAACGAAAAAATCTTCTCTGTTTTACGCAATTCCCCTGCTGGCAGGTTTGGCTGTAGGACACGCTTTTATTCCGCCTACTCCCGGTCCCGTTTTAGTAGCGACTATGCTCAACGTAGAGCTGGGATGGGTCATCCTGGTAGGTATTTTCTGCGGAACCATCGCTATGATCGTAGCCGGCCCCTTATTTGGAGCATACTGCGGAAAGAAATATAATATTGCCATTCCGGAACACGTAGCAAACCAGGCGGATTTTGACGAATCCAAACTGCCGGGATTCGGAACCATTGTAGGCATCATCTTAATTCCTCTGGTACTGATTATCCTGGACTCCGTAGCCAGCGTTATCCCCGCTATGGCCCCCGCAGCAGGCATTTTAGGATTTTTAGGAGAGCCCTTTGTCGCTCTGCTTATTGCAACCGTAGTCGCTATGTTCCTTCTGGGTACAAAGCACGGCTACAGCAACGAAGAATTGGAAAAGGTTATGACCAAATCCCTGGAGCCCACAGGCCTGATCCTTCTGGTAACTGCCAGCGGCGGCGTTCTCCGTTATGTTCTGCAGTACTCCGGTTTAGGCGACGTTATCGGCAACGCTGTAGCTTCCGCTTCTCTGCCTATGGTAGTAGTTGCTTTTATCGTAGCTGCGCTGGTTCGTATCTCCGTAGGTTCCGCTACCGTAGCCATGACCATGGCAGCAGGCATCGTAGCCTCCATGCCGGGAATTTCCCAGCTCTCTCCCATGTATCTGGCTTGCGTTACAGCGGCTATCGCCGGCGGCGCTACCGTTTGCTCCCACTTTAACGATTCCGGTTTCTGGCTGGTAAAATCCCTCATTGGAATGGACGAAAAGACCACACTGAAAACCTGGACCATTATGGAAACCCTGGTAGGAGGCACTGGTTTCCTTGTAGCCCTTATCGTTTCTTTCTTTGCTTAAATTCTTACCAGTGAATTATAAAGAGGCCTTTGGACGACCAAGGGCCCCTTTTTATTTTACTTTTCTTTCCTCCTCAGCAAAGCTTTGCTTTCCGAAAGGAAAAGTCCCGCCAATGTCAGAACCGTCCCCGCCGCAGCCGTCGCTGTAATCTGCTCGCGAAGAATCAGCGCCGAGGCTGCTACCGTAATCACAGGAACCATGTAGATATAGATGCTGGTCTTGACTGCTCCCAGCAGTTTCACAGCAAAATTCCATGTGACAAAACACAGAGCTGAAGCTCCCAATCCCAAAAACAGGATATTCAGCAAATAAACCGGATCTGCAAAACGGGACAGCTCCAAACGAAAATCAAACAGAAATAGCGTCGGTATCATAAATATAATCCCATATAGAAACACCCGTCTCGTAGTGAGAATAGTAGGATAACCAAACCCGCTGATTCTCTTTGTCAAAACAGCATAGCAAGCCCAGACAAACGCGGCTCCCAATGCTAGCAGATCCCCTTTCGGACTGAACTGCACTTCGGATCCGCCAAAGCTAATGAGGCATATTCCAGCCATGGCGACGGCAAAGCCCACAAAAAAGCTGACTCCCAGCTTCTCTCCTTCCTTCATAAAAACGTGAGACAGAATTGCGGTAAAAAAGGGGGCTACAGAGATAATGACACCTACATTTGAGGCCAGAGTCTCTGTAAGAGCAATATTTTCCAGCAGATAATACAAGCATATCCCGCAGAGTCCCGCTGCCGCAAAGGTCCGTTCCTGATCCCTGGTGGTTTTCTTTAGTAACCGGGGGCAGGCAGCCATTAATGCCAAAAAACCCATCACAAACCGGAAAAACAGGATCTCCACAGGCTGAAAATCCACCAGAAGAACCTTTGTGGATATAAATGTCGTCCCCCAGATAACGATTGTCAATATGGCCGCTAAATGGCCCGCCATTTTCTTATTTTCCATAGCTGCCGCCTCCCTGCTCCTGATTTTCTAAAAAGATCTCCCGGTAAACGCCGGGAGGGAGGCCGATAAAGCTGTTAAAATAGTTTGAAAAATGGCTTTGATCGGAAAAGCCTGTCTGTAAAGCGGCTTCCGCCGGCCCCAGTCCCTGCTCTAACAGTTTTTTAGCCGCCCCGATACGGATATTTTCCAGATAGCGGTAGGGGGTAATGCCTTTTGATTTGGCAAAGGCCCTCAGCAGCGTCGATTTGCTGAGTCCCACGCAGCGGCATATCTGATCCAGATAAATGCGCCGGGTATAGTTCTCCTCCATAAAAACACAGGCCCTTTCTATCTCCTCCCGGCATTCCGGAATGCATTCCTCAAAAGGTCTGCTATAGCGCTGAATCAGCAAAGAAAGCAGCAAAAGGAGATTTTCTTCCTTTCCAAACTCTACAGAACCGCTCATTACCATATCGTGAAGAGGCCGCAGACAGCAGGTCACTTCTTCGTCACTAATTACATTTTTAGAAAAACCGGGAAGTTCCCTCCTGCCGGTCACTTCCTCAGCCAGATTCAGCATGGTTTCTTTGGAAATATTAAAACCGCGGTAATCCAGAGTTCCGCCATCACTCTGGACACAGCCATGGTTATCGCCGGGATTAAACAACACCGTATCCCCGCGGCTGATAAGATATTCTTTGTTTTTACAGGAAAGGCAGCGCTCCCCCGCTTCCACAAAACCGATTACATAGTATTCATGAAAATGGTTGGGAAAAGGCTGCACAATCCCCTCGAAACGGTAGGCCTCTATCCTTAATTCGTCATCATAGACTACCGTTTTCACTTCTTTTCTCATGTCCTCCCCTCCTTGCTGCCTCCTATTCTACCACCGAATTTTCTAAAAAGCTTGTAAAATATCTTCAAAATTTTCGGATCCTCTTTCCTTTTTCCCATATGGGTTCATAGTAAGATTAAAAGCAGCAAACCTTGAAGATTTACTGCTCTTATATCGTTCTATTAAATCCTGTTCAAAAAGCGGTAAATACCTAAGCTGATAGGATTTATTTTCCATGTACTGCACTCCTTGCATGACTGAAAACTGTTTCATGGGAAAGTCTTTCATCTGTTGTTGCCGCCTGTCTGTCAGCTTCATCAAGTTTCATTTCAACGTTGTCCGTCAAACTGGCGTATTTTTCCAGACTTAATACAACCATTGCGCCATATCCATTTTTTGTAAGATATACTGGATTTCCGCTGTTGACAATGGTTTCAATCTCTGGAAATTTATTTCTAAGGTCAGAAACAGGGCGGATTTGTATCATGTTCAAGCACTCCTTTCATATTATTTATTTTATCTTAATTTTATCAGAATATTATCGCAAAGACAATAAATAATAGTTTGAAATAAGATTTTTTATTATATATACAATACCACAATGCTCTGCTATTACGGTCTTTAGTCTGAGCCAAACTTCTTTACACCCCGAAAAAGTCCTGAATAATAGAAAGTTTTTTTGGATTATACGTAAAAACTGTTGATATTTTGAAGTTTTTGGCTATGCTGCGGGATGATCTTGGCGGCGGGAAATATTAATGGCGTGAAAATTGTGCATTTGGTGGACTTCCTGCTGAGCCGTGATTACTAAACTATACAAATTCTGTTCATAGCTTTTTCTTGACAAAACACATTCGTTATGCAACAATAGTTGCATAACGAATGTGTTTTTAGAAATGAGGTGTCCTATGCCGCCAAAGGCAAAAATTTCAAAAAGGATGGTTTTAGATGCAGTTCTGGATATTACGCGGAAAGACGGATTTGAAGCCGTCAATGCCAGAAGTATTGCAGCGGCGCTGAATTGTTCTACCCGGCCAATTTTTACTTGTTATGGCAATATGGAGGAATTAAAAAAGGAGTTTCTCGATCTCTCTTTTGATTTTTATACTCAATACGTAGAAAATTACCGCAGCCACGCCAACATACACCCTTGTTTGATTCTTCCCCTATCTTATATTCTTTTCGCCAGGGAAGAAACTCATTTATTTAAGCTATTGTTTATCAGCGATATGGCTTTAAATATGGCGGAAGCAAATGACTTTTATAAAGAAATTGGAAATGAAAAAAAGGCAAAGCTTTTTTCAGATATGCTGGAAATGAATTTGGAACGCGGCAGGGCGATTTTTTTAGACCTTTTCCTTTATTCCCATGGAATTGCTGTTTTAACGGCAACGGGAAAAGTGTTTCTGGAGCAAGATGCTGCTGAAAAAATGGTATCTGAGCTTTTGTCAGCGCTGGTCAAACGCGAAAAGCCGGATTGGGATATATCCCGCTGGTAATGCCTTTTAACAGCTAAAAAAGGAGGCTTCTATGAAACCAAATCAATACCTCATTGATTTTTACAGCCATTATGACGAAGACAGCCGACTGGCTTCAAAACACGGCAGCGTGGAATTTTTAACCACCATGCGCTATATTGAAAAATATATAAAACCGGGCCATAAGATCCTTGAAGTCGGTGCCGGAACCGGAAGATACTCCCACGCCCTGGCGCAGCAAGGTTATGCCGTTGACGCTGTAGAATTAGTGGAACATAATATTGAGATTTTCCAAAGGAACACTTTAGAAAATGAGAGGGTACGTGTCTTTCAGGGCAGCGCCTTAGATTTATCTGCTTTTCCGGACAATCAGTACGATATTACACTGCTGCTGGGGCCTATGTACCACCTTTATACAAAGGCGGATAAAGAGCAGGCGCTGCGGGAGGCCATTCGTGTTACCAGGCAGGACGGCATTATTTTCGCCGCATATGTTATATCAGACGGCTGCCTCTTAGACGAAGGCTTTCACCGCAGAAATATCAGCATCGCTGAATATCTGGAAAAGGGCCTCCTTGATGCTGAGACATTTGCCGCCAAATCCCAGCCAAAAGACTTGTTTGAGCTTGTCCGCAAAGAGGATATTGACGAACTGATGGACGGACTGCCTGTAACCCGTCTCCATTACGCCGCCTCTGACGGCTTTGCTTTATTTTTAAGAGAGGCCATTGACGCAATGGATCCGGAAATCTTTCAACTGTATTTAAAATACCATTTTGCCGTTTGTGAACGTGCAGATTTAATCGGAGCCACAAGCCATGCCGTTGACATATTCCGAAAAAACAGGAAAGATGTATTGTGCACCAGAAACGAGAATTGATAAAAGGGTTACTGTATTCGTAAATTTTTCTCCTTGCATATTCTTTTTAAAATGAGTATACTAAAAGTAAGAAAGTAATATATTTTGATTTTCCAATTTTCCAACTTAAAGCAAAGGAGATGATACTATGTTGGCTGAATTGCGACAAAAATCGCAGGTTACCATCCCGAAGGATATTATCATCAAGCTTGGTCTTTCAGAAGGTGACAAGCTGGACATATTTGAAAAAAACGGCACCATCTGCATTATACCAGTAGTCGTTTATCCCAAAAACCACCTATCCGAACTTAGGCAAGAAATAGACGACATCAAAGCGAAGATCGCATCTGGGGAACAGCCTGTCTTTGACAGTGTGGACGCTTTGTTTGACAAATTGGAGGCGGATTGATGGCATATGAGTTTACCTTTACGCCTCGTTTCCAGAAACATTTTAAGAATTTGACCCTCTACGAGAAGAAGCAGCTTAAAAACAAGCTGGAACTCCTTGCTCAGAATCCTTCCCACCCTTCATTACGGACAAAGCGGATTCAAGGGACAACGGATCTCTTTGAGTGCAGCGTCAACATGGACATTCGCATTATCTGGTATTATGAGGGAGACAAAATAATCATTCTGGTAGATGTCGGGCATCACGACATTTTAAAGCAGTTTTAACGGTTATGGGGATATGTCCCGAATTTTATATATTAATCGGGACATATTTCAAAGCTGCCAGGTTAAGCTTTTACAGATTCTCCAACACCTTTCCAATATCCCCATCTATACAGACAGCACGTTCCGCAATTTCTTTCGGCGCAAACGCCTCTCCCAGATTCACACAGGCGTACACCGCTTTCGGGTTCTGATATGTCATTCTCCAGAAGGGGTATTTTATAATTCCCGGCGTATTGCCCCCTACTCCCAATTCCAGATAAAGAACCGCCATTTCCTCATGACGGCGCAAAAAATCCTCATATCTGCCGGCCGCTTTATGCCAGCCCTCATCTTCCACAAACCTGTCGTCTGCCCTTAAATTCATGGCCATAGGCGCTCCGCAGACGGGACAGCGTGGAATCAGCTCCGAGGGAATCCTCATGTCTTTTTGCTCTTCCACCATTTTTCTCACTACGGTTTCATTATCGTAGTTCTTTGCATGGCAGGGTTTGGAACACTGCCACAACCCGTAGTCCCCCTGGGTATAAAAAAGGCGGCGCTTGTCAAAACCGGCTTTCTGGAAACAGTGATCTACGTTTGTCGTCAGCACAAAATAGTCTTTTCCTTCTACCAATTTCAGCAGATCTTCGTAAGGTTTTCCCGGCCCTCCGTCATAGCGGTTAATAAAAATATACCGGCTCCAATAGGCCCATTGCTCTTCTAGGGTCTTAAAGGGATAAAATCCCCCTGTGTACATATCCGGAAAACCGTATTTCTCAATAAAATCCGGAAAATACTTTTCAAAACGGCTGCCGGAATAAGTATATCCGGCTGACGTGGACATTCCGGCTCCGGCTCCAATGATAATAGCGTCTGCCGTTTCCACGGCCTCTGCCAGCCGATTAATTTGCAAATAATAATCGTTTGTATATCGCATAGTCTTGGTCTTTAAAAACATTGAAAACAACCTCCGGTCCTCCGTTGTTTTTTTGTTGGTAATCCTTCACCGTCTCAATGGCGATTTCCGCCGCTTTTTCATTTGGAAAATGAAATTCGCCTGTTGATATACAGCAGAAAACAACGCTTTTTAAGTGATACGTGTCTGCCAGTTCCAGACAGGAGCGGTAGCAGTCTGCCAGCAAATCACAGTCTTTTTGAGTCAACGCTTTTCTAATCATGGGGCCTACCGTGTGCAGGACGTAGCGGCACGGGAGATTATATGCCCGGGTTATTTTAGCTTTTCCTATCGGTTCCGCCGCTTTCTGTTCATTCATAATGCGGGAGCACTCCAGTCGGAGCTGGATCCCTGCTGCGGAATGGATTGCATTGTCAATGCAGCCATGACAGGGAATAAAGCAGCCCAGAAGCGCACTGTTTGCAGCATTTACTATGGCATCGGCTTTGATTGTGGTAATGTCTCCCTGCCACAGATAAATCCCCTCCGCCACTGGCGAAAGATCTTCCAGGGAGATTATTTTCTTCCTTTTTTGCTCTTCCTGTAAATAATCGTCCTGTACAGACAAAAATTCTTCTGCCGCATTTCTCGGCGGGCGGACATTCATAAGAGAACGCAGCAGCTTTTTCTGCGCTGCCTCATTTTCCGGTATTTCCAGCCTTCTTAAATTTTTATCCTCGCTTTTCAAATACTCTATCAGATAAAGCAGTCTTTTTTCCTGGGTCATAGAACCTCCTTTGCGCGTCTGCCGCAGGCGTTTTTTCTATTTTACACCATTCCGACAAATTCTAAAAGACTCTCTGCCCTTAATGCAGAGAGCCTTTTGCTCTTGCTTATTCCGCCACTACAGAAATTCTCTGCTGGATATGGCTGCCTTTTACGGCTTCATCAACCATAGCTACTGCATAATCTGCGTAGCTGATAACACTCTCTCCTTTGGAGTTGAGCGTCAGTTCTTCTCCGCCTAAAATGTATTTGCCCGTTCTTGCTCCGTCAGCCTGGAAATCTCCTGCAGGGCTGATATAGGTCCATTTTACATCATTTCTGGCGCGAAGCTCTTCCAGGGCCTTCCCCATATTAGAGGCCAGAGGCTTAAAAATGTCCGGGAAATCGGGGCCGTCCATTACCTGGACAGTATGCTCCGGATTTACGTAGAGGCTTCCGGCTCCTCCGACTACCAAAAGTCTTGTGTTCTTTCCGCTTACAAGGTCGCAAAGGTGTTTGAGAGAAGTGCTGTGCTGGGGCAGAGTTTCCGGCGTCCATGCGCCAAAGGCGTCAATTACCACGTCAAATCCTTCTAAATCAGCCTTAGTCAAGTCAAAAAGATCCTTTTGAATTACCTTTTTGGCGGCGGACTGATTTTCACCCCGTACAACTGCCGTTACGTCAAGTCCTCTGTCCATGGCTTCTTTTACAATTAATTTTCCTTCTTTTCCGTTTGCGCACACAACTGCAATTTTCATAATGGCTACCTCCGTTTTGATTTTGTTTTTGTTTTCTGAAGCCATTATAACTGCGATTTTCTTCCATGTTAAGTACGCACAATATTGTGGTATAGTTACCAATTTGTAACGATTGGAGGTTTCTTTTATTATTAAGAGGTTTTAATAAGCTGTCCTAAAATCTGCAGCGCGGCATTCAAGTATGTGTAATGATGCCAGTAGGATATAAAGCGCCGCTAAATATTTAAAACCGCAAGAATTATTAAAAATTGTCCTTCATTTTTGCTATACTATGTGGGAAAGGAGGACGCTGTAATGCAACAAGATGTGAAGACGTCAATGGCCGCCATCGACTATATTGAAAACAACCTGTCAGAAAAAATAGATTTGGAAGCCGTCGCGTTTGCTCTGCACTATTCAAAATACTATTTGCATCGGGTTTTTGCCAATACTGCCGGCTTAACAATTTACGATTATATCCATCGCAGGCAGCTTACTGAAGCCGCAAAATTGCTGGTCTTTTCTCCTGCGCCCATTATTGACATCGCCCTGTCCGCCGGGTATGAAAGCCAGCAGGCTTTTTCCTTTGCCTTTAAGGCCATGTACAAAAAACCGCCGGGAAAATACCGGGAAGTCGGAGAATTTTATCCTCTGCTGCTTCGATATGTATTAAATGAAATTCCGACGAAATGTGTCAGGAAAAGAGACTGGATGCGGCAGATTCGCTTTGCCGAAACAGAGGATATTTCCAGTTGGATCTCACTGGTACGGCTGATTGTAGACGGATTCCCCTGTCTCCAGGAAGAGCAGTACAGGGCGCAGTTAAAGCAATCCATCCTTAACAAGCAGTCTCTGATCTTAAAAGATCAGGACACTGCCATTGGCGTTATGAGCTTTTCTCCAGATACCGGAGCCATTGACTTTTTAGGCGTTCATCCCCAATACCGGCGACGTGGAATAGCAAAGGCATTTTTAAAAGCCGCTTCCATTCTGACAGACACTCCGGCGCTTTCCCTCACCACCTTTCGCCAGGGAGATAAAGCGGATCCCGGGTACCGCCGCATTTTTAAAAATTTAGGGTTTGAAGAAGCAGAGCTGTTAGTTGAGTTTCACTACCCTACTCAACGGTTTGTCCTTCAAAAAGCTGTTTTGGAGGACATCAGATATGAATAATCCCCTGCAAAATCCCTTGGCACAGAATTTTACAATTCAGTCTTTATTAAGATTTGCTTTTCCTTCTATGGTAACCATGCTTTTTATGGGACTATACACCATAGGAGACACAATATTTGTATCGCGTTTTGTTAATACGGACGCATTGTCCGCCATAAACATTGTTACTCCCATTATCAATCTCATTGTGGGGCTGGGAACAATGCTTGCCACTGGAGGAAGCGCCGTCGTTGCCCGCAAAATGGGAGCCGGAGACTCAAAATCCTCTTCCCGTGACTTTTCTCTCATTATCAGCGGCGGGCTTTTATTGGGACTGGCAGTTGCAGCGGCAGGCATCGCGTTTCTTGATAAAATCGTCTTGCTTTTGGGGGCAAGTAAAGTGCTCATTCCCTACTGCAAAGAATATCTTTTGATATTGCTCATTTTTACTCCGGCAAGTATGCTGCAGGTGCTCTTTCAAACCTTCATAATCACTGCCGGACGGCCCGGGTTGGGTATGGGGCTATCCCTTGGAGCCGGTGCAGCCAACGCTCTATTGGACTACATTTTTATGGTTCCCTTTTCCATGGGAATCAAGGGATCCGCGTTGGGAACCGGCATAGGCTACCTTATTCCGGCTATAATCGGGATCGGATTTTTTGCCTCTGGAAAAGGCAGCATAAAATTTACGAAACCTTCCCGCCGTATCTCTGTGCTGGCAGAAAGCTTCGTAAATGGATCCTCTGAAATGGTAAGTCAGGCTGCCTCTGCCGTTACTACGTTTCTCTTTAACACCATTATGCTGTCTCTTCTGGGGGAAAACGGAGTGGCAGCCATTACCATCATTATTTACGCCCAGTTCTTTTTGACCACACTGTATATCGGTTTTTCCATGGGAGTTGCCCCTGTTATCAGCTATCACTACGGAGGCCAAAACAAGGCGCAATTAAAAACCATATTCCGGATTTGCCTGAGGTTTATTGCGGCTGCTTCTCTCCTTATATTTACGGCCTCCATGGCATTAGGGCCTTTTTTAGCAGAAATCTTTTCAGCTCCAGATACTCCCGTTTACCGTATCGCAAAGGAGGGGTTTACGATTTTTCCTTTCAGTTTTTTATTCTGCGGTCTTAATATCTTTGCTTCCTCTGCATTTACGGCTCTTTCCGACGGAAAAACCTCCGCCTTTATTTCATTTCTCCGCACATTCGGACTCATTACAGTTCTTCTCCTTACCCTGCCAGAGCTGATGGGAGTAACCGGGGTTTGGCTGGCTGTTCCCGTCGCCGAACTCCTCACCATGCTGGTTTCCCTTTTCTTTTTGCGAAAAGAAGCCTTTTAACCAGCGCACAAAGTCCTCCCTTTTGTTCCCTGGGGAACAGAAGGAAGGACTCTTTTGGGTTACAATAAATGTATTCAATATGTTTCGATGGTTTCCAATGAGCAGTATTTTGCCAATTGATCCATATCTATGATTTCAATGCGGCAGCGGCTCAGGCAAATAATTTTTTCCTGCCTCAGACGAGACAGGCTTTTGGTTACATGATTGCGCCCCACTCCAAGAGTATCCGCAATGTTTTCCTGGGAAATGGCTATGAAACTGCCATTGCTCCGGTCATTATAAGCCATTAAAAAAAGAAAATTACACACTTTTAGGAACGTGTCATTGTACCGCTGGTGTGCAGCGTCGTAAATAAGCATATTGATATACGCCGACTGCATTTCGTAAAGCTGCGCCATGAAAAAAGGATTTTTCAAGGCGAATTGGTAAAAGTCCTGGCGGGGAAAAGCCGTCGCGGCTGTGTCTGTCAGAGCTTTCAGCGTAATGGATTTTTCAATTTTGTAATCCGCTTTCTGAACCCCTGGGAATATGGTATCAGGGCCATGAAAAGACAGGTTTTTTCTGTGGCCGTCTTCATGCTCCACATAGCATTGAACGAGGCCGGAATGAAAATAAAAAATATTCGTAATAGGCTCTCCAATCTGCCACAGCAGTTCTCCGGCGGAATAAAAAACTTCCTTGTGGGGCACGGACAAAAGCTCCTGATAAAACGCCGCATATTCGCCGGAAAAATAGTATTTAGGGAGAACTTGACTCATAGACACGCCCTCTTTAAAAATCTTATTCGGTAACAGGTAAAGTATATCATAAAAATAAAAAAGGAGAAAGCGCTATGACACATAAGGTAAAAATCACCGTACTTCGCAGAGAATTATTTCCGGATCTGCAGGAACAGTATCTTGCAAATTCCAAATCAGGAAAGTGTGAAATCTTCCACGAAGGCCAGGAATTTCTCGTGGGCCCGGAAGAATATATGAGTATGCTTAACGGAAAATTCTGTGCCGAAGCGTGGGACTGCGTAAGCAGGTACATTTACTCCGCCTTGCAGGGCGGCTCTATTATGGGCGGCTGGACAAATGACGAAAAAATGATGATTGCCTGCTGCAATGATGGCACAAGACCTGTGATTTTCAAGCTGGAACGCCTTGACATTGACGAGTAAAAGAAAATGACATGGGGGCTGTGAAAAAAGTCCCTTAAAGTAAAAAGAACGCTTTCAGGTATGAAA
>CAMMNN010000009.1 GCA_946498245.1 uncultured Clostridium sp. | reverse complement strand
CGTTGCGGCTACAAACTGCGGATGCGGGTGTGAGTGCGGAAATGTAGGAGGAAGCGGATGCAACCTGATCTTTCTGATCCTTATCCTGTGCTGTTGCTGCTGCGGCGGCAATAACAACTGCGGCAACAACTGCGGTTGCGGATGTGGTTGCGGATGCGGATTCGGCGGCGACTGCCTTTGGATCATCATCCTTCTCTGCTGCTGCGGCGGTTGGGGCGGAAACGGAGGCTTCTGCTGCTGACGCCATTTTTCACGTACATTACAGCCATGACGGGGCCGGGAGCGACGCTCTCGGCCCGTCTCTCTGCAGCACAGCAGCAAAGGTGTGCAGGGTGTCCTGCACACCTTTGCTACTGCGGCCCGTTTCCTCTTTCCGGCCGCCTGCGGCCTCCGTACCTTCCTTCTTTCCCCATCTGTCCCCGCTTCTTTTCACTCCCCTGCTTCTGTCTGGCGCATTCCTCATCTATCTCATAAACGGCGTTTCCGTCAATAATTAACCGGTGATATACTGTCATAATCTTAAACCTCCTGTTTATCTTATACTATATGCGTCAGGTATGATTTCATTGCCTGCCGCATAAGTTTAAGCAAGAACAATAAAGGATATGGACAATGGCCGAATCACCGGATGTAAAATTCACAGAATTTGATTATTGGAGCAGCGATCCCCATCTTCAGATGTTAAAAGCCGCTCTGCCTTTTATGGAGGTATCCCAGCAGCGGGCATTTTCCCTTTTAGTGCGGATCCAGGAGCTGCGGCATACCATGGCGCTGTACGGGCAGGCCCAGGATCCGGATTTGGAGATCTGCGCCCTGGAAAAAGCCCCCTCTTCGCCTGCGGATATGCTTTTAGCTGTCAGGCCTTTCGCCCCCGCCAGGGAGCAGGATTTTATTGACGTTATTATTAATTTCATTCAGGGCTTCCAGATACGCCGGAATTACCAGGAAATGCAGGAATCCGTTTCCGCTCAGGCGGGAAACGGGCCTTCCCCTTCTCCCGCCCCCTTTCCCTTTGAGCAGCTAAAAGGCCTGCTCTCCCCTCAGCAGCAAAGCCAGTTGGAAAACATACAGCTTGTGCTGCAGGCTATGCAGCTTATGTAAATCATTTATGTAAGCCCTTGTTTCTGTTTTCACGCTCTGCCCCGGGGCTGATACATATCAGCCTGCAGGACCCCATAGAAAGGAGTATGCAATATGGAATACCAATGGAAAAACGATCCCAGACTCAAAGACATGGATCCGAAAAAACTGGAATATTTGACGCAGTTTGCAGAAAAGGTCAGGCAAACCCCAAAAAGCCAGCTTATCTCCACCTTCCTCAGCCTCAATGCCGACGCTTCCCAACAGGGAATCCATTTCACTGACGAGGAAACAGAGCTGCTGGTTTCCATTTTAACCGCCGGCTTTTCTCCTGCTGACAAAAAGCGGCTGGATACCCTTCGCCTTCTGTCTAAAAAGCTGTCCCGCCAGGGAACCAGGGGGCGGCGCTCCAATCCCTGAATACCTGCCGCCTATCCGGCGGGGGCTTTCATGTAATAGGAAATCCCCTGTTACATGAAAAGCGCCGGGAAAAACGCTCCATGGCTTTCCCGGCGCTCTTGTAATTATATATTATAATAAGTGTTTCCGGATTTCCTCTCCGCTTTTGGAGATCAGATATGCCGGGGCAACGTCAAAAACTGTCTTGCAGCCCTTCATGCCGTCCTCAGCCATTCGGAAGGCGGCTCTTGCATAAGCCGTCAGAACGGAGGAAGTAAATTCCGGATTGGAATCCAGCTTCAGGCTGTATTCGATAATATGGCTGTGTTCTCCGTTCCAACCTGTTTTTCCGCTGCGGAACACGAAACCGCCATGAGGAATCCCGCTGTGATCTCTCTGCAGCTCTTCCTCTGTAATAAAATGAACCGTGGTATCGTAATCGGCAAAGTAATTGGGCATGGTCTTGATCTCTCTCTCAATCCGTTCCAGATCCGCCCCTTCTTCCGCTACTACAAAGCATTCTCTGGTATGCTTCTCTCTGGTAGTAAGCTGAGGATTCTCCCCGTTTCTTACAGCCTTTAAAGCTCCCTCTACGGGAATGGTATACTGTCTGGCATCCTTTACGCCATCAATTCTGCGGATAGCGTCGGAATGGCCCTGGCTGATGCCTTTGCCCCAGAAAGTATAGTCGCTGCCTTCCGGCAGAACTGCGTTGGCGTACAGACGGTTTAAGGAAAACAGGCCCGGATCCCAGCCCACAGAAATAATGGCCACCTTTCCTCCTGCTTTCGCAGCCTCGTCCACCTTGGCGAAATGCTCCGGAATCTTAGCGTGGGTATCGAAACTGTCTATTACATGGAACATCTTTGCAAATTCCGGGGTCTGCTCCGGAAGATCTGTAGCGCTTCCTCCGCAGAGAATCATAACGTCAATTTTTCCCTGCCAGTCCTTGGCCTCCTTGATGGAGCAAACCTTTGCCTCTTTTGTAAGGATGGACAGAGACTCCGGATCCCTGCGGGTAAATACCGCTGCCAGCTCCATATCCGGATTCTGTTTTACGGCGCATTCCACGCCTCTTCCTAAATTGCCGTATCCGACAATGCCGATTCTAATAGTCATAGTCAATTTCCTCCTCTTTTTGCTGCTCTCATTATACTGCCTGCCCGTCTTCATTTCAATGATTAAACGGTGATTTCTATTTGATTTCCTTCCAGGCCCACAATGCAGCTTTCGTAATACCCGTCTCCCGTTGTTCTGGGGCCGCTGACCACTTCGTAGCCGTCCGCGCCAGACTTTTTTCACTGTCTTCCATCTCCGGCTTTTTCATGATTTCCAATCTTGCCCCGTCGCCGAAAGTCAGAAAATAGGAGCGGAAATCCGTCCTTTTATTGTGGTATCCTTACCCTTGCATGAATTTTTTATTATAACCGTTTATTTTTAACAAGCTGGACTGCAACTGTAAATTAAGTGCATCTATTACAATCATATTTGATGGTACCGATATTTCACTATCCATTAAACCTTCAGAGGTCCGAATTAATACCGTATAACTGCACGTTTTTCTTTTTCCTGCATTATCCAGCAAACTGACTGCCTCGGAAAAACTTTCATCAGACTTTTGTATCTTTACTGCAACAGGAGCGTCTAAATAGAATTTCTTTAAGAATCCGTCTATTCCTTTATTCCTCTGAACTACATCACATTCCAACATATTTAATATAGCTAGTTCTTCATCGGTTTTCGTTTTATATGCATCTGCCCCAACCTGCAGCAATCTGGATACTGTTTTAACTGGTGCGGCTAATCTTCGATTCTTTCAAAGAGCTTTTACGAACACTTCTCCTTAATATTTTTTCCAGGGGCTTCCCCTTGGCCAGCTCGTCTACCAGCTTATCCAAATAGCGAATTTCCTGCATCAAAGGATCTTCTATTGTTTCTACTTTTACTCCGCATACTGATCCTGTAATCTGCTTTCGTTCCGGATTTGGCGCAGGAGCAAGGCGAAAAAAGTCCCCATAGCTGACAGAACTCTGTTCAAGTTCTCTCAGTTCTTCGCGGCTATACCCTGTAAGCCAGCAAGTAACTTCTTCCACTTCGCCGCGGGTACGGGACTTTTTCTCAGCTTTAGCAACCAGCAGCGGATATACTTTCGCAAAATCCATCTGAAATATTTTTTCCTTTGTCATGGCGACCTCCTTTTACACTGGGACCGGCTTCCCCATCACTCATTTTAAAAATAGCGCAGACAATGCCTCCACTATCTGCGCCATTTCTTATATATTGATTACTTCATTACAATATTAATGATCTTTCCGGGAACGTAGATTTCTTTTACAATGTTTCCGGTCAGCTTATCTGCAATAACGGCTTTCCCGGCCTCTAATGCGGCGGCTTTGTCAATGTCTGCGGGAATGCTTACGACGCCTCTGGTCTTTCCGTTAATCTGAACGGCGATTTCGATCTCATCATCCTTCATAGCTTCCTCATCGCACTCCGGCCACTGAGCATGGAATACGCTGTCCGTTCCGCCTAACTGCTGCCACAGTTCCTCACCAATATGGGGAGCAAAGGGCGCCAGCAAAATGGTAAAGGTTTTCAGGGTTTCCTTATCGATTCCCCCTTCTTTCTTTGCCAAATCAATAAGCTTATTATTGTACTCCATAAAGCCGGACACAACGGTGTTGAGGCTGAACTGGGAGAATCTCTGCTCAATGTCAAATACCAGCTTATGGCGCAGCTTCACCATTTCTTTGGTCTCTTTTACATCTTTGTCCTTGCTGTCCATTACCAGATTCCAGAAACGGTTCAGGAAACGGGCCACTCCGTCGATTCCTCTGTCGTCCCATTCCGCATCCAGCTCCGGCGGGCCTACAAAGAGTTCGTAAAGCCGCAGAGCGTCGCAGCCGTAATCTCTTACCAGATCGTCGGGAGAAACCACGTTGCCTTTGGACTTGCTCATTTTAATACCGTTCTTTCCGTTGATCATGCCCTGGTTAAAGAGCTTGGTAAAGGGCTCGTCAAAGTCCACTACGCCAATGTCATAGAGGAATTTTGTATAGAACCGGGAATACAGAAGGTGAAGTACCGCGTGTTCTACACCGCCGATATACATATCCACGGGAAGGTATTTGTGGGCCTTTTCCTTGGAAACTAGCTCTTTATCGTTTTTATTGTCAACATAGCGCAGGAAATACCAGGAAGATCCCGCCCACTGGGGCATGGTATTGGTTTCCCTCTTTGCCGGACTGCCGCAGCAGGGGCAAGTTGTGTTGACCCATTCGTCAATGGCTGCCAGAGGAGATTCTCCTGTACCCGTAGGCTGGTAGCTCTCTACATCAGGAAGGGTCAGTGGAAGCTGATCTTCCGGAACCGGCACATTGCCGCACTTGGGACAATGGATAATGGGAATGGGTTCGCCCCAATATCTCTGCCGTGAAAATACCCAGTCACGCAGCTTGTAATTAACGGTCTTCTTGCCGATTCCCATTTTTTCAATCATGAGAGGCGCTTCTTTCTTCAGAACCGCTGACTCCATGCCATTCCAGTCTCCGGAATTGATCATGGTTCCTGACGCTTCCGTGTAAGCCTCTGTCATATTTTCGATTTCTTTTCCGTCTTTGGCGATTACCTGGATAATGGGAATATTAAATTTCTTGGCAAATTCAAAGTCTCTGTCGTCATGGGCCGGTACGCACATAATGGCGCCGGTACCGTAGTCCGCCAAAACGTAATCGGAGAGCCAGATGGGAACTTTCTTTCCGTTTAAGGGATTGACGGCATAGGAGCCGGTAAATACGCCGGTCTTCTCTTTTGCCTGCATACGGTCAACGTTAGACTTCATGGAAGCGTCGTAAATATATTTTTCTACGGCTTCTCTGGTTTCTTCCGTCGCCAGTTCTCTGGCCAGCTTGTGCTCCGGAGACAGTACCATAAAGGTAGCCCCGTGAAGGGTATCTGGACGGGTGGTGTATACGGTAATCTTTTCTTCTCTTCCATCAACCTGGAAATCCACTTCCGCGCCGTAGGACTTGCCGATCCAGTCGGTCTGCATTTTCTTTACTTTTTCCGGCCAGTCCAGCTTATCCAGATCGTTCAGGAGCCTCTCTGCATAAGCCGTAATCTTTAACATCCACTGGCGCAGGTTCTTCTTGGTAACGGGAGAGCCGCAGCGCTCGCAGCAGCCGTTTACCACTTCCTCATTGGCCAGACCCGTCTTACAGGAAGGACACCAGTTAATGGGGAACTCCTTCTCATAAGCCAGACCCTTTTTAAACATCTGTACGAAAATCCACTGGGTCCATTTATAAAAGCCAGGATCTGTGGTATTGACTTCCATATCCCAGTCGTAAATAGCGGCGATTTCCTGAAGCTGCTTCTTAATATTTGCTACATTTTCAGCCGTGGATTTGGCGGGGTGAACGCCCATCTTAATAGCATAATTTTCCGCCGGAAGGCCAAATGCGTCCCAGCCCATGGGATGGATTACGTAATGCCCTTTTAAAAGCTGGTAGCGGCTCCAGGCATCGGAAATTACGTAGCCTCTCCAGTGGCCTACATGAAGGCCGCTTCCTGACGGGTAAGGAAACATATCCAAACAGTAATATTTGGGCTTCTTGCCGTCATTTACATTAATGGGATTTTTCTCCCAGTTTTCACGCCATTTTTTCTCAATGGCAGTGTGGTTGTACTGTGCCATTTTTAACTCTCCTTTACACATTTCCTTTTTACATAAAAAGAATCCTGCCTTGCAGGATTCTCCGCCTGCAGCGGGTCGCTTTAGCGGCATAACGCCTCTCCGCCGCAGTGCGTTCCTGCCCGGAGGGGCTTTTTATTCTACAGGAAATTCGGAAGAATTTCCTGTAGAATAAAAAACTCCTGCATCTTCGGCTTTCACCATAAAGACGCAGGAGGAATCCTTACGCGGTACCACTTTATTTCATACTTACGTATGCGCTCTGGGGGTATCTCTACCCTTCTGCCAGTAACGGGACAGCCCCGGCAATGCCTACTTCCCCGAAAAATCCGCGGTTTCTGCCGGGTTTCAGCACGCTACTCAGGGGCCAGTTCACAGTGTGCTTTCCGCATCCGCCTTTCACCTTCCGGCGGCTCTCTGTATGCCGCTTACACTCCTACTATTCCCCGTCTCAGTATTTAAACTGCTTCTAAATTTAGCACAATTAGCAGAAAGTGTCAACCCGTTTTCTTTTTTCCGTTCCGCTAAACTGTTGTATTGAATTACTTCTTCTGAACGTACTTCAGACAGTCAAGGGTTACTGCCGTAACAATAATGATACCGGAGAATACGAACTGCAGGTTGGTATCAATACCCAGAATCGTAAGGGAGTATGTAAGGGCGGTGAAAATAAATACGCCTACTACTACGCCTGAGATTTTACCAATACCGCCGGTAAAGGATACGCCGCCCACTACGCAGGCTGCAATGGCATCCATCTCCCAGCCCTGTCCATAAGCGGCAGAACCGGAACCCATCATTCTGACGCACTCCAGCCAGGAACCGAAGCCGTACAGAATACCAGCCAGAATAAAAGCGCCTACTGTTACTTTAAATACGGAAATACCGGAAACCGAAGCCGCCTCCGGGTTTCCGCCTACGGCGTACAGATTTTTGCCGAATGTAGTCTTATTCCAAATAAACCATACAATGATAACGGCAGCTACCGCCCACAGGATAATGGTGGGGAATCCGTTAATCTTAGGAATGATCATGCTGGGAATGGTAGACTCTATAGCGCCGAAGGATACGCCCTTGGTGGAGTAGGTAACCAATCCGAAGATGATCAGGGTATTTGCCATGGTTGAAATAAAGGGATGCATCTTAAACTTTGCCGTAAAGCAGCCTGCAATGGTAGTAAAAATCGTACACAGCAGTATGCACATAAACAGTGCAAAAACGATTTTTGCCGGCGTGGGCATCCCGGAAAAATCAAAAGCGTGGCCAAAAACCATACCCGTATTGGGACCCTGGTGCATGATAATGGTTGCCGTCGTCATACCCATACCTACCATACGGCCTACGGACAGGTCAGTACCGGCCAGCATAATCAGGCCGGAAACGCCCAGAGCCAGGAACATTCTGGGAGAAGCCTGCTGCAGAATATTCAGTACGTTATTATAAGTAAGGAGCTGGACATTCTTTAAAATCGGAGTGATAATACACAAACCGATAAAAATAATCACAATGGCAATATAAAGACCGTTTCTTAACAGAAACTCCTTGTAATTGAATTTGTACTTGTAATTCTCCCACTTCTCCTGGGCTGTTTCCACAAACGTAAATTTGGACATACGGAGCATATCCAGCAGATGGTGTCTGTAGCTGTAAGCGCCGTGTTTTCTGTCCTTAATTTCCTGGACATTTTTCTCGTACTCCATTTTGGCGTCAAAAAGCCTGTTTTTGTAAACGTACTTTTCGTCTTTGATTTCCTGATGATCCGACAATTTGGAAATCGTCTGCTGATGCTGCTGCTTCAGCTCCGCTACTCTTTTGCTATAGTTTGCTTTTGCGGCGTCCATCTCCGCCTTGCAGCTTTCGCATACAGGCTGGTAATAGTCTTTTTCAAAGTGGGCTTTAATATAGTTTTCCGCATCAGCAATAAGCTTTGAAACCTCGTCCTTATTTTTCGATTCTACGGCTTTGGCCTTTTCCAGCTCTGCTCTTGCCTGAGACAGCTTCGCTTCTTTTTCTTCTTTCGTATAAATACGATCCCTCTTTAAAGCGTCAATATCGCCCTGCAGAGAAACAACCTTCTCTGTACCGTCCGCTCTGAGATCGTCGATCTTTTTCTGGATCTTGCCGACGTATTCATCAATCGGCTGACGCAGTTGCTTTTCCCGTTCAACTGTAAGTATCTTACTGTTTTCATTTGCCATATCTGTCAATCTCCCCCATTATAGATATTTCGCACTGAGTCTTAAAAGCTCTTCCTGGTTAGTCTCCTTCGTATTGACGATACCGGAAAGGTGACCGTTGGACATAACTCCGATGCGGTTGGTAATTCCCAGGATCTCCGGCATTTCAGAGGAAACGACGATAATCGTCTTGCCCTGCTTCGCCATATTGATAATCAGCTCGTAAATCTCATATTTGGCGCCGACGTCAATTCCTCTTGTCGGTTCGTCCATCATAAATACCTGGGGCGCACGTTCCAGCCACTTTCCAAAGATAACCTTCTGCTGATTTCCGCCGGAAAGGCTTGTAATCATGTCGTCAGGCCCCATACACTTGGTATGCATGATTTTAATTTCTTTCGCAGTAGCCTTTGTCATTTTCAAATCCGAAAGAGCAAATCCGGATTTATACTGATTCAGGTTCGCAATGGTGGTATTGAAGGTCAGATCCGCCTTTAAGAAAAGGCCGTTGGCCTTTCGTTCCTCAGTAATCATGGCAAAGCCGTGTTCAATGGCTTCTTTAGCGCTACTGAAATTCATCAGTCGGCCATTAAAGTACACACGCCCCGCCGCTCTGGTACGGACGCCGAAAAGGGTTTCCAGAAGCTCTGTACGTCCTGCTCCCACCAGACCGTAAAGTCCGAAGATTTCTCCTTCCCGGACGTCAAAAGAAATATCCTGAAGGTGGGGTTCAAATTTTGTGGACAGATGCTGGATAGACAGGATCACATCCTTAGGCTTATTATCCACCGGCGGGAAACGGTTTTCCAGAGAACGGCCAACCATAGCCGCAATCAGCTCGTTCATGTTGGTGTCTTGCGTTTCCTTGGTCATAACCAGTTTACCGTCCCGAAGTACGGATATTTCGTCGCAAATTTCGAAAATCTCATCCATCTTATGGGAAATATAAATCAGGGAAATTCCCTGAGATTTCAGCATCCGCATCATTTCAAAAAGCTTATCCACTTCCTGTACCGTCAGGGAGGAAGTCGGCTCGTCCAAAACAATAACCTTGGAATTATAAGAAATCGCTTTGGCAATTTCGCACATCTGCCTTTGGGATACGGACATATTTCTCATTGGCTGAGTAAGATTTACAGTCATTCCCAGCTTTCTGAAAAGCTCGGAAGCCTTCTTTTTCATTCTGCCTTCATCAACAATTCCCATGGAATTAACGGGATAGCGCCCCAGGAACAGATTGTCCGTTACGTTTCTTTCCAGACATTGGTTTAATTCCTGATGAACCATTGCGATTCCGTTTTCCAAAGCGTCTTTGGGTCCGGAAAAGCTGATTTCCTTGCCGTCAAGGAAAATCGTGCCTTCGTCCTTCTGGTAGGTACCGAAGAGACATTTCATCATTGTCGACTTTCCGGCTCCGTTCTCCCCCATAAGGCCCATAACCGTCCCGCGCTTTACGTCCAGGTTGATATGATCCAAAACCCGGTTGCGCCCGAAGGATTTGCTCATACCACGTATTGATAAGACGATATTATCTTTCTTATCTGTCATTCCTTTTACTCCTGTATCTACTGAAATTTGCAGTATCCGGCCGGATACTGTCCCGCCTGCGCCAAATAATGCATTAGGGAGAATTGCTTCTCCCTAATGTGCTGTCTGCTTATGAATGATTCTGATATTACTGGCTGAGCAATACGGTGTAAGAAGCAGCATTGTCCGTCTTAACCATGTTGATGGCAAATGCGTCGTACTGGCTCGGATTAGCCAAACGGTTGGTAATGTTGGACTCAGTCTGTCCGTCGCCGCCGATGTAGTCTACCTTCAGATTCAGAATATCATCATACTTCTGAAGCAGCGGCTGATAAGTTGCGCTCAGGAAGTTGTCGGCTGCGTTGTAAATGTTCAGCCAAACCGCTTTTTCCGGATGTGCGCCTGCATCAAGCTGATTGGATACCGGATCATAGGTCTTTGTGGAATCTGTGAAATCCTGGTAGTTATCAGCGGTAACTGCAACGTTTAATGCATAGTAGGAACGCTCTTCCTCTCTGTATACATATACATCATCTGTCAGAACATTGCCTGCCTCGTCGGCTGTGCCGATACCGGTGTCAATGTCTACGCCGTCCAGAGCGTTACGCAGTACACGCAGGGTCAGGTATGCCTGAACGTCAGCGTGCTGGCTGATGGTTCCGCCGTAGCCTTCTGCAATGGCTGCTACAGCGTCGCTGTTTGCATCATATCCGAATGTGGGAACTGCATTGTCCTTTGACCATGCGTTGAACATGGACATTCCCATACCGTCGTTATTGGAAACAACAACGTCGATGGACTCACCAAAGGAAGAAGACCATGTGCCGATAGCGTTTCCTGCCGTAGCGGCATCCCAGGTAGCTCCTGCGGAGTTCTTCATTTCCTGAGAAGCAAGCTCACGTACAACGTAAGTCTTTCCGTTTACTTCAATGGATCCGTCCTGTACAATAGTAGAAGATCCGTCTGCATTCATACCAACGGGATCGCTGTTGATATTTCCGTCTTTATCAACGCCGGTTCCCAGAGCCTTTCTAACGCCTCTGGTACGTGCGATGGAGTCGTTGTGTCCGATGTCGCCGATAGCCAGAACGTAGCCGATGATGCCGTCGCCGTTGCGGTCGATAGCGTCGATGTTAGCCTCAATGTACTCTTTTACCATGGTACCCTGAAGTTCTGCACCCTGATTTGCATCAAAGCCTACATAGTAGGTGTTGCCATTAAAGTTCAGCGCTGTCATGTCAAGCTCTCCCGTAGAGCTGTTGGAAGGCTGACGGTTAAACCAAACTAAAGGCTTGTCCTTGTTTGCAACCTCGCCTGTCGCTGCGGCTTCCGTGGCTTCTGCCGCTTCCGTAGCTTCGCCTGCCGCTTCCGTTTCCCCGCTGGCTGCCGTCGTTGCGGGAGCTGCTGCTGTGGTTTCCGCTGTCTCTCCGCCTCCGCAGGCTGCAAGACTCAGAACCATCAGAGATGCCATGGTAGCTGCCAAAACTCTTTTTTTCATGATACATTCCTCCTGTACTTTAAAATAGACATAAGGCTGTGCCATATCTCTTGTTTCCTATTCTATCGCTCTTTTCAATAAAAGTCTATAGAATTTTCCACTATTTTTGTACAAATTTCAACTATCGTTTATTTTTCAAAAAGAAATCTTGTGCATTTTATACATTAATCCCGACTTTAAAGTACGAAGCTGTATCCTCACTAATCAAACATAAACAAAACTTTCTGACATTCCGGAAGAAACATATTTTCTCTTGTTACCAGAGTCGTAGAGGTATCAATGGGTCCCTCTGAAACCGTTTTTCCCGTCAGAAGCCTGTAAGCGTTTTCTACGCCCAGATACCCCATAGCGTAAGGGTTTTGGACAATAAGAGCGTCCACCTCCCCGGTTTCCAGCATCCCCACCGACACTACGTTGCTGTCAAAGGCCGCTACCATAATGTCATCCTTTTTATCCAAATCCCGAATGGCCCACCCTACCCCCAGGCTGGTCCACTCATTAAAGGTGGCAATGACATTGATCTCCGGATGTTCCGCAATCATATCCTTTGTCTTCTCCCGTGCGCTTTCCGTAGTAGACAGAACGTTAATGGTTTCTATGGTTTTGACCCGTTCTTCTTCCTCCATACGTTTTCGGAAGCCCTCTTCTCTCTGCTGCCCGTTGGCCGTATGTTCATCAAAATTCACTACGCCGATATACAGCGGCCCTTCTGTCTGGGAAAGCACGGCCTCCGCCGCCATGGCCCCGGCCTCCAGATTATCCGTTCCAATCCGGCAGCTTACCCGGCGGCTGTTGACGTCGCTGTCAATAATGACCACCGGAATCCCCGCCTCCGCCGCCTTTTCCACTGCTTCCACATTGGCATTGTAATCTACAGCGGAAAACACAATGGCGTCGGCTCCGGAAGAAACGGCCTCTTCTAAAAGCCTGTTTTGAGTCTCGTAGTCCTCCTCCGTAGCAGGCCCCTCTGTAGTAAGGGATACATTGTATTCCGTCGCTGCTACTCCGGCCCCGGCAAACACTGATTTCCAAAAAGCGGACTCCGTGGATTT
Organism: uncultured Clostridium sp.; assembly: GCA_946498245.1. GTDB lineage: Bacteria > Bacillota > Clostridia > Lachnospirales > Lachnospiraceae > UMGS1370. Next base: position 82,351 of record CAMMNN010000009.1, on the reverse strand, counting down.
TACGATCATGGCAATGTGGTAGGGTCCGTCGCTTTTTTTTCGTTTTCCCGGCAGATACCGGTAAAAAAAGACTGCCAAAGAGAGGGCCAGAATCCCCAAAAGAGCCGCCCGCAGAAGGATCCGGTTTGCTTTTTTATCTGTCTTCATAGGTATCCTCCCTTATTTTAGGCATCCGGATGGAAACCGTTGTGCCTTCATCGGGTTCGCTTTGAACGCTCATACCGTACTGCTCCCCAAAATAGATCTTTACCCTGTCATTTACGTTTTTCATGCCGATTCCCGTCTCACGTCCGTTTTCTTTCTCCAGAATCATTCTGCACTGTTCCTCCGTCATACCCACTCCATTATCGGACACCGAAAAAACGACGTCGTCTCCGTCCTCATAAATCCGGATTCCAATGACTCCTTCTTCTATCATACGGTTGAGGCCGTGGTAAATGGCATTTTCAATAATGGGCTGCAGGGTAATCTTATTACAGTAGTACTGCCGGCACTGCTCTTCCACTTCAAAATAGTATTCAAACTGATTTTTATAACGAAACTTCTGGATCTGCAGATAGCTTTTGGCGTGTTCCACCTCTTTTTCAATGGGGATCAGCTCATGGCCCTTGCTGATGCTGATGCGAAAAAGACGCGCCAGGGCGTTGACCATTTCTACAGCTTCTTTATTCCGTCCGTCCTCACACATCCAGGAAATGGAGTCCAGAGTATTATACAGAAAATGGGGATTGATCTGGGCCTGAAGGGCCCTGAGCTCTGTTTTTCTGAGAATAATCTCCTCCTTGCGTACTTTTGTCATAAGCTCCTGGATCCGCAGAACCATCTGCCCGAAAGAATCTGAAAGGGATGTAATCTCACTGCTGCCTCCTACCGGTACAAAGACGAAGTCAGCGGCGTTTTTTTCAAAAGCTCCCATAGCGCTGCTGAGACGTTTAATGGGCTTGGACAGCAGATTTGACAAGACAATGCTGCTGAAAAGCGCTGCAATCAAAACGAGCATCAGCAATGCGGCCAAAAGATAGATGCAGTTTTGAAGCCCCTCGGCGATTACTTCTTCTACAAAGCTGACGGCTACAATGCGCCATCCATTTTCCGGTTCCCGTTTTACAGTATAGATAATCCCGTCTTCCTCATAACTGCCTTCCGGCGTCTGTTCCAAAAAATCTGTGTTTTCCTTTTTTAAGCCTGCAAAAATCAATTGCTGCTGAGGATGGTAAAGGATATTTCCTTCCCCGTCCATGATGAAACAGTAGCCGTGCTTTCCAATCCCCACATTGTCAATGTAAGAAGCGATCTGGAAAAAAAGGGAATCCAGGACAATAACCTGCTGGCGGCCGTCCCGATCCTGTACAATGCCGGAAATGGATACCACCCAGGGATATTCCTCCACAAAAATGCTTCCCACATGGGGCTCTGAAATCAGCAGTTCACCTTTTGGGGGAATCCTGTCCTTATCAAAAGAAAGATTTTCCAGTATATGCTCTTTCAGGCGCCGCTCCCCGGTCCATGCATTTAAAAGCTCTCCCGTTTCTTTGTCATAGACCGTAACAGCGGTCACATCAGGCCTTACCTCTGCAATAGAATTTAATTTTTCGTCCCTTTCTCTTTCCGGCAGCCGGTAGATTTCCTGAATCGCGTTCATGGAATTTTGAATGTCTGACATATAGTCTTCTACAATGTCAGCCACCTGTTCCGTAATTTGATCACTGGAGGTCCTGACATTTTGGATCATTGCCCTCTGGTAGATCATCAGAAAAATGACGGCCCCTATCATAAGGGAAACCGCCACCATTCCTACCACAAGGATTACTGAAACTGCCGAAAAAGACCATGCCCGCCCCTTCATCTGGCCGCCTCCGCCTGCTGCCTGAGCATATTTGGGGAAAGACCCTGGTATTTTTTAAAACAATAGCTGAAATAATGCTGATCGCTGTAGCCGCAGGCTTCCGAAACCTGGCGGATCTTCATTCCCGTAGAAAGCAGAAGGCTCTTTGCCTCCTCCATACGCCTTGCCGTAAGGTAATCTACAAAGCTCTTTCCTGTTTTTTTCTTAATCAAAGAGCTGAGATAATTGGGGCTGACACCCATTTTGCCGCTTACTGTTACCAGAGAAAGATCTGCTTCTCCGTAATGTTCCTCAATGTAGCTTAAAGCTTTTTGGCAGATGTCCACGCTGCTCTTTGTTTTCTGTTTTTCAATGAGTTCCCGTGTGCTGAGACAAAACTTTTCAAAGTGCTCCTGGGCTTCCTGAAGGCTGCCGTCTAAAAACATCATCTGCTGCATATAGGGATCCATTTTTAAAAGCGTGCTGGCCGGTTCCGCAGAAACCGAATATACGACACGGCAGATTCCGGAAAACAGTTCCACCAGAAGGAAATTAATCTTTTCCCGAGTCGCTTCCCCCTCCCGGAGCTGTCCAAACAGTCCTCTTATGTGCCGGGAAAGTTCCTCCGGACTCCCGGTCCGGATATGATTTTCAATATCCGCCTCTGTCCGCATTACATCATCCATGTCGCTGCCGGAAAAAGGCTCCTCATCAGATATGTAGCGAATACCGGAAATGCCGCCTTGCTCCGCATAGTGCAGGGCCGTCACGGAATCCCGGTAGGCTTCCGAGAGGCCGGAAAGATGCCCGATCATTCTGGCGGCGCCGATGCAGCAGCGAAGTCCCAGGATCCGTTCAATGCTCTGGATAACCTCGTCGGCGATAATATGCAGATACTTGTCAAAATCCTTGGGCTGCGCCACCAGAACCGCCGTCAGTTTATCCTCCAGAAAGAATGCGGCCGACTTCATATACTTCTTTACAATCCCGTCTACGGCATGGAGGTGATTGTATTCTGTACGGTTTTTCCCTCCCTCGTCCCACAGGGAAAAGGACATAACCATATACCGGGTATCCTGATTTCCCTTTTCCAGCAGGCCGCAGTCCGCCGCCTGGGCTTTCAGGCGCTCTTCTCTCCCGAAAGAGCCGTCGGTCCGGGTGGTGTCCAAAAGGAGAGGCAGCAGAAATTCCAATTTGTTTTCCTGGCTTTTCTGCCGTTTTGCAAATTCCGAAAACATCTGATCCAGCTTTTCTTTAATCTGGCGGAGATTTTCCGTAAGCTCTTCCATAGAAATAGGTTTTAAAAGATAGCTGATAATATTGTAGCGGATAGCTGTCTGTGCGTAAGAGAAATCATCATATCCGCTTAAAAAAGCAATCTGGGTGGAAGGCCGGATCTCCCGCACCTGTCTTGCAAGTTCCAGACCGGATATAAATGGCATCCGAATGTCCGTAAGGAGCAGATCCGGCTCTGTCTTTTCTACCACTTCCAAAGCCTCTATCCCGTTTTCCGCTTCTCCCACTACCTGAAAGCCAATGGATTCCCAGTCCACTCTCCGCACAATGGCCTTTCTCAGCTCTTCTTCATCATCTACAACCACTATGGTATACATAAGATTTTCCTCCAGTTTTACCCAATGTCAATCTGGCAGGCTTTCATGGCCTCCAGCGCCCGCTCATGGCTCTCCGGAGTCACACCGGCACAGCAGGAAGAATCTACGCGGATCAGGGCCTCCGGCACATAGGCCTTTAGGAGCATGGCATTAGAAATTACGCAAATATCCGTGCAAAGGCCTACCAGCTCGATTTCCTCATAGCCTTTCCGGGCGGCATAGGCCCCCAGTTCCGTACTTCCGAAGGTATGCTTTTCAAAATACCGGCCTTTTACGTCTCCCAGTTCGTCGCACAGCTCCCAGCCGTCTGTTTCCGCAACGCAGTGGGCTATGGGAAGGCGCTTTCCCTCCTGGGTGTTTAAATAGTCTTCCCCATGGGTATCCAGGGTAAAGGCCACGTCCCAGCCCTGGGACTGGCAAAGGTCTATTTTTTCTTTTACCTTAGGCACGATCATTCGGGCTTCCTCTGTCCCCAGGCTTCCGTCAATAAAGTCTCTCTGCATATCCACTACTACCAATAATTTCTTCATAGTCTGCCTCCTGCCGCCCCGCTGCGGCCCTTTCTTATATTCCGTTTTGTTCTATTTCTTCCCTGATTCCCAACTGAAACTCGTGAACTTCCCTCAGTCTGTCCGCTGCCCTTTTTTCCTGGCCTTCCCTGGTAGGGCGGTAATAGGTTCTTCCCGCCAAAGAATCCGGCAGGCACTGCATATGAGCAATCCTCTCTTTTGTATCATGGGCGTATACATACCCTTTCCCATAATGGAGGTCCTTCATCAAATCTGTGGGAGCGTTGCGGATTACCAAGGGCACCGGCTCCGCCAAAGTCGTCAGGGCATCCTCCTTTGCCTCTTCATAGGCCACGTAAACCGAATTGGATCTGGGGGCCAGGGACAGGTAAATCACCGCCTGGGCCAGATTGAGATTGCATTCCGGCATCCCCAGGAAATGGCACGCCTGATAAGCCGCCACCGCCTGATTCATGGCCTGGGGATCCGCCATTCCCACGTCCTCACTGGCAAAACGGATCAGTCGGCGGGCCACATAGAGGGGATCCTCTCCGGCCTCCAGCATTCTGGCCAGCCAGTAAACGGCGGCGTCGGGATCGCTGTTTCTCATGGATTTGTGAAGAGCTGAGATAAGATTATAATGCTCTTCTCCCTTTTTATCATACAAAAGAGATTTTCTGCTGATGCACTGTTCCAGGATTTCTTTGGTTACAATGGTTTTGTCCATGGTTATTTCCCCATTGGTAACCGCCATTTCCAAAGTATTGAGAGCCGTCCGGGCATCTCCTCCGGCAAATTCGGCTATGGTCCAGAGCAGTTCTTCCGGAATGTCAATGTTCAGATAGCCAAACCCTTTGGGACTCCTCAGGGCTCTCTTTAGCATCTCCATCATATCGTCGCTGGTAAGGGCCTGCAGGACAAAGACCTTGCACCGGGACAAGAGAGCCGAGTTGATCTCAAAAGACGGATTTTCCGTAGTGGCTCCAATAAGGATAATGCTCCCTTTCTCCACGAAGGGAAGGAAGGCATCCTGCTGGGCCTTATTAAAGCGGTGGATCTCGTCTACAAAAACCAGGGTCTTCATTCCCATTTTCCGGCTGTTCTCCGCCTCTGTCATGACTTCCCGGATCTCTTTAATTCCGCTGGTCACAGCGCTGAAATTGACAAAGGACGCCCGGGTTTTCGCTGCAATAATACTGGCCAGGGTCGTTTTCCCTACCCCCGGCGGGCCCCAGAATATCATGGAAGGAATCCTGTCCTCATCAATGAGCCTTCTTAAAACCTTCCCCTCTCCTACCAGATGCTTCTGCCCCACAAATTCATCCAGGGAAGATGGCCTCAGCCGGCTGGCCAGAGGGCTCTCTATCTCCTGGTAGTCAAATAAAGACATTTGTTCCAAAGCGCTCCCCCCTGTCTTTAAAAGTTCAATGCAAATTCCAGCAGGCACAAAGCAGTAAAGATTAAAATGCCGGGATTTCCCGCCACAGTCCGGATTCGCCTTCCAATACTCAGGGGCGGCGCGGACCACTCATAGGGCGTTTGGTAAAACCGTCTCTTTTTCCAAAAACAGCACAAAAGAACAATGCCTCCAATGGCCGCCCCAAATTCTACGCAGCCGTAAAGAACCGTCATTCCCGCGCCGATAATTCCCGATATTCCAGGCTGGGCCGCCCATTCTATAAGGAGAAGGGCGACCTCGCTTCCGGCAAAATTCACAGCCATATGGAGCCCGATAACGCCGGTTATTTTTCCTGTCCTGACGTATGCGTAGCCCAGAATCAGCCCGATTCCAAAGGCATAGAAAAACTGGTAGAAATTGCCATGAAGGAGTCCGAACAAAAGGGCGGAGACAAAAATCGCCGTCTTTTCCCCATACAAAAGGATCCGGTCAATAATAAGCTTTCTGGTAAGCAGTTCCTCCACTATGGGGCCGGCAACTACTACTAAAAGGAAATTCAGCAGGAAATTGGATTCCAGCACAATTTCCTGAACAACATTGACGCTGGACTCTGAGCCGAAAACCGCCATAAATAAAAGGCCCAGAAGATTTCCCCCGTACATAATGCCCTGGCAAATCAAAAAGACTCCGCACCAGGTCCAGCCCGTCCACTTTTCCGTCCTTCTTTCAGGGGAGGGATAAGGCGTACTTTTAAAAATCAGGTATGCCACGGGAAAGCCGATGACATACATAGAAATCCCGTTCATAATCAATTGGCCGCCAGCGCTGATAGAATAAATCCCCGCGACTGTCAAAGCCGCGCTGATTACTATCATTACAAAATATGACACTGCAAAAAAAGCCGTCATTCCCCATCCCACCCGGGAAAATATCTTATTCCAACTTTTTTCGTTCATTTCTTATCCTCCTTGCCTGCCTGTGCTGTTCTTCTAGTATAGCATACCGCTCCGGATTCTTCCACAGAAAAAGGGAGCAGAAGACTCCGGCAAATCCATACCGTTACTCCGCTCCCCTAATTTAATCCTTTTTAGCTCTTAATCCTCCGGAACAAATACGTCCTTTCCCATGCCGCAGATGGGGCATACCCAATCTTCCGGCAGATCCTCAAAAGCAGTTCCCGGCTCAATTCCGTTATCCGGATCGCCTACTGCCGGATCATACTCGTAACCGCAGGGCTCGCAAATATATTTTTTCATGACAATTACCTCCTTGCATTCTAAGGGTTTTCAAGAAACGTCTGTATTATAGCACAATCCTTTTCTGAAATCCACTGTATTCTCCTGGGAAGACCTTCCAGAAATCAGGCGTCTTCCTTCTGGGCTGCTCTGGCCTCCACTTCCTTCTTCTGAATGTCGCCAGGAGCCTGCTCATAACGGCTAAATTCATATTCGTACACACCGATTCCTCCGGTCATGGAGCGCAGATCCGTGTTGTAGCCATACAGCTCGGACATAGGAATGTCGGCCTCAATAATCTGTTTTCCGTGGTGATCCGGATTCATACCCAGAACGCGGCCGCGGCGGCGGTTTAAATCGCCCATAACGTCGCCGGTAAATTTATCCGGAACCGTTACCTTTAAGGAAGCGATGGGTTCCAGCAAAACGGGGCCGGCGTCCATAAAGCCCTTCTTAAAGGCCAAAATCGTAGCCATCTTAAAGGCCATTTCAGAGGAATCTACAGGGTGGTAGGATCCGTCTACCAGGGTGGCCTTCAGACCCACTACAGGGTATCCGGCCAGGGGGCCCTTCTGAACGCATTCCTGAAGACCTTTTTCCACTGCCGGGAAGTAGTTCTTAGGAACGGATCCGCCGAAAATCTTTTCCTCAAATACATAGGGTGTTTCCAGATCGCCGGAGGGTTCAAATTCCATCCAGACGTCGCCGTACTGGCCATGGCCGCCGGACTGCTTTTTATGGCGTCCCTGAACCTTTACTTTCTTTCTCAGAGTTTCCCGGAAAGCGAATTTGGGTTTATCCAGAACGATTTCTACTTTATAGCGGTTTAACAGCTTGCTGGCTGCTACTTCCAACTGCTGATCGCCGATTCCATAGAGAAGGGACTGGCGGTTTTCTGCATCATTTACCACTCTGAGAGTCAGATCCTCTTCCATCATCTTTGCCAGAGCGGAGGAAACCTTATCGTCCTCACCCTTATTGGCGGCTCTGTATGCCATATAGGTATAAGGAGTGGAGATTTCCGGCTTATGGTATACAATAGGAGCGCTTCTTAACGCAATGGTATCCCCGGTCTGGGTTACGTTCAGCTTGGACACAGCGCCAATGTCTCCGGCCTTTAACTCCGGCACTTCGATCTGTTCCTTGCCTCTGAGAACGTAAATCTTTCCAACCTTTTCCTCAGACTCTTTATTTACGTTGTAGATCGTGCTGTCCGGCTTTAAGGTTCCGGTACAGATCTTCATCAGAGAGTATTTGCCGATAAAGGGATCCACAATGGTCTTAAAGACTCTTGCGGACAGAGAAACGTCGTCGTTATATTTCGCTGTAAACCGTTCTCCTGTGGAAACGTCTACGCCGATGCACTCGTATTTGTCCGGTGACGGGAAGTATTTGTCAATGGCCTGAAGCAGTACGGAAAATCCCTGGCAGTTGATTCCGGAGCCCAGCATAACCGGAACGATATTTCCTTCGATTACATGGCTTCTCAGGGCTGTGGAAATCTCCTCCTGAGTAAACTCTTCACCGGAGAAATAGCGCTCCATATATTCTTCACTGGTTTCTGCAACGGCTTCCATTAAAGCTTCTCTGGCAATTCCCAGATTCTTCTCAACGTAGTCCGGAATGGGGCATTCCTCGTAGTTGCTTAATGTAGTGAACCGGCGTCCGGCCATCTTTACTACATTGACAAAGCCCACGAATTTTTCGTTTTCACGGATAGGAAGCTGGAAGGGCGCGATCTTACGTCCGAAACGGGTTTCCAGCTTTAATACCAGTTCGCGGTAGCTGGCGTGGTCGTCGTCCATGTTGGTAACAAAGAACAGTCTGGGCAGCCTGTACTTTTCGCAGATTTCCCAGGCCTTTTCCGTTCCCACTTCAATACCGGCCTTGCAGTTTACTACGATAATAGCGGCGTCCGCCACGCTGATGGCCTCTTCTACCTCTCCCACAAAGTCAAAATATCCGGGAGTATCCAGCAGATTGATTTTAATAGGCCCACTTTCTCCATTATATTCCAACGGGATTAAAGAAGTGGAAATCGAAAACTGTCTTTTGATCTCCTCTTTGTCATAATCGCTGATGGTATTCCCGTCAGCAATCTTTCCCATCCTCTTGGTAACCCCGGTGATTAATGCCAAAGCTTCTGCAACAGTAGTCTTTCCGGCCCCGCCGTGCCCTAACAGCACAACATTGCGTATCTGACTGGTTCCATAAACGTTCATAGAAAATCCCTCCTGTACCTCAATAATTAGTCCATGCAAGTATTTTACCAAAAAATTCTGAAATTCACAAGTAAAATATGCAATTTATACAAAAACTTTATAATTTTCCCAAATTCCCCCTTTTTTGCCCCTTGGCTTTCACTTGAAAGCGTTAAAGTTTAAAGCGATAAAGCGTTGACATTTTCTCTTTCATGCCTTACAATGGACACCGACAGATACGTTTATTGACTGCAGAAAGGATTTGATTTCATATCCTGTAATCCCGGAAAGGAGGTTTCTTATGGAAATTTCTACGGAAGTTTCTGCGGCGTCTCCCAAAAACGTCGCCTTTATCGGCCTGGGACTCATTGGAGGCTCCATTGCCAAAGGATTAAAACGGGCCAGACCGGATATTTCCATTATGGCCTATATGCGCACCCGTTCCAAGCTGGAAGAGGCTAAGGCCGATGGCATTGTAGACGTGATTTTAGACGGCATTGACCATAATCTTTCTCAATGCGACATGATTTTTCTCTGCACTCCTGTGGAGTACAATGCCGGATATTTAAAGGCCATTGGACCGTACTTAAAAGAAGGCGCTATCATAACTGATGTAGGCAGCACCAAAACCAATATCCATGAAGAGGTCATCCGCCTGGGAATGGAAAATGTCTTTGTAGGCGGCCACCCTATGGCCGGTTCGGAAAAAACGGGCTATGAAAATTCCACGGATCACCTGTTGGAAAACGCTTATTATATCATCACCCCATCCCGGCTGTCTTCCCAAGAGCAAGTTGACAGGGTGATTTCCATTGCCAAAATCCTGGGAGCTATCCCCATGGTACTGGACTATGAGGAGCATGACCGGGCTGTAGCTGCAATCAGCCATCTGCCTCATCTTATCGCTTCCTGTCTGGTAAATCTTGTAAAAGATTCCGACGATTCCAGAGAAACCATGAAGCAGATTGCCGCCGGGGGCTTTAAAGACATTACCCGCATCGCCTCCTCTTCCCCTGAAATGTGGCAGCAGATCTGCATGGCAAATTCCGGCCCTATCGGGGAATTTTTAGAGCGCTACATCGCCTCTCTCTCCCTGGTTCTGGAAGAGATCCGCGGAAAAAAGGAATCCGCCGTTTACCGGCTGTTGGAAAAGTCCCGGGACTACCGCAATTCCATAACAGACAGAGCAAAGGGAGCTCTGGAGCCGGACTACTCTTTTTCCGTAGACATTGTGGACGAAGCCGGAGCCATTTCTACCCTTTCCGTAATCCTGGCCGCCAAGGGCATCAGCATAAAAAACATTGGAATAAACAACAACCGGGAGCGGGGAGAAGGGGCCCTGCGGATCACATTTTATGATGAAGCTTCTCTGGAAGCCGCGTGGGCGCAGCTTACCAAGTATCATTACGAATTATTCCGTCAATAGGAGGACATTTATGGAATTTCAAGCCACTTCCCATTTAAAGGGAGAAGTCACCGTACCGGGAGACAAATCCATTTCCCACCGAAGCGTTATGCTGGGTTCCATTGCCAAAGGAACTACAGAGATCACCAATTATCTTCAGGGGGCCGACTGCCTCTCTACCATTTCCTGTTTTCAGCGAATGGGAATTTCCATTGAAAATAAAGGAGACGCCGTCCTGGTTCACGGCAACGGAATGCGGGGATTGTCGGCTCCCGGCGCAGAACCCTTAGACTGCGGAAATTCCGGCACTACAACCCGGCTGATTTCCGGTATTTTAGCCGCCCAGGACTTTTCCGTAACCCTTACAGGGGACGCCTCTATTCAGAAGCGCCCTATGAAACGGATCATCGATCCCCTGACTCTTATGGGGGCTGACATAAAAAGCGTCAAAGGAAACGGCTGCGCCCCTCTGGTGATCCACGGAAAGCCTCTTCACGGCATCCACTACTTTTCTCCCGTAGCCTCCGCCCAGGTAAAGTCCGCAGTTCTCTTAGGGGGGCTTTATGCAGAAGGTATCACCAAGGTAACGGAGCCCTATCTTTCCCGCAACCATACGGAATTAATGTTAAAGGCTTTTGGGGCCCATGTACGGACAGAGGGGACCACCGCCATTCTGGAACCCGCCCAGGAACTGTCAGCCTGCCGGATTTCCGTTCCCGGCGACATTTCCTCAGCCGCCTTCTTTATTGCCGCCGCCCTTATGGTACCCGGTTCTGAGATCCTCCTAAAAAATGTAGGCATTAACCCTACCCGTGACGGGATCCTTACCGTTTGCAGGCAGATGGGCGGAGACATTACGGTACTGCGGCAGTGGACGGAAGGCGGGGAGGCGGCTGCCGATCTTCTGGTTCGCCACAGCCCTCTTTCCGGTACCGTCATTGAAGGAGCAGTGATCCCCACCCTCATTGACGAGCTGCCGGTCATTGCAGCCATGGCCTGTGTTGCAAAAGGGGAAACCATTATCCGCGACGCGGCGGAATTGAAAGTAAAAGAATCAAACCGTATTGAAGTGATGACAAAAAATCTTACCGCCATGGGAGCCGATGTAACAGAAACGGAGGACGGAATGATCATCCGGGGCGGGCGGCCTCTCCACGGGGCTGTTATTGACAGCCGCCTGGATCACCGCATTGCCATGACTTTTGCCATAGCGGGACTCTGTGCAGAAGGAACCACAAAAATACTGGGAGCGGAGTGCGTAAACATCTCCTACCCCCAGTTTTACCAGGATCTCTTCCGGCTAATGGGAAAGACTCTTTAATTCAAACCGGCTTCTTCTTCCAGAAGCTGCCAGATTTCTTCCCTTCCCTGTTTCGTCTCCGCAGAAAAAGGAATCAGCCGATCTTCTTTGGACAATCCCAGTCCTTCCCGGATCTGCTTCACCTGCTTTGCCACCTGGCTGCGCTTTATCTTATCCAGCTTGGTGGCAATAATGACAGGCTGATAGCCGTTTTGGACAATCCAATCATACATCAGCCTGTCGTTCTCCGACGGATCGTGGCGAATGTCCACCAGGAGAAAGACCTTTTTTAACATAGCGGAATTGTGGAGGTAATTTTCTATCATTTTTCCCCACTTTGCCTTTTCCTCCAGGGATACTTTTGCGTACCCGTAGCCAGGATGATCCACGTAGTACATAGCGCCACTAATATTATAAAAATTAATGGTCTGGGTCTTTCCCGGCTGGCCGGAAGTCCGGGCATAGGACTTCCGGTTCATTAGGGCGTTGATCAGGGAGGACTTCCCCACATTGGATTTGCCGGCAAAAGCAAACTCCGGCAGCCGGTTGTCCGGCAGCTTGCTTTTAATGCCGCATACCGTTTCCAAATCTACTGTCTTTATAATCATGCAAGAGCCTCCTTCAGCACTTCTTCCATTGTTCCTACAAATACGATTTCCAGGCCCTTTGTAATCTCCTTAGACAGTTCGGCGATTTCCGGGCGGTTTTTCTCAGGCACCAGCACCTTTTGAATATGGGCCATTTTTGCCGCCAGCACCTTTTCCTTCAGACCCCCGATGGGAAGAACGCGGCCTCTTAACGTAATCTCTCCCGTCATAGCCACCTTAGCGGAAACGGGACGGTTTGTGACAGCGGAAATCATAGCCGTGGCCATGGTAATTCCGGCGGAAGGCCCGTCCTTTGGAACAGCGCCCTCAGGTATATGGATATGAATATCGTGTTTTTCAAAATAATCGTCGGCTATCTGGTAATCCGGGCATACAGAACGGACATAGGTAAGGGCGGTCTGAGCGGATTCCTTCATAACGTCCCCCAACTGGCCCGTAAGCTGAAGATTGCCCTTTCCCGGCATAACGTTGACCTCAATCTGAAGGGTATCGCCTCCTACGCTGGTCCAGGCAAGTCCCCGGACAATGCCGACTTCGTCCTTCTCGTTGGCATCTGTAAAGGTAATCTTCTCACGGCCCAGGTACTTTTCCAGATTTCCTTCTGTAATCCGAATGCTTTCTTTCTTATTTTCCAAAAACTCTCTGGCCGCCTTCCGGCACAGATCGCCGATACGGCGTTCCAGACTCCGGACTCCCGCTTCTCTGGTATAATTATGAATAATTTTCTCCAAAGCATGATCGGAAATGGTTACCTGCCCTTCCTTCAGGCCGTTGCGCTCCATCTGTTTCTTCACCAGAAAGCCTTTGGCAATATGGAGTTTTTCATTTTCCGTATAGCTGGTGACTTCAATCACGTCCATACGGTCTAACAGGGGAGTGGGAATGGTCTGAGTGGTATTGGCCGTAGCGATAAACATCACCTGGGACAAGTCAATAGGCAGCTCCACGTAATGATCCCGGAATTTCACATTCTGCTCTCCGTCCAAAACTTCCAGAAGGGCCGAGGATGTGTCTCCCTTGTAGTCGCTGCTGACCTTGTCAATTTCATCTAAAAGCATCAGGGGATTGCTGACCCCCGCCTGCCGCAGCCCGTCTACCAGACGTCCCGGCATGGCCCCTACGTAGGTTCTTCTGTGTCCTCTGATTTCCGCCTCGTCCCGGACGCCGCCCAGACTGATTCGGACGTACTTTTTATTCAGGGCCCGGGCTACGGAACGGGCAATGGAGGTCTTTCCGGTTCCTGGCGGTCCCACCAGACAGAGAATGGGGCTGACCCCTTTATCCGTCAGAGTTCTCACTGCCAGATACTCTAAAATCCGTTCCTTTACCTGATCCAGCCCGTAGTGATCTTCATTGAGAATCTCTTCTGCATGGCGAATATCGTTATTGTCTTTGGAAACCTTCTTCCAGGGCAGATCCAGAAGGGTTTCAATGTAAGTCCTGCTGACGTTGCTTTCCTGGCTGCCTCCGGGCATGGTTCTCAGGCGGTCAATCTCTTTTTCAATCTTCGCCTTCACCTCTTTGTCCGCCTTGAGGCCGTTTAACTTCTTTTTATACTCCTCTGCGTCAGACAGGGAGCTGTCCTCTCCCAACTCTTCCCGGATAATTTTTAACTGCTCCCGCAGAATGTATTCCTTCTGGTTTTTATCCACAGCAGCCTTTACCTTGCTCTGGAAGTCTTTTTTGATTTTCAGGATTTCCAGTTCCGTAATCAGGTTGTTGATTACCTTTTCGTAACGCTCTGAAATGTCTATGCTTTCCAGGATTTCCTGACGCACCGTATATTCCCACGGCATCTGAAGGGCTATCTGATCCAGCAGATCCTCTATTTTGTCAATGGTCATAAGATTGGGAAGGAGTTCTTTGGCGATTCTGGGGTTTTCTCTGCCAAAGTCCTCCAGTTTTTCCTTTACAATCCTTAACATGGCCTCTGCTGCGGCATAGTCCGTAAATTCCGGTTCCTCCAAAAGCTCTACTTCCGCCATCAGCGACGGCCCATCAGAATCCAGATCCGTCAGGATCCCCCGCTGCAGGCCTTCTACCATGACCCGAACAACGCCATCGGGCAGTTTCACCAACTGCTTAATCTGGGCCACACAGCCCATATGAAACAAGTCCTCCGCCCCCGGATCCGTCGTTTCGCTTTGGCGCTGGGTCACCAAAAACACCTTCTGATCCGACACCATGGATCGCTCTGCGGCCGCCATGGATTTAGGTCTGGTAATATCAAAATGAATCAGCATTTTCGGCAAAACCGTCAGCCCTCTTAATGCTATGGCCGGCATGGCAATGATTCTGTTCTCCATTCATTTCCTCCTAACGTATCGTTAGTATACAGGGAGCTTATCCCTTGTACACCAATCTTACAGAAATGGGCCATTGCCACGCAACAGCCCAATTTTTCGTAACAGTTCAGCCCTGCAGAAACTTATCAATGGCACGGCAGAACTGTTATTTTTATGCGATTTCTCCGGAACGGTTTTTCGCCTTAGAGGTCATCTTTCTGGGAACCGCCATGTCCCGGTATACGATCTCCGGCTGGCCGGTTCCTTCAATGACATCCCGGGTAATGGTACAGATACCAATGCTGTCATCAGAAGGAATTTCGTACATAATATCTGTCATTACTTTTTCGATAATGGCTCTCAGACCTCTGGCGCCGGTCTTTCTCTCTACGGCCTGTTCAGCAATGGCTTCCAGGGCGTCGTCGGTAAATTCCAGCTTTACGTCGTCCAGTTCAAAGAGCTTCTCATACTGCTTTGTCAGGGCGTTTTTCGGCTCCGTTAAAATCCGGATCAAAGCCGCCTTATCCAAAAGCTGCAGAGATACCGTCACCGGCACACGGCCGATAAATTCCGGAATCAGGCCGTACTTTGTCAGATCCTGAGGCATTACCTGGCGCAGCAGATCGTCAATATCTCTTTGGTTGCGATCCACAATCTCAGCATTAAAGCCTATGGAACCGCTGCTGAGACGGCTCTCCACAATCCGTTCCAGGCCGTCAAAAGCTCCTCCGCAGATAAAAAGAATATTGGTAGTATCGATCTGCAAAAGCTCCTGATGGGGATGCTTTCTGCCTCCCTGGGGCGGAACGCTTGCCACCGTTCCCTCCAAAATCTTCAGAAGGGCCTGCTGAACGCCTTCTCCCGAAACGTCTCTCGTAATGGACACATTTTCGGATTTTTTCGTTATCTTATCGATCTCGTCAATGTAAATAATCCCGTATTCCGCTTTGGAAATATCGTAATCTGCAGCCTGAATCAGCTTTAACAGAATATTTTCCACATCTTCGCCTACGTAGCCCGCTTCCGTCAGAGCCGTAGCGTCTGCAATGGCAAAGGGAACTCCCAAAATCCTGGCCATGGTCTGGGCCAGATAAGTCTTTCCGGAACCGGTGGGGCCCAGCATCAGGATATTGCTCTTCTGCACCTCCACATCCAGCTTCTTTCTGGAAGTAATTCTTTTATAATGATTATAAACAGCCACAGAAAGGACTTTTTTCGCCTCATCCTGTCCAATGACGTACTCGTCCAGGAACGCCTTCATCTCCTTGGGCTTAAACAGGTTAATGTCTCCGAAATCCATGGATTCATCGCCCTGATCGGCTAATTCCTCTTCCAGAATTTCACCGCACAGCTCAATACATTCATCACAGATGTACACATTATTGGAGCCTGCTATCAGCTTTCTTACCTGATCCTGGCTTTTTCCGCAAAAGGAACAGCGGATCTTATCCTCTGGCCTGATTGGCATATTTCCACCTCACTTCGATAAGCCAATTAGTGATTAACAATCACAGCGTCCACCAAGCCGTACTCTTTGGCTTCCTGGGCCGTCATGTAATTGTCTCTCTCGGTATCTCTCTCTATGATTTCCAGAGGCTGACCCGTATTGGCTGCTAAAATTTCATTTAATTTTTTCTTTGTCTTTAAAATCTGCTCCGCTACAATCTTAATGTCCGTAGCCTGTCCCTGAGCTCCGCCGGAGGGCTGATGGATCATCACTTCAGCATTGGGGAGAGCAAAGCGCTTGCCCTTGGCTCCGCTGGAAAGCAGAAAAGCGCCCATGCTGGCAGCCATGCCGATACAAACTGTAGAAACGTCGCATTTGATGTAATTCATGGTATCATAAATAGCCATTCCAGCCGTAACAGAACCTCCGGGGCTGTTGATATACATATTAATATCCTTTCCCGGATCCTCGGATTCCAAAAACAGAAGCTGGGCTACTACCAGGCTGGCAGTAACGTCATTTACTTCTTCACCTAAAAATACAATTCTTTCTTTCAGCAGACGGGAATAAATATCGTAGGAACGCTCCCCGCGGCTGGTAGACTCAATGACATAAGGCACTAAACTCATAATCTTGCTCCTTTCCTGGCTTTTGCATCCGCATACTTTGTAATGACAGAAGTTGCAGACAGCGGTTCGCCTTGACACAGCCCCCTCTTTCTGCAACTTCCCCACTCTGATTCGTCAGATTTTCAATGGCCGGAGGATTAAACCAGTTTTGCTTCCGCTACTAAGAAGTCAACGGCTTCCTGGACAGCCAGATCTTTCTTCATCTGTTCTTTTTCAAACTCGCCCATGTATTCTTTCAGCTTCTCTACTTCCATCTTATAGGAATC
The DNA here is from genome assembly GCA_946498245.1 of uncultured Clostridium sp. Lineage (GTDB taxonomy): Bacteria > Bacillota > Clostridia > Lachnospirales > Lachnospiraceae > UMGS1370. The sequence goes on along the minus strand of CAMMNN010000009.1, from coordinate 65,629 downwards.
AGCCATCTTCTGCAGCTCTTCATCCAGACGCTCATCAGAAATTGTAATGTTTTCAGCCTCAACAACTGCTTCCAGTACCAGTCTGGTCTGGATTCTCTTAATTGCCTGGGGCTTCATCTGCTCCTTCATGGTATCTGCAGTCATGCCAGTATACTGCATATACTGTTCTAAGGAAATACCCTGGCTCTGCATTCTGCGGGCGGTATCCTGAAGCATATTCATCACTTCATTTTCCACCATAGGATCCGGAATATCCATCTGCGCATTTTCCACTACTTTTTCTACTACGTGATTTTCATTTTCCGTAGCAGCAGCTCTCTGCTTTCTTTCAGCCAGCTTTGCGCGGACGTCATTCTTATATTCGTCTAAAGTTTCAAACTCAGAAACTTCGCTGGCGAACTCGTCATTCAGCTCCGGAAGCTCTTTTACCTTAATCTCTTTTACCGTTACCTTGAAAACAGCAGGCTTATTAGCCAGTTCCTTTGCATGGTACTCTTCCGGGAAGGTTACATTAACTTCGCACTCTTCGCCAATGTTCTTTCCGATTAACTGTTCCTCAAAGGTGTCGATAAAGGAATGAGAACCAATGGTCAGAGGATAATCGGTACCCTGGCCGCCGTCAAATGCCTTTCCGTCAATGAAACCTTCAAAATCAATAACAGTCTGGTCGCCGTCGGCAACGGGTCTGTCTTCTACAGCGATTAATCTGGCGTTCTGCTCCTGAACCTTCTTTAATTCGCCTTCTACGTCAGCGTCGCTTACCTCAGCGTCAGCCTTTTCTACTTCAATTCCCTTATACTCGCCTAAGGTTACTTCCGGTCTTACGGCAACGGTAGCAGTATAAATAAAGGGCTTGCCTTTTTCGATCTGGGTAACATCAATCTCCGGTCTTGAAACGATTTCCAGACCGCTTTCCTTCATTGCATCGCCGTAGCTGGCGTCAATCGCCTCGTTTGCAGCATCCTCATAGAACACGCCGGGACCGTACATTTTTTCAATCATGGCCTGCGGAGCTTTTCCCTTACGGAAGCCAGGGATGTTAAATCTGTTTTTATTTTTGTTATAAGCAGCCTTGATCGCCTCATCGAACTGCTCAGCCGGTACTTCCACAGTCAGCTTAGCCATGTTCTTCTCTAACTTTTCTACTTGTAAACTCATGATATGGGTTCCTCCTTGCATAATATGTGAACCGCCATTTCTCCACAGGGCGTTACACTTCAATGTACGATTATAGCACAAGAAGGTTATAAAAGCCAGCATTATTTTTAGATTTTTTGCAACAGTTCCGCCATGCAGAAGCATATGGGAAAATCCTGCGTAGGAGCTCGCTTATTAAGCAGGCTTTTCCCATATGTTTCTATAGGGCGGACGCCCTATAATGAATAATTTGACGGCCAATAGCGTCTTCCGTCAGCCAATACATGGGGAACCGTCAAATTATGAATGCATGGCGGAGCTTCTTACCCCGGCACAGATACGCCCAACGTGCTTGCACGTATGGGCTCATCTGTATCGGACGGGCTAGGGAGTATGAGTAAGGAGGCCGGCAGGCCGGATTACGAATGCTCCCAATAAAAGCCGTAATGTTAAAAAAGTAATTGTGATAGTTTGCCCTTCCCTGTATAATGAAATAAAATATATTTTTATATTGGGAGGTACCTATTATGGGGTTGTTTGGATTTGGAAAGAAGAAAAAAACGGAAGAGGAGATTGTCGCCGAAGGACGAGATTACTATCTGAATGGAGATAACAGACACGCATACCTTGCCCTACACGGTCTTGCTCATAAAGGTGAAAATGCTGAGGCTTGTTATTATTATGGTCTGGTCAGACTGGAAGGATTCACCAGGCCAAACATACCGCCCAATCAGGAAGAAGGAATGAAATACATTCGCAAGGCGGCATCGTTGGGACATGCGGAGGCATCTGCCATGCTTGGCCAGCCGGCCGCTCACACACCAAAGCCTGCGGCTGCCCCAAAGCCAGTGCCGGAGCCGAAACCTGCTCCTGCCCCAAAGCCTGTACCGGAGCCGAAACCTGCTCCTGCTCCAAAGCCTGTACCGGAGCCGAAACCTGCTCCTGCTCCGAAGCCTGTGCCGGAGCCGAAGCCTGCTCCTGCCCCAAAGCCTGCTCCTGCCCCAAAGCCTGCTCCTGCTCCAAAGCCAATATCGGAGCCAAAGCCCACACCAGCGCCCAGAGGAGACGTGGAAAATCGGAAGGCCGCCGAAGCTATGCATAAGCAACAGGAGGAAGAACGGGAGCGAATGTTTTTGACCGGTAATGCAGCGTTTCAGGCTGAGGATTACACCAAAGCCTTTTATTGGTTTGAAAAAGCGGCCGAGTTGGGCGATGCCACCTCACAATGCAACTGCGGATTGATGTGCGACGAGGGGATCGGTACGGCAGTAGACAAAGGCAAAGCTCTTATGTGGCTTGAAAAAGCGGCTAAACAGGGTATGGAATCTGCATATTATCCGTGTGCAGAAGCCCATTTCTATAACAATCCATCGCTGAATTATTTGCAAGAAGCACTGAAGTGGTACAAGAAGGCGTGTGATGTGGAAGATGAAACGGAAATTCTTGATGCAATGGCAAAGGTGCAGAAAATAGAAGGCATCATTTCTGCGATACAGCAAGTTCAGTCCGGAACCTCCAAAACAGACCGGAAGATTTCCAATATAATGAGTCTGCCGGAACATGAGGCAGACGAACTCATTGAGTCCATTGATAATTTATCAAAAAATCAGCAGATAGCAGTTGTACATTTTCAGTCTGTGATGACGTTTGCAAAGATGGAAGAATTTAAAGACGAGGAAAACCGGCAACTGGTAGCAAAGGCCGCAGGAACGATCCGTGATGTTATGATGGACATCATGACCGAGGTTATGATGAATGATATGATGTCAGATGGCAATTAATTGCAACTATACTAAAGGAACAAAAATGATGTTGTAAAATCACTAAACTAGATAATAGAGCAATGTCCTTGCCCTAGCATCCCAAAATCCAGGCTGGATTTCCCTCTTTATGGATCCAGCCTGGATTTTGGGCGTAATTTATTGAACGTATCTAATTATGCTTTTGCAGCGGCCCCATGGGACTCGCCTTACTTAATCTGGAAGGTAACACGAAGATTTGCCTGGATTTCCAGCTCCCCTGCTGAAACATTCATAGCATCATAGCTGCTTTCTTCGGCAAAACTTGATGAAGTGGCCCGTCCCGCTGCTGCGTAATTTGCCAGATAGCGGGCCGACTGGTCTTCCCCGTACTCTTCCATTTCCGCTACGTCTAAAACCTGAAATCCTCCGGCCTCACCCAAAGCTTCGGCTTTCACTTTGGCCGTCTCCACAGCTTTCATCAAAGCTTCCTGATAATACTGGTCATAGCTGCTGCACAGATAATGGACGAAATCTATGTAGTTGGCTCCGGCATCTACTGCTCCGGATAAAATCTCGCCGGCCTGTTCTATGGGAATATCGGAAACCGTGATCTGAGTACTCATTTCGTATCCTGTCAACACCTGTCCTTCCTCTTCTGTCCAATTATACATAGGACTCAGATAATATCCGGAAGTTTGAATGGAGCCATCTTCCAGCCCTTGTCCTTTCAGATATTCCAGGACGCTGCTAAGGGTCTCCTGATTTTTTTGCTGGCAGGCCTCCGCCTCTGTTTCCTTAGTTCTCACAGTAAACATAATCTCCGCCACATCGGGCACTGCCATAACCGTTTCCGTACTCTCTACTGTTACGGTATGCTCCGTTCCCTGGCTTACTTCAATTTGGCTCGGAAATGTGACCTGGCTTCCCGTTCCCGCACAGCCTCCTGCCATCATTGCCATAGTTCCCACTGCTGCTATTACATATAATCTTCTCATAATCTTCCTCCTGCTTTCATTATGGCGGCTGTCTCCGCAAACTGCCTTTTTGTTTCTGTATTTTAATTATAGGAAAAGAGTGGATTTTTTGCTTTGCTTTTCTCTTAATAAATACTTACAACTTTATCATCGGCGCATAAGGAAGCGTTTTCTTTTGCCGTGAGCGTTGCCACCCTCCCCCATCTTTGATATAATCTTAGTGGGAGTGATTCAGTTTTTGGATTTTTAACATAAGGGGGAGAGTCTGAATGAAGAGTGAAAAGCGTGAAAACGTATTGGCCGGCCTTGTCGGCGCCTTTCTTGGATCCTTAATCGGCGTAGCTTCTATCGTAATCATTGGCCAGTTAGGATATATCGCTTCCATCAGCGGCCTGATTCTGGCAGTATGCGCTATGAAGGGGTATGAACTTTTAGGCGGCGCCATGAGCCGCAAAGGGGCGGTAATCGCCTCTATTCTGACTCTTATTATGACCTATTTAGGCAACCATCTGAATTTTGCTGTCGCCATAGCCCGTCTGGACGGCACAGATGTGTTTTTTGCCTTTCAAGACCTGGGGCGGCTTTTAAAATACGGCTACATCAACGTAGCCGCTTATTGGGGAAATCTGGTTATGCTTTACATTTTTACCCTCCTGGGTTCCGTTCCCACGCTGACCGCCGCCTTTCGCCGCGCTACGCCAGTCAGTGCGCCGCCGGAATCTGACGACCCTCAATTGACCCCGGAAGCCCCAAAAGCTGTTGAATCGGATTTCCGCGTATACCCTTTTCATATGTCCTGGACCCGCAAGCTGAGAATGAGCCTGTGTCTGCCTGTTTTCCTTTTTATTGGTATTTGGCTTTGTCTCCTATTGGCTTTGACCGCCAATGAAGCCTTTTTTTCCACTCCGCTCCTCTTGGCGCTTCTATGCAGCATTGCAGGCCCCCTTCTGGCTTTTTTCTATCTGCTGGCATGGCTTTCTCCATTTCAAAGTCCGCAGTTTGTTTTTGTCCGTACCAATGGAGAACTGTGGCGGGTAGATCTGGCACAGCTCAACCGGATTGAGCCTTACCGTTTCAGTGCAAAACTGGGGGCTTGGCGGGTGCTCCGCTGGGAAATCCTCACTGAAGAGGAACAGAGGCGGGCCAGCCATGCCATTAAGCGGGTGATTCATTCTATCCGTGCTCAGGAAATAATGCCGGACAGTATTTTAAGGCGAATCGTCCTGTACCTGCCCGACCTTCAAATTGAGAAAGAAACCAAATGGGTTTGGAAAGTCTCCTATGCCCTTAATAGCGTATCCGGCAATCGCCGCCGGAAAATGACCATTGGAAAAGCCTATCCCGGTTTTTCTCCGGTTCCGGGAGCCGCTGCGCCGGAGGCGCCGGTGCCAGCTCGGTGGACTTCTTTTTTCCTGTCTCTGGCTTTGAGCGTCGTTATGGCCGGAGTCGGGGCCATGGCCGGCTTTGCAATGACAGGAGAACTTTTTGACTTTCATAAAAAGGAGCAAGCCCAGTTCAGCCCGGTACGTCCTGAATCTTTCGTTTTATATGAACAGAATGGAGTTTTGTTCTCAATAGACAGGGATTTTCAAAATACTGACTATGAGGGGCAGTTTACAGATCCGTCCACTGGAACCGTTTATATGCTGGGCGTATATCAGGGAGCCGATGAAGAAATGGCCCTGGATAGCCTGTTAGAGCCTATTGGGGAATTTAGGAAGTCGGCTTCTTTTCAGGATTTCTCCTTTGCCTACCGATCAGAAGAAGAGGATTTTACCGATTTGACGGCAGAAGACGGCTCTGTCTATCGCCACAATTTGCTGACTATTCACTTTACTGACGGCCAGACCCTCCACAACGGCGTTTCTCTTTCCGATTCCGGCATCTTAATTCAGATAATGGCTATCCAAAATGAAGAGGATGAAGAAGAACGGGTTGCGGGAGTGATTCGTTATCTGCTCACCACCCTGACCATTGAGGAACCCTGGGAAAGAAGTTTAGACACTCTGTAATGGAGAGGCGGCATCATCCCTCCCACGTCTTGCGCGGGTTCCTCCTTAGTACAAGTAGTGGAGCAGATGCATTAGAATCCGGACTCCGTCCGGATAGCATCTGCGCAGGCACTAAGGAATCCTCCCACGCTTTGCGCGGGTCCCTCCTTAGTACAAGTAGTGGAGCAGAACGCACAAAAGAAGGGCGTTGCAAAATTATCTAGGTTGATGACTTTGCAGCACCCTAATATTTTTTCTAAAACTCTTACAAAACTTTACAACTGATACGATTACAAAAGCAGAAAAACAATGTATTTTTGCAGTAAGTCCACTTTTCCGCTCTTTTTTCAAGGTGCCGAATCTGCTAAAATGTCATTAATCTCCTGCGCCATTTCACTGAGAGCTTCCTCTACGTTTAAGCCTTCCTGGATGATTTCTGCCATATAATTCTGCCAAACAGTTGTAACCTGGCTCCAATCCGATCTTTGGATTGGCGGTGTAATCAAATCCAAGTTATCAAAAACAACCTGAAATGCCGGTTTTTCTGCCAAAAATGCTTTTCCTTCCTCTGTTTCCTGTACAGACTTTCTGGTAGGAAGATAACCAGACTCAGAGGCCCAAATCATGTTGACTTCTTTGCTCATTAGATAGGACAAAAATTCCCACGCTGCGTCTTTCACCTGCTGATCATTCTTTGCAGGAATAAACAAAACATTTCCTCCTAATTCCTCGAACTTCGTTTCTTTCTCTGGCAGCCAGCTCATTCCTATTTTAAAATCGCAAGTATCAACCATAGTATCATACAGGGAACTGGTATAAACAACAGACAGCGCTTCGCCCTTCATGAATCTTTGCCGCATAACCGATGCCGCATCCTCTCCTACTGCCAGATACGTATAGCCGTTATTGCACCAGTCCTGTAACTGTTCCACTAACTCTACCGATTTTTCAGAATCCAGATCCGTTACATTATCTTCCGTAATCATCTGCAGGCCGCTATTAACAAAAAATGGTCCATAATACCATGTATTCCATCCTGGTATTACCATTCCATAACGACTGGTATTCCCTCTTTCGTCTACTAAAGAGCCTGCTTCTAAAAATGCCTGCATTTCGTCCCATTTTTCCGGTATTTGGAGCCCCAGCTCATCCATTAAATCCTGATTATAGAATACGACTTCTGTAGATACCAGGAAAGGGAGTGCTATTTGAGTCCCCCCATAACGGCCCGCCTGGAGCAAACCTTCTCCAAAATCGTCAATTTCAAAATTATCCCTCTCTATGTATGGCCCCAAATCTTCACATACACCACCAGATCCATATCCCGATACATACGGAATATTAGCCATTGCCAGCCCAGGAAGTGCAGTTCCCGCCGCATGAGCGGTAACGATAGCTTCATTCAAGGCTGCATAATCTCCAATATATAAAGGCGTTACCACAATAGAATCCTGGGACTCGTTAAATTCTTCGACAACACGATTTAATGTACCTTCGTATTGGTTTTCTAAAGCGTGCCAAAATTCTAATTCTATCACTCCGTCGTTTCCGGATTCCTGTTCCGCTGATGTTTGTTCTGGCGATATTTCTTCTGCCGTTGTCTTTGCCTCCGTTGCTTCAGTCTCTCTCTCCGTATTTCCCGAACAACCTCCTATCACCATTGCTGATGCCAGTAACATCAATAAATACCTTTTCCTCATATAACCTCCTCCTCGTATTCTGCCAATGAAAGAAGATACTCTCCCAGTTCATATGCATATCGAAGCATCGAATCGATCATTGGATCTGGCAACCGGTCTGTCATCCGATGTGTTTCGTAGGCAAATGCCCCTTGATACCCAATCTTCTTTAAAGTTTTCATAATGGGTTCCCATTCAATCGTTCCCAAATATGGCAACAAATGATCGTCAACCACACCATAATTGTCCTGCACATGTGTTGCCACCAGTCTTTCCCCTATCATTTCCAGACATTCCGGCTGGTTCCATCCCATAAGATTTGCATGTCCAAAATCCCAGACAATCCCCACATTTCTGAAAGATTCCCTCAATCGATCTACTAAATCGATCAAATCCTCTGGATCAGATAAGTATCTTGGCCGTCTAACTCTGCAAACAGGATCGTATTCGTCAAATAGATTTTCCACAGCAATCGTAATGCCATATTTTTCTGCTAATTCCAGATGCGGTTTTAAGTACTCCATATTTTCCTTCCGATTTTTCCTGTAATCCGGACAATTCGGAAGAGAACCTCCATGAATAACGATAACCTTTGCCCCTAATCTTGCCGCCGCAATAATTGACCGGCGGACCATCTCTTCTTCCTCCTCTCTATAGGGATACGTCGGATCGATTACATTATAAAACGGAGCATGGGACTGGCTTACTGTTATTTCCAATTCCTGGATCATCTCCCCGCACTTCCCAATCCATTCTTCCCAATCCTCATAATACAATTCGGTCTTTCTTCGTCTTGTCCACGCAAAATTTAAATCTACATCTTCAAAACCGGCTTTCCGAATCCTTCTAAGACTGTCTGTTATTAATGCCACACTCCCATCCGGTCTTGGTCCGTAAAATAGAGTTGTTGTTGATAATTTCATGATTCACCTCCTATCGTCTCTTGACATTTCTTAGCTAGACTTCTCTGCATCTGTATTTTTCAGCGTCCTTTTTCTTCCCTCCTTTCTAGGGCCCCTGTTTTTTCATTAACTGCAATGCTTCTTTACAAATTTTTATATCAATTTTTTATTATTTTTTTCAACAAAAAAAGCAGGGCATATGCCAAAATCTAACATTCGCCCTACTCTTCTGTCTCCTTCGTAATGTTCTGACTTTATTATAACAGTTCAGAAAATTACTGTCAAAACGAAATTTTTTCTATTATATATAAATAAATTTTATAATATTTGCCTCTTTGCTTCTATGTCGATTACCAGCTTTCCTGATTACATAAAAACACAGCTCTGAGATAATCCCAGAAACTGCTTTGCCTACAATCTGAGCCGTGAATATATCAATTCCATGGCTTTTTGTAATTATAGAATCCGAACTCCGTCCGGATAGCATCTGCGCAGGCACTAAGGAATCCTCCCACGCTTTGCGCGGGTCCCTCCTTAGTACAAGTAGTGGACCTGAAGGGATTCGAACCCTCGACCTTTCGGATGCGAACCGAACACTCTCCCAACTGAGCTACAAGCCCTAATTCACTCTGGATTCAGTATAGCACATTCTTTTTCCTTTTACAAGTTCTTCCTCTGAATTGTTGGAAATTTTGTAACAATTCAGCCATGCTGAATCACATGGCTGAATTGCCGCTGTCTTTTATCGTCTCTGCCTCAGCATGGCGGCAATCTGCTCCATTCTCGGCAGGACGGCGTCGTAAAACATTTCGTAGGATTTGCAGAAGTAGTTATCTCCCATAATGGTTCCGTCCCCTAAGGCCCGGTGACGGCGGCAGCCTCCCCGGCAGACGTAGAAATAACGGCAGCGGCGGCATTTTTCCGAGCGATCCATAGACTCTTTCACAAAAGCTTCCCCTACGGGAGAACGGTCGATCTCTGCAAAATCTGTTTCGTTGAGATTTCCCAGGCGGAACTGATCCAGAACGTAAAAGTCGCAGGGATATACGGAACCGTCTGCTTCCACTACGTGCTGTACGGAACAAATCCCCCGCTGCTCGCAGGATTCCGGCGGATACCCGGCCAGGATCCCGATGGCATTTTCAAACTGGCGGATATATGGCTGCGTACCGTGCTGCAAATCCAAATACCATAGATCGAAAAGTTCGATTAAAAAAGTGCCGTAAGCTTCCGGCGTCAGGGAGTAGTCATGCATTCCCGGTTCCTCTGTCAAGGGATCCAGGCAGGCAATATACTGCTGATAGCGGAAATGGTTCTTTTTGTAAAATTCGTAAATCCGACGGATTTTGGCCGCGGTTTTGGCGTGAACCACTGTAAGGATATTGTATTCCACCTTATGGCGGTTAAAGCGGTCAATGGTTTCCATAACGCCTTCAAAGCTTCCCGTTCCCCCAGGGGTCAGGCGCTGGGAATCGTGAGTAGCCTTGACTCCGTCTACGGATACCCCCACTAAAAACTGATTCTCCGCAAATAGTTTGGCCCACTGGTCCCCCAGGCGGTAACCGTTGGTCTGAAGGGAGAAAGAAACAGGCAGACCTTTTGTATTATATTTTTTTACCAGTTCCAGAAAGTCTTTGTAAAAATCAATTCCCACCAGAGTAGGTTCACCTCCCTGGAAGGCAAAGCCGCAGGTTCCCTCTGCGTAAGAAAGGGCCTTCCTAACCACCTGCTCTAAGGTATCTCTGGTCATAAATCCGTAGTTTTCCTGGTTCCGGTTCTGGGCCACATCACAGTAGAAGCAATATCTGCATCTGAGATTGCACATTCCGGAAGAAGGCTTTATCAAAAGCTGCAGCGGCGGCATAAAACATTCCTCTTTTCGTAATTTTTTACAGATTCCGAACTTTAAACTCCCGTTCCAGTTCTCTGCGCTGATCTTTTTTCGCAATATCGGCTCTCTTATCGTAAAGCTTCTTTCCTCTGGCCAAACCGATCTCCACTTTTACCAGGCTTCCTTTAAAATAAACCTGGAGGGGCACCAGGGTAAAACCTTTTTCTGCGATTTTTCCCGCCAGTTTAACGATCTCCTTCTTGTGCATGAGAAGCTTTCTGGGCCGCAATGGATCCTTATTGAAAATATTACCTTTTTCATAAGGGTTTACGTGCATTCCGTAAATATAGACTTCTCCATTTTGGATTCGGACAAAGGCTTCCTTAATGCTGCATTTTCCCATACGGATGGATTTTACCTCGGTTCCGTACAGTTCGATTCCCGTTTCATATTTTTCGTCAATAAAATAGTCGTGGTATGCCTTTTTATTATTGGCAATGAGTTTAAAAGCCCCTTTTCCCATATGGTGTATTCCTCCTGTTATTCCTCCGCCTCATTGAAAGGGGCGGGAATAAAGTCGATGGTCTTTAGCATCTTGTCCGTGCTCATTACCCGGACGCGGAGCCTCTGACCCAGTTTATAAGTCTTTCCTGTGGTTTCTCCCGTCAGTTCATAGTGATCCTGGTCAAAGACGTAGTAATCGTCGTCCAGATCCGTCATGCGTATCATGCCCTCTACCGTATTGGGAAGCTCCACATAAAGCCCCCAGTTGGTGACTCCGGAAATTACTCCGTCAAATTCTTCTCCAATAAACCGGGACATATATTCGCATTTTTTCATTTTCTCTGTTTCCCGCTCCGCTTCGTCCGCCCTTCTCTCCAGAGCGGAAGCTTTGGCTGCCACTTCCGGCAGAATGGCTTCATAATGGGCCGTTCTGGACTCCTTCAGGCCGGATTTCAGGCTTTCTTTGATGATCCGGTGGATCTGCAGATCCGGATAGCGGCGGATAGGGGACGTAAAGTGGGTGTAATAAGAAGCCGCCAGACCGAAGTGGCCGCTGCACACCGCCGTGTATTTGGCCTGTTTCATAGAGCGCAGCGTCAGGCGGCTGATCAGGGCCTCCTGAGGGGTATTTTCTACCTTGTCCAAAAGCTTCTGCAGCTCTTTGGGGTGGGTTTCCCCATGGGCCGTTTTCAAAAAAAGGCCGAAATTGTGGATAAAGGTAGCCAGCTCCTTCATTTTTTCTGGATCCGGATTGTCATGGGTCCGGTACAGGAACGGAATCTGCCTCCAGAAAAAGTCCTCCGCCACAGTTTCATTGGCTGCCAGCATGAAGTCCTCGATCAATTTTGTGGCTCCGTTGCGCTCATAGGGTTTAATGTCCACAGGCCTTCCTTCCTCATCCAGCAAAATCTTGCTTTCGGGAAAATCAAAATCAATGGCCCCTCTTTTCCTTCTTCTCTCTCTGAGAATATCTGACAATTCCTTCATCTGCTGGAAAAGCGGGACAAAGTCCTGGTATTCCTCTATAAGAGCTTCGTCCTGATCCTCCAGAATCCCTTTTACCGCAGTGTAGGTCATTCTGCGATCTACCCGAATCACAGTTTCCTCTATCTGATGATCCAGGATTTCTCCCTTAGTGTTGATTTCCATAATACAGCTCAAAGCCAGACGGTCGCAGCCTTCATTCAGGGAACAAATACCGTTGCTGAGTCTGTGGGGCAGCATAGGAATCACCCGATCCACCAGGTAAACGCTGGTTCCCCGCCTCAGGGCCTCCTGATCCAGCGCCCCGCCTTCTCTTACGTAATGGCTTACATCTGCAATGTGGACGCCCAGGCGGTACCGATCCCCTTCTTTGGTCAAAGTAACGGCATCGTCCAGGTCTTTGGCGTCCTCTCCGTCAATGGTAACGGTCTGAAGATTCCGCAAATCCAGCCGGCCATTTTTTTCCGCCTCTGTAATTTCCTCTGAAATTCTTTCCGCCTCTTCCATGACTTCCTCCGGAAACTGCTCCGGCAGTCCGTAAGCCCGGACAATGGAAAGAATGTCCGTTCCCGGATCATTGACATGGCCCAATATTTCCACAATCCTGCCCTCAGGTTTTCTGCCGGGGCCGCCAAAATCCGTAATGGCCGCCACTACCTTGTGGCCTGTGACGGCTCCCATATCCTTTTGAGCCGGAATAAATACGTCCTGGGAGAGCTTTTGGTTATCCGGGAGCACAAAGCCAAAATTCTTGCTTTTCTGGTAATATCCTACCACTTCCCTGTTGGCGTGTTCCAGAATCCGGATAACGCTTCCCTCCGGCCTCCGGCCCGGTACCGTATTTTCAATGGTAATCTGCACCCGGTCCCCATGAAGGGCTCCCCTGGTTCTGTCCTCCGGAATAAAGACATCCTGTTCCATGCCTTCTACTGATACGAAGCCAAAACCTCTGGGGTGGCCGGAAAAAATGCCGTTTACAGAAAAAGCTTCCGGCTTTCCGTACTTCCCTTTTTTGGAAATCCCGGCCTTTCCCTCTTCCACCAGAATGTCCAGCACCTCTTTCAGTTCTTCCCGCTGACTCCTGGGAACGTTTAAAAGGGCTGCAATTTCTTTAATTTTCATAGGAACGTAGGCGGGATCCTGAAACAATGCCGTCAAAACCCGTTTCCGCTCCGCTAATTTTTCTTCTTCCATATAACCTCTCTTCAGATACGACTGCCGCCGCAGACGGGGCACACTTTTTTGATGCTATGATATAACAAAACACTCTTGTTTCCAAGAGTGTTCCTTACGTCTTTATCAATTAGTGAAGAATGTTTAATACCAGTGCAAGAATCAGGAAAATGATGCATCCCCATTTGGTAAATCTCTGCAGATTGCCTTCCATGGAACGTCCTTTATTCTTTCCCCAGTAGCTCTCAGCCACGCCTGAAATCGCTCCCAATCCAGCGGACTTTCCCTCCTGCATTAAGATAATAGTCGAAATCGCAAGGCCAATTACAACGAAAATAATTGATAAAATCATCTCTACGACTGCCATAATTCCACCTCCTACGGTCAAACAAAGCTATCATACCATAAACTTTACAAAAAGACAACCTTTTTTCCGGAATCACGCTTGCCTTTCCAGTTTTTTCAAAATTACCATATAACTGATAAAGAAAATCAGGCCCTTTGCAATACTGCTTACAGTAAAGGCCCACCAAATGCCGTTGATTCCCAAAAAGGTGGAAGACAGCGCCATAGCGATGGGAAGTCGGGCTGAGGTAAAGAGTATGCTTAATATGGAGCAGGGAAGGGTTTTTCCAAGGCCGGAAAAGGCTCCCACAGTGGTAAGCTCAATGCACATAAAAAGCTGGGAATATCCAAGGACTCTCAGATAGTCGATTCCCAGAGGAATCACCTCCGCTTCATGGATAAAGAGGCTGAAAATAGGTCCTGGAAGCACTACCAGCAAAAGACTGCAGAGGAAGCCCCAAACTACCATGCTTTTTACGGCGGTTAAATAGCCCTTTTTTACGCGCCCGTACTTCCGCGCTCCGTAGTTTTGGCCGATAAAAGAGTTTACGGCGGCCCCGAATCCCTCCGCTGTCATCCAGGAGATGGATTCAATCTGGCTGCCTACCCGCTGAACGGCGACTCCCGCATCTCCCCAGCCGGCCACAAGCCTGGTCATGGACATGGAAATAAGGCAGTAAATCAGCTCCTGTACTGCGGCAGGCAGGCCGATACGGGCCATGTTTTTAAAATGGCTGCGGGGAGTTTTGGACAGAATGTGCACTTTGTCAAAAATCACCTTATCCCGGCGCACTGCAGCAATAAATACCAGGGTAACCACAAACTGTGCCGTTACAGTTGCCACGGCGGCTCCCTCTGCCCCCATTGCGGGAAAGGGCCCCACTCCAAAAATCATCACCGGATCCAGAATCATGTTGGCCACAAGGCCCGTCACGTTGGCCAGAAAGGAAGTCTTGCTGTCCCCTGTGGCTGTGAGAATGCCTGTTAAAATCACATTGAGGTACATAAAAATAATGCATCCGCAGGTAATCCTCATATAGCCTACTGCGTCTTCTATGATCTCAGGGCTGGTAAGGCCGAAAAATCCAATGAGAGGTCGGGCGAAAATAACGGCTATCAGGGAATAGCACAGAGCCAGCATGATTCCCAGTTGGATAGCTCCCGTGGCATACCGGGCGGCTTCCTCCCGGTTTCCTTCTCCAAGAGAATGGGCCACCTTCACCTGGCCTCCCATTTTGGCAAACATTACTACGCCCTGGGACAGCCAGGTGTACATACCGCCGGTTCCCACAGAGGCCACCGCTCCGGAGCCTACCAGACCAATCCAGGCCATATCTGTCAGATTATAGGCCATCTGTACCAGGGCCGTGGCCATAATGGGTACCGCCAAGCTGGTCAGAGAAGTAAAAATCGGGCCGTTCAGCAGATCCACATTTCTTGTTTTCTGTTTTATTTTACCCATTTTGGCAAATCCTTTTTATCGGTTTTTCAAATATTCGTCAATGCCTTTGGCTCCGGCTTTTCCGGCTTCCATGGCCAAAATTACCGTAGCGGCTCCCGTAACCGCGTCGCCGCCGGCAAATACGCCTTCTCTGGTAGTCTGTCCATTTTCCGCTTCCGCTACAATGCATTTGCGCCGGTTAATTTCCAGGCCCTTTGTAGTAGAAGAAATCAACGGATTGGGAGAAGTTCCCAGAGACATAATAACCGTATCCACTTCTATAGTATAATCGGAACCGGCAATTTCCACCGGACGTCTTCTGCCGGAGGCGTCGGGCTCGCCCAGTTCCATTTTCCGCACTACCATTCCTTTTACCCAGTCGTTTTCATCAGTAAGGATCTCCACAGGATTGGTCAGCAGGTCAAAAATAACGCCTTCTTCCTTAGCGTGGTGAACCTCTTCCACTCTGGCGGGAAGCTCCGCCTCGCTTCTGCGGTATACCACATGAACGTCAGCTCCCAGACGAAGGGCGGTTCTGGCGGCGTCCATGGCCACGTTTCCGCCTCCCACTACAGCCACTTTCCTGCCTGCGGCAATGGGAGTATCGTAATCGTCCCGGAAGGCTTTCATAAGATTGTTTCTGGTCAGGTATTCGTTAGCGGAAAATACGCCATTGGCATTTTCTCCGGGAATCCCCATAAATTTAGGAAGTCCGGCTCCGGAGCCGATAAAGACGGCCTCAAAGCCTTCGTCTTCCATGAGTTCGTCAATGGTAACGGATTTTCCGATAATGACGTTGGTTTCAATCTTTACGCCCAGTTTTTTTACGTTTTCAATTTCGGAACGGACAACGGTTTCCTTAGGCAGACGAAATTCCGGGATTCCGTAGGTCAAAACGCCGCCCGGTTCGTGAAGGGCCTCAAAAATCGTCACTTCGTATCCCATTTTCGCCAGATCCCCGGCGCAGGTTAATCCTGCCGGACCGGAACCGATTACCGCAACCTTTTTCCCATTGGTTTTTTCAGGGGCAGCGGGAACGAAGCCGTTCTCTCTGGACCAGTCCGCCACAAAGCGCTCCAGCTTTCCGATGGAAACGGGTTCTCCCTTGATTCCCCGGACGCACTTGCCCTCGCACTGGCTCTCCTGGGGGCATACTCGTCCGCAGACTGCCGGAAGGGCGGAGGAACGGGCGATGACTTCCGCCGCTCCCTTAAAATCTCTCTCTGTAATCTTCTTAATAAACGCCGGAATGTCAATGGCAACAGGACAGCCCTGCATACAGAGCGGCTTTTTGCACTGCAGGCAGCGCTCCGCCTCTGCTACGGCTTCTTCCTCATTGTATCCCAGACATACCTCGTCAAAATTAGCGGCCCTTACCTTAGGGTCCTGCTCCCGAATGGGTACTCTCTTCATCTTATCCATCAGTTGTCACCTCCGCAATGGCCGCAGCCGCCGTGATGGGTATCGCCTTCCTGGGCCTTTAGCATATCGCGGCCCTCCTGGGTCTTATACATCTGCTGCCGTTTCATAGCCTGATCAAAATCCACCAGATGGCCGTCAAATTCCGGGCCGTCTACACAGGCAAACTTTACTTCGTCTCCAACGGTTACACGGCAGGCGCCGCACATACCCGTGCCGTCCACCATAATGGGGTTTAAGCTGACAATAGTAGGGATTCCCAGCTCTTTGGTGAGTTTACAGACAAATTTCATCATAATCATGGGGCCTATGGCTACGCAGACATCATAACTCTTTCCCTGATTCTTTACCAGATCTTCAATGACAGCCGTTACCATGCCTTTTCGCATATAAGAGCCGTCGTCCGTGGTAATATACAGGTTTCCCGCCTGAGCCTCCATCTCTTTTTCCAGAATCAGCAGATCCTTTGTCTTGGATCCTACAATGACGTCAACGTCAATGCCGTGCTCTCGCATCCACTTTACCTGGGGATATACCGGAGCCGCGCCGACTCCTCCGGCTACAAAAAGGTATTTCCTTTTTTTCACTTCTTCCAAAGGCTCTGCTGCAAATTCAGAAGGCCGTCCCAGAGGGCCGACAAAATCCTGGAATGCGTCTCCGGCTTTTAAAGAGGCCATCTTATAGGTGGAAGCCCCTACTACCTGAAAGACGATGGTGACAGTGCCTTTTTCTCTGTCAAAATCACAGATGGTCAGAGGAATCCGTTCCCCTGCCTCGTCCATCTTTACAATTACAAACTCTCCCGGCTGACAGGAACGGGCTACCCGGGGCGCTTCCACGTCCATCAGGTATATTTTGTCAGCCAGCCGCTGGGCCTTAATAATCCTGTACATTTTTTTCCTCCTGCTTTTTAGCTTCGTTTATCTTATCACTGTTTTTTCTATCTGACAACAGATTTTCTCCGGTACGTGCGAAATTCATAGCAAAGACTGAAGTAGGTCTGCTCTTCACTGGCCCTTTCCAGCTCCCAATCCCCGTCTTCCTCCAGATTGGGAAAGTAAGCGTCTGCGTCGTAGGAATAATCAATCCACGTAATCTGGGCAGCAGTGCAGAAAGGAAGAAATTCCCGGTAAATTTCCTCTCCCCCTGCAATATAAATGTCTTCGGAAGGATACTTTGACAGCTCCTCCAGGGCCTCTTTGAGACTTCTGCAGACAATGGCCCCTTTGACGGAAAACTCCAAATCCCGGCTTAGCACAATGGTGGTCCGGCCATAAAGGGGACGGCCCCCGGGAAGGCTCTCTAAGGTCTTACGCCCCATAACTACTACCTTTCCCAAAGTTTCCTCCCGGAACAGCCGCTGATCATCAGGAATGGAAACCAGAAGCTTTCCTTTATTTCCAATGGCCCACCGGCGATCTACTGCAGCTATGAGGTTCATTGCCCTGCCTCCCCGATTTTTTCTTCCTCAGCCAAAATCAATTCCCGGCCGTAGGGCAGGGTTTTAATCCAGTCGCAGAACGTATGCCATTCCGCCAGCTTATGGTTCCTTCTGGCAAAATAAATATTGATTAGGGTTTCATAATTCATGGTACAGGTCCGCATCTGATTGTAGCTGGAAGGAAGGAGCTGAATCATATCATACCAGTCTTCCTTGCTTTTGGTTTCCAGATATTTCCTGCGAATAGTCTCTAACCGTTCAATGACCGTATCCATAAAAGCCAGCGTTTCTTCTGTCATGTGATCCGTGCTGAAATCCCCCCGTTCAAAGGGTTTGCTGTGAATCTTGTGCATGGTGCTGGTAGAATTGGCCACTGTAGCCACTTTATAGGTATCGTACTCCTTCCACCAGTACAGGGGAGCGGTAATATCCACGGAAACGAAAATCTGACGGATAAATTTCCGGTGGTCGCTGCCCGCCTTTCTGAGCCTTCTGGCCAGATCCAGATCATTGGGGCCTAAAACGTACTGCCCCTCCTCATTGTAATAGCTGTCCATTCTTCCCCAGCTATTCATGGGGTTTCTGGCTCCTCTCATGGCATTTTCCAGGTTCATTACGCTGGTTCTTTCTAATCGAATCATGGGTCACTCTCCTCAGTCTGCTTCATTCAATAGTATTCATTATAAAGGAATTTGCGAAAAATGCAACAAAATCTCGGTTTTGCTCCTTAAAGACGGATTGTTTTACCAAGGGCCACTGAGTAAATCAGCCCTTCCCTTACTGGTTTTCCCGTCATCTGTTCCAGGCTTCTTTTATAATATGCAAGCTGAACCCCATAGCGGCTTTTCAGGTATTCCTCTCCCTCCGGGCCTACGGCGTCTGTCTTATAATCCACCAGGGTAATGCCGTCCTCTCCGTCTATCCAGGCGTCAATAATTCCCTGAACCAGTACCAATTCATCAGAATCCGCCGCTTTCATCTCTCTGGCCGGGATTCCCACCATAAACTGCTGCTCCTTATGGAGACAGCCTGCTTTTTGGGCCGCCGCCATTCTTTGGCCTAATTCACCGGCCAAAAACTCCGCCAGACGGCTGGTATCTAAGAGGGAAGCATCTTCTTTTGTCAAAAGTCCCTTCCTTTCCAGTTCTTCCAGAGAGGCCGCCAAAACCTCCTCCAAAGCCCTTCCTACTTTCATTCCCAAAAAACGGGAAAAGTCCAAAAGCTCCAGAGCCCGGTGGAAAGCCGTACCCCGGACAGCCCCTCCCGGCCCCAGGCGCCTCCTGTCCTGACCGGCCTGAGGGAGAATCTCCGCCTGGGATTCTTCCATGGCTTCTTCCTCCTGGCGCTTCCGTTTGATTTCCGATACGGACAGCATGGCGTACAGGTTTATATCCGCCCTGTATGGATAGGCAAAGGACAGGGCCTTTTCCAAAGCATCCTCTGTCTCGGGAGTGCTGCCTACCCTGTCTTTGAGTCCCAAAAGCTCCTCCTTGCGGCTGCCCCTCTCAATCTGCCGGATTACTTCTGTTCCCACCAGTTCCCCTGCCGGACAGATCCCAAGACGGATCCTTCTTCGCTCTTTCATTGCCGGAAGGCTCATCAAAAGCCAGTCTAAATAGGAAGTTGCTCCGGAAAGCACGGTAAAAGGAAGGCCGGGAAGGGGCTGGGCCGTCTCCCCGGAAGTTTCGGCGCCTCTCCGGATCCCCCCGTCCTCTGCCTGCTCCGGATTAAGGCCCCATTTTTCCAGTTTCCGGTCCAGGGAACGTTCCGAAGCTGTCATAATCAGCTTTTCTCTGGCCCTGGTCATGGCCACATAAAGGATCCTCAGTTCCTCTCCAACGGTTTCCAGATCCGTCCTCCGCTTTAAAATCTGCTTTTTTAAGGTGGTTTTCTTTACTCTTCTGTCTAAATCCAGATAGTCGGCGGCAATTCCCAGCTCCGGATCAATGAGGATTTTTCCCGTCATGTCCTGTTTATTAAACCGTTTTCCCATTCCCGCCAAAATCACTACGGGAAATTCCAGGCCTTTGCTTTTATGAATGCTCATTATCCGGACTGCGTCCTCTGTCTGGCCTCCTCCTGCTTCTCCGAAGTCTGTTTCGTACTTTTTCAGTTTTTCAATATAACGGATAAAGTGAAACAGGCCCCGGTAGCTGGTATTTTCGTAGGCTAAAGCCTTTTCCCACAGCATATCCAGATTGGCCTGACGGGCTTTGCCTCCCGGCATGGCCGATACGTATTGGTAATATCCGCTTCTGCTGTAGATTTCCTGAATCAGCTCATGGACAGGGAGGTAGGAGGCCAGAAAGCGAAACTCTGAAAGCATTTCTTCTAAGTGTTCCAGCTTTTTCCGAATCTGGGGAAATGCCTCTGACAGTTCCTTCCCCTCCTCTTCCCATAGCCACAGCCTGACAGCCCCGTACATTCCCCGGTCTTCTCCCTTTTTGGCCTGCTTTTTAAATCCGGCCATCATCCAGGCCAATTCCTCGTCTGTCATGGAAATCACCGGCGACCTCAGCACTGCCGCCATGGGAATATCCTGGAAAGGATTGTCCGTAATAGCCAAAAGGCTCAGGACGGTTTCTACTTCTGTGGTATTAAAATATCCCGTCTGGGTCTGGGCCACGGCAGGGATTCCGGCGTTCATCAGGATTGTCACCATGGTTTCCGCCCATCCGGAAACGCTGCGAAGGAGGATCACAATGTCCCCAAAACCGGCGCTGCGGTAGGTTTCTTTGGTTTTATCCCAGATTTTCAGGCCCTTTTGGGGGTCTGTCAGATCCCGGATCCGTTCTGCAATGAGCCGCGCTTCCAGCTCCTTTGCCGTATAGTCGGCGGCATCATCATCCAATCCATCCATAATGGCGGGATCTGTGGGAACAATAAGAAGCTCTGCAGGAGTTTCCACCCGTTCTTCGTCCCCGTCCGGCGGCAATGGAAAATCCGCTGCCGGATACAGGGCCGTTTCCCTGGTGTAACGGATCCCGCCCAGATTTTTTGTCATAATCTGGTAGCAGACGTCGTTTACGGCTTCCAGCACACACGCCCTGCTGCGGAAATTCTGGCGCAGCTCCACTTTCTGAAAGCCGCCGTCTTCCTCTTTGTAGGAGTGGTATTTTTCCAGAAAAAGGGCAGGTCTGGCCAGACGGAAACGGTAAATGCTCTGCTTAACGTCCCCCACCATAAAAACGTTGGGACGGCCCCAGCGCTCCCTGGACAGGGCCTGTATCAAGTTTTCCTGAACCAGATTGCTGTCCTGGTATTCGTCTACCAGGATCTCTTCATAGCGGCGGCTCAGTTCATCTGCAGCTTCAGAAGGAATCCGCCTTCTGATTCCGTCCTCCCCTTCTTCCTCTTTCCATAAAATTTCCAGGGCCAGGTGTTCCAGATCTCCAAAGTCCAAAAGATTTCTCTCTCTTTTGGCTTCCTGGTACCGGCTGTCATACTCCATGGCCAGTCTCAAAAGCAGATCCGTCGTCTCCCTGGTTCCCGCCTGTACGGCCATAATTTCTTCAGGGGGCTGGGTCCCAAAGGATTCCTTCCATTTCTTAATGGCTTTCTTCGCCCGATCCCTGCAGTCTGTGACAAAGGCCTTCTTCCCTGCGTCCACATCTTTTTTCCGGATGGGGGAAAGCTTCCCGAAAGCCGCTTTTTCTAATAAATCATAAAATCCGTCGTAATCCCTTATCCGGCAAAATCCGTCCAGCATTTCGGCGTCTTCCAAAAGCCGTTCCAGATAAGGGGACAGGCCCTCTTCTTCCTGGCAGATCCGGGCGCACTCCTGAAGCTGATCCCGAAGTTCCTCTGACTGAAGGCGAATATCTTCCATTAAAAATTCCATCCACCGGCTCTTTTTCACGGCCTCAAAATCGTCCTCTTCCAGTTCCTTTCTGCACTCCTCAATCCACTCTTTGGGCCAGGGGTGGCTTTGGGAAAACCGCCATACCTGAAAGATAATGTCCTCCAGCCCCATATCGCTTTTTCCAGTGCTGTAGGTTTCAGCAAAATGGAGGAAGGCTTCCTCTCCTAAGCCGTACTGATCTTCCAGCAAATCTTTCATCACATCTCCCTGAAGGAGAGCAATCTCTCCCTCGTCTCCCATGCGGAAGGCCGGATCCAGATCCAGGCAGTTATAATATTCCCGGATAAGATTCAGGCAGAAGCTGTCAATGGTGGTGATCTGCGCCCGGGAAACCAGAATAGACTGCAGTTCCAGGCGCTCATTGCCGGGATCCGCCGCCCTGCGCTTTTCAATGGCCGCCTGAACCCGCTCTCTCATTTCCGCTGCCGCCGCATTGGTAAAAGTCATTACCAGCATTCGGTCAATATCTACGGGATTTTTCGGATCCACAGCCATCTCTGTAATCCGCTCTACCAGCACCGCCGTCTTTCCGCTGCCTGCGGCGGCGGATACCAAAAGATTCCTCTGTCTCAGGGAAATTGCCTTCTGCTGATCTGTCGTCCAACTTACTGCCATTACGCCTCTCCTTCCTCTTTCTCTTCCGGCATGATTTCTCCCCAGACCTCCTCCGGCTTTAAAGCCTTCAGCCGCCGGTAGCCGTAGCCCGCCGTCTTTCTGTCAAAGCCGCATACTGCGTGATAGGGGCAGTAATCGCAGCCTGTCCGGTTTCCCTGTTTGTAGGGATTGACCTTAATATTTCCCTGAAGGATCTCCTGTCCCGCTTCCTTTAGTTTTTTCCGGACATACATTCGCAGAGCTTCAAACCGTTCCCGGCCTGCTACGCTGGATCTGGCTTCCTCCACAATTCCCTTTTTTAAAACTACGGGGATAACCTGGGATTCCTTCTCAATTTCCCGATCCATATGGCGTATCACTTCCAGCTCGCTGTTAACCAGTCCATTCATTCTAAGCTGCCGCAGAATTTCCTGCTCCACATCTTCTTCGGACTGTCCCGGTTCCCAGTCCGCCACCGGATCTTTTATATGGTAGTAAAACATTCCGGCGGGAACGGCTTCCTTCCCCGGGTGGCGGCGTTCCTCCCGCTCCAGGGCCGCGTCCATGTAGACTACAAGCTGAAGCTGGAGCCCGTAATACAGGGCGGCCAGATCAAAGCTTGTTCCTCCGGATTTATAGTCAATGATCTTTACATAAACGTGGGTTTCATCTTCGCACAGATCCAGCCGGTCAATCCTCCCCTGCAGGTACAGGGCTTCTTCCTCTGACAGAGAGATTTTCATTGCCTTTAAATCGTCAATGGCGGAGAAAGATACCTCAAAGGCCGCCGGTACAAAGTCCCCCTTTTTCATCTGCTCTGCCAAAGCCCATATGGTCCTGTCGGTAATCCGTTCAATCCGCGCCGCCAGATAAGCGTTTCGGGCGGAGCTTTGGAGAATGGTATTTCCGTACTGACCCGCGATCTCCTCCACGCACTCCTTTACCAAAGCTTTTCTGGTTTCTTCCCCCATGGAGGTCATGTCCAGTTCTCGCTCTCCGGCCCGTTTAAAGCATTGGTCAATGGCCTGATGAAACAGATTTCCCATATCAGCCGCCGCCAGCTCATACTCCCGGCGTTCCATCAACTCCAGGCCGTACTGGAGAAAATGAGCATAGGCGCAGGAGGCGTATTTTTCCATGCGGGTAACACTGCCCTGAAGGACAGAACCGTAAAGGGCTTTGGCTGCGGCCCGCCCGATTCCCCTTTCTTTATAGGAAGAAAAGGCTGCCTCTGTCAGTCTTTCTATGGCGTCTTTCCATTCTTCCTGACTGGAAAACCAGCGGTAAATCTCTAAAAATTCCGGATCCTCCGTGCCGTTTTCCTCCTGGAAACCGGCTATAATCCGTCTGATTCCGTCTCCGGCCTTCTGAATGGGCCACTCCCAGTCTTCTTCCCCAATGGTCTTTAATTGAGGGAAGATCCCTTTTACCTCCCCTAAGAGTCCTGACGGCCTCCGGGTGTCTCCTGTGGGGGATAATTGGGCGTAAGACAAAACCAGGCGCCAGGAAGGCTTGGAAAGCATCAGATATTGGTAGAAGCGCTGAATGCAGCCGTCCTCTCTGGCGGTGGGAGCCAGCTCCGCCTCATTTTGGGCGAAAAACTCCCGTTCTTCATCCGTCAGCAGGCTCTTTTGGCCTTTTCTCTGAGGGACAATGCCTTCGTTGACCCCTACGAAAAAGAGGATCTTTACAGCGTCCAGACGGGTTCTGGTAAGATCTCCCGCCACTACGCGATCTACGGCCGCAGGAATGGAACCCACCTGGATCTCGTCAAAGCCTGCGTCCAGAAGACGCCCATAGTCCTTTCTGGAAGTTTTTTCTTCTCCCAAAAGGGCTCTCAGCCGCTGAAACATTTCTTTTACCAGCCCCATAGCCTGACCGTACTCCTTGGCAAGAACCGTCTGCTTATTCCGGGTAAAGATTCCTTCATACCAGGCCAGTTTTTCCTCAGCCTTTTCTTCTTCCAAAAACTCTTCCAGCTTTGCCGTAACAGAATCCACTGTTGCATTTTCTTCCGAAAATGCCTCTCTCAGTTTCGCCAAAGGCTCCAGCACTTCCTGACGGTAAGCGTTTAGCTCTTCCAAATTTATGGATTCCCCGCCCCGGTAGGTTCGGTCCCAACTGCTGTCCCAACGGCTGTAGCCCCGGATCCCCAGGGCTCTGATATAATTTTCCAGCCGATCCGCCAAAAGCCGGTTCTTCCAGGGGCAGTCCCCCTCTGACGACTGCTCCGCCGTCTCTTTCCAGGTTCCCGAAAGACCGCATTTTAAATAGCGGCATAGGCTTTCATAAGAAAAGTCCTGGCTGATAACTTCCAGGGCGCTGCGAATGAGTTCTACCAGAGGATTTTCTACGATCTTTTTCTTATCGTCTAAAAAGAAGGGGATTCCGGCTTCCTCAAACTGACGGCTGATTTCTTTTCCGTACTCTCCCAAATCCCCGGTAATAACCGCCATATCCCGGTACCGCATTCCCTCCCGGCGCACGGCTCTTTCGATCTGGGTGCAGACGAAGCGGATCTCTTCCCCCGGATTTTTTCCCTGGTAAAGCCAGATTTGATCTGCTGCAGGGCGCAGGCCTTCCCTGTCCTCATAAGGACTCCCTGGGCGGAAAAGCCTCTTTTCCAAAAAACCCAAAGCCGGCGCCTTTAAAAATCTGGGCTGTTCTCCGCAGATAATGTCTTCCTTCTTTTTGGCCCCGGACTGCCGGCGGATCCGTTCCAGCCGGCTTACCATATGTTTTCCCATATAAAACAGGTTTTGGATAGAAACCTCCTCATAGGGATTTTTCTCCGGGTCTAAGGTAACGCTGACGGTTACCTCTTTTGCGTATGACAAAAGAAGCCCTGCAATCCGGTACTGTACAGGGGTAAATCCCGTATAGCCGTCTAAAAATATGACGCTGTTTTTGATCAGCCGGGACTGAGGCAGTACCCGGCACAGGCTTTCCAGGATTTCTTCCGCCGTAGAAAACCGTCCGGCAATGTATTCCTGAAAGCCATGGTACAAAACCGCCATGTCCTGAAGCTTTTGTTTTAAGAGGGGCCTGGAGGCCGCTTTTTCCAGTTCCTCCAGCTTATCCGGAGCTATGCCGTACTGGTAAAATTCCGACAGCATAGACTTTAGCTGGCCGATAAAGCCGTTTTTATCCAAAAGCCTCTGGTACAGTCCCAGATTCCTTTTTTCCAGAACCGCCACCTTCTGCAGTACCATAGACTTTCCCATATCGTCTAAAACCGTCAGATTTTCCACTGCCAGTTCTTCAAAGACCCGGTAAGCCAGACGCCGGAAGCTAATGACGTCAATATTCATCATTCCGTGTCTGGGGTGAAGGGCAATAATTTCCTTCTGGGCCTGCATGGTAAACTGTTCCGGTACGATAAAGAAAACGGAGGTATCCGGCTCCTTTACAGCCGTATCCACCGCCTTCTGATATAAATAATGAGTTTTTCCTGAACCTGAGGTTCCAAACACATACTGCAATGCCATGTCGTCTCTCCTAACTTCCTTCACAATGCAAAAATCCGTTCCAGTCTTCCTATTATAGCATAAAACCCATGTAAAATTAATAGATTATAGTAAACTCTTTGGGAGGTTCTTTATGAGCTCAAGAACAAAAATCGTGGTGCTTCGCATGAAGGAAATCATCTATACGGCCATCTTTGCGGGGCTTGCTCTCCTGCTCATTGCCCTGTTTCTTTTTATGCTTCGCGCCAGAAAATCGGATTCAGCCGCCCCTGACTCCGGCGGAGCCGTCCATGAGCAAAGCCTTCAGACATCCTACATACCCGGCGTTTATTCCGCCTCCATTTCCCTGGGAAATCAGACAGTTAACGTGGAAGTCGCCGTAAATGCCAGTGAAATTACTTCTATCTCCCTGGTTCCCCTGGATGAATCCATCGCCACTATGTATCCCCTTATACAGCCCTCTATGGACAATCTGGCGGAGCAGATCATTGCCAGCCAGTCTTTAGAAGGAATTACTTATGAATCCGGTTCCCGGTATACGTCCCAGGTTCTTTTAAACGCCATTGAAAGAGCCCTGTCTAAAGCGGCGGCGGATTGACCGCCGCTGCTCTTTGGCGTGTGCTGCAAAGCCCGCTTTTTTCCTCTTTTCTTTTTCTCAAAAATGTGTATAATTGGTAATTAAGCCTTAGCAGATTATAACGGCATACACAGGAGGAAATTACTGTCATGGAAAAGAGCATCGCAGTTAAAAAGGCAGGGGGAAATCCCATTACCGAGGGAGTGATCTGGAAACAGCTCCTTCTCTTTTTCTTTCCTATTTTATTCGGAACCTTTTTCCAGCAGCTCTACAATACGGCGGACGCCGTAATTGTGGGACGCTTTGTAGGCAAAGAAGGTCTGGCTGCCGTGGGCGGATCCACTGCTACTATCATTAATCTGATTGTAGGCTTTTTTGTAGGCCTCTCCTCTGGATCTACCGTCATTATTTCCCAGTTTTACGGGGCCGGACGCGGCAAACGGGTGGAAGAAGCCGTCCACACTTCCGTGGCCTTCTCTCTTATAGGAGGAGTGATCCTTACGGCTGCCGGCATCCTCTTTGCCCCGGCCGCATTGCGGGCTATGGATACGCCGGAAGCCATCCTTCCGGATTCTGTCCTGTATCTTAGAATCTACTTTGCGGGGCTGACAGCCAATCTTCTTTACAATATGGGGGCCGGTATACTCCGGGCCATCGGCGATTCCAAACGCCCCCTGTACTTTTTAATTGCAAGCTGCTTTACCAATATCGTCCTGGATATTGTCCTGGTTGTGGGCTTTTCCATGGGCGTTGCCGGAGCTGCCCTGGCAACCATTGCCTCTCAGGTTGTTTCCGCCATCCTGGTGGCGGCAGTCCTTATGAGAACTCCGGATATGTACCGCCTTTCCCTCAAATCCCTGCGCATCCATCCCCATATGCTTTTAAGAATTATCCAGATCGGGCTTCCCGCAGGCCTTCAGTCGGTTATGTATTCCTCTTCCAACATTATTATCCAGATCAGCGTCAATTCTCTGGGTACTGACGTTATTGCCGCCTGGACTGCCTACGGAAAAATCGACAGCATCTACTGGATGATTATCAACGCCTTTGGCATTTCCGCCACCACCTTTGTGGGGCAAAATTACGGAGCCGGCAAGACCGCCCGGGTTTATAAAGGGATTCGGGTCTGTCTTGCCATCAGTATGGTTTCCACGGTATTTTTAAGCCTTATCCTCTATTTCTTTGGCAGCTATATCTACCTTCTCTTTACTACCGACGGGGCTGTCATTGACAAAGGCATGGAGATCCTGCGTTTTCTGGTTCCTACCTTTGTCACTTACGTATGCATTGAAATCCTGTCCGGCGCACTGCGGGGCATCGGCGACTGTTGGATCCCCATGGTTATGACGGCTTTGGGCGTATGCCTTCTGAGAGTGGTCTGGATATTTATTGCCGTTCCCCTCTATCCGGATATTAAAACCATCTGTTTCAGCTATCCCCTCACCTGGACCATTACCTCTATTCTCTTTTTAGTCTATTTCCGTTGGTTCAGCAAAATCAGGAAGCTGCCTCTGAAATGAGGCGGCTTCCTGATTTTTATAAGTCCTTCACTATTTATTTTTATCCCTACTCTACATCCTGAAGAGCCTGGTAATTTTCTTCGCCGGTCCGTACCTTGACCACTCTGGCCACAGGGTAGACAAATATCTTTCCATCTCCAATATGGCCTGTATACAGGGTTTTCTTTGCCGTTGCAATGACTGCGTCTACGGGGATCTTGCTGACCACTACTTCTACCTTTACTTTTGGCAGCAGGTTCATATCCACTTCAACGCCCCTGTATTTTTCTCCGGCTCCCTTTTCAATGCCGCAGCCCATAACCTGAGTCACCGTAATGCCCGTTACCCCCAGATTGTTAAGGGCTGTCTTTAAGGCGTCGAATTTGGCGAGCCTGCATATAATGCTTACTTTATTCATTCCCGTATTGAAAATGCCTTCCGGCGCCGGACTCTCCACTACCTTTACAGCGGCATCCATCTGACGCTGGGTCGCTTTGTCTGCATCGCTCTCTCCAAGATCCGTATTTTCGTTTATATCCATATCGGCATTGGTCATATCTGTAATGGCAAAGCCGGAATAAGCCGATACCAGACCGTGTTCATGGGAATCCAGACCGTCTATTTCCACTTCCGCCGGTACCCGCAGGCCAATGGTTTTATCAATAAGCTTAAAGATAATAAACATCACTACCAGTACATAAGCGGCTACTGTGACAAATCCAAGGGCCTGAACGCCCAACTGCCTGAAGCCTCCGCCGTAAAAAAGGCCTTTTCCTACACCGTTGCCGCCGTCGCTGAAGAGTCCTACCGCAATGGTTCCCCAGATTCCATTTACCATATGGACGGACACCGCGCCTACGGGATCGTCGATTTTTGCAATTTTATCGAAAAACTCTACGGAGAAGACTACCAAAATGCCTGCCACCAGTCCGATAAAGAAGGCTCCTACAGGCGTTACGCAGTCGCAGGGAGCTGTGATTGCCACCAGTCCTGCCAGGGCCGCGTTAAAGGTCATGGATACATCGGGCTTGCCGTAACGGATCCAGGTAAATATCATGGCTACCAGAGTGGCAACTGCTGCCGCCAGGTTTGTGTTAAACATTACCAGAGAGGCCAGAACCATATCGTCATCTGAACTCATTGCCGCCGTAGAACCGCCGTTAAAGCCGAACCAGCAGAACCAGAGAATAAACACGCCCAGGGCCATTGCCGTCATATTGTGGCCGGGAATCGCCCGCGGCTTTCCGTCTCTGTCATACTTGCCGATTCTGGGTCCCAGAAGAGCCGCCCCCAGACAGGCTGTCACGCCGCCTACCATGTGGACGCAGGTGGAACCTGCAAAATCGTGGAAACCTAACCAGGAGAGCCAGCCTCCGCCCCAGATCCAATGTCCGGAAATGGGATAAACCACTAAACTGATAGCCGCACTATAGACACAATAGGCTTTAAAATTCGTTCTTTCCGCCATGGAGCCGGACACGATTGTGGCGGCTGTGGCGCAAAAAACTGTCTGGAAAATCGCGTAGCACCAGGTAGGCAGCGTACCGAAATCGTAGCTTCCCCGAATCAGGGGATCAAAGCCTCCGATTAAAGCGCCTCCTCCGGCAAACATCAGGCCAAAGCCTATGAGCCAGTAGCACGGAGTTCCGATACAAAAATCCATCATGTTTTTCATCAGAATATTTCCCGTGTTTTTTGCTCTGGTAAGGCCCGCTTCACAGAGGGCAAAACCCGCCTGCATAAAGAAAATAAGAACTGTACCTACAAGAACCCAAATCACGTCTGTCGCTGAATACATACTTCCTTCCTCCTCTTCCATTCCTTTTTGAAGTTCAGAAGTGCGCACATTCTATCTATCCCCTCCGGAGGGATTTGATTTATCGAAAACAAGAGTTTCCCATAAATCGAAAAAGCACCGGCGTCGTTAAAGCGCCAGTGCTTTTGATGGGTCTAATTATAGTGCTGCCTTTCTCCAATGTCAATGAAAATTTTATTTTTCATCAAATAGCAGAAATTCTATGGAATTTTTTACCTATTTTCAGCAGTCAGCACAAAAAAAGGGGTTACTGGTTGTTTTCTGCAAACTTTCTGATATTGGAGGCGTTTACGTACTTTTCTACCTTTCCGTCTCTGACCATTACCAGAGTAGGAGCCTGCATAATGCCGTACCGGTCAGACATCTCCGGATTTTCCTCCGCGTCAATGACCTTATAATCCATGTCCTTTAAAAACTCTTTGGCTGCCTTGCAGTTGGGGCAGGTCTTTGTGGTAAAGAGGTAAACGGCGTTGCCCTCCGGAGTTTCCGTCTTCTCTTCCGATACCTGGACAATGCTGTGGCTCTTTTTAATCTTGGAGTGGAAGGGATCATAGGTCTTACGCGCTTTGTATTCCTCTAATTTTCCTTCATTCCAGTTCTTTACAGGGCGGTAGTAACCGGTAATACGGCTGTAAACCTCGGCCTCTTTGCCGCAGACCGGACAGCTAAAGTGCTCGCCGGATAAGTAACCGTGATCCTTGCAGATGGAGTAGGTGGGTGAAATACTGTAATAGGGCAGGCGGTAATTTTCCGCAATGGTACGAACCAGTTTCGCCGCAGCCTTCCAGTCCGGAAGCTTCTCTCCCAGGAAGGCGTGGAATACCGTACCGGATGTATAAAGGGTCTGCAGTTCGTCCTGTACGTCCAAAGCGTCAAATACATCTGAGGTATAGCCTACGGGCAGATGGGAGCTGTTGGTGTAGTAAGGCGTTCCGCAGTCGCCGTTGGCCGTCTTGATGTCCGGGAAACGCTTCTTGTCGTGCTTTGCCAGACGGTAGCTGGTGGACTCCGCCGGAGTCGCTTCCAGGTTGTAGAGATCCCCGTACATTTCCTGGTAATCTTTCAGTCTTTCCCTCATGTGGTTTAAAACGTCTTTGCTGAACTTCTGGGTTTCCGGATGGGTCATATCTTTTCCCAGCCACTTTGCATTAAGGCCGGCTTCGTTCATTCCCACCAGACCGATAGTGGAAAAATGATTCTCAAAGGTTCCCAGGTACCGTTTGGTGTAAGGATAGAGGCCGTTGTCCAGCAGCTTGGTAATAACCTCTCTCTTGGTCTTTAAAGAGCGGGCGGAAACGTCCATCATGTGATCCAGACGGCGGTAGAAGTCCTCTTCATCCTTTGCCAGATAAGCCAGTCTGGGCATATTGATGGTTACAACGCCAATGGATCCCGTGCTCTCGCCGGAACCAAAGAATCCGCCTGTCTTCTTTCTCAGCTCCCGAAGATCCAGACGCAGGCGGCAGCACATACTGCGGACGTCGCTGGGCTTCATATCGCTGTTAATGTAATTGGAAAAATAGGGTGTGCCGTACTTAGCTGTCATTTCAAACAGCAGACGGTTATTTTCCGTATCTGACCAGTCGAAATCGCTGGTGATGGAGTAGGTCGGAATGGGATACTGGAAGCCCCGTCCATTGGCGTCGCCTTCAATCATGGTTTCAATAAAGGCCTTATTGACCATGTCCATTTCCTTCTTGCAGTCTTTGTACTTAAAATCCATTTCCTTTCCGCCTACAATGGCATTCATCTCCGCCATATCGTCCGGCACAGTCCAGTCTAAGGTAATGTTGGAGAAGGGAGCCTGCGTTCCCCAGCGGCTGGGCGTATTTACGCCGTAAATAAAGGACTCGATACACTTCTTAACTTCCGGATAAGTCAGATTGTCCGCCTTTACAAAGGGCGCCAGATAGGTATCAAAGGAAGAGAACGCCTGGGCGCCGGCCCATTCATTCTGCATAATTCCCAAAAAGTTTACCATCTGATTGCACAGTACAGACAGATGCTTTGCCGGAGAGGATGTAATCTTGCCGGTAATGCCGCCCAGACCTTCTACCAGAAGCTGTTTTAAAGACCAGCCTGCGCAGTAGCCTGTCAGCATCGAAAGGTCGTGGAGATGGATGTCCGCATTCCGGTGAGCGTTGGCAATCTCCTGATCGTAAATCTCAGACAGCCAGTAATTGGCAGTAATCGCTCCGGAGTTGCTTAAAATCAAGCCGCCTACGGAATAGGTTACAGTAGAGTTTTCCTTTACTCGCCAATCCTCTACCTTTACGTAACTGTTTACTACGTCCTTGTAATCCAGAATGGTATTTTTCATATTGCGGATTTTTTCCCGCTGCTTACGGTACAGAATATAAGCCTTTGCTACTTCCGTATATCCCGTCTGCTCCAAAACGTGCTCCACGCTGTCCTGAATCTCCTCCACGCTGATGGTGCCGTCTTTCATTTTAGACTGAAAGTCAGCAGTCACCCGGAGGGAAAGCAGTTCCAGAATTTCGTTGTTGTACTCCTTCTTCGTGGCCTTAAAAGCTTTTTTAATGGCCTCCGTAATCTTTGACAGAGTAAACTCCGCAATCTCCCCGTCACGTTTTACTACCTTAATCATCCTATCCATGACTCCTTTCGCCAAAACAATTTTTCTCGTGTAATTTCACCTGGGGTAAACGCTCCCCACAGCCTAAAAACCCCAGGCTCACAAAAACGCCCATATCCTTTCGCGGGATATGCACGGCTTTGTCAACCCAGGATTCAACCGCTACGCAACCTATTATAGCAGAACCAAAAGAAAAACACAATATGTAGAATTTAAAATATTTCAAATCCTAAATATTGTGCTTTTCAAGTCAGCCATGCAGAAGGAAAAGGAGAAAGGCCGGACAGGAAGCTGGCTTACTGGACGGTCTTCCTTCTTTTTCTTCTATAGGGCGGATGCCCTACATGAATAATTTGACGGCCAAAAACCTCTCCCGTTAGCTAATATCGTAGAACCCGTCAAATTATGAATGCATGGCTGTATATGCTCTACCACATTCTGGCGGATGCCCTACATGAATAATTTGACGGCCAAAGACCTCTCCAATCAGCCAATATCGTGGAATCCGTCAAATTATGAATGCATGGCTGTGTATGCTCTACCACATTCTGGCGGATGCCCTACATGAATAATTTGACGGCTCTATTCCCCCGCAAACAGCCGCCCAAAGCTCTCCGCTGAAACATAGGCCCTTACGTAGATTCCGTCTTCCCGGTAGTCCTCTTCCAATAGCGTCCCCTGGCGGCGAATCTCCTGAATCAGCCCTGCGTCCCGGTAAGGGTAAGTCTTCTCCAAATAGACTCTCTGGCTCCGTACAATGGTTTCCAGCAGCTCCAGCAATTCCGGAATACCGGTTCCTGTTTTTGCGGAAATCTTTACCTGGTAATCTGCCTGTATGTCTCTTAAAATCGTCTCACCTTCCAGACAGTCGATTTTATTGAAAGCGGTTATCACCGTCTTTCCCGTTATCTCAAGCTGTCTCAGCGTCTCATAAACTACATGGATCTGCTCTTCTAGCTGAGGATTGGAGCAGTCCGCCACATGGAGGATTATATCGCAGTACCTGGCTTCCTCCAAAGTACTCCGGAAGGCGTCTATGAGGTGATGGGGAAGTTTGCGGATAAATCCTACGGTATCTGTAACCAGGATATTCTGTCCGCCGGGAAGCTCCAGATTTCTGGTAGTGGGATCCAGGGTGGCAAACAGTTTATCCTCCGCCAAAATCCCGGCTCCTGTCAGGCGATTTAAGAGAGTGGATTTTCCTGCATTGGTGTACCCTACAATAGCTACTGACACGCAGCCTGCCTGCTGTCTTCGGCTTCTCTGCACCTCCCGATGGCGCTTTACCTCCTCCAGCTCCCTTTTTAGCTGGCCAATCCTGTCGTGAATCCGTCTCCGGTCCACCTCCAGTTTTTTCTCACCCGGACCTCTGGTTCCGATACCGCCGCCCAGACGGGACAGGGAAGCCCGCATTCCTACCAGGCGCACGGCCCGGTACCGCAGTTGGGCCAACTCAACCTGAATCTTACCTTCTCTGGTATTGGCTCGTTTCGCAAAAATATCCAGAATCACCATAGTCCGATCCATTACTTTCACAGACAGAGCTTCTTCCATATTCCTTAGCTGAGCCGGAGACAATTCATCATCGCAGACCACCCCTGTGGCTTCCAGCTCCCAAAGGACCTCTTTCACCTCTTCCAGTTTACCTTTTCCCAGATAAGTGCCGGGATGGGCCTGTTCCCGTTTCTGGATGATCCGGCCCGCCGTCTGAGCTCCGGCGGTCTTTACCAACTCCTCCAGCTCATCCAAAGACTTTTCTGCGTCGCTTCCGTCCCCCTGGCTGACTCCTATAAGGATCACCCGTTCCTGCACTTCTTTTAAATCTATGAGTTCTGCCATATCCCTCCGCATTCCAGACCGCTTTTATCTGGTCCTCAAAAAATCAATCTCGTGTTGTGCCTTGTCGTCCTGGCCGAATCTGGCCGTATATTCCTCAAAGGCCGCCAGGGCCTGCTGATATTCTCCCTGATATTCCAGGGCCACCGCCCGGTTAAACATCAGATCGGCTTCCGCCGTTTTATCGGGGCATTCCAGCCCTGCCGCAAAAGCGGCCTCCGCCTGAATGTAAGCTTCCTCCGCCATACGGCAAAGGCCGATACGGTTGTAAATGATTGAGTTTGCCAAGCCGTCCGCCTGGGCCTGACTGTAAATCTCCAAAGCCTCCTGGGTCCTCCCTGCGCTTTCTAAGGCCATTCCCACATCGGCGGCCAACTGCCCCATGGCCTCCGGATCCTCTTCTCCGGTCTGGCTGTACAGGTTTTGGAAATCTTCCAGGGCGGCGTCCACATCTCCGCTGCGGATGCTGGAAATACACCTGAGCCGGATGTATTCCGGGCGCTCTTCATCCACCTGCAGCAAAACATCATAGGTATGGGCGGCAGCGGCATAATCTTCCGCCCGAAACTCCGCTTCGGCCCGGTACTGCAAAATATCGATTTCAAAGGCTCCCACAGATCCCTTTCCCAGATCCAGGGCTTCGTCCAGAACGCTGATTGCGCCGGAATAGTCGCCGGAATCCATTTGTTCAATGGCCTGGAGCCTCAGCTCCTGGCGTTTTGCCCCATTTCCCACGCCGCAGCCGGATATGCCTGCCCCGAGAAGTCCAAGGCAAGTCCCAAGGGCAGCCAGACGCAAGAGCCGTTTTCTTTTATTTTTTCTTTTCTGATCCATTCCCTCTCCTATTGGCCGTCGGTACTTCCAAAACCGCCGTTTCGCAGTGTTTCGCAGTCATCATCCTCCGTAATTCCGTAAGGCAGGAAAATCCCCTGAGCAAAAGCCATTCCTTCTTTCAGTTCCGTTATCTTGCCCTCTCTGGAGGCGTTAATAATCTTAATAAAAATATGGCCTTCATTGTCAGAATAAAAGTAATCGCTGTCAATGATTCCCACCGTATTATTCATTTGCAGACGGTATTTAAAGCCAAGGCTGCTCCGGGGATATATCTGAAGAACCCAGCCTTCGCAGATCTCCGCCCTTACCCCAGTAGGAATCTTAGCCGTTTCTCCCGGCCTCAGCGTCACAGCCAAAGGCAGATGGAAATCGTATCCGGCGGATCCGGCAGTGGCCCGGGCAGGCAAATGAATCCCTTCATAAATAGCCCGGATTTTTTCCAGGTCCTGTTCTCCGAAAGTTTCTTCCCAGTCTGCCCGGAAGCGTTCAAAGCTTACTTTATAAAATCTCGCTATTCTTTTCATGCAAATCTCCTTTTTCTCTACCCTTCAGCGCCGCCATTCTCTTCCTCCGGCTCTTTCGCCGCTGCCGCTTCCAGTTCTTCCATTCTAAGCTGCAGCTCCTCTTCCACCTCTGTCTTAATCTCTTCTTCCTGCTCCGGGTTTAAATCCGGAAGATCTGTGGGAGAGCCCACGCCGAATCTCCGCAGAAATTCCTCTGTAGTGGCAAAAAGGGCCGGACGCCCCGGAGCGTCCAGACGGCCTGCTTCGCAAACCAGGTTGTATTCAATCAGGCGGTTTACGGCGTGATCCGATTTAACGCCCCGGATCTTTTCGATTTCCATTTTCGTAATCGGCTGCTTATAGGCAATAATAGACAGGGTTTCCAGCACTACCTCTGTCAGCACTTGTTTTTTGGGGGCCGCCGCTACCTGAATCAAATTGGGATAGTAGCGGGACGGGGTGCACATCTGATAGGAGTCTTCCAGCTCAATAACCTGGACCCCTCTTTTTTCTTTTTCACAGCGTTTCTTCAGGCGCAGTACGGCTGCTCTGGCCGTCTCGCTGTCCTGCCCCATAGCCGCAGCCAACTGTCCAATGTCTACTGATTTTCCCATGGTAAACAGTACGGCTTCCGCTATGGCTTCCTGCTCCCGTTCATCCGTTACCGGAGGAAATTCGGAAGAAGGAAAGGGGCGCTGATCCGCTCCTGACTTTTCTGCAGCTCTGTCATCCATCTTTCTGATTCCTCCATTCATCAGCTTACGAAGCCGGACAGATCCTCCAGCTCCAAATCGCCCTCTTCGCCTTCCGGTTCCAGAGTTTCAATCTCCATATCGTCAAAGGCGTGTTCCTGGGTCAAATAAATTTTTCCGATTTTCATCAGTTCCAGAATCGCCAGAAATGTCACTACTACTTCCAGCCGGTCTTCCCCGCTTTCCAGCATCTGACGGAAACGGAATCTCCTGTGTTTTCTGGCGTACTGCATTACGCTGCCGATTTTTTCTTCCAGGCTTACGGGTTCCTTCCGTATAGTGCCGAAATTGCTTCGAACCCGGTCGATTTTATCTTCCCGGCGTTTCATGACCTGCTCAAAAATACTTTGAAGCTTTGCCAGAGTCAAATCCCCCAGAAGCTTGTCCAGATCCACGGGAGCCTCATAGCGTGCTACTTCCCTAGGTACTGTAGGCTCTTTATAAAAGACTCCCTCAGCATCCTCCTCTAAATCCTGAAGGGCTGCCGCCATATATTTGAATTTCTTATATTCCAGCAAACGGGCCACCAGTTCTGCCCTGGGATCCTGTTCTTCCCCTGTTTCCTCATCAATTTCAGCGGGAAGAAGCATCTGGGCTTTAATATCCAGCAAAGTCGCCGCCATAACCAGAAATTCACTGACGAGATTCAGATCCTCTTTTTCCATATGGCTGACGTATTCCAGGTATTGCTCTGTGATCTCCGCAATGGGAATGTCATAAATATTAACCTTATTCTTTTCAATTAAATGCAAAAGCAAATCCAGAGGACCCTGAAAATGCTCCAGCTTGTAAGAAATTTCCATCCGTTTCTCCCGGTTTCTTTTAAAACCAATCCTTCATGCACCCCAAGGGGCTGCATTCGGTGTCGCTGATTAGTATATCAAATTATGAGACGGCTGTAAAGGGAGTGAAAACGACGCAGCCAAAAAGCTGCGCCGTCTCTTTACTACTCGTCAATATCTAAAAATTCAAAATCGTCATCATCATCTATAACGTTCTGCTGGGGGTAAGGAGCAGGTTTCTGTCTGGGCGGCTCCGGTCGTCCCGCCGCAGGCCTTGCCGCAGGACGGCCGGCAGTTCCCGGACCATAAACCGCCTGTCTGGAGGCATTAGGCTGAACCGGACGCTCCGCAGCCCTCTGAGGCTGCTGCCCTCTTAGCGGAGCATCCTGAGTACGGCGGGATATTACCTGGGTCTGTTCCATTCTGGGATCCGGACGGCGTGCCCCGGACGGCTGCACTCTGGCTTCCATGCGTCCTCGCTCTTCCCTGCGCACTTCCGGACGGGCTGTCTCCTCTGCTCTTCTGGGCCGTCTCACCTGAGGCTCCAGCTTAATCTCTTCAAAGCCGTAATCGTCGTCCTCTTCGCCTCTCATATACCGGTCTTCCGGATCGGCGTAGTCCTCGTCAGCTTCCTCCTCGAAGGAATCATACTCTCTGGAGACTTTTTGCTTTGCCCTGCTTCTGTCAGGTTTGGAAGGCGGCTTTTTGCCGTTTCTCACTAAGAGGTAAATAATCAGGGCGAAAAGTACCAGCACAATAGCAATAAGTACAATCATTACAATTCTCTGAATCTGGTAGTCATGAAGGAGATCATTGTACTGATTTACAACTGCCGTATGCTCTTCCATAGTCACTCCCGTATCCAGAGCCGGATCCTGGAAGTAACGCTGAATGGTCTTTTCTGTTAAGTCATAGCGGTAGAAATTCTTCTCTCCCGCAGAGTTCATACCATAGAATACACAGTAATCAGGCTCAGTATCAGAAGCCCATACCCATCCTGTTACTCTGTGGCCGTCAATGTTAATGGTGGTTTCCTGGAATCCTTCCGGAATCGCCACGCCTTCCTCCAAACCGATAATGGTAATGGCCTTTGCCGCCGCTTCCAGGCTTACGCTTTCTGACAGATCCGTGCCTGCAGTTCCTTCTGAACCGGCGCTGGCTCCGTTTTCATCTTTTAATACCGTAATGGTATAATCCTTAACAGTTTCGCCGTCCTGGGCCGTTACCCGGCACACAACCGTGTTCTCTCCCTCCTGGAGATCTTCATTGCCCGTCACCGTATAGGTGGCATTGGGATCCGTCAGGCCTACATTCACCGTCAGTCTCTCTACGTCCAAGCCTACGTTGACGCTATACGCGTCTGTGCCGGAAGAAAATTCCGGCGAAAGGGTTCCCGGCGACACCTGAAGAGAAGAAAGGGAGGCGTCGGAAGACGCATTGGCTACGGCCTGTACGGTAACCGTAGAATTTCCCACATGATCCATGGTTACAATCTGGGAATCTCCATCGTAAACTTCCTGGGAAGTTACAGTAATCTGGCTGGAGCCCGCCTGCTTTGCCTGGAATTTCATAGAAAATACAATGACAGAAGGCGAATTGGCGTCAGGTGAACCGTGGGCCCGCAGGGCTCCGCTTCCGCCCTCCACACTGTTGCCGCTGACAAATTCCAAAGCGTTGGCATCATAAGACAAGGCAATATCCGCCCTGCTGAGGCTCTCTCCTCCAGTAGTATTTACTTTTAAATTAACAGTTACTTCGCTGCCTACAGTGGCGCTCGGATCGCTGAATTGAATCTTTCCACTGGCCGCCCAGGCAAAAGAAACCATTCCGGCTGAGGCTGCAATAGTCAGCGTCCACAACACCGCCAGTTTTGCGAAAAACAATTTTATCTTTGCGTTCATATCTTTTCTTTATCCCCCAGTTTAATTTATCACCGTAACATTGCTTCCGCCAGGTCCGGATGTGCTTCCTGCCGGAATCTCCGATGTCCCGGAAGAACCGGAACCCGCCGGGACTCCCGGCCCTGCCTCTGTCCCTCCGGATCCGCCGGAATCAACGGGAGTGACTGACGGACCTCCTGAAGTTCCGGGCGACGAGTTCTGTATGGTTCCGGCGTCAGAGCTGGCCACAGGGCCGCTGGCGCTCTGAACCACGTGAATGACGTATTCCCTTGCTGTGCAGTTTTGGGCCGTCACTGTAATCTTTACATCCGTATTGGTTCCCGTCAGGCTAACGGTCCCCGCCCCGCTGATCTGCGCGTGGCTTTCCAGGGCCGAAGCCTGAACCGTTAAAGCCGTAACGGAAGAATGGACAATTAAATCGTAAGACACCATATCTTTATTAAATACCGGGGTCAGGGTAAAGCCGGAAACATTTAAGGAAGACAGCTTGTTATTGGGGCTGCCGTCCAAAGTAGGCATTCCGCTTGCCTCCGCCGGCATATTATTGTACACCGGAATTTTAAATTCCAAAACCGTCGTCTTTAAAGCGTCGCCGTAAGCCTCCGCCATCTTAGCGCCCTCGGAAGCAGCTCCCTGAACGTTGGTCATGTACTGGTGCTTGTACATATTGCTTCCCTGGACATTAAACTTTTTCAGATAGAACGTGTCCTGACCGGCCTTTACATAATTTTCGCCGTAATTGACGGCGCCGCCGATGATAGATTTTTCTACCGTATTCCACGGGCGGCTGTAAGAACCGGACTGAGAAGCGTAGGCAAGGCCTTTGGCCACCTTGCTCATGGTACTTGTCTCATAGGCTTCCACATTAAAGAAATTGTAAATTCCTTCGTATCCTGATACCGTTCCGGAGATCATAGGGCTTGTGCCTGCAGTTCCCTGCTCCTGGATAATCATAGCCGCCAGTACATAGGGGTTTACCCCTGACTGGGCTCCGGCGTCCAAAATAATATCAACATAAGAACGGCTGCCGGAAGATGGACTGGAACCCCCTGTGGTCACGGAAGATCCGGATCCGGAGGAACCGCTTCCCGATGCCGATGGTCCCGCGTCGCTTCCTGCATAAATGGTATTGCCGGAAGAGGGGCCGGACAAGCCGACTCCCGGTCCTGTTTCTGTCAGGTACTCCCTCTTCTTTTCCGAAACAGACGCCTGAGGTCCTACAAGGCTCACATCAGAAGTGGACGTTCCGGAACCGCCAGGGCCTTCCAAAGTTACGTTTCCTGACCCCGCATTTCCGTTTTCCTGACTGCCGCTGCTTTCCGGAACTACCGTAACCGTTCCCCCGCCGGGGCCTGCCGCAGTCGTCCCGGAAGCGGTGCCGGATTCCGTCCCCGGGCCGCCGGAAGACGGTCCCTGGGTTCCCGGGGTTGTTCCTGTCCCGGGAGAGGTTCCCGTAGCAGTGCTTTCCAAAAACGTTCCTTTTACCATCTGCTCAAGCCCCTCCGCCGTGCTGACGGAAGAGTTATAGCTCTGGACTAAAAACTGGAATATGTACTTCTCATTTAAAAAATTTCTGGGATCCATATAGTAGCGGATAATATCCTCTGAGGCCTGAACCCAATTGGATCCGTCAAAACCGTTCCATGTGCTGGTGTCCCAGTTGTACGCCCCGTCCTCTATGGATTTCCAGGAAGATATGCTGCTGCTTGACACCAGGTTTCGGGTAATGACGCTCTCATTGTCAATGACCGTTTCCCAGTCCAGCCCCGTATGCTGGGCCGTAAAAATCCAGGACGGATACAGAGCGTGCAGTTCCCGCAGTCCGGCTTTGTAAGATTCCGGAAAGCCCTGGGCCGTCATATAGGCCTCAAAGTCGGAATCCTGGGAATACGAAACGGGGAATTTAATATACTGGCTGGAAGCGTATCCCGTCTGCTGCGCCCCGCCGCTGCCGCTGAAACGTATCTGATACCACAAAACGCCGTCGCTGGCCTTTTTCTCACCAATAACTGTAACCGCTGTGCCATAATTGAGTCGCGCCACTACGCTGTAGCTGGTTCCTGCGTCACTTCGTATATTAAGGGACGTGGCTTTGACGCTTGCGCTCCGCTCAGTATAAGCCTGAGCCACTGCTGCCGGATTCCACTCTCTCAGCGGTTCAAAAGCCGACCAGGGCAATTGTACCGCCATGAGGGCCCCCATGGCCAAAGCCGCCGCTCTTTTCCTTTTTCTTCTCTTCATGATACTGTCTCCTGTATGAAAAACCCTGTTTGGCTTTCGTCAAAATTACAACAAGATTATTATAATGAAAAAGCCCTTCCTATGTCAACCAAATAGAGTAAAAGTTCATACAATTTACCAAATTTGTAATGAAGTCGTAAGAAAGAGGGCGCCCCCGAAGCTTTTTACGGCTCCGGGAGCGCCCCTGCGCATTTCATTTCTTTATTGAATTATACCGGATAAGCCTTGCTTGCCTTATCAGCGGCAGCGGGATCGATTCCTGTCTGCTGCGCCTCGCGGTACTGGAAAAATTCCTTTGCAACTGCCGGGAACAGAGCGTAGGACAGAAGGTCCTCGTCCTGCTGCTTCCACTGAGCGCATTCTTTCTCAAACTGAGGCAACTGGGGAGCAATGAGATCCGCCGGACGGCAGGTAATAGGAGTTTCATCCCCAATAATCTTTTTCTGCACTTCCGGATTAAAGGGCTTTACAGTCTGGCCAAATTCGCCCAGCATAATCTTTTTGGACTCCTTTGGTACCATCTTGTAGCGCTCTCCCGCCAGTACGTTCATAACAGCCTGAGTACCTACGATCTGGGAAGACGGGGTAACCAACGGCGGTTCTCCGAAATCCTTTCTTACTCTGGGGATTTCTTCCAGAACTTCCTGGTACTTATCTTCCTTTCCGGCTTCCTTTAACTGGCTTACCAGGTTGGAAAGCATTCCGCCCGGTACCTGGTACTGAAGGGTCTTGATATTAACGCCCAGCACTTTGGGATTTAACAGGCCGCTCTTTAAAGCCTCCTCACGGATTGGCGTAAAGTATGCTGCAATCTCAGCCAGGAGATTTAAATCATAACCGGTGTCGTAAGGAGTTCCTCTGAGAGTCTCTACCATAACTTCCGTAGCCGGCTGGCTGGTGCCCAGAGCCAGAGGCGACATAGCGCAGTCGATAATGTCGCAGCCTGCCTCTACCGCCTTTAAGTAAGTCATGGAAGCCACACCGGAGGTATAATGGGTGTGAAGGTCAATGGGAAGATTGGTTCCCTCTTTTAACGCCTGTACCAGTTCTTCCGCCTGATAAGGAGTTAAAAGGCCTGCCATATCTTTGATACACAGGGAATCAGCGCCCATATCCTCGATTCTCTTGGCAATGTCTTTCCAGTAATCCAGAGTATAAGCGTCTCCCAGGGTGTAGCACAGGGCGATCTGAGCATGGCCCTTCTCTTTATTGGTAGCCTTTACTGCGGTTTCCAGGTTGCGGATGTCGTTTAAGCAGTCAAAAATACGGATAATATCAATGCCGTTTGCAATGGATTTCTGTACGAAATACTCAACCACATCATCTGCGTAGTGGTTGTAGCCCAGAATATTCTGACCTCTGAAAAGCATCTGCAGCTTCGTATTTTTAAAGCCGTCTCTCAGCTTTCTCAGTCTGTCCCAGGGATCTTCCTTCAGGAAACGCAGACAGGAATCAAAGGTGGCTCCTCCCCAGCACTCTACTGCATGGTAGCCTACCTTATCCATTTTATCAATAATGGGCAGCATCTGCTCCGTTGTCATACGTGTTGCAAGCAAAGACTGATGGGCGTCGCGCAAAACCGTTTCCACAATCTTTACCGGCTTTTTATTTACCTCTGCCATTTCTATTTCCTCCTTCATTATTTAACCCCGAATATTGCCATAAAGGTACCCGCGGCTACAGCCGTACCGATAACGCCGGCAACGTTGGGTCCCATTGCGTGCATCAGCAGGAAGTTGGTAGGATCTGCTTCCGAACCAACCTTTTGGGATACGCGGGCCGCCATAGGAACGGCAGACACACCGGCGGAACCAATCAGCGGGTTTACCTTGCCTCCCGTGACCTTAGACATAATTTTACCGAATACCACGCCTGCCGCCGTTCCCAGTGCAAAGGCAACCAGACCGAGGATTACGATCTT
The DNA here is from genome assembly GCA_946498245.1 of uncultured Clostridium sp. GTDB lineage: Bacteria > Bacillota > Clostridia > Lachnospirales > Lachnospiraceae > UMGS1370. The sequence continues at coordinate 22,885 of CAMMNN010000009.1, read as the reverse complement.
AATGGTATCCATCTTTAAAAAGGCTTCTGCACTGGTGGTTGCGCCTACGGAAGTTCCCAGAACAATAACTACGATATACATCAGAGCATTGGAAGCCGTTTCCGCCAACTGGCCTACAACGCCGGATTCACGGAACAGGTTGCCTAACATCAGCATACCCACCAAAGGAGCCGTGGTAGGAAGAATCAGGCAAACCACAACAGTTACGATAATGGGGAACAGGATTCTTTCCAGTTTGGAAACGGGACGGAGCTGTTCCATTTTAATCTTACGCTCTTCTTCTGTGGTCAGAAGCTTCATAATAGGCGGCTGGATAATGGGTACCAGGGCCATATAGGAGTATGCCGCAACGGCAATGGGACCTAAGTACTCCGTCTGTCCCAGCTTACCTGCCAAAAAGATAGAGGTGGGGCCGTCAGCGCCGCCGATGATAGAGATTGCCGCAGCCGCTTTATCATTAAAGCCCATAAAAATAGCCATGAAATATGCGCCGTAAATACCAAACTGAGCGGCAGCTCCCAGAAGGAAGCTCTTAGGGTTAGCGATAAGGGGCCCGAAGTCCGTCATAGCGCCTACGCCCATAAAGATCAGGGACGGCAGGATACTCCACTCGTCCAGCAAGTAGAAATAATGCAGGAGTCCTCCTATCCCGTTTGATGAATCTTCAACCGACAGCATAATGTCCGGATAAATATTAACCAGCAGCATACCGAAGGAAATCGGCACTAAAAGCAGGGGTTCAAATCCTTTTTTAATAGCCAGATAAAGGAAAATAAACGCTACTGCAATCATTACGAAGTTGCCCCAGGTCAGGTTCACAAATGCCGTCTGCTGAAGAAGATTACCCAAGGTAGTTGTAATATAATCCATGTTAATCCCTCCATGTAGAATGCGTATCAGGCCGCATTCATTAGTTTAATGTAGCAATTACAGCGCCCGTTTCCACGGTATCGCCAACAGCTACATTGATGCTGGCTACAGTGCCATCCTGGGGGGCTACAATGTCGTTTTCCATCTTCATGGCTTCCAGAACCGCCAGAACGTCTCCTCTCTTAACTGCCTGTCCTACCGTTCCCTTTACTGCCAGGATCTTTCCGCGCATGGGAGCCGTTACGGACACGCTTCCGGCTGCTGCCTGAGGAGCTGCCTTCTTAGGAGCCGCTTTGGGTGCTGCTGCCGGCGCTGCTTTCGGAGCTGCCGCTGCCGCCCCTGAGGTTCCTTCTTCTACGGTTACTTCATATACGTTGCCGTTTACAGTAATTGTATAATTTTTCATGATAATAATCCTCCTAAATAGTTTATGAACGTTTCCATTTGGAAACCGGGGCGCGTTTAATGGAACGAACCACAAGTCCGTCTGCCGGGGTATCTTCGGAAGCCGCAATAGCAGCCGTAATCACTGCTACCAGTTCCAAATCATCTGCCAGTTCCTCCTCTTCTTCCTCCACGACGGGGGCCGGAACAGGAGCCGGTTCCGGAGCGGTTTTCGCGTTTCTCTTTTCTTCCCACTCATGGATATACCGGAAGCATCCGATAAGGAAGCTGATAAAGATCAATACTACGAATACGGTTCCCATACCCATGAGGGTATTAAGGGCCGCTTTAGTAAGTTTTTCGCCTACCGTATAGTCAGGGCTGAAGGACATGGCCGTATATCCGCTCTTTGCCTCGTCAATCTCAATATGGCAGGTCATGCCGCGCTTTTCAAAAGTCGCTTCTATATCCGCGGCATATCCGTCGTCTGTCAGAGATGGGGTAATGGCATCAATTGATACTAAAGCTCCCACATCTTCTTTCACTCCCATCCAGGAGGAAACTCCCGCGCTCAATGCGGTATCTTTGCTTTTCTCAGCGCTTTCCAGGGTCAGGGCAAGCTCTTCGTCCGTCATTGCGTCCAGAGTTCTCAGAGTGCTTTCCGCCATCTGGCTCAGAAAGATCTGATCTTCCGGACTGATGGTTTCCTGAGCGCTGTCCGTGCTGCCGCAGGCTGTCAGGACAAACAGAGTCAGAACCAGACAGAGCGCCGCTGAAATCCGTTTCATAAAATGTTTCATATACCTGTCACCTCGTCATTAAACCGTACCGTGTTTTTTGCCCGGACGATCCTCTCTCTTTGTGAACAACATCTCAAATGCCGCAATCACACGTTTTCTGGTGTCACAGGCTTCGATAATGTCGTCGACATAGCCTCTCTTGGCGGCTGCCACAGCGCTGGACTGAAGAGCTGCATAGGCAGCAGCTTTCTCGCTGATAAGAGCTGCTCCGTCTTCTGCCGCTGCGATCTCATCCGCATACATAATCTTAGCCGCGGCGGACGCGTCCATCATACCTACAGATGCCTGGGGCCATGCATAGACAATGTCTGCTCCAATGGATTTGCTGTTCATGGTCAAATACGCGCTGCCGTAAGCTTCTCCTACAATAACCGTTACTTTAGGAACCGTCGCATTGGCAAAGGCATAGGTCAGGCGGCCCGCTTCCTTTGCAATCCGTCTCTCAGTGTGCTTGTCTGCTTTAAATCCAGTGGTATGAACCAATGTCAGCAGGGGAATCTGGAAAGCGTCGCAGAAATTCACAAAAGCAGACGCCTTCTCGCATCCCTTCGTAGTCAGCTTCGCGTCGTATTCTCCATTCTTTTCGCCCTCAGCGCTGTAGCTCTCCGTCCGGTTTGCTACGCAGCCTACGGTAGTTCCGTTTAAACGGATAAAACCAGTAACCATTTCCGGAGCGCAGCCCTTCTTTACTTCCATGAAGAAGTGGTCGTCAGAAATAAAGGAAAGAGCCATCGCGGTATCTCCGGCGCAGTTCTCCAAATCTACGCAGATCCGGTTTAAGTCGTCGCTGCATTCATCATAAGACATATCATCCTCATTGTTTGCAGGAAGGATGGAAACCAGAGTACGGATTTCTTTTAAAATAGACTCCTCATCACCCACAAAATCAATGAGCCCGCTTTCTTCACTCTGGAAAGCAGCCGAAGCGGTATCGCATTTCGACGCGTCGTTTCCGTCCAGAGCGTTAGGAGAGTTTACAAAAACTTTTGCTTTGGACTCTTCCATAAAGGTAAAATCAGACATTGCCAGAGAAACCGCCATGCCGCCTCCGCAGGTACCGAATACGGCGGAAATCTGGGGAATCACGCCGGAAGCCATGGTCTGGTTCACATACAGCTTTCCAAACGCGTCCAGGGCGTCAGTCGCTTCCTGAAGGCGAAGGCCGGCGCAGTCAATCAATCCCACTACGGACGCTCCCATTTTCATTGCCATAGCATACAGATCCGATATTTTCTTTGCGTGCATCTCGCCAATGGAACCGCCCAGTACGGAAGCGTCCTGGCTGTACACATACACGAGATTGCCGTCGATAGTGCCGTAACCGGTCACTACGCCATCGGCGGGCGTTTCCTTGGCAGCCATGTTGAAATCCGTGTTTCTGGCAGTGACATAAGCACCGATTTCAACAAAACTGTTTTCATCAAGTAAACGGCTGATTCTGTTACTTGCTGAAGTTTGTGCTGAATTACTCATTTTCCAGTCCTCCATTTTTAAATATTTTCACGGACATTCTGTCTGTACAAACCGTTTTGAAGGCAGATCTGCAATCTGCCGGCAAAGGAATAGTTCGTTAAATAACAAACAGGAATGGCCATTCAATCAAAATCTCTGCCGATTATAATTCTATACTTCTTTGCCAAAAATATCAAGCTGTTTCGGCAAAAAAATAAGCAGGATATTCAGAAAGTTCTGTAAACTTCCCAAAATACCCTGCTTAATTTTTATTAATTTCTTTATACTTCCTCCCGGATTTTATATACAGTATAGCCAACGTCCCGTACTGTCTGTTTTAATACCGTCTCTTCTACCGGGCTCTTCATCCGTACATCCGCCTGCCCCTTTGATAAATCTGCCACAGCCCATACCCCTTCCAGGCCGTTAAGGGCGTTTTCCACACGAGTGGAACAATTCCCGCAGACCATGCCGTCAATGCTCAGGATTTTGCGGTAAGGATAGTGGCTTTTATCCCGATCTTTTACTTTGACTTTCTTTTCCGCCGGTCCGGAGGATGCCCCACAGCAGCCGCTGGTTAATTTTTTGCTGTAACTCTTTATTCCCAACACTGCTACGCCAATTAAAATCACCACAATGATCGCCGTTGACATTTCCATTCGCCTCCTGCCTTTTATCCGGTTAGTTGTTTCTAACTTCTTATAGTATAACGTCCGGGCTGTTTTTTGTCAACGGCCCGGATTCAGAAAATATTCCGCCGCTGTTTTTTTCAGGCACCAGGCGAAACTGATTTCTTCTACCCCTTGGGAGAGCTGCACCGAAAACCGCTTTAATTCGGTTCCGTCGATGCTATAAACTATTTCTCCTGCTGCCTCTCCTTTTTGTACCGGGGCTGCCAGGGTTTGGGGGATTTTTACCGTAATGTCTACGTCCTCGTCCGGAGCCAAAAGCAGTTCCACCTGTTTTTTTCCCTCCACTTCTAACTCCGCTGTGGCTATTCCGGACAAATCCCCATTTTCCGGTATGCCGTTTTCGATCAAAACCGGCGGCAAATCCGGCTCCCGGTAAACATCTCTCATGGCATAATTTTCTCTCCCATAGTCTAAAAGCTTCCGGGTATCGGCCCACTTCCACGTTTTATCCGGAGGCCAGCCGCATCCCAGCAGCGCCAGTACAAATACTCTGCCGCTGTTTTCCGCCGCAGCTACGTAGGAATATCCCGCCCCTCCGGTAAACCCCGTTTTTCCGGACAGCAAATCGCCATCCATATCCAAATAAGCGTTGTGGTTGACGCAGGAAAAATTTCTTTTCCCTGCCGCGTCCCCAAAGCTGTGATTCCGGGTTCTGGTAATATCCAGAAAGGCCTCTTTTTTCGGCGATTCCAGTACGCAATAAGCCATAATCCGCGCCAGATCCCTGGCTGTGGTGGAATGCATTTTTATTTCTCCATCAGCGTCTGTTTCCTCAGCATCCAACCCATTGGGAGTAATAAAATATGTGGACTGGCATCCCAGGCTTTTGGCTTTTGCGTTCATCATTTCCGCAAAACCCTCTGTGGTTCCTCCAATGTGCTCTGCAATGGCTACTGCAGAATCATTGTAGGACTCCAGCATCAGGGCATACAGCAGGTCTTTCAGATAATACTGCTCCCCTTTTCTCATTCCCATTTTAACCTGGGGCTGGGAAGCTGCTTTTGAAGACACTTCCACAGTCTCCTGGAGATCGCTGTTTTCCAGAGCCAGAATACAGGTCATGATTTTCGTCGTACTGGCCATAGGGCGTTGAAGATCCTCTTCCTTGCCGTAAAGCACACGGCCTGTTTTTCCATCCATTAAAACGGCTGACTGGGCGTGAAGGCTAAGGGACGGCCTTTCCTTCGGCTCAGAAACCGCCGATACTGTCATTGAAATGACATGGATGTTATCTTGAGAAAGAATTTGCCGGATAGTTGCCTCTTCGGATTTCTGAATCGCCCCACCGCCGTTGCGGACAATTCCCAGAAAACAGATAAAAGCGAACATCCAAAGAGTCCACTCCCACCCATGCCTTTTTTTCCTTCCCATATCCAGCTCCCTAAACCCCTTCTTCCATTACTGCATCCTATTCCTTTTTTCTGCCGTTTATTCCTGATTGGGCTTTACAAAGAACATATGTTCTGATATAATATAGCTAACAATTTTCTCTTGCTGCAGAAAGGAGAGGCCGGATATGGATCGCCAGCGTCTGATTTTTCATATTGATGTAAATTCCGCTTTTCTCAGTTGGGAATCCGTTTACCGGCTGGGAAAAGATCCTCAGTGCCTGGATCTGCGCACCGTGCCTTCTGCCGTAGGAGGCGACGCCAAATCCCGCCATGGAGTTGTTCTTGCCAAATCCACTCCGGCCAAAAAGTACGGCGTTGTTACGGGAGAGTCTTTGGCCTCCGCTTATCGGAAATGCCCGGATTTAATCGTAGTCCCTTCCCGTTTTGACTTCTACATACAGGCTTCTCAATCCATGATGGATCTGCTGTCCCAGTACACTCCTGATCATGAGAAGTTCAGCATTGATGAAATCTTTTTAGATATGACAGAAACCATTCACCTTTTTGGCTCTCCTCTGGAAACAGCCAATCAAATCCGCCAAAGGATTTATGAAGAGCTGGGATTTACCGTCAATATCGGCATTGCCCCCAATAAGCTTCTGGCTAAAATGGCCTCTGATTTTGAAAAGCCCGACCGCTGCCACACTCTTTTTTACGATGAAATTCCTCAGAAACTATGGCCTCTCCCCGTGCGGGATCTCTTTTTTGTAGGAGGATCGGCCCAGAAAAAGCTGGAAAGTCTGGGAATCCATACCATCGGCCAGTTGGCTGCCAGCGACCCCAGGGTCTTAAAAGCTCATCTGGGAGAAAAGTATGCCCTTTTAATCCATCAATACGCCAACGGCATTGACAATGACCCTGTGGGAGAACGGGAGGCTGTCAATAAAAGCTACGGAAACAGCCTGACTCTGTCCAGAGACGTTTCCGATTTTGATACCGCCCAGCAGATTCTCCTTTCCCTCTGTGAAACGGTGGGAGCCAGACTCCGGGCAGACAACGTCCTGTGCAACTGCGTCTGCGTGGAATTAAAAACCTGGGATTTCCGGGTCTATTCCCATCAGGCTACCCTCCCCTCTTCTACGGATTCCACTGCCCTGATTTATGAAAATGCCTGTAAGGTCCTTCATGAATTTTGGGATTTAACTCCGGTACGCCTCATTGGCATCCGAACTACAAAAATCTCAGAGGACGGTTTCAGCCAGATGAATCTTTTTGAGTCCTCTCAAAATCAGAAAATGAGAACCTTTGAAAAAGCCATTGACCAGATTCGCTGCCGATACGGCGTGGACAGCGTCAAGCGGGCCAGCTTTCTTTCCGAAACCGCTATAGCGGATCACGCCGCCGGCAAGAGCAAGCACCTGTCCGGCGGCAGTAAGGAAACACAATGATTCAAGAACGAAAATGGACTTACACCATAACCAACGATACCACGCCCCTGACTGTGGAGGAATTTCTCCGGCAACAGGGCTATTCCCATAACGTCATAAGCTGCATCCGCCGATTTGAGGACGGGTTTTCCATTGACGGACAGCCCGCTTTTTCCTCTTCCCCTCTGAACCGGGGACAAATCCTTACGGTTTGCCTCAGGGAGCCGGAGCCAAAAGGCTCCATTCCCCCTGTCCCTATGGACTTGGACATTATCTATGAAGATGCGGATCTCCTTGTGGTAAACAAAGCCGCCGATACGGCAGTCCATCCCTCTCAGGGCCACCGATGCAATTCTCTTGCCAACGGGCTGGCTTGGCGCTGTCTTCAGAAGGGAGAACCTTTCGTCTTTCGCGCCATAAACCGTCTGGACAGAGATACCACGGGGCTTCTTATCGTTGCCAAACATATGCTCAGCGCTTCTATCCTTTCTGATATGGCGGCAAAACGGCAGCTTCACCGGGAGTATCTGGCTATTGTTTCCGGTTTTGCTCCCCTCAGAGGGACTATCTCCCTCCCCATTGCCCGGAAGGAGGGTTCCGTTCTTATGCGCTGCGTGGATTTTTCCAACGGCGAATACGCCTGTACCCATTATCAGAGGCTTTTCTACCATTCCGAATCCGGACACTCCCTGATCCGAGTCCGTCTGGACACAGGACGGACTCATCAAATCCGGGTCCATTTTCACTTTCTGGGCCACCCGCTTCCGGGAGACTTTTTATACTGTCCCGATTACTCCCATATCCGCCGTCAGGCCCTCCATTCCTGGAGGCTGTCCTTCCTTCACCCTATGACAAAGGAGCCTCTGTCCTTTACGGCCCCGGTACCTGCTGATATGCTGTGGGCCTGTCCCTTGGAGGAATGCCCGCCTTATTATATCGACGGCCATCTGAGTCCTTTGGGGTAATGATTTTTTACCGTGCCTCCCGCCAGTTTTCCCCAGCCTAAGGAACAGCCTTCCACGGTGATCAATACCCAGCCTTTCCCCTTTCCTGCTTTTTCCAGAACTGTCCCCTGGGGAATATTTCCTGTCAGATAGGCAGGGGCCCCTTCCTTTTTTTCCGGGGACAGAGGAAGCTCTCTAAGGACCTCCTCCGGCTGCAAATGCAGAGCCCAAGCATGAGAAGGCTCAAAGCGCTGTTTCTTACAGGTTCCCAGGTGGAGCCCCGGACGCAGGACTTTTAATCCGTCCAGTCCCCGTTCTCCCGCAGCCTCATAAAAGCCCGGAGGCAAAAGATAAAGCTGCTCTCCAAACAAAAGAAATTCTTCTTTTTTTCTTTCCAGCAGCTTTTGGGCCGCTGCCGGCGTCAGAGTATCCCGGCAGAAGTCCTCCAAGTTTTTCCACACATCTTTGTCAATGGCCTCTGCCTTTTTTCTGCTCCGGATTTTCTTCTCTTTTTTTCCTTCATCCATCGGCTGCCTGTTCTCTGGATTCCCTTTTTTTTCCAGAACCGCTATAAAATGGCCTTCTCCCTCCGCCTTATGAGGCCAGATGCGGAAGGTCTTTTCCAGATTTTTCCCCTTGGTCCGTGCCTCCTCTCCAGCCCACTCCGGCCGGCCTGCCGAGAGGCCTTCCCAGGCCCCTTCCGGCCTTATTACAGAAAAGTCCGGATGGCGTTCCAAAAATCTTAAAATAGTCTGCTCGTTTTCCTCAGGAGCAAAGGTACAGGTAGAATAGACGATTCGCCCTCCGCTTCTTACCATTGTCGACGCACAATCCAATATTTCAGACTGCCTTGCAGCGCAAATTGTTACGTGCTCCGGGCTCCATTGCTCTCTGGCATCCTCATCCTTACGAAACATTCCTTCTCCGGAGCAGGGGGCATCCACTATAATTCTGTCAAAAAAAGCCGGGAAACGGGCCGCCAGGGATGAAGCGTCCTCATTGGTTACTACTGCGTTGGCGATTCCCATTCTTTCTATATTTTGCGATAGAATCTTTACCCGGGCAGGATGGATTTCGTTGCTTACTAAGAATCCCTGCCCCTGCATCTTTCCTGCAATATGGGTAGATTTTCCTCCGGGGGCCCCGCACAGATCCAAAACCTTCTCTCCCGGGCAAACCTCAGCCAATTCTCCCACCGCCATGGCACTGGGTTCCTGGATATAATACATTCCGGCTTCATGGTAAGAATGCTTTCCTGGTCTGTCTTCCCGGCCATAGTAATATCCTTCTTTCACCCAGGGGATTTTGTTTAAGTGAAATCCTGCGCTTTCCAATTGCTCCTTTGACACTTTTTTTAATGGATTCAGCCTGAGTCCCTGCGACCGTTCCTGGCGGCAGGCAGCGGCAAAGGCTCCATACTCCTCTTTTAAAAGTTCTTTCATTCGCTCTTCAAAGGCTTCCGGCAATTGCTTCATTTCCTATTCCTATCCTCCGTTTTCTACGCTCGTATATAGGGGTTCTTCCTTTCGCAGCAAACAGCAAAGGCACCGGAATCTTCCGACTCCGATGCCCCTGCGTTTCTTTTTTCTCTTACAGCATAACCTTAAATTCCGGATCTGCCTCACCATTTACAACGTAGTATGCGGCATTCTCTTCTGCTACCACATACAGTTCAATGGTCTTAATCTCAACGCCTTTGTGAGCCTCAGCATAAGCCTTTTCTGCTGCTGCCAGAACTTCCTTTGCAGCAACTTCTTTTCCAGCAAACTGGAATACCACCTTAGCCTGAGGTTCCTTTGCAGCGGCCTTTGCCGTTGTTTTCTTTGCAGCAGGCTTTACTTCCTTCTTAGGAGCTTCTGCAGCCTTCGTTTCCTCAGCTTTTACCTCTGCGGCTTTTGCAGTCTCAGCCTTTTTGGTTTCCACCTTCTTAGGTTCTGCTTTTTTCTCTGTTGTCTTTACAGTTTTTGCAGCAGTTTCAGCCGCTGCAGTTTTTGCACTCTTTCTCGGTGCTGCCATAACACTTTTCCTCCTCAAAAATCTTGTATCATCTGTATGATAATTCTCATTCAAGTATTCCCTTTTGATGCCATCAATAGTGGATTATAAGACCGAGCCGCCTTTTTGTCAACATTTTCGGCCATTCCCGGTATCTTTGTTTCTAAAAAAAGCCGCAAAAATCCTCTTGAATCCGTAATAATTGGTTATATTTGGAAACTCTGTCAGAGCGGCAGGGAGCTCCGGTTTTAATCTGTCCCACATTAAGCCCCACTGCAATATCCGCGATAACGGCGTCCTCCGTCTCCCCGGAACGGTGGGAAATGACAGCGGTATAGCCAGCCTGCCTCGCCATCTCAACGGCTTCCAGGCTTTCCGTAAGAGTCCCGATCTGGTTGACTTTGATTAAAATGGAATTGGCTATCCCCATTTCAATTCCTTTTTTCAGCCGTTTAGTATTGGTGACAAACAAATCGTCCCCTACTAACTGGATAGAAGACCCCAAAGAATTGGTCAGCATTTTCCAGCCTTCCCAGTCTTCCTCCCCCAGTCCGTCCTCAATAGAAAAGATAGGAAATTTTTCCGTCAGCTCTTTATAATAACGAACCATTTCAGAGGAAGAACGGCGCACGGTTTCTCCTTTCATCTTGCTTTCTCCCGGAAACAGGTAGTAGCCGCTTTCCTCATCATACAGCTCAGAAGAAGCTGCGTCTACGGCAATCTTTACATCTTCTCCGGGCTGATAGCCCGCCAGAGATATGGCCTCTACCAAAAATGACAAAACCTCATCTGCATCCTTTAAATCCGGGGCAAAACCGCCTTCATCCCCTACGCCTGTAGAATACCCTCTTCCCGACAGCAGTTTTTTCAGGGTATGGTAGACTTCAGAGCAGATTCTCAGACCTTCGGAGAAACTGGAGGCCTTCCAGGGAGCAATCATAAATTCCTGAAGATCCACAGTATTGTCCGCGTGTTTTCCTCCGTTAAGAATATTCATCATAGGCCGGGGCATCCGGCAGGCGTTAATTCCGCCTAGATAGCGGTACAGCGGGAGCCCCAGGGCATTGGAGGCGGCTCTGGCTGTTGCCAGGGATACTCCCAAAATGGCGTTGGCTCCCAGACGCTCTTTATTTTCCGTCCCGTCGGCCTCTATCAGCAATCTGTCAATCCGTCTCTGATCCAGGACGTTTTCAAACATTAATGCCTCCGCCAGCACGGTGTTAATATTTTCCGCTGCCTTCTGCACCCCCATTCCCAGATACCGGCTGCCCTTGTCCCTTAACTCCACAGCCTCAAACTTCCCTGTAGAAGCGCCGGAAGGCACGGAAGCCCGCCCCATGGCGCCGCATTCTAAAACCACTTCCGCCTCAATGGTAGGATTTCCCCGGGAGTCCAAGATTTCCCTGCCCCGTACCGCTGCAATCTCATATTTTTCATTCATATTTACTGCCTCCTTCTTAAACTCATCTGCTTTCAAGAGTATTATGTACCTTTTTCCTGAAAATATTGTGAGGCATACCATTAAACGGAGGTTTCCTATTATGCAAAAAGAATCCTGCATTGCAGGATTCTCCGCCTGCGGTGGGTCGCTCCTGCGACAGTTTCCACACCGCCGCAGTGCGATCTCGCGGAGCGTTTTTTGTTTCATAGAAACGAAGTTTCTTATGAAACAAAAAAGATCCCTGGCGTTAAAGCTGCCAGAGATCCTCGTCAATTTTATATTCTTTGTAATAATACAGTCTGTCGCGTTCACCGATTTCCCGCAGTACTCTGCAGGGACTTCCTACGGCCACTACGCCTGCCGGAATATCTCTCGAAACTACGGAACCGGCTCCGATTACAGTATTTTCCCCGATGGTTACGCCTGGAAGAACGATTGTTCCGGCTCCAATCCAGACATTGGCCCCGATGTGAATATCCCGGTTAAACTGGAGAGTCTTTTTTCTCAGCCGGGGTTCTATAGGATGGCCTGCCGTGGCCAAAGTAACGTTAGGGCCAAACATCACATAGTCCCCCACAAAAATGTGGCCATCATCCACCATAGTCAGGTTAAAATTGGCATATACCCCTTTGCCAAAGTGGACATGTTTTCCGCCAAAGTTTGCCCGAAGAGGAGGCTCAATATAGCACTCCTCCCCAATTTCCGCAAACATCTTCTTCAGCAGCGCCTTCCTCTCTTCTATTTGAGAAGGACGGGTCTGGTTAAAATCGTACAAAAGCTCCAGACAGGCGGCCTGTTCTGTCATAATGGCTTCATCTCCCGGCAGATACAGGCGGCCTTCTTCCATACGCTTTCTTGCTTCTTTGGAATCCATCTGCTTCCTCCAATCATTTAAGCTCTTAACTCAATTCCCATTCCCTTGAGGCCGTTAAGAATTTTGTTCATAACGCTGGTAATTTCTTTCTCTTCCAGAGTATGATCCTGAGCCCGGAATGTAACGGAATAAGCCATAGACTTAAAGCCCTCGGCAATCTGGGAGCCTTCGTAAATATCAAACAGGCTGCAGTTCTCCAGGATCTTTCCGCTTCTCTGGACAATCATATCCTCGATCTGTCCGGCCAGAATCTCCTTTGGAACTACCATGCTCAAATCCCTGGACACTGCCGGGAATTTTGCCAGTCCTGTATACTTCCTGTCAAATGTGGTGAAGGGAATCATTGCAGGCATATCAATTACGCCAACGTAGGCCTTTTCGCCGATTTTATATTGATCCGCCACATCCGGATGAATTTCTCCCAGATAACCCACTGTCACCCCATCATAGACAATATCGGCTTTCCTTCCCGGATGAAGATAAGGACGATCCGCTTCCGGATTATAATGGATCCTTCCGTTCATGCCAACGGACTCAAAGAACTCCTCGATAACTCCTTTCATAGTAAAGAAGTCGCCGTCACCGTACATTCCCAGTACCCACTGCATTCTCTCTTCCGGCAGTTCCGTCAGAGGAAGGCTCTTAGGAAGATAAATATTGGCCAGCTCGTAAAGACGCACATCTTTATTCCGGCGGTTATAGTTAGTAGACAGGGACGTCAGCATACCGTTTAAGGGAAGAGTTCTCATAATGCTGAAGTCCTCGCCTAAAGGATTGGAAATTACCACAGTCTGGCGCAGGGGAGAATCCTTGGAAATCAACAGGCGGTCAAATACCTTGGGACTCTCAAAGGAATAAGTCATAGCCTGGGAGAATCCGCAAAATTCCGCGATTTCTCTGGCCTTTTCTTCGATTCTCAATTTATAAGACAGCTTGCCCGTAGTGGCTTCGCCTGTAGGCAGAGTTGTGGGGATCTTATCATAACCGTAAAATCTGGCTACTTCCTCGGCAATGTCGGCTCCCCTCTCCAAATCCTGGCGCCAGGTGGGTACAATTACCTCCTCCTTATCCGGATCATATTGGATCTCCAGGGGGGCGAAATAGCTTAACATGGTTTCTTTGGAAAGGTTAGTTCCCAAAAGACGGTTAATGGAATCCGGGTGGAAGGGGATTCTTCTGGGTTCCTTTACTCCTGCACAGACGTCAATAACGCCTCCTACGACTTCTCCGGCTCCCAACTCTTCAATTAACTGGCAGGCTCTGTTTACAGCCTCCATGGCAGTATTGGGATCCAGGCCCTTTTCATATTTTCCCGATGCGTCGGTACGCAGGCCCACTCTCTTTGCAGATAAGCGGATATTGGTTCCGTCAAAGCAGGCGCATTCAAATACCATGGTCTTTACATCATCGGTAATTTTGGAATTTTCTCCTCCCATAATACCGGCTATACCGACTTCTTTTTCCCCATCATTGATCATCAAAACATTGTGATCCAGTTTTCTGATCTGGCCGTCCAGGGTTTGGAACTCATCTCCGTCTTTGGCGCATTTTACTACAATCTCATGGCCTGCCAGCAAGTCATAATCGAAGGCGTGCATGGGCTGGCCGTATTCCTCCATAATATAATTGGTAATATCTACGATATTGTTAATGGGCCGGATACCGCTGGCAGCCAGACGCCTCTGCATCCACTGGGGAGAGGGAGCCAGTTTAATGTTTTTTACCATTCTCGCACAGTATCTGGGGCACAGCTCCTGATTTTCCACCCGCACTTTTAAATAATCGTGAATGTCTTCTCCGTTCCCGGTTTCCGTAACCACCGGCGGAATAAAAGGTTTGCGGAATGTGGCCGCCGCTTCTCTGGCGATTCCCAGTACGCTGTAGCAGTCAACCCGGTTGGAAGTAATTTCATACTCAAATACCACGTCGTGCAGACCTAGCACCTCAACTGCGTCAGCCCCCACCTGGGCGTCCTCCGGCAAAATATAGATACCGCTTTCCGGGGCGTCCGGGTACATATCCCGGCTGGAACCCAATTCTTCAATGGAACACATCATTCCGCAGGATTCCACTCCTCTTAATTTGCCTTTTTTAATAGAAATTCCGTCTTCCGGCAAAGGCCCGCCGTCATGTCCTCCGGCTACCTTTCCGCCGTCCAGAACTACCGGCACTTTATCCCCCTCTTTTACATTGGGAGCGCCCGTAACGATCTGGATGGTTTCCGTTCCAATGTCCACCTGACAGATAATCAGCTTATCCGCATCAGGATGGCGCTCAATGGTTTTAATCTGGCCTACCACAATTTTTTCCAGGTTTTTATCCAGACACTGGTAGCCCTCTACTTTCGTGCCGGACAGCGTCATGGCGTCGGTATATTCCTGAGCCGTTACATCCAAATCCGGAACGTATGCTTTAATCCAAGATAATGCTGTATTCATTGTCTAATCTCCTTTTTACTCCGCCTTAGAACTGTTTCAGGAAACGGGTATCGTTCTCATAAAGCAGTCTCATGTCGTCAATCTCATATTTCAAAAGAGCAATACGCTCCAGACCTACGCCGAATGCAAAACCGGAATACTCTTCCGGGTCAATATCGCACATTTCCAGCACTCTGGGATGTACCATGCCGCAACCTAAAATCTCAATCCATCCGGATCCCTTGCAGAACCGGCAGCCCTTTCCGCCGCATTTAAAGCAGGTTACGTCCACCTCTGCGCTGGGTTCTGTAAATGGGAAGTGGTGAGGACGGAACTTTACTTTCGTCTCCGGCCCAAACAGCTCACGGGCAAATTCCGCCAGAGTTCCCTTTAAATCCGCAAATGTAATGTTTTTATCAATTACCAGTCCTTCAATCTGGTGGAAGGACGGGGAATGAGTAGCGTCTACTGCGTCAGACCGGAATACTCTGCCGGGAGCAATGATGCGGATAGGCGGCTTCTTCGTTTCCATTGTCCGAACCTGAACCGGAGAAGTCTGGCTTCTTAAAACAATGCTGTCATTAATATAGAAGGTATCCTGCTCATCTCTGGCCGGATGGCCTTTGGGAATATTCAGCTTTTCAAAATTGTAGCGGTCATACTCCACTTCCGGGCCTTCCACTACTTCATACCCCATTCCAACGAAAATGCGCTCTACTTCTGACAAAGCAATGGCGTTGGGATGGCTGTGGCCCATTCTCACCTTCTTTGCCGGCAGAGTAACGTCAATGACTTCTTTCTTCATCTGCTCTTCTCTGGCTTTTCTGGCAAGTCCGGCCTTTGTCTCTTCCAACTTAGCCTCTATCAGCTCGCGGGCCTCATTAACCATCTGGCCTACTTTGGGCCGTTCCTCCGGAGCCACATTTTTCATACTTTTTAATACGCTGGTCAATTCGCCTTTCTTCCCCAAATAGGCTACACGGATCTCATTGAGTCTGTCCAGACTATCCGCCGCCTCTATCTGGGAGAGGGCTTCTGCTTTGATCTTCTCTAACTGCTCTTTCATAACGTCTCCTTTTCCTATTTTATACATCTTCGCGGAGTGCTTCTTGTCCTATAGGAGATTCAGAGGAGTTTCCTATAGAAAAAAGAATCCTGCTTTGCAGGATTCTCCGCCTGCGGCGGGTCGCTTTAGCGACATAATTCCTCTCCGCCACAGTGCGTTCCTGCCCGGAGGGCTGTTGTTTTATAGGAAATTCAAAAGAATTTCCTATAGAACAACAAAAAACCTCGTCCCTCCTGAATCTGAAGGGACGAGGTCTACTCGCGGTACCACCCTGATTCCTGCTTTTGCAGGCTCTCATCTTATACGTAACGTGTACGAAACGTCGCAGCCTACTGCCTCCTGACAAGCGGACGGTTCAACTGCGCGGCTCCTGTGGGAAATTCAGCCGAATATCTGAACCTGGGGACGCTTCCAGCCGATGGCCTCCCCTCTCTGGCGGAAAATAAGGGCTTACTATCACATTCACAGCCTTTTTGTAAAGCTAAAACCCATTTTAATCACAAAACAGGAAAATGTCAAGTATTTCGTGGACTCTCCTTACCGACGCGCTTCCCGGTTGCGGTAAATAAAGTTGGGGATTACATCACTCCAATTTTTAATACCGATAATCTCCTTGGCAAAGTCCGTTACCTCAAGACTCTTGTTTACCTTATCAATATAGCGGTAAACCTCCCAAATCTTCTTCTGGCCTGTGGGAACTACCCGGTTTCCTGCCTTCATATCACAGGTCCACAAGCCGAAGGCGCAGGAGAGCTCCGCCTCAGAAACGGCGTCAACCTGGCGGCTCATAATAAAGGCGTCGATATAGGGATTGCTGTCTGCAATATAGTAAGCATAGGCAAAGGCCGCTGCCTGCAGATCCTCACATTCCCCTCTGGTGGCGCTTTGGGAAGTAAAGCCCTGTTCTGACAGAATAATGTGGCGTACTTCTCCCTTAGAGTTTAGCATATGGCTCTGCTGGAAATAGTTAGTAAGAACTTCCAGATTGCTGAAATTGACAATAGGGGAATCATACTGCCAGGAAATCAGCCCCGTCTGGCTGTCATCCCAAAATTCCGGCTCAGTCAGAGGAACGGAATAAGGATGGTACGCCAATCCCCAATCCATCTGCCCTTTGGCTGCCACCAGGGCATTAAAGGTGTCAATGACCTCTCTGGCTCCGTATTTCGTTGTGCCGTTGATTTCATTATTCCAGTTGTAATCTACAGAAAAGTATACCCGGTCATTGGCATTCGTGCTCTTAATCGCTGTATAGAACACGCGGAAAGCTCTCTCATATTCCTGCATATACCGGTCAACGCCCATGGGGCCAATATAATTCCAAAGCTGATTGTTAATCTCATTTCCAATAATCCAGTTGGAAATTTTTCCGTGGCTGCCGTTGTAGCGTTCCGCCAGGAAAGAAGCCATGGCCTTAATATCCTCATATCCGGCCTGGGTCGCCGCATTAAACATATAGTAATTGGCAGCGGAGGTCTTCTGGGTGCCTGGATAAATCAAATCCGGCGTATTGTCGCTCCAGCTATTTAAAATAACCGCCGTTACCGTAATCCCCTTAGCCGAAAAATCAAATATGGTTTTATCGTAGATTTCAAAAAAATCTTTGCTGAAATGGTATGTCTTTCCCTCATATTCATAATCAATGCCGTTTCCTAACATTGCCTGGAAAGGAATATTGACAATGGTATGCTTTACGCCCAGAGCAAAGGCGTCGTCCAGCATATCGTGTTCAATCAGCAGGCCTTTTTTGCTTAAAGGCTCATGAAACTCCGCCTGATTTGCCGCAATCTTCTCCGGATTCGTAATATAGTAAGGTGTGCTGACCGCCACATATTTGCTTCCGTCCCACACGGTTACCACAAATCTGGAATACAGACGGCTTTCCGCCGTCCCTGCATTAAGGGGGAACGTAAATACCATCTCATTTCCCTTGTCCACAGCCTGAAGGTACCCTGCGGTTTCCACGGAATCCTCGTAAGGTTTTAATTCCTTTAAATAAAAGTGGTTGTCCTGTCCGGAAATGGCGCCGGTATTTACTGCGGTGATTTGTACGTTTCCATCATCCGTAATGACACAGGACGTGATCTGCACTTTCTCCGTCGCCCCTGCCGTATCCGCATAAGCCGTTCCCAAATTAAGCAGGCACAAAACAGCCGCCAGAAGCATCCATCCCACTGTCTTCGCCGTCATTCTCAAATTTCCTATCACAAACTCTGCCTCCTTATTCTGCTTGCTTTTCCGGGTTCTTCCACCCGGACTCTTCTCATTATACCCATTCCCGGCCAAAAAACAAGGTTCATTCCTCTTACGTTATCTTACAATTTCCTTACCCTCTTTTTTTCAAAAGACAGAAGAAAAACCAGTGACTCCTTTCGTAATTTCTGCTATAATCGTTTCAGTCTTCCGGCTTTTGCGGAAATTATATTTTACAAAGGAATGGATTTGTCATGAAAGAAAAAGTCATCCGTTATTTTAAAAGCGATATTGTTTTAACTGTATCTGTCTGTCTGGCTGTTCTCTCCTGCTTTGCAGTTCCCCCCAGTATTCAATATCTTGATTACATCGATTTTCGCACTTTAATTCTCTTATTCTGCCTTATGCTGATTATCCGTGGGCTGCGGGAGCTGAATTTCTTTCAGCTTATTGGAAAAGCCGTTCTGGATCATGCTTCGTCCCGGCGCGGCATTTCTTTTACCCTTGTATTTTTATGCTTTATCAGCAGTATGTTTATTACCAATGATGTGGCGCTGATTACCTTTATTCCCTTTGGCATTATGATTTTGGAAACCGCCGGAATGTCTTTTCTTCTGTGCCGCACGGTTACCCTTATGACTATCGCCGCAAACCTTGGCAGTATGTTTACGCCCATTGGGAATCCTCAGAATTTATATCTTTTTTCCCTTTCCGGCTTAACGATCCCTGAGTTTCTCCTGCTTATGCTGCCCTACACTGCAGCGGCAGCCCTGCTTTTAATCGTTTTTATTATGGCAGGCAGTCCCAAAAGCGCTTTTTCCCTCCGCATGGAAACCCCGGCTGTGTCCCGCAAACCGGTGATTGGCTGTTATCTTCTTTTATTCGCCTTCTGCCTGCTCACAGTAGCCGGAATGGTTCAGCCCTGGATCCTGCTTTTGACAGTATCCCTATGCATCCTTTTTGCGGATCGGCGGCTCTTTTTCAAAATTGATTACTCTCTTTTGCTGACGTTTTTCTTTCTCTTTATTTTTGTGGGGAATATCAATGGATATGAGGCTCTCCGAAGTTTGATTTTGGCCGCTTTAAAGGGCCATGAGCGCCTGGTTTCCATTGGCGCAAGCCAGATTATCAGCAACGTTCCGGCAGCTATGCTGCTGTCTAATTATACGGATAATATAAGAGAACTCATTGTCGGAACCAATATCGGCGGCCTGGGTACCCTTATCGCTTCCATGGCCAGCCTGATTTCCTACCGGCAGATTGCATCGGCCTATCCCGGATTAAAGACCCGGTATCTTCTTACCTTTACCCTGTATAACCTGATTTTTCTGGCGGTTTTATGCCTGATTTGAATTGTAGGTGAAATAGCATGAAAACTTTATACGTATCCGATTTGGATGGGACATTATTAAGAAACAATGAAAAAACTTCAGACTTTACAAATAGTGTAATCAATGCTCTGACTGAACGGGGGATGATTTTTTCTTATGCAACTGCCCGGTCGTTGATAACTGCTAAAAAAGCAACTGAGGGAATCATTGCCAAAATTCCGCTAATTGTATACAACGGAGCCTTTGTAATAGATAATGCAACGGAAAAGATCCTAATAGCAAATTATTTTGATGCTTCGGCCCATGAAGTGCTGGATGATTTATTTGCAAATAAGGTTTATCCCATAGTGTATGCATATATAGACGGGAAAGAAAAATTTTCATTTGTGCCTGAATTATGTACACAGGGAATGCAGAAATTTCTTGGCAGCAGAAAAGGGGATATTCGTACAAATGCAGTAAACTCAACTGCTGATTTAAAATCAGGAAACCTTTTTTATATCACTTGCATAGATGAGCCTCAAAAGCTCAGACCATTGTACGAAAAATATAAGAGCGTATTTCATTGTGTTTATCAGACAGATATATATACAAACGAACAATGGCTGGAGATTATGCCTTTCAATGCCTCTAAAGCAAATGCCATAAAACAATTAAAGGCATTCTTAGGATGTGAAAAAACAGTTGCTTTCGGCGATGGAAAAAATGATATAGATATGTTTAAACTGGCTGACGAAAGTTATGCAGTTGAGAATGCTCATGAAGAATTAAAGAAATACGCAACCGATATTATTTTATCTAACGAGGAGGATGGCGTTGCCCAGTGGCTTGTCCGGAACTTGGATCTATACTAAAAAAGCAGACATACAAAAGGACATTGATCACCGCATGAATAGCGGGTTCCCAATATGCACTCAGGAATCCTCCCGCCCTTTGCGCGGCCCCCTCCCTAATACAAGTAATGGAGCAGAACGCACAAAATCCGAACCCAGCTCTGAGTTCGGATTCGCATATTTGAGTGGAAAAATAAGCAAGCGGGGAGAAATCCCCGCTACAGTCTTTTATACACGTCTCCACGATTATCTATATTTTCTATCGTTATAACTTTTATACCGTTATCTATTGTATACAATACGCGATAATCTCCAACGCGCAAGCGATACAATTCTTGACCTTTTAACTTCTTTATGTCAGTTCCATCTGGTAATTTATAAATGGCCTTATACAATCGTAACCGCTGAGGCTTCGGCTGCTTATCAAGGAATTTTTGAGCTGACTTTTCAAAATTAACCTTGTAAATCTGCATAAGTCAACCCCTCTTTTTTTAATAGTTCATCCAATGATATTGTTGTGCCGTCATTTTCTTTTCTGGCTTCCTCAATCATTTTTAAATCCCATTCATCCGGATCTACTTCTTCAATCCGCTTCTCACCTGCTGTAACGCCTTGCAAATACGCTATAACATATTGTATTTTATAGTCTGGTACGCTGTCCAGTAATTGCTGTGCTCTTTCTCTCTCACTCATTTTTCAACGCCTCTCTTTCTATTTTTTTCGTTAACTGCATCACTGGAATAATATAATTCATCCGGGCATAAATCTTGGCCATTTGGCCATATAGCCGTAAAACCATCAACGCTTACAGAGCGAAAATAATTTTTATCATTTAATTCTCCATACCAAGCGCCGCTAATATATGGTTTCACATTGAAAATCTTTATTTCTCCATTGTCAAATTTTAGCAGCAATTTATAATCTTCTATTGCTATTTCCAGTTTGCCTTTAACTCGTCCTCATGTAATGCCGCCCACACATCTAATAATTTACGCTATTTTTTAGGAAAATCGCCTTCCAGCTTTTCACCGTCAAGCATCAAAACAATTTCATGATCCCCATATATTGCATGAATATGTGGCTTATTGTGCTTTCCGCCTTTTTCATTCTGCATCCTTACAATGATACCGTAAAACATTGATAATACTGGCATTATTTTCCCTCTTGCTCTATGAACCTATCTGCCGCATTCAAAAAAAATTGTGCCATGCTTAGGCCCATAGCGGCGGCGGCCTCCTGGTAATATTCTTTTGTTCCTTTTTTGACTCTAAAATTTATTTGTTCTAATTTTTTACGCTGGTATTTTTGCGTTGCCTTGTTTTGTGCTTCTGTATATCGGCTTTTCTTCTCTTCCACCGTTACACCTCCCTATTTTTAAAAAGGCCCCTTCTCCACCTTACGCTATTATTATAGCATATGTTTATATAACTAGCAATAGATCTTTCAACAAATATCCGCGCATATGGCTAGCTATATTTTGTTTGTTCTGTATATCGATTATGGCTAGCCATAGATTTATAATATAATCAAGAAAAAGGAAACAAAAGCCGGAACCGCAAAGCCTGGACAGCATACACGGAACCGGCAAGGACTACGCCTATAGGCTCCGAGAAAATGGCTTTGATTTTACAAAGTATGATTTTACTATTTCCAGAATTTTATCTTTCTTGTCTGATGTGACGGGTAAGAACTTTGCAAAAATAGAATTTATAAATATAGTGTATTCATTGTCGGCCTGACCGGTTTACTGGGGTTCAACTCCCCGGCAGGCTTTTATCAAAAATCAGGAGGATAAGCGCATAAGCAAAAACGAGTTAATCGAAAAAATGCTTCGTTGATTTTCCGGACACACTGGAAAAAATTAATGATTCGGTTTCTGAAATCCAGAAATTAAACAGCAAAATTTGTGCGGAAATGAAGGAGTAATTTCCCCGACATTTATACCGGAATCGTTTAGCGTGGAGAGGAGGCAGACACATGGCGGAAAAGAAAATAACTATTATCAGGGTTAGGCGTGGCCGTCCAGGCGGGGCCCGTTATTGCGCCTGTAGTGACGACGGAACACCCATTAGGGGTTTAGATAAGCTTTCCCATATCCGGAAATACTGGAAAAAAGAAATCAAATGGGGCCACGTAAAGCTTGTTCGGGAACTGGATCAGGAACCGAACATGGAGCCAATTAAAAAGTCAATAGAAGTCATTGAGCGCCTTTTAGGGGCGTTTTATGCTTAAATGATATTTTTACCGTCTAAAGCGTCAGAATGGCAGGAAACACCAAAATTTAAAAGCACAGCTTATAATTCCATGCTATCTTTGGTTCTATTTGGAGCGATTTGGCTTTGTTTAAAATTTGATTAGGATTTTTGACCGAAATTTTGAATTTTCTGGGGTGACCATCCCCCACATCTAAGAGGATATAGGGGGGTATCAAATTTTGTGCGTTTATTTTTACTAAAAAACAGACCGCAGTAGATTACTTTTTCTCCTGCGGCTTTTAATATTCCATATTCTGTTTTGGTGTCATACGTAAAAGATTTCCTCCTTATCGTTTTATCCGAATATATGTTCTAATCACCTTTTGCTTACCGGTAAAGAAAAAAGCCCGTATTTACGAGCTTTTGAGTGGAGCAGATGCATTAGAATCCGTACTCCGTCCGGATACCATCTGCGTAGGCACTAAGGAATCCTCCCACCCTTTGCGCGGGTCCCTCCTTAGTACAAGTAGTGGAGCAGAATGCACAAAATCCGAACCCATCTCTGAGTTCGGATTTGCACATTTGAGTGGACCTGAGGGGAATCGAACCCCTGTCCGAAAATCAATTCCCTGTTCTTCTA
>CAMMNN010000008.1 GCA_946498245.1 uncultured Clostridium sp. | reverse complement strand
TCGTGGACGTATTGATAAGTTCAATCGTAAGTACGGCGTAAACGCTGGCAAATAAATGGAAGCACACAGGGTTGAGCTTAGTGGAGACACTTGCTCAGCCCTTACTTTTTTTACAAGGAGGGAAGCGATTGAAATATTCTGGTATCGGAGGTCAGGCGGTTATTGAAGGCATTATGATGAAAAACAAAGACGATTACGCCGTGGCTGTCCGGAAGCCCGATGGGGCCATTGAAGTAAAGAAAGATTCTTATGTCAGTGTGACAGAAAAAATAAAGTTTTTATCCCTTCCGTTTATCAGGGGGATTTTCAGCTTCGCTGACTCTATGATATTGGGAATGCGGGCCCTCACCTGGTCGGCCAGTTTCTTTGAAGACGACGAAGACAGCCAGCCGGGAAAATTCGAACTTTTTTTGGACCGGGTATTCGGGGAGAAGCTGGAAAAAGTGCTGATGGGATTTGTAATGGTATTTTCCATGATTATGGCCATTGCGATTTTTATGGTGCTCCCCATGCTTTTGTCCCATGTTTTTGAAACTTTCATTTCTTCGGAAACTGTCATGGCAATTTTGGAAGGGGTCATCCGCATCATAATTTTTATCGCTTATATTAAGCTGGTGTCCCGCATGGAGGACATTAAACGAACATTCATGTATCACGGCGCGGAGCATAAATGCATTAACTGTGTGGAACACGGCATGGCCTTGACCGTGGAAAATGTCAGGAAAAGTTCGAAAGAACATAAGAGGTGCGGAACTAGCTTTTTACTAATTGTAATGGTAATCAGCATTCTCTTTTTTATGGTAATCCGCGTGGACGGCATCTGGCTGAGAGCTTTAAGCCGTATTATTCTGATTCCAGTAATTGCAGGGGTTTCTTATGAATTTCTCCGTATGGCAGGACGGAGTGACTCCTGTGTAGTAAATGCACTGAGCAGGCCGGGTATGTGGATGCAGGGCCTTACCACTACAGAGCCTGACGATTCTATGATAGAAGTGGCTATTGCGGCTGTGGAAGAAGTTTTTGACTGGCGGGAATATTTAAAAGAAAATTTCCCGGAAACAGAACCGGAGGCCGGAACATGACAATCAGGCAGCTTTTGACCTTAGGAAGCCAAAGGCTTTTGGAAGCCGGAGTGACGGAAGGGGAACTGGACGCCCGGTATCTGCTGCAGGAAGAGGCAAAGCTAAGTGCTGCCATTCTTCTGACGAAAATGGATCAGGAGGCCGGCGATGCTCTGAAAGAACGGTATTTGGAACAGATTGAAAAGAGAGCAAATCGGATTCCGCTGCAGCATATTATAGGAAACCAGGAATTTATGGGACTGGAATTTCTCGTAAGTTCCGATGTTTTGATTCCCAGACAGGACACGGAAACCCTGGTAGAACGGATTTTGGCAGATGAAGCTTCAAAAAGCGGAGGACGCCTTCTGGATCTGTGTACCGGCTCAGGCTGCATCGCTATCAGTCTGGGAGTTTTGGGAAATTTCAGTGAGATTGTGGCGTCGGATATTTCCCGGGCCGCCTTAGAGGTGGCAAAAGCCAATGAGAAGCGTTTGCTGGGAGAAGAAAAAATGCAGGAAAAAGGGCTGAAATTTGCTCTTATAGAAAGCGATCTTTTGGAAGCCATAAAAGGGGAGTCTTTTGATGTCATAGTTTCCAACCCGCCCTATATTCCCAGCAGCGTCATAGAAGGACTGGAGCCGGAAGTGAGGGACCATGAGCCCCGTCTGGCTTTGGACGGAGAGGCGGACGGGCTTTCCTTTTATCGCAGAATTGCCAGGGAAAGCGGAAGGTATTTGAAACCAGGCGGCCGCCTGTATCTGGAAATCGGTTGGGATCAGGGCAGGGCTGTCAGCAGCCTTCTGGCGGAGGCCGGATTTGCAGAGATAGAAGTAATTAAGGATATTCCCGGGCAGGACCGGGTAGTTGCGGCCGTCTGGCCGCGGGAGGGTACCCATGTTTGATAAATTAGATGATATTTTAGTTCACTATGAGGAACTGATGCTGGAACTGAGCAGCCCGGAGGTAACTGCGGACGCGAAAAAATTCCAGAAGCTTATGAAGGAACAGTCGGATCTGGCCCCTATTGTAGAGGCATACAAGGAATATAAGCAGGCGAAACAGTCTGTAGAGGACAGCCTGGAAATTTTAGAAGAAGAATCCGATGAGGAGCTGAGGGAGCTGGCGAAAATGGAGCTTTCCGAGGCAAAAAAGAAAATAGAGGAATTAGAGCAGACCATTAAAATTCTGCTGCTTCCCAAAGACCCCAATGACGATAAAAACATTGTTTTGGAAATCCGGGCAGGAGCCGGCGGGGACGAGGCTGCTCTCTTTGCTGCGGAGCTGTACCGTATGTATGTCAATTACGCGGAAAGCCAGAGGTGGAAAATTGAACTGGTAAGCGTAAATGAAAACGGTATCGGCGGATTTAAGGAAGTCCAGGCCATGATCAGCGGAAAAGGAGCCTATTCCAAATTTAAATACGAGTCCGGAGTCCACCGCGTCCAGCGTGTGCCGGAAACGGAATCCGGCGGCCGTATCCATACCTCCACAGCTACAGTGGCGGTAATGCCGGAGGCGGAAGACTTTGACATTGTCATTGAGGATAAAGACATTCGCATAGACGTTATGAGAGCGTCCGGAAACGGAGGCCAGTGCGTAAACACCACGGACTCTGCAGTTCGTCTGACCCATTTGCCAACAGGCATTGTCATTTACAGCCAGACAGAGAAATCGCAGCTTCAGAATAAGGAAAAGGCTTTTCGCCTTCTGCGCTCCAAACTTTATGATATGGAGCTGGAACGCCGTCAGAATGAGGAAGCTGACGCCAGAAGAAGCCAGATCGGGACTGGCGACCGTTCAGAAAAAATCCGTACCTATAATTTTCCTCAGGGCCGGGTTACGGATCACAGAATTAAGCTGACTCTGTATAAAATCGATTCCATTATGAACGGAGATCTCCAGGAGCTGCTGGACGCCCTGATTACGGCGGATCAGGCGGCTAAACTGGCGAAGCTGAACGAAAATCAGTAATCTTTGCCGGATAAATTTGCAAAAAGTCCGGAGGTATGGTATCATAACCCCAAAGCATGACTGTACAGGGATAAGATACTGCGTATGCCGGTTTTGCAGGCACCGCAGAAAACCCATTAGGAGGAACGGATCGAATGAAAGGTATCATTCTAGCAGGGGGAAGCGGAACCAGGCTTTACCCTTTGACAAAGGTAACATCAAAACAATTGCTTCCTATTTATGACAAGCCTATGATTTATTATCCCCTTTCCGTGTTAATGGACGCGGGAATCCGGGAAATTTTGCTGATTTCTACTCCGGAAGATACGCCCAGATTTGAATCTCTTTTAGGGGATGGAAGCCAGTTTGGGATCCAGTTGTCTTATGCCATCCAGCCAAGCCCGGACGGGCTGGCCCAGGCCTTTATTATTGGAGCGGACTTTATTGGGACGGATTCCGTAGCCATGATCCTGGGGGACAACATTTTCCACGGCCATGGCCTGAAAAAGCGCCTGAGAGCCGCAGCGGAAAAGGAGAAGGGGGCTACGGTATTCGGCTATTACGTAGACGATCCGGAACGGTTCGGCATCGTGGAATTTGACGAGAAGGGCCGCGCTGTTTCTATTGAAGAGAAGCCGGCAAAGCCAAAATCCAATTACTGCGTCACAGGCCTGTATTTTTATGACAACCGGGTGGTGGAGTATGCAAAGGCTCTGAAGCCGTCGGCCAGAGGAGAACTGGAAATTACGGATCTCAACCGGATCTACCTGGAAAATGGAGAGCTTGATGTGACTCTGCTGGGGCAGGGCTTTACCTGGCTGGATACCGGAACCCACGAATCACTGGTGGATGCCACCAACTTTGTAAAGACTGTGGAGACTCACCAGCACCGGAAAATCGCCTGTCTGGAGGAGATTGCTTATCTCAACGGCTGGATTTCCAGGGAACAGGTAATGGAAACCTATGAGATACTGAAAAAGAACCAGTACGGTAAGTATTTAATGGACGTACTGGACGGAAAATACGTAGATAAACTTTATAATTAAAACGGAGGACGCTATGAAGATTATTGTGACAGGCGGAGCCGGATTTATTGGCGGAAATTTTGTGCATCATATGGTAAATAAATATCCGGACTATGAGATTATCAACCTGGATCTCCTGACCTATGCGGGAAACCTGGAAACCTTAAAGCCCGTAGAGAACAAGCCCAATTACAAGTTTGTAAGAGGGGATATTGCAGACAGAACCTTTATTTTTGACCTTTTTGAGAAAGAGAAGCCGGACATGGTAGTAAACTTTGCAGCAGAGAGCCATGTGGATCGTTCCATTACGGATCCGGAGATCTTTGTGCGGACCAATGTAATGGGAACCACGACCCTGCTGGACGCCTGCAAGGAGTTTGGAATCAAGAGATTTCATCAGGTATCGACGGATGAGGTATACGGGGATCTGCCCTTAGACCGCCCAGATTTATTCTTTACGGAGGAAACGCCGCTGCACACTTCCAGCCCCTATTCCTCTTCCAAAGCCAGCGCGGATCTCTTTGTGCTGGCGTACCACAGGACCTTTGGGCTTCCGGTAACCATATCCCGGTGTTCCAACAATTACGGCCCTTACCATTTCCCGGAAAAGCTGATTCCCTTAATCATCAGTCGGGCATTGGCGGACGAGGAACTGCCGGTGTACGGAAAGGGCGACAATGTAAGAGACTGGCTCCATGTGTCTGATCACTGCGAAGCCATTGATTTGATTCTCCATAAAGGGAAGGACGGAGAGGTTTACAACGTAGGCGGCCACAATGAGAGAACCAATCTGGAAGTGGTAAAGACCATCTTAAAGGCGTTAAATAAGCCGGAGAGCCTGATCCGCTTTGTAGCAGATCGTCTGGGTCACGACAGAAGGTACGCTATTGACCCTACAAAGCTGGAAACAGAGCTGGGCTGGGAGCCGAAGTATAACTTTGATACAGGAATCCAGCAGACCATTGAGTGGTATCTGGACAATCAGGACTGGTGGAAACACATTATCAGCGGAGAGTACAGCCAGTATTTTGAGAAGATGTACGGAGAACGTCTGGAAAATAAATAACTGCGCGACGGGGCGCCTGAAAACAGCAGAAAAAGCCGCAGGGCATTGGCCCCGGCAGACGGTCTGCGGGTTTTCAGGCCCTTTGTGTAAGGAGGAATCAAGTATATGAAAGTTTTAATTACCGGAGCAGGAGGCCAGTTGGGCCACGATCTCATGAACGAGCTGGAAAAGAGAGGGATCGATCATGTGGGAGTGGACGTGGCGGAAATGGACATTACCGATGCGAAGGCCTGCCATAAAGTGATTTGTGAGTCCCATGCAGATGCCGTGATCCATTGCGCTGCATATACTGCAGTAGATGCGGCAGAGGAGAACGTGGAGCTTTGCCGGAAGATTAACGGCGAGGGTACAAAGAATGTGGCTGAGGTGTGCCGGGAGCTGAATATCAAAATGATGTACATCAGTACGGATTACGTCTTTGACGGAGAGGGAACCCGCCCCTGGGAGCCTGACGATCACAGGGCCCCTCTGAATATTTATGGCCTTACTAAGTACGAAGGGGAGCTTTACGTGGAAAAGCTGGTTGAGAAATTTTTTATTGTCCGGATTGCCTGGGTTTTCGGCCTCAATGGAAAAAATTTCATTCAGACCATGCTTCGCCTGGGAAGAGAGAAGGGGGCGGTCAGCGTTGTAGACGATCAAATCGGATCGCCAACCTATACCTATGATTTGGCCCGTCTGCTGGCAGACATGATTCAGACGGAAAAATACGGCCGCTACCACGCTACCAATGAAGGGCTGTGCAGTTGGTATGACTTTGCCTGTGAGATTTTCCGTCAGGCGGGAATGAAGGACGTAAAGGTAACCCCGGTGGATTCCAGCCAGTTCCCGGCAAAGGCGAAGCGGCCTAAAAACAGCCGGATGGATAAGAAGAAGCTGACGGAGAACGGGTTTGAACTCCTTCCGCCGTGGCAGGACGCTTTGGGGCGCTATCTCAAAGAAATAGGCGAATAATAGAAAACAGGAGGATATAGAAAATGGGAAAGTATTTTGGCACAGACGGTTTCCGGGGTGAAGCCAATGTAGATTTGACAGTGGAACACGCCTATAAGGTAGGCAGATTTTTAGGCTGGTATTACGGACAGAGGAATCTCCAAGAGCGTACCAGAGTGGTCATCGGAAAGGATACCAGACGCAGCAGCTATATGTTTGAATATTCCCTGGTTGCAGGCCTTACGGCTTCCGGAGCCGACGTGTACCTCCTTCATGTAACGACGACCCCCAGCGTTTCCTATGTGGTCCGGACAGAAGAGTTTGACTGCGGTATCATGATTTCCGCCAGCCACAATCCTTTTTATGACAATGGAATTAAGGTGATTAACGAAAAGGGAGAAAAGCTGGAAGAAAGCGTTATCACAGAAATTGAGAAGTACCTGGACGGCGAGACAGAAGAAATCCCCCTTGCCACAAGAGAGGAGATTGGCCGCACCGTAGACTTTGCCGCCGGAAGAAACCGCTATATCGGATATTTAATCTCCATTGCCACCCGGTCTTTTAAAAATATGAAAGTGGCTCTGGACTGTTCTAATGGCAGCGCTTCCGCCATTGCCAAAAATGTTTTTGACGCACTGGGGGCGGAAACCCATGTGATCGCCAACAATCCCAACGGAACCAACATTAACACAAACTGCGGTTCCACCCATATCGGCAATCTTCAGGAATTTGTTAAGAGAGAAGGCTGCGACGTAGGCTTTGCTTACGATGGCGACGCAGATCGCTGTCTGGCCGTTGACAAGAATGGCGAAGTGGTAGACGGGGACAAAATTATGTATATCTGCGGAAAATACATGAAGGAGCAGGGAACCCTGGTAAATAATACTGTCGTTACAACGATTATGTCCAATTTCGGCCTGTACAAAGCTCTGGAGCGGGAGGGCATTAGTTACGAAAAGACGGCTGTAGGCGACAAATATGTTTACGAAAATATGGCAGCCAATGGCCATTGCCTGGGCGGAGAGCAGTCCGGTCATATTATCTTCAGCAAAAACGCCACGACAGGAGATGGGATCTTAACCTCCCTGAAGGTAATGGAAGTCATATTGGAAAAGAAGCAGCCTTTGGATAAACTGGCTGCGGAAGTGGAGATATATCCCCAGGTACTGAAAAACGTCCGGGTAAAGGATAAAAAAGAGGCTCAGGACGATCCGGCTGTAAAAGCAGAGGTAGAAAAAGTAGCTGCAGCTTTGGGAGACACGGGCCGGATTCTGCTGCGCCAAAGCGGTACGGAACCTGTAGTCCGGGTTATGGTAGAGGCTCCCGATACAGAAACCTGTGAGAAATATGTGGATCAGGTTATAGCGGTTATGGGAGAAAGAGGCCATTTCATTTAAAAAATTAAGTAATTGCCATACAAAAACAGTTGTGATATAATGGTTTCTAACACTAATTTTAAGCAAAGGAATGATGAAAGATGGGGTTAGACCTGTAAAATCCACTCTGTTTATTGTACAGAGATACGGCGTGATTTACCGACTCCAGGGCTGATAGGAAAGCTGTATAGGAAAAACAATCAGAAAAATGAAAATGGAGGAAGAAATCATGTTGAATTATCAGAGATATAAGAGAGTACCTGTAGTGAATTTTCCGGAGAGAACCTGGCCGGATAAGGAAATTGAAAAAGCGCCTGTGTGGTGCAGCGTTGATTTGAGGGACGGTAACCAGGCACTGGTTGAGCCCATGGTGGTAGAAGAGAAGATTGAAATGTTTAATCTTCTTTTGAAGCTGGGCTTTAAGGAAATTGAAGTAGGATTTCCGGCGGCTTCCCAGATTGAGTACGATTTCCTCAGACAGTTGGTAGAAAGAAAGCTGATTCCGGACGACGTGGTAATCCAGGTATTGGTTCAGTGCAGGGAACATTTAATAAAACGGACCTTTGAATCCCTTCAGGGAGTAAAGAAAGCCATTGTACATATTTACAATTCCACCTCTACCCTTCAGAGAGACGTGGTTTTCCACAAAGACCGGGAGGAGATCAAGGAAATTGCCGTAATCGGCACAAAGCTGGTACAGAAATACGCGGCTGATTTCCCCGGTGAAATTTCTCTGGAATATTCTCCTGAGAGCTTTACAGGAACAGAGCTGGATTTCGCTTTGGACATCTGTACGGCGGTTCAGGAAACCTGGGGAGCTACGAAGGATAAAAAGCTGATTATCAATCTGCCGGCTACAGTGGAGATGAATACTCCCAATGTTTACGCGGATCAGATTGAATGGATGAATACCCACTTTAAAAACCGCGAAAGCATTATTTTAAGCGTACACCCCCACAATGACAGGGGAACGGGCATTGCCGCCACAGAGCTGGCCCTTCTGGCAGGAGCAGAGAGAGTAGAGGGAACCCTCTTCGGCAACGGAGAGCGTACCGGCAATGTGGACATTATGAACCTGGCTTACAATATGTTCTCTCAGGGAATCAACCCGGAGTTAGCCATTGAGAATGTAAATGAAGTCATCGACGTTTACGAGCGCTGCACAAAGATGGACATTCACCCACGCCACCCCTACGCGGGCAAGCTGGTATTTACCGCATTCTCCGGCTCCCATCAGGACGCCATCAACAAAGGAATGCAGGCACTCAAGGAAAGAAACGGACAGTATTGGGAAGTTCCCTACCTGCCTATCGATCCTTCCGATATTGGGCGGAAGTACGAGCCCATTGTCCGGATCAACAGCCAGTCCGGAAAAGGCGGCGTAGCCTTTATTATGGACACCTTCTACGGATTTAAGCTTCCCAAAGGAATGCACAAGGAATTTGCCGATATTATCCAGCAGATTTCCGAGAAGCAGGGAGAAGTGGCTCCGGAACAGATTATGGAAGAATTTCGGAAAAACTATCTGGAAAGAAAAGAACCTATGCACTTCCGCAAATGCCGTATCAGCGACGCGGATACCGGAAACGGAGAGTTTGCAACTCTGGCAAAAGTGACGTTTACGGATCATGGAATTGAGAAGACCTTTGAAGGCGTTGGAAACGGACCTGTTGATGCGGTTCAGAGAGGATTGGAAGAGGCGTTGGGAATCCAGATCCGGGTTATGGACTACAGCGAACACGCATTGTCCATCGGTTCCGGCGCTCAGGCTGCTTCTTACATCCACTTAGTTGATTTGAGCACAGGAAAAGCCACCTACGGCGTTGGCATCAGCTCCAATATTACGAGAGCTTCCATCCGCGGTATATTCAGCGCAGTAAACCGCCTGTTTTACTAAAAACCATTAAAACCAATAAAGCCCCAGGCCGGGGAAAGCAATATTGCTTGGGCTTGGGGCTTTTGTGTAAATAGAAGGTCTGCAATGGCACATTCGTCGGACTACTTCGGAAAATCCTCCTGGCGAACCAGAAACCTGGGAAACGACAGATCAATGCCTAAGGCTCCCAACGGAGCGGTAATAAGGATTCCCAGAACAGCCACAGACAGAACGATTTGACCGCAGGGAAGGCCCATAGACAGGGGAACGGAACCAATGGCCGCCTGAACGGTAGCTTTGGGAAGATAGGCGATAACGCAGAAAAGCCGTTCCTTCCAGTTGAGCTGGGTTCCTAAAAGGCAGAGAAGTACGCCCATTCCCCGGAAACACAGCGCGATTAATATCATAGAAACCGCAGGAAGTCCGGCTCCGGCGGTGTAGCGAATATCTACGGCGGCTCCTACCAGGACGAAAAGAATGACTTCTGCAGCAATCCAAAGCTTTCCGAACTTTTCCGAAAGCCGTTTGGAAACGAAATCCGGGCATTTGATCTTCAGGGTACAGGCCATTGCCACCACGGCTAGAAGTCCGGAAACGGCCACAATATTTTCAAGCCAGGTTTCCACTGCCATGAGGAAAAAGGAAAGTCCCAGAACGATCACGACTTTCATGCTATTGCGGACACAGTGCCTGCGAGCATAAGCTGTTTCAAAAAACAGGCTCAAAAGCCAGCCGGCAGCGGCCCCCAGGAAAATCCCCAAAAGAATGGATAAAGGAATGTTGATAAAATCCATTAGTTGTGGATTACCGCCCTGGGCCATGCTGACGAAGGTGGAAAAGAGAACCACTACATAAATATCGTCGCAGGACGCGCCGGCCATAATAAGCTGGGGAATGCTTTTGGAGGTTCCATATTTCATATCAATGATCTGAACCATCCGGGGAATTACCACAGCCGGGGATACAGCGCCCAGGACGGCTCCCATAACGGCGGCTTCCAGGCGGGTTATGCCTAAAATACGGGGAGCAAAGAGGAAAAACGCAAGCAGCTCAAAGGTAGCGGGGACACAGGACATGAGGACGGCTGGCCGTCCTACTTTTTTTAGATCCGTCAGATTCAGAGAAAGTCCGGCTTTCAGCAAAATAATAATCAAAGCCATTTGCCGCAGATCCGAAGAAATTGACAGAATAGAGGGATCCAAAAGATTCAGGACATAGGGCCCTAAAAGGATTCCGGTAATGAGCATACCGATAATACGGGGCAACTTTAAGCTTTGGCAGACAGCGGCCATGGCCAGTCCGGCCAGAAAAATAAAAGCCAGTGAGGTAAGCATAATGACTCCTTTCCAGTGCATAAAAAAAGCTGACACCTTCTGCGGTAATAGTATCGCAGAAGTCATCAGCTAAAAAAGCGGTTTAGGTTTCCCAGGGGAGAACTTCATTCCCCATGCTTATTATAAAGGAATGATTGTAGTTTGTAAAGAAAAATTTGACGGGCTTTTGAATTGCGTCCGGCAGAAAAATCATATATAATAGAAAAAAGGAGGGAAAAGGGATGATGAAACGTAAACTAAGTGGCTTTTTTGTTCTGAAGATGATACTTACCGCCATTGCCGTACTGTATATTCCGGCTATAAACCTGATTCCTTTCCTGGAACCGTTGAGAAAGGACTTTTTTGGGTGGCTGATTTACATCGGCTGCGTTCTCAGCGCAATTTTTCTATGGGGCATTTCTGTCAGCAGAAACCGGTTTTCCGGGAAAAAAGAAGAGCCGTTAGATGAAACGGAAATAGAGATTACAAAAACTGTTGTGAAGGAAAAATACAGGTGGTTTTGGTAAAAAAGAGCCGGTACAATGCCGGCTCTTGGTTTGTCTATCGGTAGGTTTCGTAAGCTTTTTTCATTAAATCTGTACGCAGATATTCTTCGGGATAAGCCTTTACTTCTGTAACGCTTCCGTCTAACAGGAATTGATCAAGCTGGGCGTTATACATTTGAAGCATCTCCCCATTGTCACAGGCCTCAATGATTTCCTCCACAGTGTAGTTTACAGCGTTATCCCGTTCCGTTTCCATTTGCTCGGCATCTACCTCCAGCCATTGGGCGCAGTATTGAATGGTACTGTCCAGCTCTTCGGAACGATAATCAATGCAGCGGTATAATGCGCGGATAAAGCGGAGGACAATGTCTTCATGCTCTTCAATGTATTCCGGCGTTGCAATAAAGGAACCGAGAGTAGGGGCAATGTCACGGAAGTCAGCGACACGGCACAGCTCTTTGACATCATCTCCCAGTTTCTCGTGGAGTGTTCGGGCAAATTTGCCGGAAGTCGCAATGACGTCTGCGTGGCCGGCCATAAAGGCAGCGACAGCGTTGGTCATATCCATATAACTGATGCTGAGGGACTCCTTATCAATATTGTTGGCTTGACAGGCAAGGTTTAAAACGACTTCGCCGGAAGTGCCGGCCTGGGTGATGATTTCTTTTCCGACTATATCCTCAATGCTGTCAATTCCCGAATCAGTTCTCACCAGAATGGCATCGGAGTTGCCCACGTGGGAAAAGGCAACTACCTGAACGGATCCGGCAGCGCAGCTTGTATGGCCGCCGGGGCCGGTAAAGCCAATATCCAAATCACCGCTGATAAGACCTGCGGCGACTGTGGGTCCGGAAAAGATTTTCAGCCATTCTACCTCCAAACCCTCTTGGGCAAAATAATGCTCATGGGCATCAATGGCCGGAGCGTAAGCTCCCCAAAGGCTTTCAGGTATAGCGGCCCGAATTTTTACGGTTTCCAGGGGCGCCTGGGACTGAGCCTCAGTTTCCGATTCTTCCGGAGCTGTGGTCTGGGCGGCGAGAGTAGTTTCGGGGGCAGACTGGGAAATGGGCGTGGTTTCAGCGGAGTTCTGGCTGGGGCTGCAGCCGGCCAGAAGGGCCATACAGAGTCCTGCGGCAAAAAATTTAGCGTATCTCATGTGAAAATCCTCCTTTGTTTTCTAAGTTTCTTTATCTTCTAAGTTTCTTTATTTTTTAAGCTTCTTTATTTCCGCTGTTCCAGGTATTCCATATAAACCTCTTCCCAGATTTCGTTTTTCAAATCCGTAAACCGGGAATCTACTTTTGTTTTCTGAGTTCTTGGGTATGGAACATCAATGTCAACGATTCGTTTAATGCGTCCGGGACGGGCGCTCATAATAACTACTTTTTGTGATAAAAGCACGGCTTCCTCTACATCATGAGTAATAAACAGGCATGTTTTTTGCTCCTTTTCCCAAATATCCAAAAGTTCCGACTGAAGCTGGGCCCGGGTTTGGGCGTCCAGAGCGCCAAAAGGCTCGTCCATAAGGAGCAAAGAGGGATTCATGGCGTAAGCCCGTGCCACGGCTACACGCTGCTTCATGCCGCCGGACAGCTCCTTGGGATAGGAAGAACGGAAATCAGTCAGCCCCATCATATTAAGGTAGTGGCTGGTGATTTCAGCAGCTTCTTTTGGGGGAAGATGGCGGCAGTGAAGGCCCATCTGGATATTTTTTTCTACTGTGAGCCAGGGGAAAAGAGCATACTGCTGAAAGACTACGCCCCGATCAGGGCCGGGACCGCAGACGGGTTTGTTGTCTACCAGAACTTCCCCGCCAGTAGGGGTGTCGAGGCCTGCCAGAATGTTGAGCAAAGTGGATTTCCCGCAGCCAGAAGGCCCTACGATGCTGATAAAGGTATTCTCCTCCATTTCAAAATTAACTCCGTTTAGGGCCGTTACCTTTCCGCGCTGGCTGTCGTAGATTTTCAGAAGATTTTTAACGGCTACCTTTATACTTGAATTGTTTCCTGCCATACTGTCAATTTCCTTTCTACAAAAGCGATTAATCGATCCAGACCAAAGCCGATGGTTCCGATAATAACAATTCCCAGCATTACCACGTCCATTTGTATGTATGAGCTGGCAGATTGTATCATCATTCCCAGGCCCTTTTGCGCCCCGGTTAATTCGGCGGCAATGAGTGTGGTGAGGGCAACGGACATTCCCAGCCGTGCGCCGACGAAAATAAAGGGAATGGACGCGGGCATAACAACCTTGACAAAGATTTCAACATTACTGAGGCCTAAAACTTTTGCCGCTTTAATTAAAGTAGCGTCTACGTTAAGGACGCCTTGGTAAATATTGATGACAATAGTTAAAAAGCAGGCGATAAATATAACGGTAATTTTAGCGGCTTCTCCTAAGCCCAGAGCGACTACGATTAACGGAATATAGGCAATGGGAGGAATGCTTTTAATGAACTTTGTCCAGGGCTCCACAATAAGCCGGAAGGGTTTGTACCAGCCCATGAGGAAGGAAACCGGAAGGGCGGCCAAAAAGGCCAGAGTCCAGCCGGTAAGGGAACGGCTCAGACTGATAAGGGTGTGCTCTACAATGCGGTGTTTGTCATTTAAATCCGAGATAAGCGCTTTAATGACAGCCACAGGACCAGCGAAAACGTCGGGGGCCGCGATGCTGGCTGCAATCCATATGGTAAGAAAAATAATAAGGGATAAAAGACTGTAAATTTTGGATTCGTATTTTTTTAAAAGTTTCATAATGTTTCCTCGCTTTTCCTGTGGGAGAAGGTTTCAAATGCCAGATAAGTATCAAGGACAGCACGGGGGAGATGGAAAGCGCAGCGGTGCTTTGTTCCTTTCATATTGGCTATGGGCTTTCCGTCCTGAGATAATGTGGTGATCCAGTCCCCGTGTTCTGCATCGCAAAAGTGCTTTTGACAGTAATTGTGATGGCGGAGAAAACGCAGGAAGTCCATGGGATTCTCCGTGGTCACGGCAATGAGGGCCAGCAGATAAAGAGCCTCCGCATTTACCCAGTCAACCTTATCATTCCAATTAAGCTGGCGGTTTCGAATATCAGCCTTGACAAAGGCAGTTCGTCCTGTGCAGTCTAACAGATGAAAAAAGCCGCCGTATTCTCTGTCCACAGACATATCAAAAACCCGATCCGTAATCTCTAAAATACGCTGGATCCGGCGCTTATCCTGACCTTTTAGGCAAACTCTCAAGCAAAACCACATGGATTCAAAAATATGGCCGGGATTTATTAAATGGCCCATAGGGCCTGCAGCCATGGAACCGTCCAGGGCTCGGTATTCCAGCAGATAAGGGTCTCTTCCGGAACCGCAGAAAAAATACAGGATTTTATCGACACATTCCATAAGGAGGGGGTGAGCCAGATCATAGCCCAAAACCTCTTCTGCCGTATCCAGGACATTGACCATGAGCATATAGTGAGAATGCCGCTCCAGGCCCGGAACCCATACGTGAGGCATAATGTTGGGATAGTCCGGATCCTTCAGGCGCTTTTCCACAGAGTCATAAGTTTCCCTGATTAATGGCATATCTCTGGAGTCGTCGGTAACCAGGACGTATCGGGCCAGAGCGGCCAGGGCAAACATATCTCCTAAAAGAGATATGGGGCCTTCCAGAACCGTTTTCCCATCATTAGAGACCCGATAATTCCAGAGACCGTTTCCGCGATAAAAGTATTGGGTAAGAAAATCACGGCCGGAAACAATGAGATCCAGATACTGCTGATCCGGTTCCAGATGTTCATACATCAGAGAGAACATAATCAAATCCCGGGCCTGTGCCCAAAGATTTTTCGTATTATCCGCCCGTTCCCAATTCTCGTTAAAATTGGTTTCGTATCCCCCATATACCGTATCGAGAGAAAGGGCCTTCCAGTGAGGCATAATTTCTTGCTGCAGATGCCAGCGATAAAACCTGGCCAGTCTGGAGGCACTTTCTTTTGAAAGGCACAAATCTTCATCAAAATATCGTTCCATAACCATCCCCTTCTTTCTGTTTTTTGCTAATGAAGGTCCTGAGAACTGCGGTTCTTGCTCCGTAATTTTCAGCCTATATTGCGTCTGACATAATGATAGCATGTTGAAAAAACAAAAACAATTGACGAAAACACCCGTTTTTATCTGAAATTTTAAACGGAATACATAAAAATAGATTCATATATGAAACATAATATAAAAATGTAATTTTATTGATATAAATATTGATAAAATTCATAACTGAAACAAAAACATATAAAAAACGTATTAAAAACCATATATGAAACAAAATTGTGGATTTTGAGAGGTATATTTTCATTTATTTATGGACTATCCCAATAGAAGACAGAAAATTCCTGTGCTACAATACCTCTATAGGAACGCAGAGACAGTGCTGAATACGGTCATATTTGTAACAGCATTAAAAAATAGGCTGAGAATGAAAGAGAGGGGAAAGAAGTCTATGACTCCAGAGGAAAATCTGAAAAAGCTTGGAATTGTCCTGCCGACACCGCCAAAATCCAAGGGATCCTATAGAGGCTGTGTCCGCGCTGGGAATCTGGTGTTCGTATCAGGACAGGGACCGGCACAAAAAGGAACACCGGCATATATAGGAAAAGTGGGAAGGGATATATCAGCAGAAGAGGGGTATGAAAGCGCCCGGATCTGCGGAATCAATCTTCTGGCCCAATTGAAGGAGTGGTTGGGGGAGTTGAATAAGATAGAGCAAATTGTAAGCATTCGTGGTTTTGTAAACAGTACAGACCGCTTTTGGCATCATTCGGCTGTAATCGACGGGGCTTCGGATTTGATGATACAGGTATTTGGAGAGGAAAAGGGGAGTCACAGCCGCTGTGCTTTAGGAGTAGAAAGCCTTCCGGGGAATATCGCTACAGAGGTAGAAATGATCGTAAAAGTAGGGGAGTAAGATATGGTTTGGCAATTTCGATGCAGGCGTTTAGAAAGGGGACAGAAATGGAAAATGAGAAAAAGACGTATAACTACACAAAGACCATTGACGTTCTGGAAGCTCTGGCTTCCAGCCAGTCATATATAGGCGTAAGAGAAATCAACCGGAAGACAGGACTGTCTGTCAGCAGTATTTATCGGATTTTGTCAGAACTTCAGGAAAGGGGATACGTGCTGAAAAATCCCGAAAACAAGAAATACAGAATAGGAAGCAAAGCCCTGTCTCTTACAGAAAATCTAATGAACCGTCCCGGCAATATGATGTATCTGGTTCACGTATATATGTCAGAGCTGAATTTGAACACAAAAGAAACGATTCATTTAGCG
This sequence comes from uncultured Clostridium sp., assembly GCA_946498245.1. Classification (GTDB taxonomy): domain Bacteria; phylum Bacillota; class Clostridia; order Lachnospirales; family Lachnospiraceae; genus UMGS1370. The sequence continues at coordinate 82,922 of CAMMNN010000008.1, read as the reverse complement.
TGTTTAAACGGCGCTTTTTCAGGAATGTATTTATCCAAAATAGATACGCCCCATGCCATCGGCCTGCTGTCAAAGGTGGGAAGAAAGTTCCCATTATACTGTACAGGGGCGGGAAAGGCGCTGCTGGCCTACAGCCCGGAACCCTTTGTCAAAAATTATCTTGAAAAAGCGGAGATGGAAAAGTTTACTCCAAAAACTCTGTACACCCCGGAAATGTTGGAAAAAGACCTGATAGAGATCCGCAGAAAAGGGTTTGCAGTAGATGATGAAGAACACCATTTAAATACGGTATGTGTGGCGGCGCCCATATTTGACAGCGGCGGAAATGTAATTGCGTCTATGAGCATAGCCGCTCCGAAATACCGGATGCCTTTGGAACATTTGACGCAGTTTGCCGGAATTTTGGTGGAGCGTACTCAGGCCCTGTCTCAAAGCGGTCTGACGGCTGAAATGATGAACGGTCTGCTGCGGAACAAAGAAATAGAATGATGCGAGGAGAATCAAAATGACAGAAAGTAAGCTGCACGGAATGATTCCGGCAATTGTAACGCCTCTTAGGAAAGACGGAAAAATAGATCGGGAGGCTCTGGGCTGGATTATTAATAACATTATGGAACACGGGGGAAATGGCGTCATGGTATTGGGGAGCACCGGGGAAGGCCCGCTCCATAAGCAGGAAACGGCCATTGAAATGGTTAGAGACTCCGTGGAACTGATAAAAGGCAGAGGGGTCGTAGTGGCGGGGACAACTGCCGTTACCTTCCGCCAGTCTATGTATCTGGCCGATGCGGCCAGCGAGGCCGGAGCAGAGGCGGTACTGAATATCCCGCCTTTTTACTTTAACTTAGATGATGATGAGATTATCCGGTATTATACGGCCTATGCAGAGCGCTGCCGTATCCCCGTTATGATTTACCATATGCCTTCCGTAAGCCGAAGAATGATAGGAATAGATGCCCTGGGTCATTTAAGCCGCCATGAAAATATAGCGGGAATCAAAGATTCCAGCGGCAATTTCCTATTTTTCCAGGAGCTGACAGAAATGTTTGGGGACAGAAAAGACTTTTCTGTATTTATGGGAAAAGCACTTTTGATTTACAGTGCCCTGACGGCGGGAGCCGACGGAACCATGACACCGGCGGGAAACCTGATACCTGAATTGGAATGGGAAATTTACACCCTGCTTCTAAAAGGAGAGTGGGGGCAGGCGAAAGATGTACAGAAAAAAATATGCCAGATTTTTAAAGCTCTCAATGAAAATGGAAAAGGCTTAGGAACCAATATTAAGGGCGTACTAAATACTTGGGGAGTGACCCAAAACTATGGTTTGGATTACCTAGAGCCTTTAAGCAGTGAGGAAGGAAAACGCCTTGATGAAATGATACAGTTTGTGTTAAAGGAACCGCTGCTGCAGGGAGAATAAGGAGGAAAAATGGAAGGGATTCATCACATAGGGCTGGTTGTGAAAGACATAGAAAAAAGTATTCGCTTTTACCAGTATCATTTCGGATTCCAATTAAAGAAACGGTGGATTAATCCGAGAAATGGAGCCCAAATCGCCCTGATTGGAAAGGGCGGACTCACATATGAATTAATCGAATACCTTAAAAATCCCTATGAGGGACAGGGAGCTTACAACCATGTGGCCATATTGACAGAAGACGTAGAAAAGGAAATGGAGGAACTAAAAAGGAAAGGCGTTTCCGTGGAAGAAGGCTCTTCGAGACTGATTATGGAAGGCCAGGGGAAAATTATTTTCTGCTATGGCCCTGACGGGGAAATGATTGAGCTCCATGAAAGGATAGGAGAAAAGGGAGAGGGGGAATAAAGAGACATGGAGAGAAAACGGATTATTTTAGCAGGCCGCCTCATCGACGGCGTATCCCGGACGGTTAGGCAGAATCAGGCGATTGTAATAGAAGATGGAAAAATTCGGGAAATTACAGAAATTGACCCGGAAATGCTTCAGTTGGAAAAGACTTCAAGGGGACAGGTTGTTGTAACAAAGGCATTGGATAAAACCGTAATGCCGGGATTGATAAACGGCCATTGCCATCTGTGCTTCAGCGCTGGGGGAACGCCGGCTGATGACGTATTGGCTGATGACTTACAGACCTTTGCCATGAGAAGCCAGCAGCACTGTCTGGAGGCGCTGGCGTCGGGGGTAACGGCGTTAAGAGATTGCGGATCCAAAGATACCATTGTTTTAAAGCTGCGTAACGGCATAGAAAAAGGAATTGCAGCAGGCAGCAGAATCCTGTCCTGCGGACGGCCTGTTACCTCTACAGGCGGACACTGCTGGTTTTTGGGAGGCGAAGCAGACGGCCCTGAAGGAATGCGGCATATGGTCAGAACCGTATTAAAAGACGGAGCTGATTTTGTAAAAGTGATGGTATCCGGAGGCAATATGACGCCGGGAAGCGGCCCTAATATTAACCAGTTTGGCCTGCAGGAAATGAGAATCGCAGCAGAAGAAGCACATATGCACGGGAAGCATCTGTCTGTCCACGTTCATTCGGCAGTATCTGTCAAAAGAGCTTTCGAGGCGGGAGCGGACGTGTTTGACCATTGCAGTTGGAAAGACGGAGAAGGAACCGCTTATGATGAACGCTGTGCAGAAAAAATGATAGAAAAAGGCGCGGTGGTTTGTCCCGCTCTTGGAGCTCCTTACCGCACGGACCCTGAAGTATGGTTTGCGGATCGGCCGGAAAAGGCGGAGTTTTGGAAGGTGTTTCGGGAACAGCGTTTTGCCTTGACGCGGCGAATGATTCGGGAAGGAATGAAAATCATCGGAGGAGATGACGCCGGGTGCCGGCTGACAAAGTTTTACGATTACTGGAAAGGCCTGAAGCTTATGGAAGAGGCTCTGGGAATGAGTCCCATGGACGTGATCCGAAGCACGACCTACGAAACAGCCGCTGTTATGGGAATGGAAAATAAAATCGGAGCTTTAAAACCGGGAATGGAAGCGGATCTGCTGGTTGTTGAAGGAAATCCTGATGAAGATCTAAGCTGTCTGGCTGTTCCGGAAATAGTCTTTTTGAGGGGAAAGATAGCAGCCGAAAGGGGTAAGCTAAGGCTTGATATAGGAAAGGAGCAGGAGAATGGAACCGGAATTTGACAGCAAGAAATTTGAACGGAGAAAACTGGAACAGGAGCTTCCGGCCATTAAACGGACGGTTTATTTAAACAGTGCCGGACAAGGCCCTAAACCCAGGAGAACCATAGAAACGGTAAGCCGATATTACGAAAAGACACTTTTAGACGGCGCCTGTGTGAAACCGCTTCTAAATGAGATAAATTCCTGTATTGAAACGGTTCGGGAGAAGGCAGCGGCATTTTTGGGAGTTGGTTCTGATGAAATCGCTTTTATACGCTGCGTGGCAGAAGGGGTTAATATTTTACTGGACGGGCTGGATTTAAAGGCGGGAGATGAGATCATTACCAGCTATGAGGAAAATCCGGCGGTTTTAATTCCTCTCCATACCTTTGCAGAAGAAAAATCTGTTTTGATAAAGAAAATAGAGCTGACGGAAAACAAAGATGAGATGATAGACAATCTGAAAAACGCCATAACGGATCAAACAAGACTGGTAATTTTAAGTCATGTGACCCATACCAGGGGGCTTAGAATACCGGCAAAGGAAATTGGAGAGCTCTGCCGCAGCCGTGGTATCTGGCTGGCTTTAGATGGAGCTCAGGCAGCGGGACAGGTGCCCGCGGACTGTTACCAAATGAAGTGCGACTGTTATCTCGCAGCAGGGTACAAGTGGCTTCTGGGACTTCATGGAACGACTATTGGGTACTTTAGTCGTTCTTTATGGGACAAGCTGAAAATCCGCTACAACGGCGTGGGAAGCCAGAGAACCTTTTCTTTTACAAGTGATGAAATCGCTTGGAAGGAGGGCCCGCCCAGACTGGAATACGGTTCCCGCTGCTGGCCCCTGTACATCGGCCTGGGAGAGAGCCTGGAGTATCTTTACGATTTGGGAATAAAAAATATAGAAAAGCAGGCGGCAAAATTAAAGCCAGAGCTGAAAGAGAAGATGGCGGAGCTGGGATTTACCTGCGAATCTCCCTGGACAGAGGAGCTTTCCAGCGGGATCCTTACCTTTTCCAAAAAGGACGTTAATATGGAGGAACTGACCAGGTGGCTCTACAATAGACGCAACGTATTGGTGCAGTACAGGAATTTTGCCCGGTACAGAGTAAGCCCCCAGGGACTGAGAATTTCATTGGGATTTTTTAATGTATCTGAGGACGTGAGAAGGCTGACAGACGGGATTTATGATTATTTGAAAGAGAGGGGATAAAATTATGGATAAACTGCGGGTAGGAGTCATTGGAATGGGGCGCTTTGGGGAGCTTCACGGGGCTGCATATAAGCGTATGGACAGTGTGATTTTGACAGCCCTAAGCTCCAGAAAACAAGAACATGCAGAACGTATGGGAGAGAAATACGGAGCCAAGGCGTATACGGATTACCACGAACTATTAAAAGATCCGGAGGTGGACGCCGTATCGATCTGTGTTCCTCCGGGAGCGCAGAAGGAGATTGCTGTAAGCGCAATGAAAGCGGGAAAACATGTGCTTCTGGAAAAGCCTGTAGCTGTTACCATGGAAGATGCATTGGCGATTGCGGAAACGACCAAAATAACCGGAGTGACGGCTATGGTAGGTTACGTGGAACGGTTCAATCCCTCTTTAAGAAGGACAAAAGCTTTGATTCAAAATGGGAAAATCGGACAGGTTTATAAAGTTTCCAGTCGGAGAGCGTCGAAATTTGGCGTAAAACCGGACTGGGTATTTTCAGAAGTAGGTATGATGATTCACAATGTAGGCCATGATCTGGACATTCTCAGGTGGCTGATAGAAGATGATGTGGAGTCGGTTTTTGCCATGGGAGGATCCTACATGCGGAGAGTGCCGGGACAGCCGGACAACCTGACTCTCCTGCTGCGGTTTAAAAGAGGGGGAATGGGGCTGATTGAAAATTCCTGGACTCTGCCTTCCAAATACTCTATGGAGGAAAACGATATGTATGTGGACATTATGGGGACAGAGGGCGTATTAAAAGTCAACAATTTTGACCAGACCATAGCCATGTGCAATGAAACAGTCGGTTTTTGGAATCCGGGCATTCTCAGATGGCCGGGAGGAGTTTTGGAAGACAGCGGGGTAGAACATTACGCTCTGAAAGACGAACTGGAATACTTTGTAAAGGCAGTGCAGAAAAAGGCGCCGCCGGTTCTCACTGTAGAAGATGCCGCTTACATCTTAAAGGTGCTGATTGCAGCTAATGAGTCGGAACGCACGGGACGTCCGGTGGAAATCAAAGACTAAAGGACGTGAAATAGAAAAGGTACGGTGAGAACATGTATATAAAGCTGGAAGAAGGCCTCTTTCTGATTGGAAGTGGGCTTTACGGCCTTTCTAACTGGAAGGATTGCAGCATTTATCTGATTTCCGATGGAAAGGCCAGTGCCATAGTAGACGCCGGAGCCGGCCTGGATAATGATACAGTATACCAAAATTTTCTGGAAACCGGGATCGCGCCGGAATCGGTAAAGTATTTTTTGCTGACCCACGCTCACGGGGATCATGCCGGCGGTTTGAAGGGATTGAAAAAACGGTTTCCCAAGGCTCAAATCGTAACATCAGCCCAGGAAGCAGAGCTTTTAGAAAAGGGAACGGAAGAAGAACTGGGGCTGGATTTGGCAAAGCTGTGCGGCGCTTATCCCAAAGACTACAGGTATTGCCATGTTCAGGCGGATCGGATAGTAGAAAATGGAGAAAGACTTATATTGGAAAAAGATTGGATAGAAACCTTCATTGCAGCGGGCCATACAGAGGGATCTGTTCTGTATCTGCTCCATAGAAGAAATAAAAACTATCTGTTTTGCGGCGATTATCTCTTTCTCAGAGGGATCATCGGGCTGCTCAATGCCCCTGGTTCCAGCTTAGAGGGCTATCGCAAATCTCTTCCGGAGATTGGGAAACTCTCGATTGATGCCCTTTTGCCGGGGCACAGGGAGTTTGCTTTGAATCACGGACAGCGCTTCTTGAAAATGGCTCTGGATAATATGAAGAGTACACGTCTGCCTCCGGTAATGTAAAGGCAGCTTTGGAGTTTGTGATAACAAAAAAGGGATATGGCAGCAATTTCTGCTTGCCGTATCCCTTTTCCAATACCTGAAGATTTATTTTGTCCTTCTGTCTTATTCCGAAAGTTTATAAATTCCTGGCCGCTTCTGCAATATGCTTTGCCGTGAGTCCATACTCTTCCAGGAGGGCAGCCGGCGTACCGGACTGGCCGAAACGGTCTTCTACGCCGATTTTCTTAAACTTAAAATCGCCGTTTCCTATGAGAACATCTGCTACGGCATCGCCGAGGCCGCCGATAATGGAGTGTTCTTCTACAGTAATGACTTTGCCGCATTTCTTCGCCCAGGTCAGGACGGTTTCTCTGTCAATAGGCTTGATGGTATGAACGTTGACAACGGCAGCGCTGATGCCTTCCGCCTGGAGAGCTTCAGCGGCTTCCAGGGATTCGCCTACCATAATGCCGCAGGCAAAGAGAACAACGTCGGAGCCTTCTCTCAGCACGTTGGCCTTTCCAAGCTCAAAAGGCATATCCATTTCCAGAATGGGAGATGGCATTCTGGCCATTCTCAGATAAGCGGGGCCGTCCATTTCCACCAGAGCCTTTACAGCCCGCTTCGCCTCATTGGCGTCACAAGGAACTACCACAGTCATTCCGGGGATTACCCGCATGAGGGCAATGTCCTCAACAGCCTGATGGCTTCCGCCGTCTTCGCCTAAGGTGACTCCGGCGTGGGAAAAGGCAAATTTTACATTAAAACCGGAATAGGCGCATCCGTTGCGAACCTGATCGTAGGCGCGTCCGGTACCGAAGATAGCAAATGTGCTGACAAAGGGAACATACCCCATAGAAGCCAGACCGGCGGCCATGTCCACCATATTGGCTTCCGCAATTCCGGCGTTAAAAAAGCGTTCCGGAAATTTATCTGCAAAGTGGTAAGTCATTGTAGAATGGGAAAGATCGGCATCTAAAGCAACGATCCTCTCATTGGTTTCTCCTAATTCCGCCAGGGCCTCCCCATAGGCAACCCGGATAGCCTTCTTTTCGCTCATGCCTCGTCCTCCAATTCTTTCAGCGCCCGCTGCCGTTCTTCCTCATTGGGCCCTTTTCCGTGCCATCCGACCTGATTCTCCATAAAAGAAACGCCCTTGCCCTTTACAGTATGAGCAAGAATGCATTTGGGCTTTCCAACTACGGGGGTGCGGAGCGCATTGCTGACGGCCTCCATGTCGTTGCCGTCGATTTCTATTACCTCAAAGCCAAAAGCACGGTACTTGTCGGAAATACTGCCAAGGCTCATTACCTGATCGTTGGATCCGTCGATTTGCAGGCCATTGTTGTCAATAATAACGGTCAGATTGTCTAACTTATAATGGGCGGCCGCCATGGCTGCCTCCCAGACCTGGCCTTCCTGAAGTTCTCCGTCGCCTAACAGGGTGTAGACTTTAGCTCCGGTTCCGGAAAGTCTGGCGCCTAAAGCCATGCCTACGGCAATGGAAACGCCTTGTCCCAGAGAACCGGTAGAAGCATCCACGCCAGGACAGCGCTTACAGTCAGGGTGGCCCTGGAGAATGCCGTTAATCTTGCGGAAGCTTTTAAACTCGTCTTTATCGAAAAAACCGCGTTCCGCCAGAATGCCGTATAAAGCGGGAGCAGCATGGCCTTTGGACAGTACGAAACGATCCCGATCCGGCTTTTTAGGATTTTTGGGATCAATATTCATCTGATCAAAATATAATACAGTTAATATTTCAACAGCAGATAAGGAACCGCCCGGATGCCCGGAAGCTGCATCAGCAGTCAGATTGATGATGTGGCGGCGTACAGCGCGGCATGTTTTCTCTAAACCTGCAAGATTCATGATCTACCTCCTATTAGAAATGCGCATAATTAATCACAGCATAGCAGAAAACGACAAAATTGTCAACGCGGAAAAATTGGCTTTCTATAGAATCCCAGACATTTTTTTAACACAGTCTACCGGTTTAAATAGCGCCACAGAGTTGTCCGGCTGATTCCAAGACGCTTTGCCGCCGCGCTCTGGTTAGAATTGGTTTCTTTTAAAACCTGAAGAATAATTTCTTTTGTAATTTCTTCCAGGTTTCCGCTGAGGTCTATGGAAAAACCGCCATTCCGGGCAGGGTGGGGTTCCTGACTTTCATCTTGAGAGAGGAGGGCCTTTACGTCCTTCAGACAGATGTAGGGAGAAGACGAGAGGCTGGCCAATTGCTTTAGAACCCGTTTAAACTGCGGAAAGTTACCAGGCCAGGAATAGTTCTGCATGAATTTCATGGCATCAGCTTCCAGTCCGATAATCGGCTGGGGAAGATCCGGATTCAGAGTCCCCAGAAATAAACTGGTAAGAGCCGGAATGTCAGAAGAAATCTGGCGCAGGGGCGGCAGCTTCAGAGTCAGACATTTCAGAGTATCCATAAAGCGTAGACAGGAAGGCGGGATCGAGGAATTGCCAGAAAGAGTACAGGAGGCAATAATACGGCAGCGTTTCTGCAGCTTTGTGTCCTGGATCCAGGTTAATAGCTGGCGGCAGCGATCTTCGGACAGCCTGTCCAGGTTTCTGAGAAACAAAGTAAGATCGCGGTCGCGGAGAGGGGAATCGTGGTGATTTAGTAAAAAATCCCAAGTTTTTTCTCCGGCCAGCTCCCCGTCAATGGTTACCAGGGGATTGCATGAGAGGCCGCTGCGGGCATAAAGAGCCTGGGCGGCTTTGGACTTTCCCGTACCGTATTCGCCAGTAACCATAATGGGAGAAGAGCCTTGGGCCATGGCGGAAATGGTTTCATCTGAGGCATTGGTAATGCTGAAAAAGCTGTTGAAAAAAGAGTCTTCCGCTTCTTTTCGGCTGAGGAAGGAAATGCCGGATTTGCCTGGAGCAGAGGGCATGGCTTCCGGCAGTATACGGAAAACGCAGAGGCCGGTATACCTTCCGCTTAAAGCGCAGGCCTGTATACGGTAATAAGTCCGGTTTATAATTTTTGTGCATTTGCGTTTTGTGCAGGCAAAGGTTTCGTCTACTTCGCCTTCTAAAAGGGAGAGAATCTCCCCTTCGGGGAACTGGCCGGGAGTCTCCCAAAAGGTAAAGATCACTTCTTTTTTTGCATTGAATACGGCCAGCGAAGAGCCGGTTTTCAGAAGTTCTGCAAAGAAATCCCGTTCTTCCTGGATACGGTAAAAACCTTCCCCGACTTTTACGGCTTGATCCAGGGCATTTTCAATACTCTCAGCGCCGGAAGTAATGAGAATGGCGTTTAACCCCAGGCTTTTTGCTGCCGTAGAAGCGATCATATCGCACAGCAGCATTCGGTAGCCTTCGCTTTTCAGCCGCCTTACTACGGAATAGGCTTCTTCCTCATGGTGAATGGGAAAAATATCTACTTTATATTGAAGCAAATCGCAGAGAAGGCGGGCGCTTTGAGTAATAGAAGGAAACCCTACGATGGCATATTTATCCGAATAATTTTCCCCGAGTTTAATAGCTCTCAGCACATCATAAACGGACAAACTGATTTCTACCACAGGGGTTGAGGTGATTTCAGCGATTTTCTGAGCGGTGCCGCCCCGGGAGATAATAACGTCGTACTGAGATGGAAGGTTCTGGCGGACAATACGGGCACCTTCGTCCAGATCCCCCACGTAAACGTCCAGGGACAGATCGCTTCTGTTCTGCGCCAGATTTTGCATGGAAGTTTTCATAGATTCATAGGGGGCGATTCCCAATACTTTAACGATTCGCTGTATTTCCATAATTCCTCCTTTATATGGCACCGGGAATAGGGTTTTTAGAAGTGATTTAAAATTAAACATATTATATCATTAATTATAAAATATGTCTATAATTCAATAAAATAGTTTCAAAAATAAACATAAATATACATGGAATAAATTGAATCCAGAGACTATATTTAGTAAAATAAAACAAAAGAAAGAATGGAGAAATGAAAATGTTTAAATATGAAACAAAAGAGGTGAAATAATGGTAAAGCTGTTGGTAATTGCAGACGATTTTACAGGAGCACTGGATACGGGGGTGCAGTTTGCGCCGTTTGGCGTAGTTACAAGAATTGCGGTGAAAGAAAAAGATGTTTGTGGAAATCTGGAAGAGCCGGTACAGGTTTTGATTTTAGATGCGGAAACGCGCCACTTGTCGCCTCAGGAAGCATACCGGAAGGTATATGACATTGCCATGGAAGCTGCGCGAAAAGGGATTCCTTCTATTTACAAAAAGACGGATTCTGCTTTGAGAGGCAATATCGGAAGTGAACTGCAGGCGTTGAAAGATGCGGTGAAAACGGAAATTCTGCCTTTTGTACCGGCGTTTCCCCAGATGGGTCGGATCACAAAGCATGGAATCCATTTTGTAAACGGAAAACCCGTAAGAGAGAGCGTGTTTGGAAAAGATCCTTTTGAACCGGTGGCCTGTTCCTTCGTTCCGGATATTATACACCGCCAGACGGAAACAGAAACAGTGGTTATGGAACAAGGGTGGGCTGTGGAGCAGCTTTTGGAGGAAAAAGATAAGATTGCGGTTTTTGATGCCGCAGGTATGGGGGATATGCGGGAGATTGGAAAGAAGCTGCAGGAAACAGGACTTTTAAAGGCTGCGGCCGGCTGCGCCGGCTTTGCCTCGATATTTCCGGAGATTATGAAAATGAAGCGCCGGGAAATACCGGTTCCGTCCCTTAAAAACGGTTTGCTGGTAATTTGCGGCAGCATGAATCCTATTACCGCTTGTCAATTGGATCAGGCGGAAGCCCGAGGATTTAAACGGTTTAGGCTGACGTTAGAGCAGAAGAAAAAACCTGGATACTGGCAGAGCGTGGAGGGTATCCGGCAGATGGAATGGCTTTTTGAGATGTGCCGGGATTCGCAAAACTGTATTATTGATACCAACTGCTCCCGGGACGAAGATAAAAGCGAAGAAATAGAGGGTCTTGAAAAGCTCAGGAGCCATGTGGCAGACGTTTTGGGAAATCTTCTGGGTGAGATGATTCGGAGAGGCCTGCAGAAAACCATACTCATTACAGGCGGAGATACATTTATGGGATTTATGAGGCAGACAGAAACCTTTGAAGTGGAACCGCTATATGAGATCTTTCCGGGGGTTGTTCTTTCAAGGCTATGGATCGGGGGTTCGCCATATTCCATCATCTCCAAATCAGGAGGCTTTGGGAATGAAGATCTTTTGATTCAACTGGCGGATAAAATAGAGTGTGAGGAGGAAATAGTGTGGGAAAGCAATTTTGCATGAAAATTCCAGGACAGGTATATGCAGGGGAGAACTCTGTAAATATACTGCCGCAAATTTTAAGAGACAGACAAGGTAAGAGAGCTGCCTTGTTTACAGACTGCGGAGTAAGAAACAGCGGCGTGTTGGAACCGGTTTTGGAAGGTATCCGAAAGGCAGGAGCCAAGGCCATTGTTTTTGATGAAATTCCGGCGGAACCGTCATACGGGGAAGTACAGAAACTTTTAGATACTTTCCGAAAAGAAAACTGTGATTTTATCATCGCTGCGGGAGGCGGAAGCGTAATGGATACGGCAAAACTGGCTTCGGTATTGGCAGACGGCAGATGCCAGGTAAAGGATCTTCTGGAAGATGTCAGTCTGGCAAGGAAGACAGTTCCTTCCCTGATGATTCCCACTACTGCCGGGACGGGGGCGGAGGCAACGCCAAACAGCATTGTGGCTGTACCGGAAAAGGAACTGAAGGTGGGGATTGTCTCAGGAGAGATGATGGCGGATTATGTGATCTTAGATGGAGCATTGATGAAAAAACTGCCCTTTCGCATTGCGGCTAATACGGGAATGGACGCAATGTGCCATGCTTTGGAATGTTACACCTCCAAAAAAGCCACGCCTTTCAGCGATACTTTTGCTTTGACAGCACTGGAAATTATTTTTCAGAACATAGAGAAAGCCTGCGCCGGAGATGCGGAAAGCAGAAATCAGATGCTTATAGGCGCTTTTTACGGCGGTGTGGCTATTACTGCTTCTGGAACCACAGCGGTTCACGCTCTGTCTTATCCCTTAGGAGGAAAATACCATATTCCTCATGGGGAAGCTAACGCCATGCTTCTGGTTCCTGTTATGAAAATGAATGAGGAGGCCTGCCGGGACAGACTGGCAAAGGTGTATGACAGAGTGTTTGCACAGTCGGGCCTTACGGAAAAAGAAAAGTCGGAGGCCCTTATTATGCGGCTGGAGGAACTGACGGACAAGCTGGGGATTCCAAAAGGGTTGAGGAACTATGGGATTTCTTCAGAAGAGCTTGACGGTCTGGTAAAAGCCGGCATGGAGGTACAGAGACTGTTGGAGAATAACCGAAAGCTTGTAACAGAAGAGGACGCTAGAAGGATTTATCTGACGCTTATGGAGGATTGAAACCAAAAGGAAAGAATAAAGGGGTGAAGAAACTATGAAACAGAATGAAATCAGGGGAATTATCTGTCCGGTAATTACGCCTATGAATGAGGACGAATCTGTAAACTACGAAGAATTGGGGCGTCAGGTAAAACGTCTCATTGACAAAGGGATTCACGGCATTTTTGCTGGAGGAACCAATGGAGAGGGGTATATCCTTACAGCAGAGGAAAAGAAAAAGATAATCCAAAAAGCGGTTGAAGCGGCAGAGGGCAGAGTGCCAGTTTATGCGGGAACTGGCTGTATCAGTACCAGGGAAACCGTAGAATTATCCAGGGAGGCCGAGGCAATGGGGGCCAGCGCACTTTCCGTTATAACGCCTTCATTTGCCAGGGCGGGACAGGAGGAACTGTATGAGCACTACAGCCAGGTGGCCAAAGCAGTCAAAATTCCTGTTATCCTGTACCATATACCGGCCAGAACGGGGAATACTCTTACTCCGGAAACAGTAGGGAAATTGGCAAAGATAGAAAATATTGCAGCTATTAAGGATTCCTCAGGAGATTTCAGCATGATACTACGGTATCTGGAGGCCGGAAGAGGAGAAGAATTTACTGTTCTTTCAGGCAATGACGCTCTGATTATCTGGACGCTTCTGGCTGGAGGAGCCGGGGGAATTGCAGGCTGCGCCAATCTGTTTCCGGAAACCATGACGGCCATTTACAACTGCTTCCGCAACGGGGAGATAGACAGAGCCAGGGCCTGCAATGAGAGTATCCAGCCCTTTAGGGACTGCTTTCAATACGGCAATCCGAATACCATTGTTAAAGCTGCCGCCAATATGCTGGGGATTCCCGTCGGTCCCTGTCGGGCGCCTTTTAACCGGCTGTCAGAAGGAGCTATGGAGAAGATTCGCCAGAGCCTGGAAATATGCAGAAAATCAGGCGTAAGATGACAGAGGAGGCGAAGAAAATGGAACGAAAAATATTGGGAATCACCATGGGCGATCCTGCGGGAGTAGGGCCGGAAATTACAGTAAAAGCTTTGGCCCAAAGAGAAATCTACGATATGTGTAAGCCTATAGTAATCGGAGACGCTAAGATTCTGGAAGAGGCAGCGGAGATTACGAGACGTTCAGGTATAAAAATACACAGTATTAGCAGTATAAAAGAAGCTTTTTTCCAGCCGGGGATTCTGGACGTTTTGGATATGGGGCTGACGGACCCAAAGAAGCTGGAGCGGGGAAAGGTATCGGTTATGGCAGGCAATGCTGCTTTTCGGTATGTGGAGAAAGCCATTAAGCTGGCTCTGGCGGGAGAAATTGATGGTACAGTCACCAATCCTATTAACAAAGAAGCTATAAATCTGGCAGGCCACCATTATTCCGGCCATACGGAAATATATGCCGCTTATACGGGGACAAAAAATTATGCTATGATGCTGGCCCATAAAAATTTCAGGGTGGTTCACGTATCCACTCATGTTTCCCTGAAAGAAGCCTGCGATTTGGTAAAAAAGGAGAGAGTAACGGCTGTCATTGAACTGGCATGGCAGGCCTGTCAGGCCTTGCAAATCCCAGAACCGGTAATCGGTGTGGCAGGGCTGAATCCCCACTGCGGGGAAAATGGAATGTTTGGTCGGGAGGAGATAGAGGAGATCCTTCCGGCAGTGGAAGCCGCTAAGGCAAAAGGGATCCGGGCCGAGGGCCCTGTCCCGCCGGATACCATTTTTTCCAAAGCCATTGGCGGCTGGTACCACTGCGTAATTGCCATGTACCACGATCAGGGTCATATTCCAATGAAAGTAAAGGGCTTTGTTTACCGGGAAGATTTGGGACAATGGGAATCCGTGTCCGGAGTCAACATTACTTTAGGGCTTCCTATTGTCCGGGCATCGGTTGACCATGGAACTGCCTTTGATCTGGCGGGAACAGGAAAGGCCAATGAAGACAGCCTGAAGGAAGCTATCGCTTATGGGGCGAAACTGGCGGAATATGCCGGGAGGAGGTGAAGAAAATGACGAATACAAGGAAAAAGAAACGTTGGAAAGATAAATGGATCTCTATTCTCTTCGTTTCCCCAACCATTCTTCTGATATTAGGAGTTTCCATTGTCCCAATGTTTATTGCCTTTCGGACCAGTCTTCATGAGACGAATTACGGAGAGATCGGGGCATTTATTGGCCTGAAACATTATAAAGATATTCTGCTGACAGGCGATGGTTGGAACAATATTTTCAACACCATACTCTACGCCATGGGATCTCTTGTGCTGGTAATCCCTCTGGGGGTTATGGCGGCAGTGGCTCTGAACCATAAAATTAAATGCGTTACCCTTCTAAGGACGCTGATTATCCTGCCCTGGGTACTCTCTCAAACAGTCGTTGCTCTTTTGTGGAAGTGGCTTCTGAACGGAAACTTTGGGCCGGTTAGCTATGTGTGGTATATGCTGACCGGAGAAAAGGCGGATTTTTTTAATACTGCTTCCATGGCCAGAATTACAGTAGTTTTGGTAAACGTCTGGTTCACGTTTCCTATTGTTCTAATCTTGACACTGGCAGCCCTGCAGTCCATTCCTCTGGATCTGTTTGAAGCGGCTAAAGTAGACGGGGCCAATCGGAGAAACCTGTTTTGGAGAATTACTCTGCCAATGATTAAACCGACCATACTGACGGCGATTGTAATGCAGAGCATGGAATATTTCAGCATGGTTACCCTGATTTTCGTAATGACGGCAGGCGGCCCCTTTGATGCTACGGAAACCATCAGCCTCAGGGCCTTTAAAGAAGGATTTACATACTGGCATTTGGGACTTGGATCGGCGTTCAGCATTATTATTTTCCTTATGAATATCCTGTTCAGCCTGCTTTATGTGCGGATTTTGAGAAACAAAGATGATTAGGAGGTGAAAAGATGAAAAAAGACGGAGACAGAGCGATTTCAGGGAAATATGCTAACCTTCCCGCTTATATCGGCCTGATTTTACTGGCTTGCCTGACTCTGACCCCTATTTTGTGGGCTCTCAGCACATCATTAAAAATTCCGGAAGAGGTAATTCAGTTTCCTCCTACGGTAGTACCGTCGGTTTTGGATTTCAGCAATTATTTTAAAGTGCTGTTTCAGTCTAATTTTATGACCTATTTTCGCAACAGCGTAGTGGTAACGTCGGCCAGCCTTTTGGTTTCCACAGTGCTTTCTATGCATTGTGCATATGCCATTGCCCGATTTGATATTCCTTATAAAAACGCCCTGATGTTTGGTATTCTTATGACTAGTATGATTCCGACGGTAGCCTTGCTGATTCCTCTTTACATTATGGCCGTGCAGCTAGATTTGTATAATACAAGACTTTGGCTGATTCTGATTTATACGGGCTGGCGGACGCCAGTACTAACCTGGATGATGAGGGGATTTTTTGAACAGATACCAAAGGAATTGGAGGAAGCTGCCCTTATTGACGGCTGCTCTAAAATGAGAGCGTTTTACACGGTAATTCTGCCGATTTCCCAGACGGCTCTGGCCTCCAGCGCCCTTTTGACGGCAGTATATGTATGGAATGATTTTTTGGTTTCTTTTACCTTTGTTACAGAGGAAAACCTAAAAATGCTTTCTGTAGGACTGTACAGCTACGTAACGCAGTACGGGATCCAATGGGGAGAACTTATGGCAGCAGTTTGTCTTTCCATTATTCCCATTATTATATTATTTGTATGTTTACAGAAACGATTCGTCGCGGGAATGGCCGCCGGCGCAGTAAAAGGATAAAAGAGAAGGGGGTTATTTTTATGAAAAAACGGTTTTTATTAGCGGCAGTATGTGTAGCTTTGGCAGCAGCGCTGTCAGGGTGCCAGGGACAAAAAGAAACGGCTTCCAGTAGTGGAGGAGGAAACGCTGAGACAGTGCAGGGTTCATCGGAAGCAGCAGATGAGGATAAAACGCTGACTCTTTGGATCTTTCTAAATCCGGAATCTACGGAAGATGCCAGAAGCGTTGTACTAAAAAATATTGTAGAGAAATACAATGCCGAAAACGAAAACGGTTATCGGGTGGTCGTTGAGAGCATGAACTGGGACAAGATAGAAACGGCGGCTATTCAGGCGGCAGCAGCCAAAACAGGGCCGGATATTATTAATTTCTTCAGCGATTATCTCATGACTCACATTGAAGGAGGAACGGTTCAGCCGATGACGTCCTATGCAGAGGAATTTATCGCTTCTATGCCAGACTATATGCATACGGCAGACGGTCTGAAAGTAAATGGGGAAATATACGGGCTCCCATGGGAAACCAGAGTTTATTTAAACTGGTATCGGAGCGATATTTACGAAACTCTTCCCGATTCTCTGGAACAATTGATAGAAATGGGAGCTGAGAGGACAGATGAAAGAGGACTCGGATTTGCCATAGGATTGTCAGAAGGAAGCAGTGCATCAACTTTTATGGAAAGCTTTATTCCATGGCTGCATTCGGCCGGAGGCGAGCTGCTGTCAGAAGACGGAAAACCCCTGTTTCAGTCAGAAGCAGGAGTCCGGGTGCTTAACACTATGAAAGCCCTTTATGACAGCGGAGCCATGGATCAATCTGTCCTCAGCATGACCTTAGATGATGTTCAGGACGGATTGAAGGCAGGCACAATTTACGGAATCAGTGTGGGCTCCCACCGTTCCGCTACGCTTGGAAAGTCGGATCTGGCGGAAAATTTTGTATCAGCCCCCATTCCCGGTTTTGAAAGCGGGACGCCTTCACCGGCGTTGGTGGCGGGGCAAACTCTGGCCCTTGGAAAATACTGCAAGAATACGGATGCTGCCTTTGACTTTATTACCTATTTCTTTTCAGAGGAGGCCCAAATCGAGTTTATGAAGGCAGATACCATGACAATCCGGACCTCTCTTTATGATGATCCCCAGGTTCAGGCGCTGGAAAATTACGAAACCCTCAAAGCGTGGAATGAGTATGCCAGCACAGGAACCATGACGGTACACCCCGACGACTATGCAGAGCTGTCTGTTTCTTTGGTAAAAGCAGCCCAGGAAGTAGTATTTAACGGGGCGGATCCTCAGGAAGAGTTAAACAAGGTGGCTGACTGGTACAATGAAAAACACGGATTTTAGAAAGCCCTAAAAGACCGAAGCGGCTTATGAGAAAGAATATGAAATTAGAGTTTACGAGAGAAACATTTCACTGTGACGTAGCGGTGGCAGGAGGCGGCCCAGGGGGAATTATGGCGGCTTTAGCCGCCGCCCGCTGCGGTGAAAAAGTCCTTTTAATCGAACAGGGGGCTTTTTTAGGAGGAACTGCCACAAGGACAGTATTGGGTCCTATTTCTCCATTTCACTTTGGGGACGAGGTGATTACAAAGGGAATTGCCGCTCAATTTATTGACAGGCTTATAAAAAATCACGGAGCCACCGGCCATATGAAATGCATCAATCCCAGAGGAACGGGGAGTTACGTCTGCTTTTATGATCATGAAATTTATAAATATACAGCCCAGGCAATGCTGGAAGAAGCGGGAGTGGTTTTGCTCTTTCACACAGTCGTAAGAGAAGTGATGATGAAAGGAAACCGAGTGGCAGCTCTTCGGGCGGACAGCCGTTTTGGAGCACTGGAAATCTGCCCCAAGATGGTAATAGACGCCACCGGAGATGGAGATGTGGCGGCATTGGCAGGAGCAGAATTTACCATAGGGGACGGAATGGGAAAGATGCAGCCTGGTTCCCTGATGTTTGAAATGGCCGGGGTAGATACGGAACGGCTGTATCAGTTTATCTGCCGCAATGCAGAAGAATTTACCAGACTGTCAGACATTATTTCTTTAGACGGAGGAAAGAAAAACAGCCGTTTTGTAGCTCAGGGATACCTTTCGGCGGTAGAAAAGGCACGGAAAAAGGGGGATTTAATCATAGGCCGGGACTCTGTCCAGACAATTTCAGGATTTCACCCGGGGTGGATTCATTTTAACGCAGTTCGTCTGGAAGATTACGGGCCGTTGGAATTGTGGAAACGATCGGAAAGTGAACGACAGGCCAGAATTTCCATGGAATCCATTGCTGAGTTTATGAAAAGAGAAATACCGGGCTTTAAAGACGCCTTTATTGCACGGGCCGGTATGGAGCTGGGGGTCAGAGAGTCCCGCCATATCAAAGGAAAATACGTTCTGACAGAAAAGGACGTTACGGAAGGCCGGAAATTTTCGGATACCATTGGTCGTGGAGGTTTTCCGGTAGATATTCACGGAGGAAACAAAACGGCGGTATCCGAGGGAACCGGAGGGCTGTGGAAAGAATTAAAAGACTGTTACGATATTCCGTACCGGGCACTGATTCCGGAATCGGTAGAAGGACTTTTGCTGGCAGGAAGATGTATTTCCGGAACCTATGAGGCCAGCGCCTCATTCCGGACACAGGGAGTTGTAATGGGATTTAGTCAGGCCTCCGGAATTGCTGCAGCTCTTTGCGTAAAACATGGCTGTCAGCCAGCACAGCTTCCGGCAGCCCGGATTCAGGAAAAGCTCATAGAGATAGGGGCTTCCCCGTACCGGAACCAGGAGGAAAAAGAACGGGAAGAGGCGCGGGCCAGAGAAGCCGTAAAACGGTTCGCCGGAGAGAAGCGGGAGCGGATTACGCCAGAACGGTTTTTGCAGGATAGGTGATAGGAAACAGGACAAAGAAAATAGAGAGCCGATTACTGCTTAAAGCAGCGGCTCTCTGTTTTCTTTTCCCGCAAAAATTTAGAATACTTTTAGAAACAAACCCAAAGAACTATGTTATACTAATAAAGATAGAATAAATGCAGGAAGGAGACAGGGAATGAAGCTGAAAACAAGGCTGGCTATAGCCTTCATCACCATTACCCTGGTACCGATCCTCTTGATATACATGGTAGTAATGGGATTGTCCAGCTATCAGGCAAAAGCTTTCAGCAAGGCCTATGGGCTGACGGAAACCATCGATCTGTTTTCCGGAAACTCTGTTCAGGCATTTAACCGGCTGACTCAGCGGTACCAGGAGAAATTAATAGAGACGATTTCCAGTGATTCCGGAAATTTTGACGATATAGACTACTTAAACGAAATGAACGAGCTGTTGGAACAGTATTATGCGTATTTGGTAGTCCGGAAAGGAGAAGAAATTATCTACGCCGGGGACGGGGACAACACGGCGGAAGAAGATGTCCTTTCTTCCCTGCCTCCCTACGGCAGCGCCGAGGGCATGGAAGAAGGCGGGCTGTATCTGGACGGGGACAGCCAGCACTTAATCAAACAGGTGGATTTTTTATATCCTGACGGAACGGAAGGTTCCGCTTTTTTGGTGTCCCGGGTAGATGACTTTTTGCCGGAAGTAAAGATGATGTTTCAGGAAATGCTGATTTCCGGCATTTTAATATTGATTGTAGCGGGTATGGCTATGGCCATGTGGATTTACCGTTCCATTATCCATCCTTTGGGAAAATTAAAGGAGGCAACAAAGAAGATTCGGGACGGAAATCTGGATTTTTCCCTGGAAGTAGAGGACGAGGACGAAATCGGCCAGTTATGTCAGGATTTTGAAGAGATGCGGATTCGCCTGAAGGAATCCACAGAAGAAAAAGTCCAATATGACAAGGAAAGCAAGGAATTGATCAGTAATATTTCCCACGACTTAAAAACCCCCATTACAGCTATTAAGGGCTATGTGGAAGGAATTTTAGACGGAGTCGCCTCGTCGCCGGAAAAATTGGACAAGTATATCCGTACCATTTATAATAAAGCCAATGACATGGATCGGCTGATTGATGAGCTGACCTTTTATTCCAAAATCGACACCAATAAGATTCCCTATACGTTTTCTAAGATTAATGTAGCTCAGTACTTTAAAGATTGTGTGGAGGAAGTAGGGCTGGATCTGGAAGCCCAGGGCATAGAGCTGGGATATTTTAATTACGTAGATGATGATGTCTGCGTCATTGCAGATGCGGAGCAGCTAAAAAGAGTTGTCAACAATATCATCAGCAATTCGGTAAAATATTTTGATAAAAAGAAAGGCATTATCAATATCCGCATTAAAGATGTGGGAGATTTTATAGAGGTCGGAATCGAGGACAACGGAAGAGGAATTGCAGCAAGGGATCTGCCTAATATTTTTGACCGCTTTTACCGGACGGACGCTTCCCGAAATTCCCAAAAAGGAGGAAGCGGCATTGGCCTGTCTATTGTAAGGAAGATTATTGAAGACCACAATGGGCGTATCTGGGCCACCAGTAAAGAAGGAATGGGGACGGAAATTCATTTTGTCCTGAGAAAATACCAGGAGGTTATTCAAGATGAGCAGAATACTGATAATCGAAGATGAAGAGAGTATTGCGGAACTGGAGAAAGACTATCTGGAGCTGTCAGGCTTTGAGGTGGAAATTGACAATGACGGAACAAACGGCCTGGAACGGGCTCTGAATGAAGACTTTGACCTGCTGATACTGGATTTGATGCTTCCGGGAACCGATGGATTTGAAATCTGCAGGAAGCTGAGAGAGAAGAAAAATATTCCCATTATCATGGTTTCCGCCAAAAAAGAGGATATTGATAAAATCCGGGGACTGGGCCTGGGAGCAGACGACTATATTACCAAACCCTTTTCTCCCAGCGAAATGGTGGCCCGGGTAAAGGCCCATTTGGCCAGATACGAAAGGCTTATCGGAAGCGGTCTGCCGGAAAATGACATTATCGAAATCCGGGGACTCAAGATCGATAAGACGGCCCGCCGTGTATGGATAAACGGGGAAGAGAAGAATTTTACCACAAAAGAGTTCGATCTCCTTACCTTCCTGGCAGAGCACCCAAACCATGTGTTCACAAAAGAAGAGCTTTTCAGCAAGATTTGGGATATGGAATCTATCGGCGATATTGCCACAGTAACCGTCCATATTAAAAAAATTCGGGAAAAAATTGAATTTAATACGGCAAAGCCCCAATACATAGAAACCATATGGGGCGTGGGCTATCGCTTCAAGGTGTAAAAACGGAAATGATACCTGTGAGATCCTTGTATTTGCAAGGATCTTTCTCTTTTTTATCAGAAAAATCATTCTTTATACTACCAGATTTACTACCAAAATTTTTAAAGATGTGCTATCTTAAATTTTAAGAGGAGTATGGCACAGGAAAGGAAAAAGAATGAGAAAAGACGAAGTAAAAGACACAGGTATCGCAGGAATCAAGCAGAGAATCAAAGATGGGAAATATGTGGTTTCCATTGACATGGGGCGGCAGATGATTACAGACCCAAAGACAGGAAAGCGGAAGGAGCGGCAAAAAAAGACTACAAGGGTAGTAAACACGCTGAAAGAGGCAAAAGCCCTTATAGGAAAAAATAATGCGGAAAAACGGCGTAAGAAGATTACTGGTGCTACGGGAAAAGTCTATATAGAGCAGGTAATCAAGGATTATAAGGAAAAATACTATGACAGCGATAAAGAATGGAGTGAATCTTATAAACTTCAAAAAAATTCACAACATAAGCACTTTATAGATTTTTTTGGAGATATGGATTTAAAGAAAGTCGATACCGCCGCAATAGAGGATTATTTTCTTTATTGTCAAAACGACTTAGAGTTGAGTGCAAACACGATTCAGAAGCATAAAAGCCACTTAGTTGATTTGTGGCGGTTTATGAAGAAGAATTTTTCAAAGTATGGTATCAGTGAAAATGTGGTGCTTGAAGCTGACTATGGAAAAATTCAAAGGTACGAGGCAACTGCTTTGACATTAGAGCAAGCGAATACTTTGCTTAATCAAGTGTTGCTGGAAAAAGATAGAAGCGTATTACTGATGGTCAGTTTTCCACTTTTGGCGGGGATGAGGCGTTCTGAATTATGCGGGCTGAAATGGGGCAAAATAGACTTCGATAAAAAACAAATTTTAGTTGATACTGCAAGAGTGCAATTAAACACAGGCTTCCTTGAAAAATTGCCAAAAGGGGAAAAGACAAGAGTTTCCTGCATTTGTGAAGTGCTAGAAAGATTTATCAAATTAGAGCAGGAGCAGCAGAATGATTGGAAACAGGGGAAAAAACTTGAAGTAGATGATTATGTCTATTTGACGAAAACAAATATTGTAAATGATTATCTGCCACATCCAGGAAAAGTGAGCCGCCGTTTTAAAGAATTGCAAAAGCGTATCAATAAGAGATTGGAAAAAGATAACAAAGAGCCTTTGCCGCTGGTTCGCTTGCATGATTTAAGACATACGTTTATAAGCCTATTGTTAAATAGCGGAAAAGTTAATCCGTTTCAAGTCTATGGCTGTGCGGGACATTCGATTGAAGATAACACTTCAACCTCTGTTTATTGGCACGATCAAGGTGACAGGCAGGAGATTATTGATTTTTGGAATCAAAATTTAAAAGTGGATTTTTCAGTGCTGGATAATTAGTGGGATAAGCCGGAGCCGCCAAGGTTCCGGCTTTTTTGGGGGCGGCAAAAATTTCCGATTGAGTATAGTATATATATACTACCATATTATCATCTCTTTTGATGTGAGATTTTGGGATTTTCATACATACTATTTTTGAAAAAACTATGCTGGAGGATTTTTATGGGAAAGTATAAAGATTTAATGATTGAGTTTGACGAAAGCCATGACGATATGGAACATAATAGCGACAAATATTTCTTTGTTTTTGACTTATGGATAAAATGCCGTTTATCTCGGTGTATAAGTATGAAAGCAGAGTTGAAGCGGTTTTTCAATGATGTTTTTCCCGCACTTGGTAGAAACGAGTGTATCTGGTGCATGGCTTCATCTTCCGAAGGAATAAGCTATAATTTCTCGTATGGCGATAGGGAGCAGGCATTGAGGGATTTATCAATCCTTGCAGATAAAAACGTGAACTTATACTTTTCGCCAGCACTCTTTACGGGTTGGAGGACTGACAGGAACGTTTCAAGAATTAACACGATTTATATTGATATTGACGATATAGAGGGAATGGACTTTTCGCGGATAGACGAGAGCAGGATAAAAAACTGGCTTTGCGAAGTTTATCACTTAACAGAGGAAGTATTGCCTAATTGGGTAGTTGCAAGCGGGCATGGGCTTCATCTTTATTGGCTGGTAGGGGAAATTGATTTAACATCCGGGCAAGGGACAGACCTGAGAAAGCAATATACGGATTATTTGATAACATATTTTAAAGCAGACATAGCTTGTCGGAACAAATCGAGAATTTTAAGATTTCCCAACAGCAGGAATGTAAAAGATATAAACAACATTAAAATAACAAGGCTCTTTCATATCAATAAGTCAAAAGACAGGGGTATCATAAGACTTGATTTTTTCAGATGTTCCAATGAGGCGGTTGATACATATGTCAGTGAGAATATCAAGAGGCGTTCCGAGAAGCGGAAAGCTACTATGATAAAAAATGGCACTTGGAGAGAGCGAAAGGATAAGGCGGAGAAAGCGACAAAGGGGCCGCAGATAAGTAAACGACCTTTGACGAAAGGGAGGCAAAAGAAAAGCGGGATCAAATACGATATTCCCGATGAAGTTAGCCAGAGCAGAGGCAGAGATACTCGAACAGGAACTGTTATAAAAGAACTGATACAAGAGCCTCTTTCTCCGAAGCGCAGATACTTGCGTATCATACGGGATTTACAAAATTATGCAATACGGAGATATACCGTTCCACAAGGCTACCGCGCTATCTTCTGTCATATACTGGCAGTTTACTGTAAAAAGGCCAGATTCAGCATAGAGGACGTAGAAGCGATTCTGTATGATTGTATAGATAACGGTTTCATAAACGAAGCCGATCAAATATTACAATCTGTTTATCAATCCCAAACCGACTATACATATACAAACGAAAGAATCGCAGAGCTTTTAAACTTTCAATCCTGCGACTTAGAAAAGTCCTATGCCTGTTATACCGAGGGGCAGAGAGAGGAACGGCGGAAAAGGGCCTTAAAGCGTTATGATAATAAGAGATACGGGGATAGCCGGAAAAGGAAAACTGAATTAAAACAGCGTCGCATGGAATTTATAAAGGAACATAGCAATATGACAGCGAAAGAACTTGCAGAGGCTCTCGATTGTTCAGAGCGGACGATAAGATATATAAAAGCAGATATGAAACAGGACAGTTAAAGGGAGGCACAAGGCCGCCCTTTACTTTTTATATTCGAGAATGTCAGAAACAGAACAATCCAGGTAGTCGCAGAGTTTTGCCAGAATCATAAGGTCAACACGACAAACCTTGTTTTTACAATAATTGTTTAGTTGTGTCCTTTGAAGTCCGCAGTTCTGGCATATTTTATTTTTACTTATGCCGTTGACTTTCAGATATTCTTCCAACTTTATTTCGATATGTCCCATCGCGTATCACCTGCTTTTTTATAGAGATTATAAAAATAGAGGTGTGTAAAAATAAGATGTAAAATTATATAGGCTGTATTGAAATACAGGTGTAATAATGGTATGATAAAGATGTTGGAAAATTGTTGAAATGCTTTAAAAACAAGTTTAAAATGAAATCATAATGTGTGGAAAGGGGATTTACTATGAGAAACAGATATTTTAAGACGCTGGCGTTTACAACTGTATTTGCGCTGTCGGTGGCAAGTCTTTCTTATGCAGGACAATGGGCGCAGGACGCAAACGGTCAATGGGTAGAACTTGCGGAGGGGCAGGACACCACGGGAAGCGTACACCACAATGACGGCTATAACCCTGCTGCGCCGCTGGCCGGAAAGATTGATGAGTGGAATTTAAGACTTCCAATGCAGACGCTTACGGGCTTTTATATTTGTAATAATAATGTTCAAGCAATGCTGACAGGTCAGATGGATCAGTATTTTGCTGCTCCAGTTGGAGAGTGGATAAATCCCGAAACAGGAACAAGGTTCTATACAGAACAGGAAGATTACGATTGGCATAGAAATAGTGAGCAGCTCCTTTATAATTGGTTCTGTAATTGGCTGAATAGCGTTGATTTTGAGAATATGTCTGAAATGGAAAAGGCAAGAGAAATTCAAAAAGTCATGTCCAATATAGAATTTCAACATGATGATAATAGCACTAAAGATACATACATTAATACATTAATTAATAAAAAGGGCGCCTGTGCAGAATGCGCTATGACAGCAGCTTCTTTAGCAAAAGCCCTTGGATTAAAAGCTGCCGTTTCTGGAACTGGAGATCACGCAGTTTATTATATCCAGGTAGATGGTGTTGGCTATTTTGGACAAAATAATGTATTAAACCTTGACACACCAACTCCAGATTACGTATACTTCCAGTGATGGGGTATAATCAAATTAGAAACCATGTTTTGGGGAGGTAAAACATGAGAAAGAAACTTTATAAAATGATTGCCTGCGCACTTGCTGTTTCCCTTACGCTTTCATCAAATATAACGGCGTTCGCAAATCAAGAGGTACAAACTCAAGCGGAAAATGAAGCCTACGACCCGAATTATCCGCTGGCCGGCCTGTTAGAACAGTTTGGGTTAAATGATACGGGGTACACCGACCCAATGATAGCTTCTGCTAATGGTGCATGGCTACCTTATACAGATAAGTATCAATATATCAATAACGGCTCCTCTAATCTTGCGGCAGTAGCGGCAGTATTAGCGGGTGAAACTTATCGGAATGGTGATGGCGTGGCAACCGACCCGATTCAGTATATTGCGGACGCAAACAGCCTTACATATGAGCAGGCTAATCAAATGATTGGAATGATTTGTGATTTCCTTAATTCCTTTGATTGGAGGAACGCTGATGATTTGACAAAGGCACAAAAAGCGGGTGAGTTTATCACAAATGGAGCAAACTATGGAAAACAACAGCTACCACTTGGGACGATTGGAAATATATTACTTTATAAATCTGGAGGGTGCCGTAGTTTTGCGGAAACATATCACTTAATTACTAGATTATTAGGGATGGACTCTATTGTTGTAGAAACATATAGCCATCAATGGAATTATGTAAAAATCAATGGGGAATGGTATTATTATGATGCTTCTGCTATAGCGGCATATGGTTCTGACACATATAATTTAACATCTGCCGATCTTAGTCGGGATGAAGCAAGATATGGCGCAATCTATAGCCCATCAAAAGAAATACTATCTTCATTAGGAATTAGCTGATAAAATCCCAAGCCTCCCTTTTTGTATCTGACACACAAAAAATCAATGTATTAAAAGAGCGCCCGCTATGGACGCTCTTTTTACAAGTGCTGGGGAGAGAAGCCCTCTCCCTTAAACTTATGCTCTTTTTGATTTTCCAACCGCCCTATGTATCTTTAAAAGCAGTTTGTCAATGTCAACATGATAGCTTTCGGCAAACTCGCTTATATTCACTTTTACGTCTGGCGTTTCATCAAAGCTGAGGTTTTCAATTTCCCTGTTTCTCATGTCATAGCCGTAAAGGTAGTATTTGCCGTTGTAGCAACGCAGAGCCGATACAGCCATCTCGCCGACAGTATATACATCATATTCTCCGTCAAAGACCTCAAGACCTGCTGGTATCCGCCTTGTGATGTCCACAGATTTTGTGTATCCGCCGCAAATACCCATAACTGCTTCATTTGCGTTTATGATGTTCTGAAAAAGTGTTTCCAATCCGAAATATTCTAAATTTGTTTTACCGTACTTCATTTTACCGATTTCCTTTCTTTTCATGTTCGTTTTCAATTTGTTCCATAAGCCAATCAAGGTCAATATATTCTTCATCAAGCATTGAGGTTATATCTATCAAGATGTAATCTTCTTCCTCGCAATCTTCAATATCCTTGCCGTTAAGGAAAAATCCCTGCAATTCGCATATACTGTTTTTGTAAGAGATTGCTTTTATTGCAAAACCATTGAGAGTATATGCGTCATATGCGCCATCAAAAATTTCAACACTGCGAGCCGACCTTCTCGTAATAGCATTAACGGGTGTCTGTTCTTCGGAAAGTATTCCGAGGCTTTCTTCGTATTCAGTTATAATACGTTGCAGAAGGCTTTCAAGTCCTGTATACTCAAGTGATGTTAGGTTTCTACGATTTTTTCTATTTATCATATTTTCTCCTTTACATGGCGGTGGACGACGCCGACCGCTCCAAACAATTTATTTTTTTGATTCACCAGTATAATGTAAGTTCAAAAGGGACAAAAAGTGGACAAATTGTAAACAATTTATGAATAAAATATGAATAAAAAGAAGGATATGAAAAGCCTGTGCCCTCATATCCTTTTGACCGAACAAAATATGAAAAGATAAAAAATCGTACAAATTTGAAAGTTATCGCATTTCTTCAATTTCATTAAGATTATTTATAAGTCTTACCAGTTCCTCAACTTCATCTTCACTATACCGCTTTTTCTTTTTGGCAAGTTTTTCCGCTTCACATTCCCGGCGGGCTTCTGCTATCAGTTCATCAAGCGATTTTTCCATAATCGTGTACCTCCTTTACATTCAATAATACTATGAAAGAAGTGTTAGGGGAAATCGCCCGTTTTTATCTCGATATGGATAAAATTTTTTCTCTCTGCCGTTCTCGTTGCTTCTCTCTGTCTTTTTCAATGAGTTTCATAACATCCGGAAACAGGGCTTTTATAAGTTCTCTCAATTTCCTGCATATCTCATTTAGCCTGTCCTGCTCTTTTTTTAATTCCTCGATTTTCTGTTCCTTCTCCGCTATATCGTCCGCCAGATTTTCGGTTATTTTTGAGAGCGTTCTAAAATCCTCACGCTCTTTTTCGATACGATCATTAAACATCTTTAATTCTGCTATCGTCTTGTTTCCTTGTTTGGTGGTTCCGTTGAGAAGATGAACAGAGGATTTTAAGGCTTTTGACAGATAGGTTTCTGCTTCTTTGTGTATCTTTTGCAGTTCCATTTTATTTATCACTTCCTTAGCAGATACCTTGTAGCGGTTTTTCTTTTTATCATAGATAACAGGTATAAAAGAAAAGTGCATATGTGCGTGTCCTTTCTCCGTGTTCTCGTCCAAATGGACATAAGCAGATAGAACATTTTCCTCTCCGTATCGTGCCGCCATGAAACGATAAGCCGCATTGAAAAACTGGTGGCGTTTTTCGGGTGGTAAGTCATTGGGTGCGGTTATGACCCACGAACACATAACATTAAGGTCTTTCCGTTTCAAGTGGTAGACTTCGGAAAGCCTTTTATCGAGATATTCTGATTGGTTCATTCCGCGGTTAGGGGCTACATTATAGTTTAAAAAAGTCTTTGATAAATCAATATCCCTGTTGCCAAATTTAATATAATTTCCGTGGGTGTCTTTTGCCCGTTCAAAGTGCTTAAAGAGGTGTCCGCTGGCCTCTTTGGTATATTTTTGTATGTTCATATAGAAAAGTCCTCCCGTTTGATTTAAAAAGCGTTTAGAGCGTTCCAGTGCTTCTAAAATTAGTATGTAATTTTGGTGTAGCCAGTTATACCAAAATTGCGATTTTGGAACTGGCTCTCAAACGCCGAGGGCTTGGAAGTGCAAGGGCATAGGGGTAATCAAGGCGGAACAGATAGAACTGTTCCACCAAACGCCAGTATAGGCGTTCCGTTTTTGTCAAGGATAAAATAAACGGCGTTGCCGTCCTTGACAACGCTCCACGCTTTAGTTTTTTGTGGACAACACAGGCAGAAAGAGATATAATAAATATGCTAGTTGATACACCTAACGCGTAAGTAATGCAAAACGCAATACTTATCATATCTATGGTTCAAAGGTAGAGAGCGTTCTAGTATCGACTTCCTCCATAATTGTTTGAACCAGAAAGGAAAACAGTTATGGAAAATAATTATTTATGTGCTGTTTGCCCGAATCCAGATGGATTGAGAAGAAAACTATTTTTAACGCCAAAAGATTTGATGGACTTATTTGATGTTTCAGAGAGTCTTATTTATAAGTATCTTGAAGACCCGCCTTTTCGGGTGGAGAGGATAGGGAGTAAGAAGATAGTTGTATTCGCTAATTCCTTTTGGGCGTGGTATGACGGCAAAGTGGCATAGGGGAGGGTATTCTTTCCCTATGCTGTCTTTTTTGGATAAAGATGATTTTGAACCTTTTCCTGTTGGTAGTATGATACTCCCATACTACCACAAAAACTACCGAAGTTCCCAAGGCTAAAAAAATTTGACAGGGAGAGAAAAGGTTAAAAGAGAAAACTTTATAGAAATAACAAGGTTTAACCAGGTATAAGACATTTAGATATGGCTAAACATCGTACGGAGTTTCGGCTACCGCTTTAAAGTCTAAAACAGATAAAAATTTAAAGGGGAGTTTTCATAATGAGAGGTAAAAAGGTTTTGGCAGTCATACTTACAGGGGCGCTTACGGCATCGCTTTCGCTCACTGCCTTTGCAGGCCAATGGCAGAAGGACGAAAACGGCTGGTGGTGGCAGGAAGACGACGGTTCTTATCCCGTAAATACCGTTAAATTTATCGACGCTGACAGCGATGGAACGGGAGAAGGATATTATTTCGACGAGAACGGCTACGTTTATCGCTGCACAGTAGCGGGTGATGAAAGCGTTGGATTGAGTTTAGACGCATGGCTTTCGACTCAGCTCCCGCAAAAAACCGGCGACCAGGTACAGCACAATGAGGGATACAACCCGGAACACCCATTGGCAAATAAGATAGACGAATGGGGACTGCGCGTTCCTGTAGATTATTATGGCTTTTCCATCATTGGTTCTGAGAGCTTGCAGGCAAGACTTACGGGACAGATGGATTATTACAACTATTTGGACATCGCAAATTTTGCGCCTTTAGTTGATGGAATGTACGTTGCCGAAAGAAACGGAACGACATTTTATGTAGACGAAGAAAGCTATAATGCTCAAAAAGAAAGAGAGCAGATTATATACGAATGGTTCTGCAATTGGCTGAACAGCATGGATTTTGAGAATATGACAGAAGCCCAGAGGGCTAATGAAATTATAAAAGTTCTCCAAAAAAGCTCCTATGATTATGAGGGAGAGTACACGGCAAATTTAGTAAATGAACCTTACCAGGAATATTACGCAATCCTGATTGAACATTCCGGGGTGTGCAGAGATTTTGCCGTTACAGCCTGTGCCCTTGCTAAAGCCTTAGGCCTTAGAAGCGCTACAGATACTTATAAGAGCATTCAAACAAACCATCTGAATTATTTTATAGAGGTAGACGGAAATGTTTATAAGGGCAGCAATAATGCATTTTCCTTTACGTCCCCTGTCACAGATCCGATTATTCTTAGCTTTTTAAATTAATGCAAAAGAGGTAAAGGCTACCCTGTGTCAAGAATAAGAAAAGGCGTTGATTCATATTTATGTTTCAGCGCCTTTTAATATGGTCTTTTACTATCCTGTTTCTTGCTATTAGGGTACAGTTGGCTATTCTTTAAAATCTTCTAAACCACAGAAAAACTCCCGGAGTTCATGGCCTTTTAAATGCCCCAGACCGAGATTTTCCAGAGTCCGGCCCTGTCCGTAAAAGTCTGTTCCCACAGCGGCGCTTAGGAGGGCCGTCATGCCCTCAAAAAGAGGGACGCTGATGCCTGCCGCCCTGGCGACGGAGATAAAAAAGCAGGTAAGGAGAGGGGCGTCTTCAGTAATGTATCGATGGGAGAGCGTTCCCGGGCCGCCCATTTCCCGAAAGCATTGGTAAGTGAGATCTGTGGGATCCAAAATACCTTCAAACATTTTCCGGGGAGAGGGGGACGGTTCAAAACCAAAAAACCGGAATACCCGGCATTTTTCTTCCCACAATGCCTCCAACACCCGGATTACTGCAGGACTGATGCCGTCCTGAAAAAGATGAAAGGATCCGCCGCTGTTTTCGATTAAAGAAAGATTCAGCAGCGTTCCGGCCATATGGCATAGGAGATTTGGGCCGTCAAAGGCTGTGTATAAAATGCTTTTTGCAGGAATAAAATCCCATACTTCTTTAAAAGCGGCCAAAAGCCGGAGAGTATTTTCCGGCGGGAAGGCCGCTATTTTTTTCGCAGAAAGAGGAAGGCCGATGGTAGCGATCCTGTCCGACGACAGGCGGCAGGGGAAGAAATTGCCGCCGGTTTCTCCCACTAAAATATCTTTTCCGCTTTCCTGGAAGATTCTGTGGTAAATGAGAGAGGCTCCGTTGCCTGCACTGATAAGGACGGGCTGTGAGGTAAGATAAGGCAGAATCATGCGGGCGACCTCTTCGTCACGGTTGGATATGGTACAGCAGATAATAAGCTGGGCCTGGGAAATGGCTTCTTCCACATTAGATGTAATGAGGGCCGGACGGCCTTCTCCTGATACGGTTCCTCTTAGGCGTATGACGCCCACACGGCGGCTCTCTTCTAACATATCCCTGTACTGGGGGCCGTCAGTTAAATAGACCGTATGGCCCTGCTGGCTCAATATGGCGGCAAGAGCGTGTCCGGTACTGCCGCAGCCTACGATTGCAATTCTCTTCATAAGCGATACCTCCTAAATGATGGATTCTGGTTCTGTTCTTTCATTCTATAAGCAATCCCATAATTCCTCTGTGCAAAATCATGAATTGAAAAAGACAAGTTGCACAAAAACTCTAAGAAAAAATGTGAAAAATCACGGAGGAAAAGAAAAAAGGGGCAGCGAAATTTCATAATAAGACCAGCAGGCAGGAAAATAGAGGAGGTACAAAGATGTTTTATCAATATCCAATGGGAAAAAACACCATACAAGATGTAGAAGACAAGGCAAATATCAGGGAATTAATTGAGTTTGAGCGGTATTGCAGAGACTATATGCACTGGGAGGAAATGAGGAATTGTTACCATGATGACGCGGTTATTACGGTTTCCTGGATGAAAGGAGGCCCTGATGAGTTTACGGAAAAGTCAAGGGTACGGCCGGCTCCGGCAAAGCACAAGATTTTTAACACTTTGGTCTGGAAAAATGGCGCCAGAGCCATTGCCGAGTGTATTGTTATGATACAGATCCGCTGCCCTCTGGACGGCGATATTGTGGATTTGTCCACCCATACCCGGCTTCATTACAGGGTGGAAAAACGTCAGGGGGTGTGGAAAATCTGCTCTATGGACGCTGTTTATGAAAAGGATACCATGAGATCGGCTTTTACAGACGGCACATTTTCCGCTGACCGGGAGGAGTTGGAGAAATACAGGCCGACATACGCCAATATGATGCTGAGACAGGTGCATTACGGCGGCAGCCCCAACGGAGAACTGGCCGGAGAAGACAGACCGGAGAGCATCGAGGCGCTTTACAAGGAAAGCAGCGCTTGGCTGGAAGCAGGCGTTGGAAGGGAGGAAGACAGATGAAAGGCTTCAGAGTTAATTCAGACAGTATTCACACCCAGTATACTCAGGAACTGGCGGCCTTTACCAAAAATTTAAAGTACGAGGAAATTCCGCCGGAGGTGATTAACCGGGCCAAAAACATGGTTATGCAGACCATTGGGGTATCCCTGGGCTGTAAAGGCATGGCGCTGGCGGATAAGGCTGTGAGAATCGGAAAAAGCTGCGGGACAGGTGAGCCCCAGGCGACTCTCTGGCTGGATGGAAGCAAGGTCAGCATGACCAGCGCGGCGTTTTGCAACAGCACATTGGCGGACACTCTGGACTGGGAAGACTGTTCCTGGACGGGGCACCCTTCCGCCAGTGTCGTTCCCTGTGCATGGGCGGCAGCGGAAGCCTGCCAAAAGAGCGGAAAAGAGCTGCTGGAAGCAGTGGTGGCCGGATACGAGGTGTATCAGAGAGTGGCTATGGCGGTTCAGCCGCCCAGGGGCTGGGACATTATGAAGGGCTGGGGACTGACCTCCTGGCAGATTTTTGCGGGGGTAACGCCTGCGGCGAAACTGCTGGGACTTGATGAGGATCAGATTAACCAGGCATTTGGATTTGGCGTACTATGCTGTCCGGTTCCCAGCAATCTTCACCATATTACCATGTCGGACGCCTACCATTTTGAACACGGGCTGCGGTCAAAAGACGGGATTCTGTGTGCAATGATCGCCAAAGAAGGAGTGGACAATTACCAGGACTGCTTTGACGATACCTATTCCTTTGACTACCACATGACACCGGAGCCGAAGCCGGAATGGTACGCCAAAGATTTAGGAAAACGCTGGCTCATTATGGAGGTACTTTTAAAGCACTGGCCGGCCAATATGTGGCTTCAGACCCCCATTGAGCTGGCAGCCGTCCTTAGGGAGAAATACGATATAGAGCCGGAAAATATCAGTGAAATAATACTGGATCCGCCCACGGCTGGCCGTATGTATTTTTCCGAAAAGGGTTTCAGTTCTCTCACCCAGGCCCAGTTCAGCGCTCCCTTTATGCTGGCCTCCTATTTCTTGGATCCTGTGCCCGGAGCCAACTGGTTCCGGAAAGAAAAACTGACAGACAAAAGACTCCTGAATCTGGCCTCTAAGGTTCGCGGCGGAGAAGGAAAGCCGGACATCTTAGGGGAGTGTTTTAAAGATTTCCAGGAAGGAAAATTCCCGAAGAAGACCCTGACCATCCGCATGAATGACGGAGCGGTTTATTCAGAGACCATGGACTGCCATCCCGGCCACCCCAGAAATATGATGAGCGATAAAGAGTTTGCAAACCGGTTCCGGATCCAGGCGGCTCCTGCCCTTGGGAAAGAACGCCTGGAGGAAGCGGTACTGGCCCTGGAGCATTTGGAAGACTGTAAAAATATCGGAGAAATCAGCCGCCTTCTGACGGCGCATGAAAAGTAGGAAAGGAGCTTTGCAATGGCTGTGGTAAGACAGATGGCGGAAGACATTAGGGAAGAGCTGATTGCTTTCCGGAGAGATCTCCATATGCATCCGGAGGTCAGTATGCAGGAGTTTCGGACAACGGAAAAAATAGTTCAGGCATTAGAGAAAATGGGAATTTCCTGCCGACGGTTTGAACCTACGGGCGTTATGGCGGAAATCCATGGAAAGGGGGACGGAAAGACTGTGGCTCTTAGGGCGGATATGGACGCTTTGACCATTACAGAAGATACGGGCCTTCCCTTTGCGTCGGTGAATCCGGGCGTTATGCACGCCTGCGGCCACGATTCCCATACCGCCATGCTTTTAGGGGCAGTAAAAATCTTAAATAAGCTTCGGAATGAGTTTTCCGGTACCGTGCGTTTTTTATTCCAGCCGGGAGAAGAAAGCGGAGAAGGAGCGGCTGCCCTTATTGAGCAAGGGGCGGCCCAGGGTGTGGACCATTTCGTGGGAATCCACGTAAATCCTATGGTAAGGCCGGGAATGCTTGGATTTTGCCCTGGCCCTCAGCTTGCCGCTTCTGACCGCTTCTGTGTCCATATAAAATCCAAAGGAAGCCACGGGGCTATGCCGCAGTTTGGCGTAGACTCTATTTATGTGGCGGCGGAGATTATAACGGCTCTTCAGACAGTAGTTTCCCGTTTTGTAGATCCTATGAAAGCCGCTGTAGTAACCGTAGGCGTGGTTAAGGCCGGAAGCCGTTGGAATGTTATGGCCGGAGAAGCGTATCTGGAAGGGACAGTCCGGTACATGGACGTGGAGCTGCAGAAACCAATGGAAGAGAAAATGCGGTCTTTAATCGAGGGGATTGCCAAAAGCCATGGGGCTCAGGCGGAGCTGGAATACATAATAGGAACCCGGCCTGTCATTACTGACAGGAAGGTAACGGAAATCGCCATAGGAGCCGCCCGAAAGGTAGTGGATAATCCGGAGAAGGATATTTACATTACAGGAGGCGGAATGGGAGGAGATGATTTTGGGAATTTCTGCGTATTGGCCCCCAGCACCTGTATAAAAGTGGGAGCGGGAGGAACGAGCCCTGTCCACACGCCTGCTATGGCAATTGATGAATCCGTTATTCCCCTGGGGGCTGCAGCCTTTGTCCAGACGGCCCTGGATCTGCTTTGGAGCAAAGAAAACGGCGCGTGAGAAAGAAACCTATCGAAATTTTTTGTAGGAGAAATAAACAACATCAATTGGATATGGAAACCGCATTTTGTTAAAATATAACATATCCGGAGGGCAAAAACAGTGAGACTGCAATGAGAAAAGGGGTGTAAAAAGAATGCTGAAATACATAGGAAAAAGGGTTCTGATGATGATTCCGGTTTTAGCGGGAGTCATTGTCCTGATATTCACATTAATGTATTTTGCAAAAGGAGACGCGGCTTCCGCTCTGGCAGGGGCTGACGCCACAGTGGAGGAGATACAGCAAATAAGAGAAAAAATGGGGTTGGACGACGGGTATTTCGTCCGTTTGGGAAATTATTTTAAACAGTTGATTCTGGAAGGAAACCTTGGTTACTCATACAGAACAGGAGCAAGCGTTTCCTCGGAAGTAATTGAGCGCTTTAAAGTCAGCTTTGAACTGGCGTTGTTTTCGGTAGCGTTTTCCATTATCTTCGGCACGATAATGGGGATTGTAGCCGCAGTAAAGCAGAACACGTGGATCGACAATTCCGCTATGCTGTTGGCCCTTATCGGCGCATCTATGCCGGGGTTTTTATTGGGACTTCTGCTTTCTCTGATATTCGCTTTAAAACTTCACTGGCTGCCCTCCGGCGGCTGGGGCGGTTGGGAATACATGATCCTGCCGGTACTGGCCTTTGGAGTGTCTCATGCGGGAACCATGGCGCGTCTGACCAGGTCCAGTATGCTGGAAGTAGTCCGGCAGGACTACATTGTAACGGCAAAGGCCAAAGGGGTGTCCCCCTTTAAAATTACCTTTGTCCACGCTCTGAGAAACGCGTTGATTCCCATTACCACTCAGGCGGGACAGATGCTGGGAATTACCATAGGGGGCGTCGTAGTGGCGGAAACGATTTTTTCCGTTCCCGGTATTGGGACGTATATTATGACAGCTATTAACAGCCGGGACTATCCGGCCGTACAGGGAGGCATACTTTTTATTGCATTGGTATTTGGAATCATTCTGCTGGTAGTGGATATTCTGTATGCCATGATTGACCCCAGAATCGGCGCCCGGTACCGGAAAAACCGAAAGAAATAGAAGGGAAGGAGTGAAAGCAATGGAGCAAAACGGCGCGTACTCGTATCTGTACACGGAGGAGGAAGAAGGCAGAAAAAAGGAGAGCATGGTTCTGGTTACCATGAAACGGCTGCTGAAAAATAAACTGGCGGTTCTGGGCGGAATCATTTTACTGATTATCATACTGGCCTCTGTTTTGGCCCCGTGGATTGCACCTTACGATTATACCTATCAGGAGCTTTACAACGTCAATTCCGGCCCCAGCCCGGAGCATTTGCTTGGAACCGACAGTCTGGGGCGTGATATTCTCAGCCGGCTTCTTCACGGAGGCAGAAATTCCCTGACTATCGGCATTACGTCGACTCTTTTCAGTACCCTTATTGGAACGGCGCTGGGGGCTATGGCCGGTTACTACGGAGGCGCCTACGACAATATTGTAATGAGGATTCTGGACGTATTTCAGGCTGTTCCCAGTATGCTGTTAGCCATTGCCATTTCCGCTACCCTGGGAACGGGATACATTAACTGCATTATTGCCCTGACAATTTCCGGCATTCCGGGAAGCGCACGTATGGCCAGAGCCTCCTGCATGGGAGTCCGCAATCAGGACTACATAGAAGCTGCGGTATCGATTAACGCCAGAGAACCCAGGATTATTTTCAGGCACGTGTTAATGAACGCTCTGGCTCCTATTTTCGTTACGGCTACTATGGGAGTTGCCAGCAATATCCTCATGTCCGCCAGTCTTAGCTTTGTGGGCCTGGGAGTTCAGCCTCCGGCAGCGGAATGGGGCGCTATGGTTTCTGCTGGAAGAAATGTGCTGCGTTACTACCCCCATATCTGTATTTCACCTGCAATTATCATTATGCTTACGGTACTTTCCATCAATATGCTGGGTGACGGCCTGAGAGATGCGTTGGATCCCAGGTTAAAACAGTGAGGTAGAAGATTATGGAAAGAGAAAAGAAAAATACTCTTTTAGAGATTGAAAATCTGGAGGTTTCCTACTCCTCAGGAGGCGATTTGGTGAGAGCCGTCAATGGCATATCCTTTGAGCTGAAGGAAGGGGAAACCCTGGGGCTGGTAGGAGAAACCGGAGCGGGAAAGACGACAGTGGCGAAGGCCATTTTAAGAATCCTTCCGGAGCCCCAGGCCAAAATCAAAGAAGGAAAAATCCGGTATAAAGGCGAGGAATTGCTGGAACTGTCAGAGAAAGAAGTAAGGCGGATCCGGGGCAAAAAAATCTCTATGATTTTCCAGGATCCTATGACGGCCCTAAATCCCATGTTTCCTGTGGGAAAACAGATTGCCGAAGCTATCAAGATCCACGAACCGGTAACATCGGCCCAGGCAAAGGAGCAGGCTGTAAAAATGCTGGAATTAGTAGGAATCCCCGGCGGGCGCTACAGTGAATACCCTCATCAGTTTTCCGGCGGCATGAAGCAGAGGGTGGTAATCGCTCTGGCCATTGCCTGCAATCCCGAGCTGCTCATCGCTGACGAGCCCACCACAGCCCTGGACGTAACCATTCAGGCCCAGGTTTTGGAAATGATGACAGAGTTAAAGGAAAAACTCAATACTTCCATGATCCTGATTACCCATGATCTGGGCGTTGTGGCGGAAATGTGCGACAGAGTGGCAATTGTATATGCCGGAGAGATTGTAGAGACGGGCAGCCGGGAACATATTTTTGACAATCCGGTTCACCCCTATACCAAAGGTTTGTTTGAAGCTTTGCCCAGCGTCAACGTAAAAGCCAAACGGCTAAAACCCATTGAGGGCCAGACGCCGGATCCGGTAAATCTCCCGGAAGGCTGTAAATTTCATCCCCGGTGTCCCTATGCCACTGCGGAATGTTCCGGTAAGAATCCGGGACTTTACGAAATAGAAAAGGGGCACTTTACCAGATGCAGCGCGGCGCGAAAGGAGGGAAGGTGACCATGGAACCCATTATCCAGGTTGAGGATTTAAAAAAATACTTTAAGACGCCCAGCGGGATGTGCCATGCAGTAGACGGAGTGAGCCTGTCCATTGAACGGGGAAAGACGGTGGGGATCGTAGGGGAATCCGGCTGCGGAAAGTCCACTTTAGGAAGAACTATGATCCATCTGACGGAAAGCACAGAGGGAAAGATTGTTTTTAATGGGGAAGACATAACCCGGGTAGGAAAACACAAGCTGAGGCAGCTCAGGGAAAAAATGCAGATTATTTTCCAGGATCCCTTTTCCTCTCTCAATCCCAGAATGACCGCCTATGAGACCATTCAGGAGCCCCTTCGCATCAGTGGGAAATTTACAAAAAAAGAAATGGAAGAAAAAACGGTTTCTCTTATGCGGATGGTAGGCATTAATAAACGGATCGAAAACTCTTATCCCCATGAGCTGGACGGAGGGAGACGGCAGAGAATAGTAATTGCCAGAGCTTTGGCGTTAAACCCGGAACTGGTCATCTGTGATGAGCCGGTATCAGCCCTGGACGTATCCATTCAGGCCCAGATTTTAAATCTCCTGCAGGATCTCCAGGAAACCATGAAGCTGACCTATGTATTTATTACCCACGATATGTCTGTAGTGCGGTATCTGTCCCAATATATCTGCGTTATGTATCTGGGCCAGGTTGTAGAATGCTGTCCCACAGAACAGCTTTTTGAACGGCCTCTCCACCCCTATACCAGAGCCCTTTTGTCAGCAATTCCGGTACCGGATATTCACGTTCCCAAAAAGCGGGTGATTTTAAAAGGAGAAGTGACCTCTCCCATAGACCCGAAACCAGGGTGCCGGTTTTTTGCCCGCTGTCCCTACGCTGGGGAAGACTGTAAAAAGGAGCAGGTGCTGACGGAAGCGGAGAAGGACCATTTTGTCATGTGTTCCCGCATCAGGGAGATAGGATAATACAAGGAGGAAAGGGAATGAAAATAGAGGAAAACCAGGAACTGTGCTGTGACGTCTTGATAGCCGGCGGGGGAGTGGCCGGACTGATGGCTGCTATCGGGGCGGCTGACACCGGAGCCGATGTAATTGTGGCGGAGAAGGCCAATACTTTAAGAAGCGGCTGCAGCTACGGCGGAAACGATCATTTCTGCTGCTACATTCCGGAAGTCCATGGGGAGGATCCCTCCGCCTGGATAAAAGAGTGGAAGAGAATCCCGGTAACGGGAAACACCGATATGCCCCGGCTGCGTCAGATTGTAAAGGAAAGCTTTTCCGTAGTAAAAGACTGGGAGAGCTGGGGGATTCCCATGCGGCCCCATGGAAAATGGGAATTTTGCGGCCATGGAATGCCCGGTCATATGAACATTTACCTGAAATATGCCGGCGGAAATCAGAAAGCCGTGCTGACAGAACAGGCAAAAAAAAGAGGAGTGAGGATTTTAAACCATATGCCCTTTGATACGCTGCTGACAGACGAGGAAGGCAGAGCTGCGGGGGCGGTATGTATTGACGTATCCCGCAGGGAACCCCGTATGCAGGTGATCCGGGCCAAAAGCGTGATTTTATGTACGGGCCGGACTCCCAGAATGTTTGCTACGGAAACGTCGGCAGTGATGTTTAATGTGGCCGGCTGTCCTTCCTGTGCCGGGGCCGGTATGGCGGAG
The DNA here is from genome assembly GCA_946498245.1 of uncultured Clostridium sp. GTDB lineage: Bacteria > Bacillota > Clostridia > Lachnospirales > Lachnospiraceae > UMGS1370. The sequence continues at coordinate 42,897 of CAMMNN010000008.1, read as the reverse complement.
GCATACCGGGCGGGAGCCCGTCTGGTAAATCTGGACAACGTAGGCTCGGGAATCGGCTGCAAATACCTGAACCGAGGAGGCAAAGCCACATGGCTCGGCGTGTATTCCGATATAGAAGGGAAGCCTCTGGGGCCTTTTGTCACCAAACCCTCTATCCAGTACGGAGATTTTACCGGGGACATCTGGCACGATATGTTCAGCCGGAATTTTAACAGCGGAAATCCTGTCTTTATGAACGTAACCCAGGGAACAGATGAGGATATTGACTTTATGGTCTGGGGCCTTCATAACGAGGGAAATACCTGCACCCTCAACGCCCTGGAAGAAGAAGGCTTTGACTTTAGAAAGCATATGGTAGAATTTGGACGCAAACAGGGAGGAAGTGTGGCCGGAATCGACACCAACTGCCAGGGAGAAACCTCTCTGACAGGCCTTTACGCAGCAGGCGACGAGGTGGGAAACGGCGTCTGCGGAGTCGCCGGGGCAGCGGTAATTGGACGCATAGCCGGCCGCAGCGCCGCCGCATACGCAGCCGGGATTGCCGCTCCGGATCCGGAAGCGCTGACAGGGCAGACAGAGATGTGCCGGAACCGCTATAACGAGATTTTGGGCCGGGAGGACGATACAGCCACCCCGGATTGGAAAGAGGTTAATATTGCCGTCCAGTACACTATGTCGGATTACTGCGGAGAAAAAGTCCGCAGCGAGAGGCTGCTGAAAACCGGAATGGAGCATTTAAAACGGCTGAAGGAAAAGGCAGAGAAAATGCACTGCAGCGATTCCCATACCTTTATGCGGGTTTTGGAGGTGGATCATATCATCTGTCTGGCGGAGCTGGTATTTAGGAGCGCTATGGAGCGAAAAGAAACAAGAGGGGGACACAAAATGGCGGATTATCCCTTTACCAATCCGCTGTATGACGGTAAATTTGTAACAGTGCAGATGATGGACGGAAAACCGGAAGTGGGATTCCGGGAACAGATCACAGAGGAAAAGGGGGAATAGGAATGCCGGCTGTAATTGACAAGAAAAAATGTATCGGTTGCTTTCACTGCGTTGATATTTGTCCCACAGACGCTTACGGGCCCCAGGAGAAGACAGGTCAGGCCCCGGTGATTCAGTATCCGGAGGAATGCTGGCACTGCAACGCCTGTGTCTTTGAGTGTCCGGCAAAGGCTATCCGCCTGAGGCTGGCGGTTCCCTGTTCTATGGTATTTGTAGACGCGCCTGGTAAGTAAATCCCTTTGGGGTAACATTTTGGAGGAGGAAAAAACAAATGAAGAAAACGAAAAGACTGTTGGCATTGGCACTGGCTTTGGCAGTAGGAGCAGGAACTCTGTCATTGGGAGGCTGCGGAAGTTCAGAGGAAGCACCTCAGACGACGGAAGGGGCAGGGAGCCCGGAAAGCGCCGGAGGAGAGACAGAACCCGGACAGGAAAAGGGGAGAAGCTCCTTTGTTATGGAGTTTAATGCGGATCCGGGAAGTCTGGCCCCCAATTCCAGTGGCATTGATTCCAACTTTATTATCCGCTGCTATTACTACGAAAAGCTCTTTGACTTCGGATATGACAGTCCGGGAATCCAACCGATTTTAGCCAAAGGCTATGAGTGGCTGGACGAGAACAGGATGCAGATTGAGATCTGGGACGATATTTATACCACAGACGGCAACAATCTGACCGCGGAAGACGTGCTATGGTCCATGGAACAGTGCGCCCAGTCCACCCAGTTTGTTCAGCACACCAGAAATATTGATTTTGAGCAGACCGAGGTGACGGATCCTTATACTATTGTTGTATATTTTAAAAATCACAACCAGTTTATTTTTAATGATCTGTCCCGAATCGATATTACCAGCAAAGCTTCCTTTGAGGCCAGCGAAGACGGAATGGTTACCACTCCGGTAGGAACCGGCCCCTATATGGTAACGAAATACGACGCCGGTACCCAGATTGTTCTGGAGAAAAATGAGAACTACTGGAAGACGGCGGACAGCCATGACGGACTGATCCCATCCCAGAACGTAGACGAAATTGTCTGCCGTTTTATTGCCGAAGATGCCCAGAAAACCATTGCCCTGGAAAGCGGCGATGTGGACTATATTTTTGAATGCCCCAGCATTGCTATTTCAGACTATCAGAACCGGGACGATATTAACCTGTATACCATTGAAGCAACCAACTGCGAAGGGCTGTATTTTAACAGCATGGAGGAAAGCCCCTGTAATAACAAGCTTCTACGGCAGGCCATAGCCTATGCCATTGACACCAATGCCATCGTTTCTTCCGTTTTAGGAGGAGTGGGAGGCGTTCCTGCGACCCAGATTGCTTCCCATATCGCCCAGGAATACCAGCCTGACAAGGTTTATTACGGCTATGACCCGGAAAAAGCAAAGGAACTGCTGGCCCAGGCGGGATACGGGGAAGGTGAGCTGACACTGCGGCTGATTGCTGACAATACCCAGAGCCGCCGTGAGATCGCAGAGATTATCCAGCAGTTTTTGAGCCAGGTAGGAATCAACGTAGAGATCGAAACTATAGAAGCTTCTACCTTAAATTCCAGAATGGTAGAACCTGACACCTGGGACATGGCCATGAACGGTTATGCCTGTGTCCAGAATACAGTTTTGTTCTATTTCTATAACCAGTTAAGCGAAAACAACAGCCGGGGCGGCTGGAAAGACGCGGAGTACCAGGCTATTTTGAATGAAGCAGTAAAAGACGGCGATCTGGATCTGGCTATGCAGTGCGTGGAAATTGTAGAAGAAGCCTGCCCCATTGTGCCTACTTATTATATTACCAAATACCAGGCCGGACGGAAGGGAATTGATTATTGGGTAAACAAATACGGTTACACTTCCGTATTCCCCAATGAGTTTACTTATAATGACGACGCCGACTGGCTGTATGATTAATGGTTCGATAGCAAAGGAGGCAAACTATGGCAGAAATATCGATCCGTAAATTTACACCAATGGAAACAGAACTAAAAACAAAGAAATTCAGAATCAGAGAATCTGAGGATCCGGTGGGACTCAGCTATGAAAAGCTGCTGAGAAAGCACGATAAGACCCGAAAGGTTTACGATATAAATCCCTATGCCGAGGTATACCGTTTCCGGGAGAACCTGTATTGCATCTATTCGGAAAGTCTGGACGGCATGGGAGATCCCTGGAGCTTTCTGATACTGGGGCCGGAGAAGGCTATGCTTATCGACACCGGTTTCGGACTGGGAGATTTGAAAGGGCTGGTAAAAGAACTGGCAGGAGAAATGCCCCTGGTGGTAGTAAATACCCATTACCATTTTGACCACGCTTATGGCAATTATCAGTTTGAAAGGGTTTACTGCCATGAGTATGAGGTTCCGGCCATGAAAACAAAGCTGACACCCCATGTATGGGACTACCTCTTTGACGAGGGAGGAAAGTGTGTCTGGACGGAATTTGACAGAGGGGATCTAATCCCCTACAAAGAGTATGAGATAGTGGGTTGCCCTGACGGATACTCCTTTGATTTGGGCGGCGGATATGAGGTGGAAATGGTTCATCTGCCGGGTCACACTGCAGGCCATGCCGCTTATCTGGATAAAAGGAACCGGATCTTATTTGCCGGAGATGCAGCCTGTATCGGAAATCTGGGTATTACCGGTGATCCGGTGAATCCCCTTTACGGAAAGGCAGCCACGGTTACCCGGTTCCGTGACGCTCTGGCGAAGCTGACAGCCCGGAATGATGAATTTGACACGGTATTTCCGTCCCACAGCGTTTTGGATTTGGACAAAGTCGTACTGTCCAATATTTTGGAAACCTGCGACAAAATCCTGGACAATCCGGCGGCCTGCGACAGTATGTGCATTAAAGTGCGCAATGGGGTGGAAAGAGAGTTTTGCAATAAGATGATTTACCGGGCGGGAAATTTGACCTATTCTATGGAAACCGTATAGGATTCTGAAGTTTGCAGGAGGGATTTTGGTGGCAGCAGAAGAAAAACTGTGGATAGAAACCGAAGAAGAGAGCCAAATCAGCGACAGTGAAAAGGCTGTGCTGGCGGCCGGAGGAGATAGGGGCGCGGAAGAGTTTCTCATAAAAAAATATACGGGAGTGGTACGGGCAAAGTGCCGCAGCTATTACATCAAAGGGGCGGATAAAGAAGATCTCATTCAGGAGGGAATGATTGGTCTGATTGAGGCGATCCGGGAATATTCCCCGGACAGAAACCTGACATTCCGGACCTTTGCAGAGGTCTGCATTACCAGGCAGATCCTGACTGCTGTGAGGGCGGGAAACCGCCTCAAGCACCTCCCTCTCAATATGAGCATTTCCTTTGACCAATGCAGGGAAGACTCGGATCCCATTGCGGAAACACTGCCGGACCAGTCCGCCGTTAATCCGGAAGAGCAGGTGATATTAAAAGAAGATCGCCGCCGCCTTCACGAATCCGTCAACAGCCTTTTGACATGGCAGGAGCAGACGGTTTTTACCGCATACATGGATGGCTACTCTTACGAAAGAATCGCCCATTCCATGTGTCTGAGCATTAAAGCTGTGGACAATTCCCTCCAACGGGTCAAACGGAAGATCCGCCTAAGCGGCGCATGGCGGCTGCAGCCTTAGTTCCGTGGGCGGCTTATCGAATAATATCGATTTCGCCGCCCTCTTCTGATGATGCAATGCTGTTTTTTATAAATTCCAGAAAGGCCGTAGTGGCAGGCAATTCATAAATAGCGTCTGACCAGTACAGATGGTAGTGGGCCATAAGGTATTTCTTTTGATCTTCCTTACAGATAGGAAGGATAACGATGTCTGGAATCAGAGAATACATTTCCACGGCCCCGGCAGGGATAAACGCGGCGGCGGTCCCTTTGGACAGATACCGGAATTTCGCAAAAGAATCGTTGGTGGAAAAACTGCACTGAGGGATAAAGCCTGCGTCCAGACAGTATTTGTGAGGAGGCTCGTAGTTTTTATTATCGTCTGTCATAAAACAGAAGTTTTCGTGTTCCAAATCCTGGATTCGGATGCAGCTTTGCAGGGAGAGGGGGCTTGTTTTGGGGATTACTACGTGATATTCTCCTCTTTGCAGAACCATGTGGTGGAAATAAGAAGGGATGGTATCATGAGTCCGATTGATAATAAAATCGTTTTCTGAAAATTCAATCGGGGACAGGGGATTAACAAATTGGGAGTGGATAATAACAGAAGGATTTCTCTGCTGAAATTTCCAAATGAGATCCGAGATCGTATTATTAAAGCCGTTCCCGGCAATGGAAATCCGCGTTTTGGTTTCCGTCTGGCTTTCCTGCCAGACGGAATTTTTGCTTTCATCCACCAGTCCCAGGATTTTCTGGGTTACGCCTAAAAAGTACCGACCGTAGCTGTTGAGATAGATCCGGCCCTTTTTCCGATCAAAAAGAGGGGCGCCCAATTCTTCCTCCAGACGGAGGACAGAAGCGCTGAGAGAGGGCTGAGACACGTATAAAATCTGTGAAGCTTTGGAGAAATTTTCATATTTTGCAATACATTCGAAGTAAACTAGCTGTTGTAAATCCATGATTCCCTCCCAATAGCCGGAGCCTGCAGAAGATGTCCTATTTGACGATTATTTATCAATTATAAAACATTTTTTTGACCGAATCAATACGAATTTCAGCTTGACAGCCGCCGCCGGCGCTGTTATAGTTTTTCTGTACAAACGAGAGGATGGAAGGCTTGAGAGTGGCTGTAACCTCTCGTTTTTGTTTGCGCCAGTGAAACAGTCCGGGTTCCCAAAGGAGTGAACAGGGGCGGACGGAACGAAACAGAGAGGATTATGAATAGATGGAAACAGTGAAATTTGAAGAGCTTCAGTTAGATGAGAAAATTTTGCGGGCAGTTGCGGACATGGGCTTTGAGGAGGCGTCGCCTATTCAGGGGCAGGCCATTCCCCTGGAAATAGAAGGCCGGGACGTTATCGGGCAGGCCCAGACGGGAACCGGCAAGACGGCGGCTTTTGGTATTCCGCTGCTTCAGAAGGTTGATCCCAAAGTAAAGCGGATCCAGGCCATTGTGCTGTGCCCTACCAGGGAGCTGGCCATTCAGGTGGCGGAAGAAATCCGCAGCCTTGCAAAGTATCTCCACGGCATCAAAGTGCTTCCGGTTTACGGGGGCCAGGAGATAGGAAAGCAGATCCGTTCCCTCAAAGACGGCGCCCAGGTTATTATCGGAACTCCGGGGCGGGTGATGGATCACATGAGAAGGCGTACGATCCGTACAGAGGACGTTCATACCGTAGTGCTGGACGAGGCTGACGAGATGCTTAATATGGGGTTTTTAGAGGACATGGAAACCATTTTGGGACAGCTTCCTGAGGAACGGCAGACGGTAATGTTTTCAGCTACCATGCCCCAGGCTATTTTGGAGATTGCCCGGAAATTCCAGAAAGACCCGGTGACAGTCAGAGTGGTCAAAAAAGACTTAACAGTTCCTAAGGTCACCCAATATTATTATGAAGTGAAGCAGAAAAATAAGGTGGAAGTCCTGTGCCGGCTTCTGGATTTGTATGCTCCGAAACTGTCTGTGGTTTTCTGCAATACCAAAAAGGGCGTGGAGGAAGTAGCGGAAGCCCTTCAGGGCCGGGGTTATTTCGCAGAGGGCCTTCACGGCGATTTAAAGCAGGTCCAGAGAGACAGGGTGATGAACAGCTTCCGCAATGGAAAGGCCGATATTTTGGTGGCTACTGACGTGGCGGCCAGAGGCATTGACGTAGACGACGTAGAGGCCGTATTTAATTACGACATTCCCCAGGACGACGAGTACTATGTCCACAGAATCGGGCGGACCGGCAGAGCCGGACGGGAAGGGAAAGCCTTCAGCCTGGTAGTGGGCCGGGAGGTGTATAAGCTTAGGGACATTCAAAGGTACTGTAAAACCAGGATTATTCCCCAGGCAATTCCCTCTCTGAATGATATTACCGCTATAAAAGTAGATAAGATTTTAGATCAGGTCAGGGAAACCATTGAGAGCCAGGAACTGGATGAAATGATCGACGCCATAGAGGTGAAGCTGATTGAAGAGGATTACACAGCTATGGATCTGGCGGCGGCCCTGCTGAAACTGATGATGGGAACGGAAAACGAAGAGATTCCGGAGAGCAGCCGTCCGGCCCGCTCTTTAGACGATTTAGACGCCTACCGCAGCCGGGGAACTCAGAAGGGGCGCGGCAGACGGGATGGAGAGAGCGCCGGAAGCCATAGAAACAGGCGGATCCGCGCATCAGAAAAGGTGTACGATTACCTTAGCGGCGGAGAAGCTATGGCCAGACTCTTTTTGAACATCGGCAGAAATCAGAAAGTTTCCCCCGGGGATATTTTGGGGGCTGTAGCCGGGGAATCCGGTATTCCCGGCAGAGTTGTGGGGAGTATAGATATGTATGACGGATATACTTTCGTAGAAGTGCCGGAATCCTATGCAGAGGCTGTTTTAAAAGCCATGAAGCACGCAAAGATCCGGGGAAAGAGCGTCCGGGCGGAACGGGCGGAAGAAAGAAAATAAACTCGTTGACTGAAAAATGTCTCTATAGTATAATTGGGATGTCAGAAAAAATCAGAAAGTAGGAGGAAAAGTATGAAAAGACTGAAAAAGTTAGCTGTCCTTTTGGTTACGGCGCTGGTTTTGGCAACAACAGGCTGCGGACAGGAATTTGACGCTCAGGGATACGTCCAGGGCGATCTTGATGCCGTTCTGAAGGGGGAAATCTCAGCAGATTATCTGAAACTGGTAGATTCCACTGAGGAAGAAATCTTGGCGGAAAACGAGGAGATTATGGATGAGAACATGGCCGTTTTCACAGAGCTGGGACTTTCTGACGAGATGGTGGAAAAATATCGCGGCTATATGACTGAGCTGATGAAGATGTGTAAGTATACTGTAGGTGAAGCGGAGAAAACCAGCGACGGATACACAGTTCCTGTTACCGTAGAGCCGATTCTCTTTGGGGAAGCTCTTAACAACGCCCTGGGAGATGCGGAGACGGATCTTGTAAACTGGATTACGGAAGTTGCCGCCAGCGGAGAGGTTCCCTCCGATGAAGAAATTATAGAAAAAACCTATGATATTCTGTATACTTATCTGGATGCGAGCCTGGAAGAAATCCAGTACGGAGAAGGCGTTGAATACACCCTTCACGTATACAAAGGCTCTGACAATAAGTACACTGTAAATGAAGATGATGTAACGGCTTTAGGTGAAAGCATCATTGATGTAAGCGGCGTATAAAATCAAAGGTTTTTGCACACAAATGAAAGCGGGCGTTCACAAACCGGAGCTCTTAGAGCGGCGGGGCGGGGACGCCCCTTTGTAAATTAGGAGAATGAATAAGACAGGAGGGATTTTCTATGGAACTGGCGCAATTATTAAAAAAACAGAAAAAAGCTTTCCGGGAAGGAAAAACTCTGGGACTGCCATTTCGCAGAGAGGCCCTGAGGCGGCTTTTAGCGGCAATTGAAGAGTATCAGGCCGAGGTGGAGGATGCTCTGATGAAAGACCTGAACAAACCGCCTTTTGAAACATATATGACGGAATTTGGCCTGGTTTCCAGGGAGATCGAAAATACGCTGGCCCATTTGGAACAGTGGAGCAAGCGGCGCTGCAAACCGTCCCCTCTCGCCCAATTTCCCTCGTCCTGCTTTACTGTAGCGGAACCCTATGGAAATGTGCTTATTTTGTCTCCCTGGAATTATCCCTTCCTGCTGTCAATGGAACCCCTGGCCGGGGCTATTGCAGCCGGAAACTGCTGTGTGCTGAAGCCTTCAGAATACGCCCCCGCTACGGCCCGGGTAATCCAAAAGATTGTCAGCAGGGCCTTTCCGGAGTGGCTGGCTGCCGTAGTATGCGGAGAGAAGGAAACGGCACAGGAGCTGCTGGAACAGAGATTTGATTACATTTTTTTTACCGGAAGCCCCGCAGTGGGGAAAGAGGTGCTGAAAAAGGCAGCCCTTCATCTGACTCCCACGACCTTGGAGCTGGGAGGCAAAAGCCCCTGTATTGTAGAAAAAAGCGCTGACATCCGGCTGGCGGCCAAACGGATTGTTTTTGGAAAATTCTTAAACGGCGGCCAGACCTGCGTGGCTCCGGACTATGTGCTGGTACAGAAACCGGTAAAAGATGAGCTGATTCGCTGGCTGATATACTGGATCCGGGTTCAGTTTGGAGACAAACCCCTGGAACGCTGGGATTATCCGAAAATTATCAGCAGCCGTCATTATAACCGCCTTCTGGAACTGCTGGAGGGGCAGACCATTTTGGCCGGAGGCGGGGCCGAGCCTTTTATGCTGAGGATCGAACCGACGATTCTGGACAGTCCGGGCTGGGACAGCCCTGTAATGCAGGAAGAAATTTTCGGGCCTATCCTTCCGGTGCTGGAGTTTGAATCTATTTTTGATGTGGAAAGACGGCTGAAAACCATGGAAAAGCCCCTGGCTCTCTATCTGTTTACCTCCCGTCCCATTGTAGAGGAATATGTGCTGTCCCGGTTTGCTTTCGGAGGCGGATGTATAAACGATACCCTGGTTCACACCGCTGTTTCAGGACTTCCCTTTGGAGGCGTGGGAAACAGCGGAATGGGAAGCTACCATGGAAGGAGAACCTTTGAAACCTTCAGCCATGAAAAAAGCATTGTAAAAAAATATTCGTTGGATCTTCCGGTGCGGTACAGGCCTTATACCAAAGGGAAAAACCGGCTTCTCCGTCTGTTTATGTAAAACGCTGCATATAGCACACCTGGCGGCAGGGGGATATTTTCCATTGATAGACCGTGACAAAATTGAGGCTAGCCCTTGCACCCCGCCGCCAGATGTGCTATATTGATAATAGAAAAGGGGAAAGCCAGAAACACACGGCCTACCCCGGACAATGAACAACTTACCTCACATGAGGTCAGCCGTCACTATTGGCAGTAGTGGCGGCTATTTTCTTCCCTTAAAGATTGTATAACACAATCCTACAAGGGCTACAATGAACATTCCAATCTGAACTAAGTCCTGATATGTAACATACATTGGCTTGCCCTCCTTTCTTTTGTCTGGAGGGTTAGCCCCTCCGATAGCAGGAGGGTAGGCCGCCTTTATGTGCTCTGACTTTCCGTAGTGCCAGTATAACACACTCTTTCCGGCTTCTCAATGGCATTAATCAATTTCCCTTGTCCGTACTGGCAAACTCCCGAAAACGCCTCAATGAGATACCTGCAAGCCTCCCAGTTGTTCAAGGCCAGAATGGCAGTGGCAAAGAGGTACTTTTCTGGTACTTGCTTGACAATTTCTCTCCTCCGTGATATTCTAAAACCCGCTGAAAGCCTGTAAACACGGCATTTTCGGCAAAGAATACCGAGTGTTCGAGACCTTCCACTCGTAAAACAAAACTAAAGGAGAAAACAGAATATGAAAACAACGCAAAAATCAACGTACCTGATAACCCAGGGAGCGGTAATTGCGGCCATTTACATTGTGCTGACACTTACCTTTTCCGCCATCAGCTTTGGGCCGGTTCAGTTCCGGATTTCAGAGGCTCTGTGTATTCTGCCGTACTTTACGCCGGCGGCCATTCCAGGCGTGACAATTGGCTGCCTGCTTTCCAACATATTGGCAGGCGCTATGCTTCCGGACGTGGTCTTTGGAACTCTTGCAACCTTAATAGGGGCGCTGGGATCCTATGCCCTGAGAAAACAGAAATGGCTGGTGTGCGTACCTCCCATTCTGTCTAATGCGATGATCATTCCGTTTGTCCTGCGTTATGCCTATGGAGCTGAGGATTTGATCCCCTACATGATGGTGACAGTAGGAATCGGGGAAATTTTGGCAGTAGGAGTTCTGGGCGGCATCCTTATGGTTGCTCTGGAGCACTACAAAAATATTTTATTTCGAGAAGCGTTTCATTAACTAACGGAAGGCGGGCTCCTATGGGGTTCGCCTTCTGTGTTTATATACTAGGAAAGACCTTGTCACGCTAATGCGTGAAAGTCTTCCCTAGTATATAAACACTCCGCGGGAATTGTACTGCGGCGGAAAGAGGAAAAGCAGTTGATTTTCCGGCAAGGTATTGGTAAAATAATCACAGAGACAGCGAAAGAAAGGACGAATGAGAATCCGGAAAAGGGGTTTCGCTGGAAATTCGCACAAAACAGGCCGGGAGAGAGGGAACGCCCACTTCCCCGGCTTTCCCATTACGAAAGATAAGGAGGATCAGGATGATTCGGTTTACCTATGTGATTTCAGATATTCAGGGGCTTCACGCCAGAAACGCCCTCCAGCTTGCCAGGGCAGCCGAAGGCTACCAGTGCAGGATCCGGATTTCCAAAGGAGAGAAACAGGCTGATGGGAAACAGGTATTAAGCCTTATGGCATTAAACGCCTGCTGCGGCGACACTCTGGAATTTCAGTTAAGCGGAGAGGATGAGCAGGAAGCGTCGGCTTATCTTCAGGCATTGGTAAAGGAAATATTATAAAAAGGATGGATAGAAAAATGTATCAGATAGATTTTCAAAACCCCCAGGCCGTCCATTTTATTGGAATTGGCGGGATTAGTATGAGCGGTTTGGCGGAAATTCTTTTAGAAGAAGGATTTACTGTGTCCGGCTCCGACGCTCACGAAAGCGAGCTTACAGAGCGACTGGAAAAAAAGGGCGCCAGGATTTTTATTGGCCAGAGGGCCTCTAATATTCCGGAGAATACGGAAGTGGTGGTGTATACGGCGGCTATTCACCCGGATAATCCGGAATTTGGGGAAGCCGTTTCCAGGGAGCTTCCTATGCTGTCGCGGGCGGATTTGCTTGGAGAAATGATGCGCAATTATGGCAAAGCGGTAGCCGTAGCAGGCACTCACGGAAAGACCACAACGACGTCTATGCTGACGGAGATTCTTTTGGCGGCCCGTATGGATCCCACTGTTTCCGTGGGAGGAATGCTGGATTCTATTAAAGGAAATATCCGCATCGGCAGCTCGGATCTGTTTGTGACGGAGGCCTGTGAATATACCAACAGCTTTTTGTCTTTTTTCCCTACAATGGAGATCATTCTGAACGTAGAGGCGGATCACCTGGACTTTTTTAAGGATTTAGATGACATACGCTGCTCTTTCCGTAAATTTGAAGAGAAGCTGCCGGAGGACGGCGTCCTGATTATTAACAGCGAAATTGCAAATTTAGAAGAACTGACCCAGGATCTGGCCTGCCGGATTATTACTTTTGGAAATAAGGAAAACAGCGCTTACAGGGCGGAAAATATTGTGTACGACGAATTTGCCAGACCGTCCTATGATCTTATACGGGAAGGGCAGCCGGCTGGCCGGATTTGCCTGGGCGTCACCGGAGAGCACAATGTTTATAATTCCATGGCTGCCATTGCGGCGGCTTTGGAGCTGGGCGTGCCTATGGAAGCGGTAAAGAAAGGACTGGCGGCTTTTGCAGGGCCTCACCGCCGTTTTGAAAAGAAAGGGGAACTGCTGGGGATTACCATTATCGACGATTATGCACACCACCCCCAGGAGATTCACGCTACCCTTTCAGCGGCGAAAAATTACCCTCATAAAAAGCTGTGGTGCGTTTTCCAGCCCCATACGTACACCCGGACAAAGGCTCTGATGGACGAGTTTGCACAGGCCTTGTCGGAAGCCGATGAAGTGGTTTTGGCGGACATTTATCCGGCCAGGGAAACAGACACCTTGGGAATCAGCTCCGGGGATTTGGCAGAAAAAATAGAAAAATTAGGCGCCAGTGTCCATTATCTTCCCTCCTTTGATGAAATAGAAACATTTCTTTTGGAAAATTGTATGAACGGGGATTTGTTGATAACTATGGGGGCCGGAGACATTGTAAAAGTGGGGGAAAAGCTGTTGGGGCAGTAATTATCCACATTATCCACATAGTTTTCAACATTTTATGTAAAGAGGCTATGTGGATTTTTTAATTTACATAATCAAATATCAGAAAATTTAAGAAAACCTGAATTTATAAGGCTTTCGACAGGATGTGTCAGGATCTGCAGGGAAAAAGAGAAAAACTTATCCACATTATCCACATTTTCCACAATTGATTCTGTGGATAGGCGGCCCTATTTCCATTTGGAAAAGTTTATGGTAGAATGAAATTACGTAGAATGGACAGAAGAGGATGAGGGAGATATGGCATTTCAATTGACGGATTCGGCGGCGTCTAAAGTGACGGTGGTGGCCAACGAGTTTATAGACAGCCTTATGGCGGCGGCCAACGGAGAATATGTAAAAGTATACCTTTATTTGCTGCGCCATCAGCAGGAAGAAATCGGGATAGAGGATATTGCCGGGGCGCTGAACCATACGGAAGCCGACATTCGCAGGGCTTTGGCTTATTGGGAAAAGGCTGGGCTCATCCGGGGCAAGGAGGAAAAGGCCGCTGATGCTTATGAGGAAATCCCACCTGTCAGGAAGGAGATTCGGCTGGCCGGCGGTTCAGAGAGCTATTCTGCGGAACGGCTGAACCGGCTGGGCGGAGACGAAGCCTTTGCGGAGCTTTTGTATATTGCTCAGAAATATATGAATAAAGTTTTTACCCAGAAGGAATGCCAGACTTTCGCTTATCTGTATGACGAACTGCAGATGCGTCCGGAGCTTTTGGAGTACCTGGTAGAATACTGCGTACAGTTAGGCCACTCCAATATCCGGTATATCGAGGCAGTGGCGTTAAACTGGCATCAGAAAGGGATTACCACTGTTGACAGCGCCAGAACCAGCACTGCGGCATATACCAGGGACGCCTTTGCTGTAATGAGAGCTTTTGGCCTGACGGACAGGAAGCCGGCTCAGGCGGAAAAGCAGATGATAGAAAAATGGTTTCAGGATTGGGGATTTTCCAAGGAACTGGTACTGGAAGCCTGCAACCGCACCATTGCGGCGACCCATTCTCCCAGTTTCCAATATGCGGATCGGATTTTAAGCGGCTGGAAGAAGTCTGGCGTCCGCTCTATGGAGGACGTGAGGATTCTGGACGAGAACTATGGAAAACGCCAGAAAGAAACGGGCGGCGGACAGAGCGGACAAAGAAGCAGCCGCCAGCCGGCAGGGGCGGGACAGAGCCGCCGGCCTGCTAACCAGTTCCACAATTTCGACCAGAGAGATGTGGATTATGACGCTTTGATTCTGGAGCAGCTCAGACAGAAGTAGGAGGAGATATGGCACTTAGCAATTCCCAGTATCACGCGATTATGAGGGATTACGAGAAAAGGCAGATAGAAAGCCGCCATGAAAAAGAACGGCGGGTTAAAGAGGTATATGAGAAAATCCCGGCTATACGGGAGATAGACAGTGCGGTGGGAGTTAAGGCGGTAGAACGGGCCAGACAGATGCTGGAAGGAGATTCCGGGGCCAGAGAGCGCCTGAAACGGGAACTGGCGGAGCTGGGGGAGCAGAGGATGGCGCTCCTTCAGGCGTATGGTTATCCGGCGGATTATATGGAGATGCGGTATGTGTGTCCGGACTGCCGGGATACGGGATACGTAAACGGGCAAAAATGCCACTGCTTTAAGCGGGCCCAGATGAAGCTTCTTTACGCCCAGTCCAATATTGACGAGATTATCCGCAGAGAAAATTTTTCCACATTTTCATACGACTGTTTTGATGATTCCAAACCGATTCCGGCAATTGGAAAAACAGTGGCCCAGTACATGAAAGACGTCGTCCGGATCTGCAGAAAATTTACAGAACGTTTTGGAGAAGAGGGCGGCAATATCCTGTTTACCGGCAACACAGGGGTAGGGAAAACCTTTCTCAGCAACTGCATTGCCAAAGAACTTATTGACCGCTATTATTCCGTTATTTATTTGTCCGCCGGAGATTTTTTTGACATTTTTTCCAAAAACCGTTTTGAATCCCAGGCGGAAGAGGAAATCCGCGATACCTGTCAGTCTGTATTAGACTGCGACCTGCTTATCATTGACGATCTGGGAACGGAGGTGAACAACAGCTTTACCTCCTCTCAGCTCTTTTACTGCATCAACGACAGGCTGGGGAGCAGGAAATCCACGATTATTTCCACCAACCTTTCCCTGAACAGAATGAGAGACAGCTACACGGATCGGGTTGCGTCGCGAATTATAAGCGGCTATCAGGTGATTCCTCTTTACGGAGAGGATCTCAGGGGAAAACGCCTGAGGGGTTGACTAATTTTTAAGACAATGTTATAAATGAGTTACTTTTGGACTGATAAACAGAATGGAGGACGAAATGCTGTACGAAGAGAAAATCATTGAAACAATCCCGGTAGGACCTTTAGGGCTGATTCCTTTAAAAAGCTGTCAGAGCCTGGGTCAGAAAGTAGACCAGTATCTGGTGGAATGGAGAAGGGAGAGAGAAAGCGAGCATAAGCATACCATCGCATTCTCTGGTTACCAGAGAGATTCCTACATTATCGGGGCGAAAACCCCCAGATTTGGTTCCGGAGAAGGAAAGGGAACTTTGGAAGAGTCTGTCCGGGGCGACGACTTATACCTGATGGTGGATGTGTGCAATTACAGCCTGACCTATTCTTTATTTGGAATGACGAATCATATGTCGCCGGACGATCATTTTCAGGATTTAAAGCGCGTTATCGCGGCTGCGGCAGGAAAAGCCCGCAGAATTAACGTCATTATGCCGTTTTTATATGAAAGCCGCCAGCACAAGCGCTCCAGCAGAGAATCCCTTGACTGTGCCCTGGCTCTTCAGGAGCTGACCAGCATGGGCGTGGAAAATATCATTACCTTTGACGCCCACGATCCCAGAGTACAGAATGCCATTCCCTTTAAGGGATTTGAAACCGTACAGCCTATTTATCAGTTTATCAAGCACTTATTAAAACACGAAACGGATCTGCAGATCGACAGCAGCCATATGATGGTCATCAGCCCTGATGAAGGCGGAATGAACAGAGCGGTATTCTTCGCCAACGTGCTGGGTCTGGACATGGGAATGTTTTATAAGAGACGGGATTATACCAAAATTGTCAACGGCAGAAATCCCATTGTCGCTCATGAATTTTTGGGAAGCGACGTAGAGGGAAAAGACGTACTGATTATTGACGATATGATCTCTTCCGGCGAAAGTATGCTGGACGTAGCAAAAGAGTTAAAGAAGCGGAAAGCGAGAAAGGTATTTATCTGTTCCACCTTCGGCCTCTTTACCAATGGTCTGGCTAAGTTTGATGAATATTATGAAAACGGACTCATTGACAGAATTTTGACCACGAATCTGGTATACCAGACCCCGGATCTTCTGTCCAGACCGTACTATATTGATGTGGATATGAGCAAATATATTGCCCTGATTATTGATAACTTAAACCACGACGCTTCTTTAAGCGAACTGCTGAATCCCACTAAGCGGATTAACCGCCTTCTGGATGCCTATCGAAGCAAATAAATAGCAACAAAGTATCAGAATGAAAATCGTCACTTCCATTGCAGGTGGCGATTTTTCTATGTCTCATCGGAAAGTTCGTTTCCATGAAACAAAAACGTTCCGCCGCCGGATAGGCGGTATGTATTTAGGGCGCCCAATGGGCCTGGGATAAAGACCGAAAAATTTAAGAAAAGATTAGGTTGAGGTTTTTCCGGATATTATATAAAATGATGTAGGGGACAAAAGCTGTTTTGCCCCTGTGATGCCGGGAGACAAAAGGAAGTACTGTGAAGGAAGTAGATTTATGAAGAAAGTTTTACTGCGGATCGGAATATTGCTGCTGATCTTTGTGGCAGCGGTAGCCGGTTATTTTCTGTGGATACAAAATAGAAATTTGACAAATCGGAATGAGAGAGTTTATACGTCCATTGAGGAAAGCGCTTTTCCGGTAATGTATATGGAGATGTTCGGGGAGAAAATGAACTGCCTGCACGGCTATTCCCAGGATATGAGGGAGGCCGTTATGCGGGATACTCTTACGGTGCTGCCTCAGGATCGCAGTCTGGCTATACGTCTGGAGCAGTACGACGGAACCGTTACGGGTATTTATTATGAAATCAGAAGCCTGGATTTGGAACGGCTGGTGGAACGGACTCAGATTGAAACCTGGGAAACTACGGAGGAAGGAATCCGGGCAATTCTGCCTATACAAAATCTTTTGACAAAGGATCAGGAGTACCTCCTGAGTCTTTCCGTTACGACGGAAGAAAACGGAACCATTGGTTACTATACCAGAATTGCCTGGACGGATAATTCCAATATTCAGGCCATGATCAATCTGGCCCGGGATTTTTCGGCTAAAACCTTTCGCTACGAAGAAGCATCAGAGCTTACTATGTACCTGGAGCCGGATGCATCGGAGGACAACAGCTCTTTGGGAGCGGTCAGTATCCATTCAAATTTTTCCCAGATTACCTGGGGCGGCCTGGAAATGGAACAAAGAGGGGAGATTCAGGTATTTTTAAAAGAGCTGGATGGAATTATGGCTCAGATTGAACTGAAATACCTGGCAGCCCGCCAAACGGAGGACGGAGGGGAAGAACTCTACGAAGTTCGGGATGATTTTACCCTAAAATGGAATGAACAACGGATCTATATGATGGACTTTGACCGCCGTGTAAATCAGATTTTTACCGGTGAAAGGGACCTTTTCAGCGGGAAGCGGATTATTTTGGGAGTAACAAACGACGATCAGGTCAGCGCTGCAAAAAGCCCCGGCGGAGCCGTTACGGCCTTTGTTTCCAACGGAGATTTGTGGCTTTATGATCAAGGCGAGAAGGAAGCCATTGGGGTCTTTTCCTTCCGAAGCGCGGAAAACGCCCTGCGCTTTGAGCATGACTGCCATGGTTTAAAAATTCTGGAGGTTTCCAATGAAGGCGATGTGGATTTCCTGGTGTACGGCTATATGAACCGGGGACTCCATGAAGGTCAGATGGGAATCGGGCTGTACCATTATTCCAGAAACAGCGACGCTTTGGAAGAATTGTTTTTTGCCCCGGCTATCTGCTCCTTTGAAGAATTAAAGGAAGATCTGGAACGGCTGTGCTACTATTCCGACGGAGGAATGCTGTATCTGATGCGGGATCACGCCGTATACGGCATTGATTTAAACAGCCGGGAATACGTAATACTGGCCGATGCCCTGGAGGAAGGAAGCTTTGCCGTCAGCCAGAACGGACGGCGTCTGGCATGGCAGAACGGCCACGACAAAGATCGGGCGGAGTCAATCAGCCTTATGGATTTGGAAACGGGCCAGTTGCAGACGATTTCCGCCCCCGGCGGCGACGTTATCCGCTGCCTTGGATTTATTGGACAGGACTTTCTGTACGGTCTGGCCCACGGGCAAGACCGCTGGGTCGTCAATGGCCGGCTAGAGGAAATTCCCATGTATGCCCTGGAGATTTTGGGAAGCAGCGGAGAAATTTTGACGCGGTATGAGAGAGACGGGCAACTGATTGCCGGAGTAACGGTGGAGGACAGCCGCATTCATTTAAACCAGCTTGTCTGGACAGATGGGAACTCTTACAGCGTCACAGGGACAGATACCATCGTGTGCAATGCAGAAATAGAAAACAATGTGTTGGAAGGCATTGGATGGTACGCTTCCCAGGATCGGGGAAAGCTGTATTTTGTCCAGCTTAATTCGGATATTAGGATGAGTGACAATATTAAGGTGTCTGTTCCCAAAAAGGTTTCCTATGACGATACCCTGATACTGGATTTAAAGGCCAATACCGCGTATGCGGGAATGACTTTTTACGCCTACGGAAACGGCCGTCTCATAGGAACCAGCCAGGATTTTGCAGAGGCGGTAAAAATGGCTTACGAGGATATGGGAGTTGTGACGGATCAGGATCAGCGGGTTTTGTGGAACCGGGTAAACCGTTCCAACAGCGCTTCAGTAAGAGACGCCGGAAATACGGCCTACCGTCTTACCAGCCGTTTGAGAGAGCTGGAGGAAAGCCGGGAATTTGACGACGGCATTATTATACTGGACGGCCGGGGACTTGCTTTGAACCAGATTTTATACTTTGTGGATCAGGGCTGCCCCGTAGCGGCGTTTACAGGAGAAGGGCAATACCTTCTGATTACTGGCTTTGATCAGTTTAATGTGACTCTCTACAATCCGGAATCTGGGGAAAGCTGGAAAATGGGACTCAATGACGCTTCCGAATATTTCCAGAATCTGCAAAATGACTTTGTCTGCGGGCTCTTTGTTGAATAAAAGCGGGTTTTTCCCTTTACAAGTCGGTTTTTTATGTTATAATCATAGTGCATCACTGTAAGATTAATAATTTCGTAAAGAATTTTTTCGAATTGTAATAAATGCCGGCAGCAGCCGCTTTTATAAAAGGCGGAGAAAATGCGATTGAATGTTTAGGAGAATAAAATGGAACAGTATATCATGAAAGGCGGCAATCCCTTAGTGGGGGAAGTTACCGTCAGCGGCGCTAAAAACGCGGCGCTGGGAATTTTAACTGCAGCAATCATGACTGACGAAGACGTACTGATAGAGAACCTTCCGGATGTCCGTGACATTAATGTCATGCTGGAAGCGATAGAAGAGATTGGAGCAAAGGTAGAACGGGTTGACCGCCATACGGTTCGGATCAACGCGTCAAGTATTCAGGAAATATCGGTTGATGACGAGTATATCCGGAGAATCCGGGCTTCGTATTATTTCATCGGAGCCCTTTTGGGAAAATATAAAAGCGCCCAGGTGCCCCTCCCGGGAGGCTGCAATATCGGCAGTCGCCCCATTGATCAGCACTTAAAGGGTTTTCGCGCTTTAGGCAGCGATGTGCGCATTGAAGGCGGCGCCGTATTGGTACACGCTATTGACCTGGTAGGCAGC
Organism: uncultured Clostridium sp.; assembly: GCA_946498245.1. GTDB lineage: Bacteria > Bacillota > Clostridia > Lachnospirales > Lachnospiraceae > UMGS1370. The sequence goes on along the minus strand of CAMMNN010000008.1, from coordinate 23,107 downwards.
CACATTTATCTGGACGTGGTTTCCGTAGGGGCAACTATCAATATCATGATGGCGGCGACTTTGGCGGAGGGCCTTACGATTTTGGAAAACGTAGCAAAAGAGCCCCACGTGGTAGACGTAGCCAACTTTTTAAACAGTATGGGAGCCAATATCAAAGGAGCCGGTACGGATACTATCCGTATCCGCGGGGTGAAAAAGCTTCACGGAACAGAGTATTCTATTATTCCGGATCAGATTGAGGCCGGTACGTTTATGTGCGCGGCTGCCATTACCAGAGGCGATATTATGGTAAAAAACGTAATCCCCAAGCATTTGGAGGCTATTACGGCAAAGCTTCTGGAAATCGGCTGTGAAGTCATTGAATTTGATGATGCGGTGCGGGTGGTAGGAAAGCCGGCCCAGCGCCATACAGATATAAAAACCCTGCCCTATCCGGGATTTCCTACGGATATGCAGCCCCAGATGACGGTGACCCTGGCCCTGGTTTCCGGTACCAGCATGGTAACGGAAAGCATTTTTGAGAACCGTTTTAAATACGTGGACGAGCTGGCCCGTATGGGAAGCAGCATTAAGGTGGAAGGAAACGTAGCGGTAATCGACGGCGTAAAGCGTCTGACAGGGGCCCAGGTAAACGCCCCGGATCTTCGGGCGGGAGCCGCCCTGGTACTGGCCGGCCTTGCAGCGGAAGGCATTACGGAGGTAGACGAAATCGGCTACATTCAGAGGGGCTACGAGTGCTTTGAAGAGAAGCTTCAGGGCCTTGGAGCTGTTATTGAAAAAGTGGATTCGGAAAAAGAAGCGCGAAAATTCCGCTTGAAAGTCTGCTAAGGATCAGGATAAGGCAGCAGTTCATCCATTTCCGCATTTTAGAGTATTGACACCAATAGGAAAATACGCTATAGTTAGCCTGTAACAATTGGTATGACAATTGAAAAGTTCGTAATATCCCTTATTCAGAGTGATGGAGGTACAAAGGACCTGTGAAGTCACGGCAACCCCGGTCAGGCATTAAGCTGCCTAAGGGCCGGAAGGTGCCAACCTGAGCGAGGAACCGCGGTTATTATAATAAAAGGCGGCTTGTCGAGCAATAAGAGGATTTGAAGACATTGATCTCAAGTCCGCATTGCTGCGGACTTTTCTTTTGCTTTAGAGGAAACTTCGCGAAAAACAAAGGAGGATACTATGGAAAGACGTTTATTTACTTCTGAATCCGTTACGGAAGGCCATCCGGATAAAATGTGCGACGCTATCTCCGACGCCATTCTGGATGCTTTAATGGAACAGGATCCCATGAGCCGCGTTGCCTGCGAAACAGCGGTAACCACCGGCCTGGTTATGGTAATGGGTGAGATTACGACCAAAGCTTATGTAGACATACAGAAACTGGTTCGGGAAACCGTCCGCGAAATCGGTTATGATCGGGCGAAATACGGCTTTGACTGCGATACCTGCGGCGTGATTACGGCCATTGACGAGCAGTCCGCAGATATAGCTCTGGGCGTAGACAAGGCTCTGGAGGCAAAGGAAAATACCATGTCTGACTCTGAAATCGACGCCATTGGAGCCGGCGATCAGGGCATGATGTTTGGCTACGCAACCAATGAAACGGAAGAATATATGCCCTACCCCATTTCCCTGGCCCACAAGCTGGCCCGGAAATTAACAGAGGTGAGGAAAAACGGAACGTTAAAATACCTTCGTCCTGACGGAAAGACCCAGGTAACGGTAGAATACGACGAAAATGGCAAGCCAATGCGCCTGGACGCCGTAGTACTGTCTACCCAGCATGACGAGTCCGTAACCCAGGAACAGATTCATGAGGATATTAAAAAGTACGTATTCGATCCCGTACTCCCCGGGGAAATGGTAGATGAGGACACAAAGTTCTTTATTAATCCCACTGGCCGCTTCGTCATTGGGGGCCCCCACGGAGACAGCGGTTTGACAGGCCGGAAGATTATTGTAGATACTTACGGCGGATACGCCCGTCACGGCGGCGGCGCTTTCTCCGGAAAAGACTGTACCAAGGTAGACCGTTCCGCGGCTTACGCTGCCCGTTATGTGGCAAAAAATATTGTAGCCGCAGGTTTGGCGGATAAATGTGAGATCCAGTTGTCCTACGCCATCGGCGTGGCTCATCCTACCTCCGTTATGGTGGATACCTTCGGAACCGGAAAACTTAGTGATGAGAAACTGGTAGAGATCATTCGGGAGAACTTCGATTTACGTCCCGCAGGCATTATCCAGATGTTAAATCTGCGCCGCCCGATTTATAAGCAGACGGCGGCATACGGCCACTTTGGAAGAAATGATCTGGATCTTCCCTGGGAGAAGCTGGATAAAACGGAAATTTTAAAGAAATGCTTATAAGAATCAGAAAAGAAAGGCCGTCTGCAGAATGAAAGCCATTTTGCAGGCGGCCTTTGTGCCGCTCCTTTCCCACAGGGCAGTCTTGCGGCAGCAGGCTATTTGTGGTATACTTCCCCATATAATGCGCGGACTGCGCTTTTGGAGGCAGTATGTCAGAAAAAGAAACGAAATATGCGATTCAGGTAGAAAACGTAACAAAGATATATAAGCTATATGAAAAGCCCATTGACCGTCTGAAGGAATCTCTCAATCTCTCCCACAAAGAGTACCACAGGGATTTCTATGCACTAAACGGCCTTTCCTTTAACGTGGAAAAAGGACAGACCGTGGGGATTATCGGCACCAACGGATCCGGGAAGTCTACGATTTTGAAAATCATTACCGGAGTACTGACGCCAACCACAGGGCGGGTAGAGGTAAACGGAAAGATTTCCGCCCTGTTGGAGCTGGGGGCCGGCTTTAATATGGATTATACAGGCATTGAGAATATCTATATGAACGGCACGATGATGGGCTATTCTAAAAAGGAAATGGATGAAAAGCTCCAGGACATTCTGGATTTTGCAGAAATCGGAGACTTCGTGTACCAGCCTGTGAAAACCTATTCCAGCGGTATGTTTGTCCGTTTGGCCTTTGCTTTGGCAATTAACGTAGAGCCGGAAATCCTCATTGTAGACGAAGCCCTTTCCGTAGGAGACGTTTTCTTCCAGGCCAAATGCTACCGCAGGATGGAGGAGATCCGCCGAAGCGGGACTACCATTCTCATGGTAACTCATGATATGGGAAGCATTATTAAATACTGTGACAAGGTTGTGCTGTTAAACAAGGGGAATTTTGTGGCTCAGGGAACAGCAGGCCATATGGTGGATCTATATAAGAAGATTCTGGCGGGCCAGATGGAAGCCCTGGAAGAAGAACTGAAGGCGGAAAAGGAAGGAAAACAGCCGGAGGGAGAAGGGGAGCAGCGGAAAGAAGGGGATGAGGGACTTATGAAGTCCCGCATTACCATTAACGCCAACCGCACGGAGTACGGCGACGGACGGGCGGAGATTTACGATCTGGGCCTCTTTGACAGCCGGGGAAACCTGACCAATCTCCTGTTAAAAGGCGAGATGTTTACCATTCGGGAATGCATCCGTTTCCATGCAGATATTGAAACGCCTATTTTTACTTATACTATTAAAGATAAGAAGGGAACGGATCTGACAGGCACCAACACCATGTATGAAGGCACTGACATACAGGCTGTTAAAAGCGGAGACGAGTACCAGGTGGAGTTTACCCAGAAAATGACTCTCCAGGGAGGGGAGTATCTGCTGTCTATGAGCTGTACCGGCTTTGAACACGGAGAACACGTGGTATACCACCGGCTCTATGATGTGGCCAATCTGACGGTGATTTCTAATAAAAATACCGTAGGCGTTTACGATATGGAATCTAAGGTAAAGGCAGTGAAGAGATGAGAGATATTAGTTACGAAGTCCTGGATATACTGGAACAATACGGAAACAGCAGAGAGGGGATCCAAAAGGCCCTGGAAACGGAAGAAGCGCCGGAGGTTCTCTATGCCCTGTCGCCTGTCAGGGAAAATCTTCTGGAGTGGTACGACTGGAATCCGGAAGGAAGGGCTTTGCAGATAGGAGCCGATTACGGCGCTCTTACGGGTGTGCTTCTGCGGGGAGTAAAGGAAGTTTCTGTCTGGGAGCCGAAAGACGAGGACTGGAATGTCCTCTGCCGCCGCTATCCGGAGGTTGAAAACCTCAAGCGGGAGGAAACGTTGCCGGAAGCGGGAATCTATGATTATATCGTAATCCCGGAGCTGCGTAAAGACCTGTTCCCAGGAGAAGGGATGGGCGAGATGTTCCTAAAATTAATGAAGGGCCTGAAACCAGGGGGAAAGCTGATGGCAGCGGGATTTAACCGCATTGGACTGCGCAGCTTTGCAGGAGCGGATCCAGATGAGGAAGTTTGGTCCATAAGCTGGAAAGAAATCGGAGAATTGTCGGAAAAACTGGGAACCGGAAGTCCGAAACGGTATTACCCTGTGCCGGATCACCGCCTGCCCTCTGTAATCTATTCCGACAGGCGCCTTCCCCAAAAGGGAGAGCTGACCAATCTGTCCGTAGCCTATGATCGGCCGGGGTACCGGTATTTCAGCGAAGAAGCCGGATTTGACGAGCTTTGCCGGGAGGGATTGTTCCCGCAGTTTGCCGACTCTTATCTGGTGATTTGGGAGAAACCATGAAAGAAACAATTTACGTAAAATACAACCGGACCAGAAAGGGAGCTTTTCAGATCCGGACGTCTATAATAGAAGAAGACGGAACCCGTTACGTAGAAAAAACCGCCCTGACTCCGGCGGCGGGGAGCCATATCCGGTCTTTAAAGGAAAAGAAAGAGGCCCTTTTACGGTATCTTATCAATGTAAAGCCGGTGGAGGTCTGGATTTCGGAAGACGGCCTTAGGGCCAGATTCCCCTTTATCCAGGGGGAAACCCTGGCGGAATCCATTGGGCGGGAGATACAGAATGGCAAGGCGCCGGAGGATCGGATCCGGACGGTACTGGAAAAGATCCTGTTTGTTCCGGAAGGGGAACTTGCGCCCTTTACCGTAACGGAAAAATTTACAGAGGTCTTTGGTGAAACCGGGGATCTGAAGGGAGAACTTTCCGCTCCCGCCACCAATCTGGACGGACTCTTTGAAAATATGATGACAGAGGCCGACGGAACCGTCTGTGTCATTGACTATGAATGGGTCCTTGATTTCCCCATTCCTCTGGAATTTGTCCGCTACCGCAATCTGGCCTATTTTTATTACCGGTATGAAAAACTCCTGGATTACGGTTCTTTACAGACATTTTTAGAGCAATTCGGCATTTCAGAGAAGAAGAGCCGGATTTACGGAGCTATGGAGGAGGCCTTTCAGGCCTATGTCCACGGCGACAGCAGCCAGGGCTATTTCCGCCACTTTGAGCAGGAACTGGTGACGGGGGAAACCTTAAAATCCAGAGATAAGGATTTTCAAAAGGCCATGGAGAGGATCCTGGTTCTTCAGGACGAGCAGGAAGAAAAAAATCAGGAAATCCAAAAAGATCACGAGGTTATGCGCCTTACCAATAACCATGTGGCAAATCTGGAGATTATGATCCGGGATCTGCGCCATGAAATCGACGAGATGGGAAAGACCATGTCTTATTTAAACCGCCATTTGTCCCTGACATTTAAGATTTACCGCAGACTTGCGGATCGGATCCGGCAGCGTTTCCCCAAGGGAACCAGACGGAGAAAAATCCTGGATTACGGCCTGGGAACAGTAAGACACCCCTTGTATTACGGGCGGCTGTATCTCACTAAGGAAGGCCGGAACCGCATTGAGGGGGATTTTAAAATCGGTGAGGACTACCGTATCAGGGGGCGGCTGGTTTTCCCCAGGGAGGAAAATCCTAAAGTATCGGTGATTATCCCGGTGTATAACCAGATTCATTATACCTATGCCTGCTTAAAATCCATTTTGGAGTGCACAGACGACGTAACCTATGAAGTGATTATTGCCGACGACGTATCGTCTGATGCCACCAAAGAATTGACGAAATTTACGGAAAACCTGGTAATCAGCCGGAATACGGAAAACCAGGGCTTTTTGAAAAACTGCAATCAGGCAGCGAAAAAAGCCAGAGGGCAGTATGTAATGTTTTTGAATAACGATACCCAGGTAACTCCCGGCTGGCTCAGTTCCCTGGTAAGGCTCATAGAGTCTGACGATACCATTGGAATGGTAGGCTCAAAACTGGTATATCCTGACGGCAGACTCCAGGAGGCCGGAGGAATTATCTGGAGCGATGGCTCCGGGTGGAATTACGGCAGGCTGGACGATCCGGACAAGGCGGAATACAACTATGTAAAAGATGTGGACTATATTTCCGGAGCGGCTATTTTGCTGTCCAGAAAGCTGTGGGAATCCATAGGTGGATTTGACGAGCGATATGCCCCGGCTTACTGCGAAGACTCGGATCTGGCCTTTGAAGTACGCAGGGCCGGGTACCGCGTAGTATACCAGCCTCTGTCTAAGGTAATCCATTTTGAAGGCGTATCCAACGGCACAGATGTAAACGGGACAGGCCTGAAACGGTATCAGGTAGAGAACAGCCGCAAGCTGAAGGAAAAATGGGCGGAGGAATTTCGCCGCCAGTCTGTAAATGACGGCAACCCCAATCCCTTCCGGGCAAGGGAGAGAAGCCAGGAAAAGCCTGTGATCCTGGTGGTAGATCATTATGTGCCTACCTTTGATAAGGACGCAGGATCAAAAACCACCTATCAGTACCTGAAAATGTTTATCAAGAAGGGCTATGTGGTAAAATTTCTGGGAGACAATTTCCTCCACGAAGAGCCGTATTCTACAGTTCTGCAGCAGATGGGAGTTGAGATTCTCTACGGAGATGAGTACCGGGCCGGTATCTGGGACTGGCTGGAGAAAAACGGAAAGCTCATTGACTTTGCCTATTTAAACCGGCCTCATATTGCCACAAAATACGTAAACTTTATAAAAGAGCACACCAATATGAAGGTCATTTATTATGGCCATGACCTGCATTTTCTCAGGCTGTCCAGGGAATACCAGCTTACAGGCGATCTGAAGCTGAAACGGGAGGCGGACTACTGGAAGAGCGTAGAGCTGTCCATGATGGAAAAGGCGGCGGTTTCTTATTATCCCTCTTGTGTGGAGGAGGAGGCCATCCATGAGCTGAATCCCAATATTGCCGTAAAAGCCATTACGGCTTATGTGTACGATACCTTTTTGGACAATATGGAAGAGGACTTTGAAAAGAGGAAAGGGCTGGTCTTTGTAGGCGGCTTCGCCCACCCGCCTAACGCCGACGCCGTGCTGTGGTTTGCCAATGAGGTATTTCCCCTGATTCGCCGGGATCTTCCTGATGTCTCATTCTATGTGGTGGGCTCTAAGGTGACAGAGGAAATCAAGGCCCTGGAACAGCCCGGAAACGGAATTGTGATCAAAGGCTTTGTCAGTGATGAGGAGCTGGAGGCCATTTACCAGCAGTGCCGCATTGTAGTCGTGCCCCTTCGGTACGGCGCAGGGGTAAAAGGAAAAGTGGTAGAGGCCATTTATAACGGAGCCCCCATTGTCACTACCTCAGTAGGAGCGGAGGGGATTCCGGAAGTAGAAAAGACCCTGGTGGTAGCGGACGGAGCCGAGGACTTTGCCGCTGAAACCGTAAAGCTGTACCGCCAGCCGGAAAGGCTGCTGGCACTGTCCAGAGAAACCCAGAAATATATCCGGGCCCATTTCAGCATCGACGGGGCCTGGGAGATTATCAAAGAGGATTTTACCCGCCGGGAGGAATAAAATGGAAGCGATTTTGCTGGCCGGGGGATTGGGAACCCGCCTTCGCAGCGTAGTAAGCGACAGGCCGAAACCTATGGCCCTTATTGAAGGCCGCCCCTTTATGGAATACGTAGTACATGAGCTGTCCAGAAACGGCATTGACCGGATTGTCTTTGCCGTGGGGTATAAAGGCTCTATGGTAGAAGAATATTTCGGGGACGGAAGGGATTTTGGCGTTAAAGTTTCTTATGCTTATGAAGATTCTCTGTTGGGAACCGCCGGAGCTATCCGGAATGCCGCTCCCTTTGTGACAGAGGATCAGGTATACGTATTAAATGCCGATACCTTTTATCAGATTGATTATGGACGCCTAAAGCGCATGAGCCAGGAGCAGGATCTGGATCTGGCCCTGGTTCTGCGGGAAGTACCGGATATTTCCCGGTATGGGGAAGCGGTTTTAACAGACGGGCGGCTGACGGCCTTTAATGAAAAAAGGACGGAGGCCGTACCCGGAACCATTAACGGAGGCATTTATCTTTTAAAAAGAAGCCTGATAGAAGAAATCCCATCAGGAAAGGTTTCCCTGGAAAACGAAATGATTCCCAAATGGCTGAAGGAAGGAAAACGGCTTGGGGGTTTTGTAAACGACGGATATTTTATTGACATTGGCATTCCGGAGGCCTATTTCCGCTTTCAGGAAGATGTCAGGAAAGGAATCGTAATATGGTAATCAGAGGAAGAGCTCCCTTGCGGATCAGCTTTGCCGGAGGAGGGACAGACGTAGCGCCTTTCTGTGAGGAACAGGGAGGGGCCATTATCGGAAGCACCATCAATAAGTACGCATATTGTTCCATCGTACCCAGAGAGGACGAGGAAATCGTCGCCCATTCCCTGGATTTTGACACTACGGTAAAATACAACACAAAAGAAAATTACGTATACGACGGCAAGCTGGATCTGGTTACGGCGGCTCTGAAAGCCATGGACATTCGCCAGGGCTGTGAGGTTTACCTTCAGTGCGACGCGCCTCCCGGTTCCGGTTTGGGAACGTCCTCTACAGTGATGGTAGCATTGTTAATTGCCATGGCCCGGTGGAAGGGCGTGGAGTTAGACAGCTACGCCCTGGCGGATCTGGCCTACCAGGTGGAACGGCTAGATTTGAAAATCGATGGCGGCTATCAGGATCAGTACGCCGCAACCTTCGGGGGATTCAATTTTATTGAGTTTCACGGCAGAAACAATGTGGTAGTCAACCCGCTGAGGATCAAAAAAGACGTAATCCACGAGCTTCAATATAATCTGCTTCTGTGTTACACGGGAAAAATCCATGTGTCGGCCAATATTATTAAAGATCAGGTGAAAAACTACGAAAAGAAAGACGCCTTTGACGCTATGTGCGAGGTGAAGGCCCTGGCTTATGCCGCCAAAGACGAACTGTTAAAGGGAAACCTTTACAGTTTCGGAAAGCTTTTGGATTACGGCTGGGAGAGCAAAAAGAGAATGAGCAGCAAGATTACCAACCCTCAGATTGATATGCTGTATGAGGAGGCCAAAAAGTCCGGAGCCCTGGGGGGAAAGCTTCTGGGAGCCGGCGGAGGCGGGTATCTGCTGATATTCTGTCCCTATAATGTAAGGCATAAGGTGGCGGCCAGACTGGAAGCGGCCGGCGGCCAGATTGCCGACTGGAATTTCGAGCTTCGGGGGGCACAGAGCTGGATCACCAACGAAGAACGCTGGCAGTACGATACTGTAAAGGTTCATTTGGCTAACGGAGATTACCAGTTCCCCCTTTAAGGATACAGGAGGCAGATAATATGACCCATTTGCAGGAATTTACCGCCATGCTGACAGGCCGGTTTGACAATAGCCTTCAGCTGGAGCGGTTAAAGGAACAGGGAGTGGAAGGACTCCCTTTTGCCAGACATATTAATACGGTTTGCAATGAGAAAATTACAGGCCTTCCTCCGGATTTTAACGGAGTCTTTGTTTTAGAAGAGAGCTACTATACCATAGGGGAGAGGACCAATGCCATGCCCCATCTTTTTCTGTTTACGCAGGAGGGCGATTCCATTGTATTAAACTCCTATGAAATGCCGGAAGGGTATACCAAGGAAACCTTTACTTTCACCCAGCTTCAGGAGATCCCCTACGAAAGTCTGAAGAAATCAGACAAATTTACCCCGGCGGTTTACAAAAAACCGGGACAATGGTGGGAAGGCGGAAGCGACAGCATGTTTTCCCCTGTTTTAAAATTTATATTAAAGGAACGTTTCTCATGGGACGTTCTGGAAGTTTCCGAGAGTATGGAAATGAACGGAAAAAGAACCTTTGGTTACGATCTTCCTCTGGAATACAGGCGGACAGGCCGGGTGATCTTTCTGGATAGGGACGGAACTGTCAATGAAGAGGTCCATTATCTTCACAGGCCGGAGGACGTAAGGCTTTTGCCGGGAGCAGCCGAGGCTATCCGCCGTTTTAACGAGGCGGGCTTTCGGGTTTTGGTAGTCAGCAATCAGGCCGGAATCGGCAGAGGCTACTATACGGCAGAGGATTTTAAAGCAGTCAATCAACGGCTTAATGAACTGTTAGGAGAAAAGGGCGGCCATATTGACGGATTTTATTTCTGCCCCCATCACCCGGAGGCAGGCGTGGGGGAGTACCGGAGAAAATGCCATTGCCGGAAGCCGGAAACCGGTATGTTTGAGGAGGCTCAGAAGGACTTTGAGGTGGATAAGGCCCACTCTTATATGATTGGTGACAAACTGATTGACACCCGGGCCGGCCATAATTTTGGCCTCCGTTCCGTTTTAGTGGCAACGGGCTACGGGGCGGAAGAAAAAGCTTTGCAGGAAGCGGGAAAGGCCCCGGCGGATTACGATTACTATGGAGCTTCCATGGAGGAAGCGGCTGACTGGATTTTTGCGGAGGAAAGACAATGGAACCGATGAAATACATGGAAAGCCTTTTAAAGCGCTACCCCAAATTAGAGGCGGCGGCGCCTCAGATAAAGGAAGCCTATCAGATGCTGGAAGAGTGCTACGCCCGCGGCGGAAAGCTGCTGGTGGCCGGAAACGGCGGAAGCTGTGCTGATTCTGAGCACATTGTAGGAGAACTGATGAAGGGCTTTGTAAAGAGCCGGAGGGTTTCAGAAAGAGAAAAAAAGCGTCTGGAGGAAGCTGGCCGGGAAATGGCCGGGAAGCTGGGGGAAGCGGAAGAAAACCTGGGAAGCCAGCTTGCGGACTGCCTGCAGGGAGGGTTAAAAGCCATTGCCCTGACGGGACACAGCGGCCTATCCACAGCCTTTTTAAATGATGTCAACGGAGATATGATATACGCCCAGCAGCTTTGGGGCTATGGGGATCCGGGAGATGTTTTTCTGGGAATTTCCACGTCGGGAAATTCGAAAAACATTCTCTACGCCATTGCAGCCGCTAAAGCCAAGGGGATCCGGACCATTGCGCTGACAGGGCGGGACGGCGGAAAGATGGGAAAACTGACGGATACAGCCATTATTGTCCCGGAAGAAGAAACCTATAAGATTCAGGAACTTCATCTGCCGGTTTACCATACCCTGTGTCTGATGCTGGAGGAACGCTTCTTTTCCTGAGAAGGCTTCTCCCTAAGAGGTTATAAAACATGAAAAAACACGTATTTGCTATTTGCGCCTATGGGGATTCTCCATATCTGGAGGCCTGTATCCGTTCCCTCAAAGGCCAGACGGATCCGTCTGACATTATACTCTGTACCTCCACCCCTAGCAGCTATATTGAGATGGTGGCGGAGAGCTGGGGGATTCCGGTATTTATCCGGAATGGGGCCAGCAACATCAGAGACGACTGGGAATTTGCCTACCATATGGCTGACGGGGATCTGGTGACCATTGCTCACCAGGACGATATGTACCACAGGCGCTATAAAGAAATTCTAATGAAAAAGGCGGAAAAATATCCGGATATGACCCTGTTCGCCACAGACTACGTTCTGGTAAGGGGCCACAGTCTGGTGAAAAGGGACGGCGTCCGTCTGGTGAAAAAAATTCTGCGCCTCCCATTAAGGATTCCGGCTTTAAACCATATTTCCGCCCTGAAAAAAGGAAGCCTGGTATTGGGAAACTCCATCTGCTGCCCTTCCTGCACTTACAGCAAGAGCCTTTTAGGGGAACCGCTGCTTGATTCCTCCTTTCAGTATGCCCTGGACTGGGAAACCCTCTCCCGGCTGGCGTTGTGGGAGGGACGGTTCGTCTGCGAAGAACGGCCTCTGCTGTACTACCGGATCCATGAGGGAAATGCCACAAAGGCCTGTATGAAAGACCATAGACGGGGAAAGGAAGAACGGGAAATGTTCGGCAGATTCTGGCCCCAGCCGGCAGTGGATTTCATTATGCATTTTTATGAGAAAGCGTACCAGTCCTATGAAAAGTAGGGAAAAAGGGAAAATTCTGCTCTTCTGTCTGACAGGGGCCCTGATCTTAGGGAGCGGGATTTCCCTCATGTTTGTGAAAGGGCCTTTAGGGCAGGTTTTTTTCGCAAACGGCAATCCGGCGGTATTTTTGGAATTAGCGTTGGTTTTTGTCTGGATGTTTTTTTCTTTTGCCATTGTAAAAGAAAAGAGAAACTCTCTTATTCTGGCCTTTCTGGGGACAGCGGTTTTCTCCTGGTGCCACAGGGCTTTTCTGCCTCTGGCAGTTTCCGGGATCTATGGCTTTTTCCTCCTTCTTTTGGGAAAAGAAGGTCTTCAAATCTTTTTGGGAAAAGAGGGCCTTCAGATATGGGGAGGAAGCCGGAAGGATAGGATACTCTGGCCGGTTATGGGGGCGGCTCTCTGGATCTGCCTGGTCTGCCTCCTTTCTGCCCCAGGGCTGGGAGGAGTCCGCCTGTGGCGCCTTCTGGCGGGGGGATTGGCGGCTGTCCTGGGAGTGCGGCAGTTTATCCGGCTGAAAGGGGAGTGGAAAAGGAAGGGGACTCCTTTTTCCGCCTTAACGGGCTCCTTTTCCATGGGAGAGGGACTGGCCCTGGCGATCATTTTGACCTGTTTTCTGCTTCAAATCGGCAGAATGAATATTGCCGTGGATTACGATTCCCTCCATTACGGCCTTCGTTCTCCTTATATTTTGGACAATGGCAGGGGGATTTACGAAAATCTGGGTAATATCAATGTGGTTTACACGTACCCTAAGGGACTGGAGATTTTGGCCCTTCCCCTGTCCGGAAGCGCCAGCTACGGCTTTGTGCTGGCCTTTAATATCTGGATCACCGCAGGTTCTATTTTTATGATTTATAAAATAGGCCGCAGCCTGGGGGGAAGAAACTGCGGACTTTTGGCTGCAGCTCTGGCAGCTCTGGTTCCGGGAATCATGAATATGTCGGTTACGGCAAAAACGGACTCCATTACCCTTTTGTTCCAATTGATTATGGCCGACGGGCTTCTTCAGGCAGCAGGGAAAATAGGAGAAAATCAGAGAGAAGAAAAAACAGCATGGCTGGTGGCTGTGGCCGGAACCTGCATGGTCAGCTATGTTTTTAAACCTACGGCCGTTGTGTTCTCCACAGCCCTGGCAGGCCTGGGAATCCTCTGGGTTGTCAGAGAAAAACCGGTTTTCCGCAAGGGTGCGGCAAGATTGGCAGTGATTCCGGTTCTGGCTTGGCTGGGGGTGTGGTTTAGGACCTACCGAATGACGGGAGTGCCTTCCACATCCGTATTTACCAGCATTTGGGAGATTCTTGGATTCCAGGTTCGCTGGCCCTTTGCTTTCAGTTCCATTCCCAATGAAGGAATTTCCCTGGGATTTTGGGGTGGGATACTCCATTTAGGAGAGCGGCTTTTGAAAATGTTTTTCGCTCCTCTGGGAGAGGATATGGATCACGTTATCCTGGCCTGGGGAACGGGACTGATTTTCCTCTGCCTTCTGGCGGCGGTCTTATACGGGTGGACGGCCCTGAAACATACAGAAAAAAAAGAACGGAATCCCTTGGCATTTCTGTACTGCGCCCTGGGAATGATGACGCTTTTGAGTGTGATCAGTGTCTATCTGCTGTGGCAGGTAGACGGAAACTACTTTATGCTCTGGTATGCCCTGGCAGTTTTAGGCGGCAGTCTGGCATTTACCAAAGGTTACAGAGGAAGGAAACAGGCTTTTTCCGATAGGTTTTTAAGAGGTCTGGCTGCGATTTTTGCAGTATTTCAAATCAGCACTGCGGCTCTCACCAGTTGGGCCGGAGCCGTGGGCTTTACCCCGGTGTCCCTGGTCCATAAAGGATATTATGATCACCGGGCAGAGACCAGAAAAGAGGCGGAGGAGGCAGGCCGGGGACAGATATGGGAGCTGCTGTCTTCCAATCCCCGCCATCGGGTGATTGCCTTTGGGGAACATCCGGACTGTCTGGATTTTGGCTGCAACGTTCAGTCTTATTATGACGTTACGGGCAGCGGCGGCAACGTGGTTCTGGTAAAAACCCTGGATAATTTTAAGGAGTTTCTGCGTTATGGGGAGATTGAGTACCTTTACGCAGAGGCGGGCCATCTGGAAGAAGGAACCAGAGAATGGGACGTCCTGCGCTTTATGGCAGAGGACGGAAGCCTTACGGATATACGCTATGAAAACGGAAATCTGGTGGGCCGGGTCAATTTAGACGAAACGCTGAGTGAGGAAGAAATTGCGGCTCAGACAGAAGAATTTTACAGAAACGTGATACTGCGGTAGCACCGGTTTAGAAAGGACGCCACTATGGAACCAAGGAAACATCTGGAACTGAAAAATAACTGGAAGGACGACGCCATTGCTATCCTTCTCCTGGGGGCCTTTGCCTTTTTCATTAACCGGGGAATTTCCATTAAAGGCCTTTATATGGACGATCTGTATCTGTGGTCCTGCTACGGGGAGCAGTCCTTCCTGGAATTTAATTTTCCCATAGGGAGCACCCGCTTCCGCTTTCTGTATTACTTAATGGCATGGCTGGAGCTGGCCCTGGTAGGGAGCCGCGTAACCTGGTTTGTTCCCATTAATATTGTTTTGAATATCCTTGTGGCGGCCCTGGTTTACTGGTTTGGCAAAAAGCTGGCCAAAGGCAGTATTTTCGGATTTTTGGCAGGAATTTGCTACCTTCTTTCCAGAATGGCCTATTACCAGATCAGCCAGGTTTACGGCCTTATGGAAACGACGGCCACGGCCCTGGCTCTGGGGATTTTGCTCTTGCTTTACCGGGATTTAAACCGGGAGGGAACGAAAGGGGAATTTTACGGAGCCTGCGGCCTGTACTTTGCCATATGTTTCGTCCATGAGAGGTATCTGGCCCTACTCCCACTGTTTTACCTGGTGCTGCTTTTAGGAAGAAAGAAGGGGGAAAAAAGAGAACTGTGGAAATGGGTGACTCCCCTGGCTGTGTTTCTGGTGGTGATGGGAATCCGGCAGGCGGCTATCGGGACCGTTGTTCCGGCGGGAACCGGAGGTACAGAGGTGACAGACACCTTTTCCCTTGGGGAAGCCTTTTTCTACGCACTGAGCCAGGTGGCCTATATCTTTGGATTCAATGCCGGACCGGAGCATTTAAACGGCATGACATGGGCCGACTCCCCCCGCTGGATCCGCCTTCTGGTTTACGCTTCCAGCGGCCTATTGGTGATTTTTACGGCGGCTTTTACAGGGGCCCTTTTCAAAAAAAGGAAGAACGTGCTGCCGGCCCTGAAAAATGTTCTGCTGTTTCTGGCGTTTATCGCCCTGTGCATCGGAGCTTCCAGTGTAACGGTACGGGTAGAAATGCGCTGGATCTACGTATCCTATACGGCGGCCCTTTTGCTCCTGTGCTATATGTGTGGGGTACTTGGGGAACCCGGGCAGGCTGAGGGGCAAAATCCGGATAAGAAAAAGAAGCTGAAAAACGGCCAGAAGACAGTGAGGTATGCCGTCTGTGCCGCCGCCTTTACTCTGTATCTGATTTTGCTGTTTCCCGTAGAGAGCTTTTACCGCAGCCAGTATCCCAAGCTGTATCTGTGGCCCAACCAGCTTCGCTACAATTCTCTGGCGGAAGAAACCTATGAGAAATACGGTGATGAGATTTTTGGAAAGACCATTTATATTGTAGGAAACACCTATGAAATGAGCCGTTTTACGGCAGACACATTTTTTAAGGTTTTTGATCCCAAACGGAAGGCCGAAGGAACCCAGGTAGTATTTATTGACAGTATCCTGGATATTGGACAGGTAACGGAGAATATGCTGGTTCTCAGGGAAGAACCGGAGCACAATGCTTTTCAGGACATTACCGGGCTGGTAAAGAACTTAAAATGCGAGATCACAGAGGGCTATTACCGGGACGGCTGGATGGACGAAAGCGCCTCTATCCGGGTTATGGCAGGCTCAGAGGGAGTAATCCGTCTGAAGTTTATGTTCCCCGGTATTTTAAACGGCGGGGAAACTACGGCGATTTACCGGGACGGCGCCTTAGAAACGGAGCTTCCTGTGACAGAAAGCATTTATTATTATGACATTGAAACAGAACCCTATCAGATAGTTTCTCTGGAGTTTGAAAACAATTTCTATATGCAGAACGCCCAGGAACAGAGAGGCGAAAAACGTTTGGCCGTGATTATGGAGATTACGGCGGACTGACGGAGATTCAGGATTTTACAAATAGGAGGATTTACGATATAATGAAACGGTCTTACGGATATATCCTGTTTACGCTGGCCGGAATGGCTTTTTGCCTGTGGTACGTCATTTCCGCATCCAGGGACGTGGTTTATTCCGACTACATCAGGCTCATTAATTCCTATCTGCCTGATGTGTGGAATCCTGAAAAGTTTTTTGTGGCTGATATTCTGACCCGGATTCCCATTAATTATCTGGCCAGAGGGATCAATACGGAGTTTTTCCATTTCAGCGTCCGTTTTGATCAGGTTTTGGGGATCCTGGGCCTGGGGGCGGCAGGACTCTGTGTGGGAAAATACGCCAGGGAACAGGGACTGGGGCTGATAACGGCTGCCGCTGCGGCTGTGCTCATGTTTGGCCTGAACAAATGGGAGATGCTGATTAATGGAAGCGGCTGGGCGCATTTCTGGGCCTTTGCCTGCTTCTATTATTACTACCTTGTTTTGGATCGGGTCTGGCAGGCCAGAAAAAATCCTCTGGATCAAAGGAGGAGGCGCGACGACATTCTCCTGACAATTCTTCCGTTTTTCATTACCCTGGGAATTGCGGGACAGTACAGCGCCGTTTATTCCGGAGTCATGATAGTGGTATACGGCTTTTTGATTCTCTGGTCTTTTGTAAAAAAGGAGAAAAGAGAACTCCCCTGGGGAAAATATCTGATCTGTATTTTGATTCCCTTAGGACTGTATCTGATAAGCAATGCCTGCACTGTGGAGGAACACGCAGGGGCCACGGATCTGACGTTAATAGAGGCCCTTGGCCAGAATCCTAAATTTTTCCCGGCCTTTTTTATCAAATCCTTTGCCTCCATGTTTTTAGGCGGAGAAACTATGGAATTAAAGCTTCACCTGCCAAACCGGGTTATGCTGGCCATTGGACTGGGAGTTATGGCGGGGTATCTGCTGGCCCTGTGGCTCAATGCCAGATACCGTCTCTACGAGAGAACGATTTTTCCGCTGCTGCTGATCTTATCCGGCGGCTGCAGCCACGTGCTGATTCTCATTTCCCGCTGGATCTTTTTGGAACAGGAAAACTACGGTATGAGTTCCCGTTATGGCCTGCAGTTTCAGATGGGAATCCTGGGGATCCTTCTGACGGCTGCCCTGGTATGGAAACTGGAAGCTGTAAAAAAAGCAGCAAAGCCTAAGAAGGGCTATGGAGCGGAAAAAATAGCCGCAGCGGCCTTTTGCTGTATCATATTGGCGGGAAATGTGGTTACGACGGCGGACGAGCTGCAGAAAGCGCCGTACCGCAGGGAACGCTATGAAGAAAAGATTCAGGCGGCGCTGGATTACCGCAATATCAGCGACGAGGATCTGGAAAGCATTTTTGAATACCGGAAAGGGCCCGAAAAGATTCGGGCGGCTCTTGGTATTTTAGAAGAAAATCACTGGAATGTGTTCGGCCGTCCGGAAGAAGGGGCAAAACAGGCCGGAGGACAGGAGGGATAGGGAATGAAAGTTGTACTGTTAGCAGGAGGATTCGGCACCAGAATCAGCGAGGAAAGTCATTTAAAGCCGAAGCCAATGGTAGAAATCGGAGAAAAGCCTATTTTGTGGCATATTATGAAATATTATTCCCAGTTTGGATTTCACGAGTTTGTCATCTGCCTGGGCTATAAACAGTATGTGGTAAAGGAATTTTTTGCGGATTATTTCCTTCATACATCAGATGTGACCTTTGATTTGGCCAACAATAAAATGGAGGTTCACAATAACTATTCAGAGCCCTGGAAGGTGACTCTGGTAGATACGGGGCTCAATACCATGACCGGAGGAAGGGTAAAGCGAATCCGTCCCTTTGTGGAAGGGGAAACTTTTATGCTGACCTACGGGGACGGCGTAGCGGACGTGGATCTTGGCGCTCTCACAGAGTTCCACAAAAACCATGGAAAGCTGGCAACCCTTACATCTGTAAATGTAGGCCAGCGCTTTGGCGTTCTGGATTTGGAAGCAGACGGACGAATCCAGGCCTTCCGGGAAAAAAATGACGACGACGGGGCAATGATTAACGGCGGCTTTATGGTCTTTAACCCCGGTATTTTTGATTACATCAAGGACGATACGACGGTATTGGAAAAGGAACCTCTGGAGAATCTGGCAAAAGACGGTCAGCTAATGGCATACCGCCACAATGGCTTTTGGAAATGCATGGACACCCAGAGGGACAGACAGCAGTTGGAAGCCATGTGGCAGTCAGGACAGGCCCCATGGAAGATCTGGGAAGATTAAAGGAGAGCAGAAACCATGACTTTGCAGGAATTGTCTGAATTTTATAAAGGTAAAAGGGTCTTTGTAACGGGACACACAGGCTTTAAGGGAACGTGGCTCTGCCGGATTCTGGCTCTCTGCGGGGCAGAAACCTATGGCTACGCCTTGGAACCCCCTACGGATCCCGCAGTTTTTCGAATTATCGGCATGGACCAGGCAATGGATTCCCAAATTGGCGACATCAGGGATTTAGGAAGCCTTTCCAGAGCTTTTGAGAGGGCAAAGCCGGAGATTGTGTTCCATCTGGCAGCCCAGCCCATTGTCCGGGATTCCTATAAGGATCCGGTGTACACCTATGAAACCAATGTAATGGGAACCGTAAATATTCTGGAATGCATTCGCCGGGGTACGGAAACGAGATCCTTTGTCAATGTTACCACAGATAAGGTATACGAAAACCGGGAATGGGAATACGGATACCGGGAGTGCGATCCCCTGGATGGCTATGACCCTTATTCCAACAGCAAATCCTGTTCCGAACTGGTAACCCACAGCTACCAAAAGTCCTTTTTTGAAGACGGCCGCTGCGCCATTTCCACCTCCCGGGCAGGGAATGTGATCGGGGGAGGCGACTTTGCCAATGACCGTATCATTCCGGACTGTATCCGCGCGGCTGCTGCCGGGAAGGATATTATTGTAAGGAATCCCCATTCCGTGCGGCCTTACCAGCACGTGCTGGAGCCTCTGGCAGTGTACTTGGCTATCGCTATGGAACAGTATAAGGACGGAAAAAAGGCGGGATACTATAACGTAGGGCCTGACGACACAGACTGTGTTACCACGGGCTGTCTGACGGATTTATTCTGCGAAGCCTGGGGAGACGGGCTCCAGTGGATCAACCGGTATGACGGAGGGCCTCATGAGGCCAGCTTTTTAAAACTGGACTGCTCCAGGATTAAAAAGGTTTTCGGCTGGCGGCCCAGGTACCATGTAAAAGAAGCGGTAGAAAAGACAGTGGAATGGTCCCGCGCCTATTTAAAGGGTGAAGATATGGCGAAGGTGACGGATCAGCAGATACGGGAGTTCTTTCTATAAGGAAAAGGAGACTTGCTATGTTTGAAAATATGAGTGAGAAGGAAGCGCGGGAGGAGATTTTAAAGCTTACGGCGGAATACTGCGATACCTTCCATAATCAGAAAAAACCATACCAGGAGGGGGACAGGATCCCCTATGCCTCCAGGGTTTACGATCATGAGGAGATGGTCAATCTGGTGGATTCTGCTCTGGAATTTTGGCTGACCTCAGGGCGGTATACGGATGAGTTTGAAAAGAGTCTGGCAGAGTATTTGGGAGTGCGGTTCTGCTCCCTGGTTAATTCCGGCTCCTCGGCTAACCTTTTGGCCTTTATGGCCCTTACCTCCCCTCTTTTGGGAGAACGCAGAATCGGCAGAGGGGATGAAGTAATTACGGTGGCCGCCGGATTCCCCACTACGGTGACGCCGGCTATCCAGTACGGCGCGGTTCCGGTTTTTGTAGATGTTACTATCCCGCAGTACAATATTGATGTTTCCAGACTGGAAGAGGCCCTGTCAGAACGGACAAAAGCGGTGATGATAGCCCACACTTTGGGAAATCCCTTTGATTTAAAGGCTGTAAAAGCCTTCTGCCAAAAGCATAACCTCTGGCTGGTGGAAGACAACTGCGACGCCCTGGGAAGCCGGTATACCATAGACGGCCAGGAGCGCCTTACAGGAACCATCGGAGATATTGGAACCTCCAGCTTCTATCCTCCCCACCATATGACCATGGGAGAGGGCGGAGCCGTTTACACGGACAATCCTCTTTTAAATAAAATTATTCGCTCTTTCCGGGATTGGGGCCGGGACTGCGTATGCCCGTCAGGCCGGGACAACCTCTGCGGCCATCGCTTTGACAAGCAGTACGGGGAGCTTCCTCTGGGCTACGACCACAAGTATGTCTATTCCCATTTCGGCTACAACCTGAAAGCTACGGATCTTCAGGCAGCCATTGGCTGCGCCCAGTTAAAGAAGTTTCCGGAATTTGTAGAAAAGCGCCGCCGCAATTTTAAACGGCTGAAAGAAGGACTTGCAGGTACAGCAGATAGGCTGATTCTCCCGGAGGCCTGCCCGGACTCCAAGCCCAGTTGGTTTGGCTTTTTGCTGACCTGCAAAGAAGGGACGGACAGAAACCGTCTGGTTCAGTACGTTGAGAGCAAGGGGATCCAAACCCGTATGCTTTTTGCCGGGAACCTGACAAAACACCCCTGTTTTGACGAAATGCGGACCATTTGGAATCGTGAAAACGAAGAAGGCCGGAAACAGGGACGGGCGGGCTACCGCATCGCCGGAAGCCTGGAGGTTACGGACCGCATTATGAAGGACACCTTCTGGGTAGGCGTTTATCCCGGTATGACGGACGAGATGATCGACTATATGGCAAAAACCATTTGCGAGGGAATCCAAAGATAAAACAGGAGGAGCTATGGATCTTACGAAAGTTCACCAGGCCAATCTGGAAATTTTAAAGGCCATTGACCAGATCTGCCGCAGAGAGGGGATTCAGTATCTGCTGGACGCAGGAACCCTTTTGGGCGCAGTCCGGCATAAGGGCTTTATTCCCTGGGACGACGACGCGGACGTAGCCTTTACCCGGGAAAATTACACTCGCTTTATCCGGGCGGCCCGGAAGCATCTGCCGGATGGCATGACGCTTTTGGAACCCGGAGATTTGAGAGGGGGAAGGGCGTTTTTTGACTTTACGGCCCGGATACTTTATGACAGAAGCAGTACCCATGAAGACAGTGCGGAAATGGATTTTTATGAGGGAAAGCTAAACCATCTCTGGGTAGATTTATTTATTTTGGATGAACTGCCGGAGAATCCGGTTTCCGCCGGGTTTACCAAATTTCTCCATAAAGCCATTTACGGTCTGGCCATGGGCCACCGATTCCGCCTGGACTTTGCCAAATACGCGTTTCCGGAAAAGGCTATGGTGGCGGGACTTTCCACTGTGGGCCGTCTGCTGCCTATGAAATTTATCCGCAGGCTGCAATTCTGCGCTGCCGTAAAGGACAGGAAAGGAAAAAGCAGCCTGTGTTATTACAGCAATTACCAGCCGGACTACCTTTATGTAACGTTAAAAAAGGACTGGTGCAGCCAGACTGTGGATATGGAATTTGAAGGGGAAATGCTTATGGCCCCTGCAGGCTGGCATGAGATCTTAACCCTGGTTTACGGCGACTATATGGCGCTGCCTCCTGAGGAAAAACGGCTCCCCTCTCATTCCGATACGGAAATCAGGATCTGGTAAGGCAGGTGGAGGAACTGACGATGAAGGAAAAAAGAAACGGAAAATGTCTGTCAGTAGTGGTTTCCGTTTACAATGAAGAACAGGCTTTGGGAGAATTTTACCGGTATACGGTTCCCATATTGGAAAAACTGCCGTGGGACTGGGAACTGATTTTCGTCAATGACGGAAGCGTGGATGCCAGCAGCCGGATTCTTGGGGAACTGGCGGGGCAGGACAGCCGGATTAAGGTAATCGAATTTTCCCGAAATTTTGGCCACGAAGCGGCCATGATTGCCGGAATGGATTATAGCAGCGGAGACGGCGTGGTCTGTATGGACGCGGATCTCCAGCATCCGCCGGAATATCTGGAAGAGATTATAAATAAACTGGAAGCGGGCTATGAGATCATTACCATGGTCCGTACCAGCAATACCAGCGCCGGATGGGTGAAAAATGTTACATCCGCGGCTTTTTACAAAGTAATAAACCGGATAGCGGACGTCAGCCTGGAGGCCAACGCTTCGGATTTTTTTGCAGTAGGGAGAAAAGCGGCCAATGTGCTGAAAAAAAATTACCGGGAACGGGTGCGTTTCCTGCGGGGCTACGTCCAGAACATCGGCTTTCCCAGAGCCTCTATCCAGTATGAGGCCCGCCCCCGGGTTGCGGGCGAAAGCAAATACAGCTTAAAGAAGCTGTTTCAGTTTTCCGTAAATACGATACTGTGCTTTTCCAATATGCCTCTGAAATTAGGCATTTACGCCGGCGGATTTTCCGCTCTTTTAGGAATTATCGTGCTGATCTATACGCTGATTACCCGCCAGGGAGCCCCCAGCGGATACGCAACCATTGTGGTGTTAATCTGCTTTATGTTTGCCATGCTCTTTGCCATTGTGGGGATTATCGGCGAATATATCGCCATTCTCTTTAACGAGCTGAAGGATCGGCCTATTTATATTGTGGAAGAAACAAAAAATTTAGAAGAATAAGGGATTTCCTTGGTGTTTTTATACAAAATTAAGAATTTGTCTATTGTCTAATGGAAAAAAGTATAGTAGAATAATTGTATGAAAACAATGGGGGCTTTTAGTAACTGTTTGACAATCGCTTTTTAATGTTAAAGGGGTGAGGCGTATGTTGACAAAACGAGTTAACATCCTGGCCCCGTATCGCACGTTGCCAATATCCTATCTTGTCAGGACAGCGAATCAGTTTACCTGCGATATTTATATTCAAG
>CAMMNN010000007.1 GCA_946498245.1 uncultured Clostridium sp. | reverse complement strand
CAAGACGACGCCCTCTCACGGCGTAAACCCGGGTTCGATTCCCGGTGAGGTCATGTAGGCAAGCTGCTGATAGTCAGCAGCTTGTTTTCCCGTCAGGGACAATTTAAGAATGTGCCATTGTAGCTCAGCCGGTAGAGCACTTCACTCGTAATGAAGGGGTCGCGTGTTCGAATCACGTCAATGGCTTTCAGGAAAAAGGCTGGAAACCCAGAGAAATCGAAGGTTTCCAGCCTTTTTGGTGTGCAGGGAAATAAGATTGTGTGAGGACTGCGGCCGTGCTATAATACCAATGTTACCGCCCCGATACTGGCAACAGGAAGGGGGGCCCGAATGCAAAGCTTTATTTCGTTTATCATCGCCGTTGCGGCTGGTGTAGCCTGCCACTACATCATCAAATGGCTGGACGGTGATGAGTAACCGGTAACCAGCCTGCGGGTTTAAGCCTTCCCGTAAAAATAGGAATAGAAAAGCCCCAGAGGTCGCATCTCTGAGGCTTTTCGTATTCCCGAAGGAAAGCTTTATTTCGTTTGCCTATTGGCATTATAGCATATGCAAATCCCGAGTGCAATATTCAAAACATACTTTATTTCAGAGAAGGGTGAATTTTTTGCTTTAGCTACGTATTGCATGGGCTTTGGGTATGTTTTATCTTTCTTAAAACCGACGTTTCGTTTGGGAAAACAGCCAGTCAAGAAGTGTCATAATATCTTGACGAAGCAGCTTTGTTGCTGAGTCAAAGTCGCGTTTAGAAAGAGCCCGTTCAATTTCAATGTGGGGCTTGCTGGTAGACTGGTTGAAAAATTCTCTGCGTTGTTCGGGTGTGGCAAGCATTTGGGCGTAGGCCCGCCATTCCAACTGGATCAGCCTGCGTACTACGTCAACAGTCAGTTCATTGCCGGCAAAGGAGCAGAGGGTTGTATGGAACAGGGAATTGTGTTGCCAGCGGTTTTTGATATTGATTTCGCCGGATATTGCCTCCTGCCACCAGTCCTGATTCAAACGTGAAATCTGAGAGAGCATGTTGTCAGTAAAGTTTTGCTGTGTCTTTTCCAGAGCGCGTAACTCCAAAACTAACCGCAGCTCTGTCGCGTCCATAATGTTTCTTTCTGTCACAGGTGTAATCTGATACCCTAATCGCGGAATACTGTGCAGGATATTTTCGTTGCAGAGCTCAATCAGCGCTTCCCGGACAGGGGCTTTACCGACCTGGTAGCGCTCCATCAATTGTTTTTCCGTAATGAACTGATCTAAAGAGAAATTTCCTTCCAGCACATCGCAGAAGATATAGTCGTATACCTGCTGTTTAAAAGTAGTTTTTTGTGCAGCCATCTGTTTTGACCATCCTTTTCTTTGGGATTCCGTTTATGATAACATTTTACCACTAATGCATACTTTTTCCAAATCATTCCGGAAGGCAGTCAGGTCTTTAAGGGGATCTTTTTTTAAAAATAAAATGTCTGCGCTTTTTCCTGGCGTAAGGCTTCCGGTTTCGTCCCAGATACCAAGGCATTTGGCAGCATTTTCAGTAGCGCTTTGTATAATAGCAGCAGCCGGCATTCCAGCATTCTGCATATAAAGCATCTCATCAGCGAACTCTCCTTGATCCATAAAGAAACCGCCGCTGTCCCGCCCAAAAGCAATTTTTACCCCCTGCTCATAGGCTTCTTTCAGTCTGCGCCGTTTTTCCTTGATAATAGATCGGGAGTTGAGAATTGCGTCCGGGAGGATTCCACAGCCAATTTCACTTGCTGCAGCAATTTCATAGGGCGTGAAAGTGGGTACGACATATACGCCTTGTTTTATGATACGTGCATTTATTTCGGGATCCAGATAAGTGGCATGTTCGATAGAGTCGGCGCCAGCAGTTAACAAGATCTCCATACCGGCACGGCTGTGACAGTGGCAGGCGACTTTCTTGCCATGCTTATGGGCTTCGCACACAATTGCACTGATTTCGTCCAGTTCCATCTCGACAGCTCCGGGATCTTCTCCTGGCTTTCCCAGTCCGCCTGTAATCATTGCTTTAATAAAATCGGCGCCCTCATACAAAAATTGACGAACTGCACGCCGTGCCTCAATAGGACCGGTGATGTCAAAGCCCGGTTCATGGCCGCCTACGACTTTGAGAGGCGTCCCGCTGCATAGAAGCCGCGGACCAGGAATTGCTCCCTTTCGGATAAAATCGCGAAGGGCGAAGGTTTCACGATGTTTGCCTCCGCAGTCGCGAGCAGTTGTTATGCCATGTCGAACCATCTTCTCACAATTAATAATCCCTTCTATGGTTAATTCACACTCATTTTCCGCAAAAAATGTGGCCATGTGGTGGCTGCCTCCCACCATAGTAACATGTGCATGGCAGTCGATAATACCGGGCAGAAGATATTGACCGGCTGCATCTAGTACAGAAGAGTCAGCTCCGGGCTGGAATGGCGGGCCGGCATAGATGATACGGGTACCATCAATAACGAGATCCTGTGAAACAAACGAGTCCTTTTGCCATACCTTACCATTTTGAATATGGATTTTCATATGTAGAACAGCCCCTTTCTGAGAATAAATTTAATTTAATATTATAATAGATATGTATTGTAATCATACTACAACGTATAAAATAAGTCAATATATACAAAAATATATATAAGAAAAAAGATTATAGAAGCATATTGACAAAATTAATTAGAAATACTATACTAAGAGCAGCTAATCTAATATGATTAATAACATTTTAAAAATCTGCTTTGGAGAAAAGATACTAATTCCCAAAGAGAAAGGGAGGTTCAGAATGGGAAAATATCTGCTCAAACGGTTTCTGATTGTAATCCCGGTATTTCTTGGAATTACAGTGCTGGTGTATGTCATGTCCTCTCTGGCACCAGGCAGCCCCATTGAGCTGCTGATGGCGGATCCTTTTGCTACGGCAACAGACATTGAAAAGAAGAGACATGAGCTGGGACTTGACCAACCAGTGGTTATCCAATACCTTTTGTGGCTGAAAGAATTGCTCCATGGGAATTTTGGAATTTCTTACCGAACCTATGGGAGCGTTCTGGAGCTGGTGACTTCCAGAATAGGCCCCACATTGATCCTGACAGTATTTACGACATTCCTTTCCCTGTGCGTAGCCATTCCCCTGGGGACAATAGCGGCATATAAACCTTATTCTATTTGGGATTATGCTTCTTCAGGGCTTTCTTTTGCAGGAGCTGCAACACCGAATTTTTTTGCAGCTATGCTGATGATTTATATTTTTTCTATTCAGTTGGGTATCCTGCCTACTGGCGGAATGTATGATGCGTCGGGGACACACACCTGGGGAATGCTTCTTCGCCATCTGATTATGCCGGCAGTGGTTCTGTCTATTCAGCAGGTGGGTTCCTTTATCCGGCATATGCGCGGCAGTATGCTGGAAGTGCTGAATGAGGATTATATCCGTACAGCCAGAGCCAAGGGCCTCAGAGAAAATGTAGTGTTGATCCGCCATGGGCTACGCAACGCTTTGATCCCTATCGTGACTCAGATTGGAATGAATATTCCTTTTCTGATTGGAGGAGCGGTAGTGACGGAACAGATCTTTGGCTGGCCCGGACTGGGAAGCCTGATGGTTACTTCTATTCAGGCCAGAGATTACCCTGTCATTATGGGGATTACTGTTTTTGTTTCTCTGGCTGTCCTCATTGGAAATATAGTGGTAGACGTGCTCTACACGTTTTTGGATCCCCGTATCCGTTACAACTGATGGAAAGGAGGGTAAAATTATGGTTTCCGGCAAAGCCCTGGTATCAAAAACAGCAGTAAAAGAGCGAAAGAGATCTTATTGGAATGATGTAGCCAAACGATTTTCCAAGCATAAGCTGGCAATGCTCGGGTTGGTGATATTGATTCTGGAAGTGACCTGTGTAGCGGCACTCCCGGCATTACTAGGCCTGGATCCTTACTCTATGGATCCTGTCAGCGGTTTTGGAGCTCCGCCCAGCACAGTACATATTTTGGGAACAGATGAGGTTGGAAGAGATGTGTTTGCCCGTATCATCTATGGCGGAAGAACCTCTTTGTTTGTTGGGATTGTCAGTGCGTTAATCAGTCTGGCAATAGGAGTACCTTTAGGACTCCTTGCAGGATACTACAAAGGTGTAGCCGGTGTGTTGGTGATGCGTTTGGCAGATGTATTTATGTCAGTGCCGTCGATGATTCTGGTTTTGGTTCTGGTATCCGTTATCGGTCCAAGTATCCAGTCTGTGACTATTGTAATCGGCGTTATGGGGTGGCCTCAGTTTGCGCGGCAGTTATACGGAAATGTACTGGCGGTTCGTGAAAAAGATTACGTACAGGCAGCGGTGGCAGTTGGAGAAAAAGATGGGCGGATTATGCTGAAATATATTCTTCCTAATGCCTTTGCACCGGTCATTATCGCTTTTACTTTCAGCATCGCCAGTGCGATTTTGCAGGAATCCAGTCTAAGTTTTCTTGGAATGGGTGTACAGCTTCCACAGGCATCTTGGGGAAATATTATGTATGCGGCTCAGTCAATTACGGTACTGTCACAGCGGACTTGGCTGTGGCTTCCACCCGGACTGGCTCTCTTGGCCACTGTGCTGAGTATCAATTTCTTTGGAGATGGACTGAGAGATGCATTGGATCCAAAGACTAAACTGTGAGATATGCCCGTTTACAGGTTTAGCCTTCACGAGAATAAAGAAAAGGAGAGAACATTATGAAAAAACGTAGTTACTGTTTTGCTGCACTGTTATCTGCAGCGGCGCTGCTGGCCGGCTGCACACCGGCGGATCCCAGCGCCTCTTCCCCGGCCGCTTCCTCCCAAGCTGCTTCCTCAGCAGAAACTCAGACAGAGTCAGAGGAAGTCCAGGCTGAGTCGGGCGAGAAGGTAGTAGTAGGGGCGATTTCTTCTCCGTGGACTAACCTTTATCCCTATGAGATCAGCGGTACATATGATGAAATCATGAATATTCTCATTTTTGACCGATTGATGGACGTCTCTATGGATGGAGAACTGGTACCCCGGGAGGCAACGGAAGTGACTGCATCGGAGGACGGAAAAACATTAACAGTTTCCCTTAACCAGAATGCACACTGGCATGATGGGGAGCCTGTAACGGCAGATGATGTGGTGTGGTCTTTCCAGATCTCCTGCAATCCGGATCTTTCTGTCAGCCGGCGGTATTTGATGAACATATTAAGCGGTACTGACGATGAAGGGGCTCAGACATCGGAGGGAAGCGTAGGCGTCTCAAAGATTGATGACTATACCATTGAAATGGAACTAAAAAAGGCAATGGATCCGGTAACTGTGTTTAATACTCTGAAACAGTTTGTTGTACTGCCTAAGCATCTGCTAGAGGATATACCGCTGCCTGAAATGCATACCAACAGCTTTTGGAGAAGTCCAATCGGTTCAGGGCCATTTATGTATGACAGTGAGATTACAGGTGAGCGGATTGAGCTAGTAAAAAATGACGGATACGAATATGGCCCCATTGATATAGACAGGCTCATTCTCCGGGTAGTTCCTGCAGCCAATATGGTTTCCGGTCTTATTAGCGGAGAGATTGATTTAAATATGGGCAGCATTGGACCGATCCAGCCAGTAGATTATGCAACACTTCTGGAAAATGATAATCTGAATGTGGAATCTGTTCCGTGTTTTGATTTCCAGTATATGGCTATTAATGATGAGAGAGAATATCTGACTGATGATATAAAACGGGCCATGAATATGGCTATTGACAAACAGTTGATTGTAGATCAGCTTCTGTACGGCCAGGGAACTGTTATGCACAGCGTATGGCCCGAGTCTCACCCTTATTATGCGGATCTGGATTGGGATACCTATAATCCTGAGGAGGCAAGACGAATTATAGAAGAGTCCGGATGGGATACAGACAGAGAGCTCCTGATGCTGGTTCCGACAGGAAATACTGTAAGGGAGCAGTCGTCAGCCATTATCCAGCAGAATCTGGCGGATATAGGTATTAAGGTACGTATTCAAACTTCAGATTTTGCAACGGTCATGTCCGAATGCTTTGAGGGGAACATGGATCTGGCTTTACTGGGATCGGCAGGAACAGTGGAACCCCACGAGGTTTCTACGCAGTTTGCCCCTGGGACTACCACGTGCTTCTCCAATCTGCAGACTTCGGAGTACTATGATTTGTTCCAGGAAGCTCTGGAATATACCAGCTATGAAGAGCGCTATCCTATTTATGAAGAATTTCAGAAACTGTTTAAGGAACGTACACCTTATGTGACTTTGTACAGTCCCAATATGATCGAAGCGTACAGCAAACGATTAAGCAATCTGGATACCAGGGATTTCTGCCAGACAAATTTCGCGGTTTGGAACTGGAAGGTAGAAGAATAAAGGCGGAATATGCTGCCGGAACAAGCGTGTTTCGGTCACTCTACAGAAAGGAAGGAAAGACTATGGCGCCTGTATTGGAAGTGTCAGATTTGAGAACCTACTTTCACGGAAAGGACGGAGTTGTTCCGGCAGTGGACGGTGTCAGCTTTTCATTGGAAGCTGGAAAGATCTTAGGAGTCGTAGGGGAATCCGGCTGCGGTAAAAGTGTAACAGCTCTCTCTATCCTGCAGCTTATGCCAACGGCTTTTGCAAGAATTGAGCCGGGTTCGTCTATCCGTCTGAAAGGACAGGAATTGTTAAAAAAGACAGCCCATGAGATGTGCAGCATACGAGGAAAAGAGATCGCTATGATTTTTCAGGATCCGATGACAAGCTTAAACCCGGTAATGAGAATAGGAAAACAAATGTCAGAAGCATTTATGGCTCATGAAAAAATAAGCCGGGTTCAGGCTTGGGAACGCTCTGTGGAGATGCTGGCGAAAGTGGGCATTCCGGCTCCGGAGGATAGGGCCAGAGACTATCCTCACCAGCTTTCAGGAGGAATGAAACAGCGTGTTATGATCGCTATGGCGCTGTCATGCAGGCCGGCAGTGCTGATAGCAGATGAGCCGACGACTGCCCTGGACGTTACAATCCAGGCGCAGATTCTCGATTTGATGGTACAGCTTAAACAGCAGATGAATACCGCTATTTTGCTGATTACACATGACATGGGTGTGGTGGCGGAAATGTCAGATGCAGTTTTAGTAATGTATGCGGGTCATGTTATGGAATATGCCAATGCAAAAAATCTGTTTCAGAACCCGCTTCACCCATATACTAAGGGGCTTCTTGCTTCGATCCCGCGCATGGATTATGAGACAGACAGGCTTTATACGATTAAGGGAAATGTCCCCAATCTCCACGATATGCCCAAAGGCTGCCGCTTCAGCACAAGATGTCCTTACGCTTCAGAGAGGTGCGGAACAGAAACACCTGGGACTTACTCTGTGGAGGGCCATTTGGTTAAGTGCTTTTTGTACGAGGAGGGTATGGTATGAGTGGGGAAATTCTGCTTCAGGCGGAAGGGCTGAAAAAGTATTATCCGGTTGGAAGCAATTTATTCGAGAGAAAAAAACGCTATGTTAAGGCGGTGGACGAGGTTGACCTGACTATCCGGCGGGGAGAGACTCTGGGCCTTGTAGGGGAATCGGGCTGTGGCAAATCGACTCTGGGGAAAAGCATACTACGCTTGATTGAACCGACTGAGGGCCGCATTATTTTTAACGGGCAGAATATTCTGGAGCTTTCGTTACCCCAGATGAGAGAAATGCGTAAGCAGATGCAGATTGTATTTCAGGATCCATACTCATCTTTAAATCCGCGCATGACTGTATTTGAGACAGTGCGTTCTCCTCTGGACGCTTTCGGCATTGGAACCAGAAAAGAGCGAGAGAAAAAAGTCATGGATCTCATCGAATATGTGGGCCTGAGCCGCCAGCAGATGCATCGCTATCCCCATGAGTTTTCAGGCGGACAGCGCCAGAGAATGATCATTGCACGGGCTCTGATACTAGAACCGTCTTTTATTGTGTGTGATGAACCAGTCTCTGCGCTGGATGTATCAATCCGCAGCCAGGTACTCAATCTGATGCAGGATATTCAGAAAGAACGGGGGCTGACCTACCTTTTTATATCTCATGATCTAAGCGTAATAAAACACATTAGTGACCAGGTGGCAGTGATGTATCTCGGCCGTATTGTGGAATGGGCGTCCAGAAAACAAATATTTTCTAATCCGCAGCATCCATATACCCAGGCGCTGATGTCGGCTATCCCTATTCCTGATACAGAAGTAAAGAGAAAGCGGATAGTGCTGACAGGAGATGTTCCAAGTCCTCTGAATCCGCCAGCCGGGTGCTGTTTTCACACAAGGTGTCCCAGCGCCAGAAAACAGTGCAAAGAAGAAGTGCCGCTCCTGAGGGAGACAGAGCCGGGACACCGGGTTGCCTGCCATCTGTGCGGAGGAAAACAGGAAGGAGGTACGCTATGAAACAATTGATTAAAAACTGTAATGTATTTGATGGCAATCACAGGGAATTACTGTATAATGCCAATATTGCCATGGAAGATGATCTTGTTACAGAGATTTTCCAGAAGGATTTTTCAGAGGAACAGTTTGACAGGGTGATTGATGGAAAAGGGTGCACTGCGATTCCAGGCCTGATTGACGCCCATATCCATTTGGCACTGACAGGCGGCGGGGACGAGATGGAACCATTGCGTGCAGATGAGACTGCAGTGAGGGCGGCAAAGAACGCTGAGGAATGCCTGCTGAGAGGATTTACGACAGTTCGTGATGCAGGCGGTATGATCTACGGTGTAAAGGCGTGTATTGATAATGGTTATACAATAGGGCCGAGGATTTTTCCCAGCCATTCCGGAATCGGCCAGACTTGCGGACACTGTGATAATCGTCCGGGAGCTGCCAGCCAGCGTACAGTAGAAGGCTATATGTCTCCGGTTATGAATAATGGTGTATGGATTTTAGCAGACAGCCCTGACGAAGTGCGGCGGGCCACCAGAGATCAGCTTTTTTTAGGAGCTTCTCAGATTAAACTATTTTTAGGTGGGGGAATTGCATCAAAGTTTGACCATCTCTACACCGTGCAGATGACTTTTGAAGAAATCCGGGCAGCAGTAGAGGCGGCTGCAGACTATGGCACTTATGTCATGGCCCATCTTTATACCAATGAATCTATGCAGAGGGCTGTTAGCGCGGGAGTTATGAGTCTGGAACACACCCAGCTTATGAATGAAGAAACTGCCAGAATGATTCAGGCCAATGGCGTTTGGGTTTGCCCCTGTCCTGCGTTTTCAGAAGATTCTATGATGGATTTCAAATACACGCCGGATATGATGGAAAAATATGAGCTGGTGAAGAAGGGAGTAGAGAAGCAGACAGAACTGATTATTAAATACGGCCTGAATATGGTATTTGGCACAGATATGGCCACCAATCGGTATTTCTGTGAAGAACATCACTTAAAAGATTTTAGCGTATATAAAGAACGGTTTGGCAGTTTTGAAGGCCTCAGAGCTGCTACGGGACGCGCACATGATCTGTTTAAACTGTGTACCTACCGAAATCCTTATCCCAAGGGCAAAGTGGGTGTGCTGGAAAAAGGATCTTTTGCAGATCTTCTCCTGATTCAAGGCAATCCAGTGGAGGATTTGGATATTCTGACAGACAAATCGAACATGAAATTGATTATGAAAGGCGGTACTGTGCATAAAAATACACTGTAAAACGTCCAGGGCGCTGCAAGGAAAGGGGAAATAATGGTAAACGAAAAGATTACGGAATTTTGCCACAGCCTTTTAAAGAAAGAGCTGATTCCGGCTATGGGATGTACGGAGCCAATTGCAGTGGCCCTGGCTGCGGCAAGAGCACGGGAAGAGCTGGGACGCCTCCCGCAGCGTATGATGGTTTATTGTTCAGGAAATGTAGTAAAAAATGTAAAAGGAGTAGTGGTGCCAAACACCGGGGGCAGAAAAGGAATCGAGGTTAGCGCCATTCTGGGAGCTGTTGTGGGGAACAGCAGACAGGAGCTGGAAGTTTTGAGCAGGGTAACAAGGGAAGAGCTGGCTCAAATGGAGAATTTGAGAAAGAAGGAGATCTGCAAGGTAGCCTTGTTAGAAAATATACCCGGACTGGATATTATTGTTGAAATGGAAGCAGAAGATGAAAGAGCATTGGTGACAATCGCAGGGCATCATACAAAAATCGTCCGGGTAGAACATAATGGAATAGAAATGGTAAAAAGTCAGGAAAAATCCAGGGAAAGGGAGGAAGAAAGATACCAGGTTCTTTCGCTGAAAACAATATATGAATATGCCATCTGTGCTGATCTTCAGCCGGTTCGGAGCCTTTTGGAGAGACAGGCAGAATATAACCGCGCCATCTCCAGAGAAGGGCTGAAAAGAGATTATGGCTGCAGCGTGGGTAAAACGATTTTAAAAAGCGGCAACAGAAGTGTCCGCTCACGGGCTGCAGCGTGGGCGGCGGCAGGCAGTGATGCCAGAATGGCTGGGTGCAATATGCCTGTTGTGATCAATTCCGGGTCAGGAAATCAGGGAATGGCAGCTTCCCTTCCGATACTGGCCTATGCTCAGGAACTTGGAACCAATGATGAGGATATATGTCGGGCGTTGGCACTGTCCAATTTGCTGGCGATCTGCCTGAAATCTGGTATTGGCCGTCTGTCGGCCTTCTGCGGAGCAGTAAGTGCAGCTTGTGGAGCAGGAGCTGCAGTAACATGGCTAATGGGCGGCGATTTTGAGGCCGTCAGCCGAACTGTTGACAACATGCTGGCAAATGTATCAGGAATTGTGTGTGATGGGGCGAAGGCTTCCTGTGCCGCCAAAATTGCCTCTTGCATAGATGCAGCTCTCCTGGCTTCCGAGCTGGCATTGAAAGGAAAGAAGTTTCAGGCAGGGGAAGGCATCGTCGGACAATGCGCCGACGAAACGATAGAAAATATCGTCTGTTTAGCGAAAACGGGTATGAAAGAAACGGATCTGGAGATCCTGCGAATCATGACGCGAAAGTAAGCAAACAAACAGAAAGCGAAAATGGAGAAAGAAGGCATTGACATGAATAAGCGAGAACGTCTTTTTGCTGTTTTGGAAGGCCGCAGGCCAGATCGGGTTCCAACCGGATTTTGGATGCACTTTCCTTCGGACGCGTTTTTTGGGGAAAAGGCTGTAGAAACCCATTTGGATTACTTTGAAAAGACGCAAACCGATATTTGTAAAATAATGACAGAACATACCTATCCTTGCGACGGCAATATTAATACAGCAGCGGATTGGGAACAGGTGCGAAGCTATGGACCTGACGCGGAGTTTATCCAAAAACAGACGGAGATTATCAAAAACGTTGTGGAGAGATGTCCGGACGGAGCTATGGCTGCGACGATCCATGGGGTGATTGCATCGGCATCTCATGCTCTTTTGGGAATCCCAAAATACGATTCAGTGGGGCGCTACGCTCAACTGTACCACCTGCGAACCAACCCTCAGGCCGTTAATGATGCTTATAAGCGTATTGCAGAGACTCTCTGCGTGTTGGTACGGATGGCTATCGCCGCAGGGGCAGAGGGTATTTACTATGCAGCGTTAGGCGGGGAGAGCGATGGCTTCACTCAGGAAGAACATGCCCGTTATATTGCCCCTCTGGACAAGATGATTATCCAAACCGCTTATGAGGCAGGAGCCCGATTTATCATTCTGCATATGTGTAAGCCCAAAGTGGATTTGAACCGTTTTTTGGATTATCCTTGCGATATTGTCAACTGGGGAGTTAGAGAAAGCGGAATTATACTGGCGGAAGGACACAGATTATTTCCGGACAAAGTGATTTTAGGCGGCCTAGATAATCACCAGGGACCTCTTATAAACGGAACAGAGGAAGAACTGGATCAGGCGGTAGAAGCGGTGATAGACAATGCGGGAACAGACCGGCTGATTTTGGGAAGCGACTGCACACTTCCGGGGGATCTGCCCTACAGCAGGATCGCCCGGGTAGCACGGGCCAGTGAAAGACATACCAGAAAGAAAAATCAGGAAACAGAAAAACTTGAAACCTTCTAACAGCTATCGTAGGAAACCTTCTAAAAAAGAACCGAGAAAATTAGATAATCCAAGTAGGGGGGCATAGTGGCAGTTCCAGTCACTATGCCCCCTGAAAGAAAAAACAGTTTAAACAGAAAAGAGTGGGAGAAAAATTGGATTTATCCGATACTCCCCTTTTCTTTTGCCGTATTTTAAAGTACTATAAAAGAAAAGGGGCTGAGCTTATGGAAGAAAATCAAAAAAGATGCTTTGTCATGATGCCATTTAGTGATATTGAAGGTTATCCAAAGGGACATTTTAAAAAAATATATGAACAAATAATACTCCCGGCAGTTGTAGAAACGGGATATACTCCTTACAGAGTAGATGAAGACAAAAAGAGATTGCCTTTAAATATGAAACAGAAAGCGGCTCTCCTTTTTCCGCCCCTTTATTCTTTCTTAACAAAAATTTTCTCCTTTTATTGACGAAATTGTCAAAAAAAGGTATAGTATAAGAGTAGGATTTTACTAAATCTTTACTTAGAAGAAAGAGGAGGAATTAATTTTATGAAGAAATCTGTATTAGCAGTAGCTCTTGCTGCGTCTATGGCAGTTTCTCTGGCAGCCTGCGGCGGCGGTTCTGAAGAAACGACTGCAGCAACGACTGCAGCGGAAACCACAGCGGCTGAGACAGAAGCTGCGGAGACAGAGGCAGCAGAAGAGAACGCGGAAGCTGCGGAAACAGAAGCAGCAGCGGAAGAGGGAACTCCGGTAAAAGATCCGGCAGAATTTAAAGTTGGTATGGTTACTGACGTAGGCGGTGTAAACGACGGTTCCTTTAACCAGTCTTCCTGGGAAGGTCTGCAGAGAGCCGGAGAAGAATTAGGTATCCAGGTAAACTATCTGGAGTCTAATACGGATGCGGACTATACTCCTAATATTGAAAACTTTGTAGATGAAGATTACGATCTGATCATTTGCGTAGGCTATATGCTGGCTGACGCTACCCGGACTGCGGCTGAGACTTATCCGGATCAGAAATTCGCCATCATTGACGACGCTACCAATGCGGATCTGCCTAACGTTACCTGTCTGATGTTTGAGCAGGCTCAGTCTTCCTATCTGGTAGGCTATGTAGCCGGTATGGTTACTGAGAGCAACAAAGTCGGCTTTGTAATCGGTATGGCCAATGAAAATATGCATCAGTTCGGCTACGGTTATCTGGCAGGCGTTAAGGACGCAAATCCCGATGCAGAAATTTTACAGTTCAATGCCAATGCATTTAACGATCCGGCTACTGGAAAATCCGCTACCACCTCTATGGTTACCGACGGCGCTGACGTTGTATTCCACGCAGCAGGCGGTACCGGACTGGGAGTTATTGAAGGCTGTAAAGAAAACGGCATCTGGGCTATCGGCGTAGATACGGATCAGAGTTCTATCGCTCCTGACACCATTCTGACTTCTGCTATGAAGAGAGTTGACAATGCCAGCTATGATGCAGCTAAGGAAGCTCTGTACGGTGTTCTGGAAGGCGGCGTAATTACTTACGACATCCATACGGCAGGCGTAGACATTGCTCCTACCACTGACAACCTCAGTGACGAAGTAATTGCGGCAGTAGAAGATGTAAAGACGAAGATCACTTCCGGCGAAGTTGTTGTTCCCAACAATGCCGCTGATTTTGAAGCGAAGTACGGCGACATCTATACTCTGGACGACTGATGTAATTAGGAAGTAAACTGTTTGGAGCAGCAGTCCGGCAAAATCCGCTGCAGTGGGTTTTGCCGGCTGGGGAGGGGATATTCATAAACAATCTCAGATGCTTATGGATATCCTCTTTTTTGGAAAAACCCGGAGTTTTCCTATGACCTGCGGCGGCAGAAAAACTGCCTGTACAGGTGATGGGAAAACCGATAAATAGGATAAAAGAAAGGACGGATTGCAATGAGAGAAATTTCAATGGAGCGGGTAAACCAGACGCGGCAGGAAATTTTGGATATTATTGAGAGCCCTATCTTAACCCATGAGCAGAAGGTGGCCAACATGGCAGGAAAGGCCGATTCCCTTATGGAAGTTTTGGATCTGCCGGAGGGACTGGACGAGCTTTTAAATGTCCCGGACGACGTAAAGTGTATCTGCGATTTGGCTGAGGGCCATGCGCCTGTAAGACCCAGATATATTATTCCGGATTACTTTAAATTTATGAAAGAAGGCAGCAAATTCCTTCAGCTTGACGCTCCCAAAGACTTATACGAGGCGTTAAACTCCCTTCTGATTTTTTACAAACACGTTCCCAGCGTTACCAATTTCCCGGTGTATGTAGGAGCTTTGGATGAACTTCTGGACCCTTTTATTAATGATGTGGACGAGATCCAGGCGAAAAAACTGCTGAAGCTGTTTATGCAGCATATTGACCGCACGGTTTTGGACTCTTTTTCCCACGCAAATATCGGCCCCAGGGCAACCAAAGCGGGAAGACTGCTGCTGGAAGTAGAAAAGGAACTGGAGCAGGCGGTTCCCAACCTGACCATGAAATACGAGGAAGGGGTAACGCCTGATGATTTCGCCCTTCTAGCAGTGGACACGGCGCTTCACAGCGCAAAGCCCAGTTTTGCCAACCACAAGATGTTTAAAGGGGAACTGGGAGAAAACTACGTAATTGCAAGCTGCTATAACGGTCTTCTTTTAGGCGGCGGTTCTTATACCCTTTGCCGTCTGATTTTAGGAAACATTGCAAAGAGAGCTCACAGTATTCAGGACTTTAAAGAAAAACAGCTTCCTTATGTTATGGATATTATGGCGCGGTATATGGACGCCAGAATCAAATTCGAGGTGGAGGAAAGCGGATTCTTTGAAAATAATTTCCTGGCAAAAGAAGGCTTTATCCACAGAGATCGGTTTACCGCTATGTTCGGCATGGTAGGAATGGCGGAATGCGTTAATATTCTTTTGGAGAAAGAGGGAATTGGCGGGAGATACGGCAGAGATGATCACGCAACCCAGTTGGGTGTGGAGATTATGGAACTGATTGATGCGTTTAATAAGCAGCACACCAATCCTTACTGCGAGGCTACAGGAGGCCACTTCCTTCTGCACGCTCAGGTAGGAATTGCGGAGGATCACAATATCAGCCCGGGTACCCGGATTCCCATTGGAGAAGAACCGGAAGAACTCATTGACCATCTGCTGCAGTGCTCCAAATTCCACAAGTACTTCCCCTCCGGCACAGGAGATATTTTCCCCATTGACACTACGGTTCATAAAAATCCGGAGTTTGTGCTGGATATTGTAAAGGGAGCTTTCCGCAAGGATCTCCGCTATTTGTCCTTCTATTCCAGCGACAGCGATGTGATCCGGATTACGGGATATTTGGTAAAACGCTCGGAGATTGAAAAGCTGAAAGCCGGACAGAACGTTCTTCAGGATACGACCCATCTGGGCCTTGGAGCGGAATTAAACGGCCATATTTTAGAGCGAAAGGTACGCTGATATGGCTGCACTGGTAAATAAGATTATTCCCTTCAGCGCTGTGGACGGACCTGGAAACCGGACTGCCATTTTCCTTCAAGGCTGCAACATGGACTGCCGTTACTGCCATAATCCGGAAACCAGAAAGATCTGCGTCAATTGCGGGAAGTGCGTAGAGGCTTGTCCCGCAGGCGCCCTTTTCCGAAAAGAGAACGGGCGGATTGGCTACCGTCCGGAGGCATGTGTCCTTTGCGATACCTGTATCCATGTCTGTCCCCATGATTCCAGTCCGCGGATCCAGGAGCTGACGCCGGAGGAGGTTTTTGAGAAAGTTTCCCGGCAGATTCCCTTTATCCGTGGGGTGACGGTATCGGGAGGGGAGTGCACGCTTTATCCGGAATTTTTGACAGATTTTTTTCAAATCTGTAAAGATAACGGCCTGGAAACCCTTCTTGACAGCAACGGAACTCTGGAGTTTCAGAAGTATCCGGCTCTCCTGGCCGTGACCGACGGCGTGATGCTGGATATTAAAGCTTTCAGCGAGGAGGACCACAGGCGCGTTACGGGCCTGTCTAATAAAAAAGTTCTGGAAAACGCCTGTTATCTGGCAGAATTGGGAAAACTGTATGAGGTGAGAACAGTCATTGTTCCCGGACTTTTTAATATCGAGGAAACGGTGCGGGAGACGGCGGCCATGCTGCGGCCTTACCAGTCTGTCCGGCCGATTCGCTATAAAATCATTGCTTACCGTCCCATGGGAGTCCGGAAGGAGTATGCCAATTACCCTGTCCCTGAGGACGGACTGTTGAAACGTCTGGCGGAAATTGCCAGAGCAGAAGGAATGGAGCAGACGGTTATTGTCTGATAAAACAAGAGAATAGGAGGAAGAGGTGTGGGTAAGACGAGTCACGTAGACGAAAACTCCGTTGTGATCCAGATGAAGGACATCGTCAAAAAATTTGGAGATTTTGTGGCCAATGATCACATCAACCTGACTGTCCACAAAGGAGAAGTACACGCAATCCTTGGAGAAAACGGAGCTGGAAAAAGTACTTTGATGAATGTTCTGTACGGTTTGTACCGGCCAACAGAAGGAGATATTTTTGTAGAGGGGCAGAAGGTTCAGATTGACAGTCCCGGAAAAGCCATTGAACTGGGGATCGGTATGGTGCATCAGCATTTCATGTTGGTACAGCCCTACACAGTTACAGAAAACATTATTCTGGGAATGGAGCCCATGAAAGGGCTGACGGTGGATTTGGAGTCTGCTAAACAGAAGGTAAAAGAACTGTCGGAACGATACAATATGCAGGTGGATCCTGATGCGAAAATCGAGGATATTTCCGTAGGAATGCAGCAAAGAGCAGAGATTTTGAAGGTTCTTTACCGTGGAGCGGATATTTTGATTCTGGACGAACCTACAGCTTCCCTGACGCCTCAGGAAATAGAGGAACTGATTGAAATTATCGGCCATTTGACGGCTGACGGAAAATCCGTTATTTTAATCACCCACAAGCTGAAAGAAATTAAGGCCAGCGCAGACTACTGTACCATCATCCGCCAGGGAAAATATATCCGCACAGTCAAGGTAGACGAGGTGACGGAGAACGATTTGGCTTCCATGATGGTAGGCCGGGACGTAGAGTTTGTAGTGGAAAAGAAGGATCTGACGCCGGGAGATGTCGTTTTAGATGTAAAGAACCTGCGGGGTAAGGATTACCGGGGCGTAGAGATTTTAAAGGGCTTAAATCTTACGGTTCGCAAGGGAGAAATCGTAGGTCTGGCAGGAGTTGACGGCAATGGCCAGACAGAACTGGTGGAAATCCTTACGGGACTTCGGAAGGGAGATTCCGGAGAGATCTGGATGAACGGGGAAAACGTTTTTAACTGGTCGCCGAAGGCCCTGTTTGAAAAAGGAATTTCCAGTATTCCTGCAGACCGTCAGAAGCACGGCCTGGTTTTGGAATTTTCTGTGGCGGAAAATCTGATTCTCCAGAATTATGGAAAAGACCAGTTTTCCAAAAAAGGAATTTTAGACAAAAAATCGATTTTCGAGCACGCAAAGGATCTCATTGGAAAGTTTGACATCCGGCCCTCCGGCAGTGAGGAAAAACCGGCGGGACAGCTTTCCGGAGGAAACCAGCAGAAGGTAATTATCGCCAGAGAAGTGACCAATGATACGGATTTGCTCATTGCAGTAAATCCCACCAGAGGCCTTGACGTAGGGGCTATTGAATTTGTCCATAAATACATTGTAGGCCAGAGAAATAAGAATAAAGCCGTTCTTTTGGTTTCTTTTGAATTGGACGAGATCATGAGCCTTTCTGATCGGATCGAAGTTATCTTTGACGGAACTATCAGCGGCGGCATGGCCGGAAAAGACGCTGATGAAAATACTTTAGGATTAATGATGGCAGGAGGAAAGCAGCATGAATGAGAAAAAAAGTATATTAAACAGTAATGCACTCTACACCCTGATTGCCATTGTTATCGGCTTTTTGATAGGAGCGCTGTTTCTGCTGGTAGCAAAAATCAATCCCATTGAAGCCTATACGAAACTGTTTACCGGCGTTTTCAGCAAGCCTAAATTTATGGTTTGGGCTATCATTTATGCAAGTCCTCTGATTTTTACAGGACTTAGCGTGGCATTTTCTTTTAAAACCGGCGTTTTCAATATCGGCGCTGAGGGCCAGTTTGTAGTAGGAACTGTGGCGGCGGCTTTGGTAGGAATCCTGGTGGATCTGCCGGCAATCCTTCACGCCCCCTTGTGTATTTTAGCTGCCGTAGCTGCCGGCTCTATCTGGGGAAGTCTGGTAGGCTTTTTAAAGGTAAAGAAGGGTATTAACGAAGTTCTGTTATTTATTATGTTTAACTGGATTGCCTTTTATCTGTCCAACTACGTGGTAAACCTGAAAGCCATTCACAAAGAGGGCGGCGGCGAAGCTACAAAAGACGTCCTGGACTCTGCAAAAATCCTTTTTCCACAGAGTATTCGCCAGTTGACAGGCTGCAGCAATGCCAATTACGGAATTATTCTGGCGATTATCGTAGCGGTAATTATCTGGTTTTTG
Source organism: uncultured Clostridium sp. (assembly GCA_946498245.1). GTDB lineage: Bacteria > Bacillota > Clostridia > Lachnospirales > Lachnospiraceae > UMGS1370. The sequence goes on along the minus strand of CAMMNN010000007.1, from coordinate 85,419 downwards.
ATTAATAAGACCACCCTTGGTTATCAGCTCCGTGCAGTAGGCTTTAACCGCCACGCAGCGGAATACGGCGGAATTAATTCCAATCGGGCCGTAATGACCGCTATGGCTATTTCCGGCGGTTTGGCCGGATTAGGCGGCGCGGTTCAGCTTTTGGGAATGTCCATGCGAGTCAGCCAGTTTGCGACTCAGGAAAGCTATGGTTTCCAGGGAATCACCGTAGCCCTTATTGCCGGTTCCAACCCTATTGGCTGTATCTTTTCGGGGCTGTTTTACGGGGCAATGAAATACGGCGGCAGCAAATTAAGCTTAATAAACGCGCCGTCAGAAGTAGTAGACATTATTATGGGAACCATTATTTTGTTTATTGCGGTTTCCCATGTCTTTAAGAAGCTGGCGCTGAAAGGGAAAAGGGGGTAAGACGATGGATACCATTATTAAAGATTTAGGACTGCTCATTAACGCCACTCTGGTTGCAACGCCTCCCCTGCTGTATGCGGCTTTAGGGTCCTGTTTTTCGGAACGAAGCGGCGTTGTAAACATTGGAATCGAAGGTATGATGACGATAGGCGCTTTTACCGGCGCGGCGGTGGCCCTGTTTACCGGAAACGGCTGGTTTGCCTTTTTCTGCGGCGGTTTGGCAGGGGCACTGTTCGGCTTGATTCACGCTATTGCCTGTGTTTCTCTGGGAGCGGATCAGACTATTTCCGGTACGGCCATTAACTTTTTGGCTCCTGGTCTGGCGGTTTTCCTGTGCAAAGCCATGTTTGATAATTCAACAGACACGCCGCCTATTGATACGGCCAGCAAGCTGCCGAAGCTGTTGGACGGAGTTTTCCCTGTAGGTTCTTTTGCAAACAATGTATTCAGTACCTATATTCCGGCGTATCTGTGCTTTGTTTTAGTTTTAGTTGTCTGGTTTGTATTTTATAAAACCCGCTTTGGCCTGCGGCTCCGGGCAGTGGGAGAGCATCCCCAGGCTTGTGATACTCTGGGAATCAATGTATTCAGGGTGCGTTATATCTGCGTGATTATATCCGGTTTTCTGGCCGGACTGGGTGGGGCTTATGTGACTCTGGCTACCATTAACCAGTTCCGCCCCATTGTTATTGTAGGTCAGGGCTTTATTGCCATAGCGGCGGTTATCTTTGGAAAGTTTACGCCTCAGGGCGCTATGAGGGCCTGCCTGCTTTTCGGACTCTGCAGCGGCCTGAAGGTTATGGCCGGATCGGGAAATACCATTTCTCCGAACCTGATCTCCATGATTCCTTACGTAGTAACCATTATCACTCTGGTGCTTTTCGTAGGCCATGCGCGAGTTCCGGCAGCCAACGGAAAACCTTATATTAAATCTAAATAGTAAACGTATTTGCAGCAGTTTGGCCGGGAAGCAGAAAAGGCAGGTCAGGCTGCTGCTGATTTCTATGGCTTAGGGAGAGGAAATATGGATAGAGAATTATTAATTCAAAAAGCGATGAAGGCCAGAAAAATGGCTTACACCCCCTATTCTGGATTTCAGGTAGGGGCGGCTCTTTTGACTGATGATGGCCAGATTTTTACAGGCTGCAACATTGAAAGCGCCAGCTATACCCCCAGCAACTGCGCGGAACGGACGGCATTTTTTAAAGCGGTCAGCGAAGGCATTTACGATTTTCAGGCCATCGCCATAGTGGGAGGGCCGGCGGAACAGCAGGAACTGGAAATTTGCGCTCCCTGCGGTGTGTGCCGGCAGGTGATGATGGAATTTTGCGATCCGGAAACCTTTGAAATTATTCTGGCGAAAAATATGAAAGAGTACCAGGTATATACCTTAAAGGAACTGCTGCCTATGGGATTTGGTCCCAAAGATTTGGAAAGGTAAGGTGAAATTGAGTGATCGATCTCCATTTGCATTTTGACGGCTCTCTGCCGGTAGAAACAGTTCTGCGTCTGGCAAAAGAGCAAGGCATCAGCCTGCCGGCCCAGACAAAAGAGGAGTTAGCTCCCTATCTGGCCGCTCCGGCGGACTGCCGGGATTTAAACGAATATCTCGCCCGTTTTGATCTCCCGCTGGCGGTTTTGCAGACGAAAGAAGCCCTGAAAAGCGGAGCGGCGGATTTGGCCCGGGAGCTGCAGGGCCAGGGACTTGTATACGGAGAACTGCGCTTTGCCCCGCAGTTTCACACACAAAAGGGCCTGACCCAGAGAGAAGTAGTAGAAGCCGTTTTAGAGGGTCTGAGAACCTGTGGAGCTGACATTTGGCTGAATCTTATCCTTTGCTGCATGAGAGGAAAGGACAACCAGGAAGAAAATATGGAAACTCTGGAAATTGCCAAAGAACAGATAGAAGAGACAAAGAAGCGGTCAGCCCAGGGAGAGAATAGGCTTCCCAGGGTAGTAGCCATTGATTTGGCGGGAGCGGAAGCAATCTTTCCCACCAGAGATTACTCCTTTATTTTTGAGGCCGCAGCTAAAAAACAAATTCCTTATACCATTCATGCCGGAGAAGCAGACGGGCCGGAGAGTATCCGGGCCGCTTTGGATATGGGGGCATACCGGATCGGTCACGGAGTCCGCTGTGTTGACGACTCGGCTTTAGTCGAAGAACTAAAAGAAAAGCAGATTCCCCTGGAATGCTGCCTTACCAGCAACCTTCAGACCAGGGCTTTTCCGACAGCGGAAGAACATCCGCTGCTGTCCCTTTACCGGAAAGGACTGAAAGTCACGGTAAATACCGATAATATGACGGTATCTCAAACTACTGTAGCCAGGGAATTTGCTGTCCTTTCCGCCTGCGGTATGACAAAAGAGGAGCACAGAGGACTTTTAGAAAACAGCATTCAGGCCGCTTTCCTCTCCGATGATGAGAAGAAAAGCCTTAGAGAAAAAATCCTGAAGTAAAATCCGGATTCCTGGCGTTATAGAAGGTAGATGGAAACGAAATCTAAAATCCCTTTCATTGGGGCGGCAGGAGCAGTTGCCTCAATGAAAGGAAATGGCAGGAGGAAGAGATATGGGATGTCTTGGAAATTTACTTTGGTTTCTGTTAGGAGGGTGCATCAGCGGCTTGACCTGGTGCCTTTTCGGATGCCTTTGGTGTCTGACGATAGTGGGAATCCCGGTGGGAGTACAGTGCTTTAAATTTGCATCTTTAAGCTTCTTCCCCTTTGGCAAAGAGGTGCGGTTCGGAGGCGGAGCCGGTTCTCTGCTCTTAAATATCATTTGGCTGTGCCTTTCCGGCCTTCCGCTGGCCCTGGAGTCAGCTTCCTTTGGCTGCGTATTATGCATTACCATTGTAGGGATTCCCTTTGGGCTTCAGCATTTTAAACTGGCAAAGCTGGCACTGATGCCTTTTGGGGCGGAGATTGTGTAGGAAGAAATAGTTCAGTTTTATCGTGGCAGCCCAGCCATTCATAATTCAACAGGCATATTTGCTGAACTGTTACCAAATATTTTTTCGCTTCTGGTAGAATTTTCAAAAAATACTTGAAATTTTTTTATTGCTGTGGTATGATTACTCAGTAACGCAGATGTAGTTCATCGGTAGAACACCAGCTTCCCAAGCTGGGGAGGCGGGTTCGATTCCCGTCATCTGCTCTTAAAAGCCCTAGTAGATACAGGATTTCTCCTGAACTACTAGGGTTTTTGTTAATGATAACTTAACAGGTGCATTTTGAATATTGCTTTTCAAAATTGCATATGCTATAATGCCAATAGGCAAAGCGTAATAACAAGTCCATCTGGACAAAGAACGAAACCCCGGACTGTAGTGGAGTACAGTCCGGGGTTTCGTTCTTTTCTTTTATAGTGGCAAAGCACCCACTAGGCTATTCGTTGTCCTTGCGGTCACTGTCAAGCCATTTGATGATGTAGTGGCAAGCTACACCAGCCGCAACAGTGACTAAAAACGTAATAACAACTTCCACGCTGAACATCTCCTCCCGTTGCCGGGTATCGGTTGGACAACACCCAAATTATACCACAGCTTTTTCGACACCGCCATATCCTTAGCGTATGTTCTCGTTGTTTTTTCTTACTGCTCATGATACAATATTTAAAGGGTAGGAAACGAGATTAAACGCGGGCATATAGAGAATAGATATTTTAAGTGAAAATAATATCCTGTATATGCACTAAAATAATTGATTTTTGGGGATTTGTGGTCGATGCGAAAAGATGTTATAAGCAAAGGAGGTTACACAGATGCTAGACCAGAGAGATCTTGAAATGATTGCTGAAATTATGGAAGAAGTTGTAAAGCCCATAAAAGATGACGTAAAGGAACTACGGAGCGACGTAAATGAGCTGCAGGTCGAAGTAAAGGAATTGCGGAGCGATGTAAACGAGCTGCAGGTCGAAGTAAAAGAATTGCGGAGCGATGTAAACGAGCTGCAGGTCGAAGTAAAGGAATTGCGGAGCGATGTAAATGAGCTGCAGGTCGAAGTAAAAGAATTGCGGAGCGACGTAAATGAGCTGCAGGTCGACGTAAAAGAATTGCGGAGCGACGTAAACGATCTGCAAAGCGATATGAAGGAGCTGCAAGGAACTGTAAGTGAACTGCAGGGGAATGTAGGAGAGCTTCAAAGTAATGTAAGCGATCTGCAAAGCGATATGAAGGAGCTGCAAGGAACTGTAAGTGAACTGCAGGGGAATGTAGGAGAGCTTCAAAGCAATGTAAGCGATCTGCAAAGCGACATGAAGGAGCTGCAAGGAACTGTAAGTGAACTGCAGGGAACCGTAGGTGACCTGCAAAACAATGTAAAGGCCGTAGAGATCACCTTAGAAAATGAAACAAACAAGGGAATAGAAATTATAGCTGAAGGACATCTTGATTTAAGCAGGAAGCTTGATGAAGCGTTGAGAATTGAAAGTGAAAAAGAAATGCTTAAATTACGAGTAAACAGACTTGAAAGCGAATTAATAAAAGTAAAAGCAAAGTTGGAAGAAACAGCATAAGAGTTTACATATTGGTGAAAACAGTACTTTAGATTTAATAGTCATAATTTTGCTTCATGAGGAGCAAAAGGGCCATGAGTCTGGCAATGAGAGAAGCCGGATCCATGGCCCTTTTTAGGTGGATTTACAAATTTACCACATGGATTGGTTTTCCTTCTAGGAATGCCTGCAGATTTTGAGCGGACATATCCATAATCCTCTGTCTGGATTCCTGTGGCGCCCAGGAAATGTGGGGCGTGATAATGCAGTTTTTGGCCGTCAGGAGAGGGTTGTCTTTCGAAATAGGTTCTTCCTGAGATACATCCAGCCCTGCGGCGTAGACTTTGCCGGAATTAAGAGCATCGGCCAAATCCTGCTCCACAATCAAAGGTCCCCTTGAATTGTTAAGGATAATGACGTTGTCTTTCATTTTAGCAATAGTTCCTTTGTGAATGATTCCCTGAGTTTCAGGAAACAGAGGACAGTGAAGGGAAATAACGTCAGAGCAGGCAAAAAGGGTATCCAGATTTACGTATTCCGCAATGGCTCTCCCTTCATCACTCTGGGAACGGTTATAGGCCAGGACTTTCATTCCAAGGGCTTTTGCAATCTGCCCGGTTTTTTGGCCAATGCGTCCAAAGCCAATGATTCCCATGGTCTTTCCTGCCAGTTCAATAAGGGGATAATCCCAAAAGCACCAGTCCTGACAGGAACTCCAGCGGCCCTCTTTGACAGCTTTATCGTGGTGGCCGATATGGTGGCAGATTTCCAATAGGAGGGCAATGGCAAACTGTCCCACGGCGTCTGTTCCGTAACCGGGCACATTGGATACCGGTATGCCTTTTTTCTTTGCATACGCCACGTCGATAACATTATATCCTGTAGCCAGAACGCCAATAAATTTAAGATTGGGGCACTGATCCAAAACGTCTTTATCAATGGGAGTTTTATTGGTAAAGACGGCCTCGGCATTTCCGATTCGGCAGGCGATTTCCTCTTTATCAGATACAGAGGTTCTGTCGTAGACAGTCAGATCTCCCAACTGCCCCAGAGGTTCCCAGGAAAGATCACCAGGATTTTCTGTATAGCCGTCCAGCACAACAATTCTCATATTCCCTATTCTCCCTTCTTGTCAGAAAGATTTTTTATTGCTGCCGCCTCGATTTCACATAGTACTCCTTTTGGAAGAGTCTTGACGGCGACACAGCTTCGTGCCGGTTTCGACACAAAGTACTTTGCATAGACCTGGTTGAAGGCGGCAAAGTCTTCCATATTGGCGAGAAAACAGGTAGTTTTGAATACATCTTCAAAAGAAACGCCTCCGGCGTTCAGGACAGCCCCTACATTTTGGCAGCTTTGTTCTGCCTGCGCCGTGATTCCCTCAGGAATCTGGCCAGTGACAGGATCCACAGGGATCTGGCCGGAAGTAATGACAAAACCATTTGCTTCAAATCCCTGGGAATAGGGGCCGATGGCGCTTGGGGCGTCTTTTGTCTGCAGTACATACATAGTAATTCCTCCTTAGAATCCTATCAGATAATTTGGTTATCAGTTTTTATATAGTCAGAGCCGAAAACTCCTCCGAAATTGGCGCCGGAGGCAGTCAGCAACCCGTAAAGCTCAGGGCGGCGGTCCCGCAGCCAGGGAGCGTTAATATAGGCTTTGGGAATATCTTCCAGATCAATTTCCTGAGTGGCATAAGACCAGGGCTCACTGTCCTGAACCTTGAGGACGTCGCCCATAGGGCCAAGGATACAGCTTCGCCCGAAATGAGTCCGTTCTCCAAATTCTCCCTCAATGTGTTCGTATCCTGCCCGGTTTGCGGCGACAACGAAAGTGTGAGTTTCATAGGCCCGCACCTGCAGTTCTGTAACAAACATATCGCCCCGGAATCCCCAGGAACAGGCAGGGACGCAGATAATCTGGGCCCCCTGGAGCTGAAGCATTCTCCAGGCTTCCGGGAATGAGCGGTCATAGCAGATAAGCATACCGATGACGACGCCGTTGTCCAATTTGTACACAGGAAAGCTATTGCCCGGTTTAAAATAGTATTTTTCAATTTCTTTTACCGTATCGCACCACATCCAGGGCATATGGCATTTATGATATAGGCCGATAAAGCCTCTGGTGGGGGACACCAGACAGGCGGTGTTATACAGATAGGTCTGTCCAAATTCCGTGCGCTTTTCAGCGATGCCGTATACGATATGGACATGATGTTCCCGGGCCAGCCGAATCATCATGTTTGTGGTAGGCCCGTCTTCAATGGTTTCTCCGTTGTCAAAGTATTTATCGTCTTTTGCTGTGCAGAACATACAGCCGGTCATGGCTTCCTGAAAAACTAACAGATAAGGGTGCTCTTTTTCAACCAATTGGGCCGCAAGGGAACATTGCTTTTCCATATAGGTTTCGTAGGTATCGTCGGGAGCAAAGGCCCCTGACTGGACAACAGCGACTTTCAGTTTCATGGCAGTACCTCCTGTAATCCGGGATTTTGAAAAGTAAAAATTTTCCTGTATCTATGATACACAAGGTTTTGGAGAAAGAAAAGAATCAATTTTTTATACTTTCTATCTCTTTTTCATATCGGTAAATATGCACAATTAAAAACGAAAATCTATATGATTTTAATATGGTTTGTATAAAAAAACCGTATTTTTATTTTAATTCAAAACCTTGTATAATCAAAAACAAGTTCAAGGAAAGGTTTATAGGTTCCCTGCTAAATAACCTAAATATACCGTACCAAGGAGGTTCCAGTGCTAGAAGTTAAAGATGTAGATATGATTTTTGGCGGTCTGGCGGCATTAAAGGACGTGAGCCTGACCGTGCCTCAAAACCAGATTCACGGGCTCATTGGCCCAAACGGTTCCGGCAAGACGACGTTAATTAATGTAATTACCGGCTTTTATACCCCGACTTCCGGAGAGGTGATATTTGACGGAAAGAAGATCAGCGGAATGCCTCCCAATGCCATCAGTCTGGCTGGTTTGGGGCGTACTTTCCAAAATGTCAATCTTTTTCCGGAAATGACGGCTCTGGAAAATGTCATGACGGGGTACTGTGCAAGAACCAAACATAATATTGCGTCGGCGATTTTTCACAGCAAACTTTACAGGAAGGAGGAAAAAGAGGGGTACGAGACTGCAATGAGACAACTGCATTTTGTAGGCCTGTCAGAGGACATAAATACCAAAGCAAAAAATCTTCCTTACGGAAAACGTCGCCTTTTGGAGATTGCCCGCCTGCTGGCTACGGATCCCAAATTAGTGCTTTTAGACGAGCCTGTGGCGGGCATGAATGAGCAGGAAAGTGAAGAAGTGGCTCAACTGGTCCGCAAGATGCGGGAAGAAGGAGGGAGAACGATCTTGCTCATTGAACACCACATGAAATTCGTAATGAGCCTGTGTGATGAGCTGACGGTACTCAGTTCCGGAAAGAAGATTGCAGAGGGACCTCCCGCTGAGATCCAGAAAAACGAACAGGTTATCGAATGTTACCTGGGTAAAAGGAGGGCTAAAAGTGCTTGAAATTAAAAATGTTTCCTGTCACTACGGCGTTATCCATGCATTAAAGGATATTTCCATTACCATACCAGACGAAGGTATTTTTGCGGTAATTGGCGCAAATGGGGCGGGAAAAACCACTCTGATTAATACCATTGCAGGTCTGGTAACGCCAACGTCCGGATCCATTACCTTTAATGGAAAGGAAATCACCTCCATTCCCACCAAAGACGTTATCCGCAATGGCATTGCTCTGTGCCCGGAAGGACGGCGGATTTTTAAAAATATTTCTGTATATGAAAATCTGCTGGGCGGAGCTTATGTGGTGAAAGATAAAAAACGGGTTGCAGAAAATGTAGAGTACGTTTTTGATCTGTTCCCGCGGCTCAGGGAACGACGAAAACAGTTGGCCGGAACCCTGTCGGGAGGAGAACAGCAGATGCTAGCTATGGGACGGGCTCTGATGACGGATCCAAAATTACTACTTTTAGATGAACCTTCTATGGGGCTTGCTCCGAATTTAATTGATTTTACCTTTGAAACCATTGTCCGGATCCATAAGGAACGGCACATTCCTTCCCTGGTAGTAGAGCAAAACTCGGAAATGGCATTGTCAGTGGCAGAATACGCCTATGTTTTGGAGATTGGGAAGCTGACACTGCAGGGAACAGGGACGGAGCTGCTGGCCAGCGACGAAGTGAAAAATAAGTATTTAGGCGCATAAAGTTCATGACAAAAGAAAAGGAGAAGAGTATATGACGAAAACGAAAAAACTATTGGGGCTTCTATTGTGTGTAGCTATTGCGGCTAGTTCCATAGCAGGCTGTTCCGGCGGGGGAACCGATACGGACGGAGCCATAAAAATCGGAACCATTGATCCAATGACCGGGGCATCGGCTTCTTACGGACAGGAAAAATTAAACGGAATGACTTTGGCTGTTGAAGAGAAAAATGCCGCAGGGGGACTGCTGGGGCGGCAGATAGAGCTGGTATCGGAAGACAGTGCCTCTCAGGCGGCACAGGCGGCTACCGTTGCTACGAAATTGATTACCCAGGATAATGTATCTGCTATTGCGGGAGCTCAAACCAGTTCCGAAACCATGGCTATGCTGGACGTTTTGGCAGAATACAAGGTTCCGGCTGTCAGCCCCGCCACTTCTCCATATATAGGCCAGCAGGGAAATCAGTATATAAACCGCTGCTCACCAGACGACGCCCTTCAGGTAGAAGCTTTGATTAAGTATGCAGCGGAGGAATTGGGAATTACCAATATCGGCGTCATGTATTCCAACGACGATTACGGAAAAGGAGGCTATGACGGCGCTCTGGGGTGTGCACAAAAATATGGCGTAACTCTGACTGCCGATACATTTCTGGGAGATGACACGAACTTTTCAGCCCAATTGGCCAGACTGAAAGATGCAGGCTGCGAAGGGATTCTGATGTGGTGCCAGACCACAGCCGCTTCTTTAATCATAAAGCAGGCTGATGAGATGGGGTGGAATCCTCAGTATTTAGGCTGTCCCGGAATCAATGATCCCCAGCTTTTTGAACTGAGCAACGGCCTTTGCGATGGCACGATTTTGTCCAGCAGCTTTAACGCTGACAGTGATGATGAGTTTGTGTCCGGTTTTGTTAAAAGCTATCGGGAGCACTTCGGCACGGATCCCTCTCTGGCAGCAGCCCTGGGATACGATGCTATGCAGGTGATTTTCGCCGGTATTGAAACTGCGGGAAGTACGGAGCCGGAGGAAATCGCAAAGGCTATTCGGACATTGACAGATATTCAGACGCTGAAAGGGGCCGCTTCCATTGACGCGGAAACCGGAAATATGACTTGTCCCGTTTATTTGGTTATAGCCGACCATGGTACCAAAACCTTCCGCTTTAACAAGGAAGTGGAGTTGGACTGACCATTCCGGTTGAGCAGCCGGAAAATGTTCCCTGTAAATTGAATTTCACAAAAGTAATGAGGTAAACGTATGGGCCTGTTTGTTCTTCAGATTGTAAATGGCATAACTTACGGCATGTTTTACGGCCTTGCAGCATTGGGCCTGTCCATGGTTTTTAAATCTCTGGGCTATATGAACTTTGCTCATTCCGATACGATTATGATCGGCGCAATCGTGCTGTACTGCTTTATGGCTTATTTAAGTCTTCCTTTTGCAGCCGCTTTTTTGCTTACTATGGCAATTGCCATGGTCTATGGCGTATTGACGGAAAAACTGATTTTTATCCGCTTTTCAAAGACATCTCCAATTACATTTATGTTGGTTTCCATGTCCTTATCCACAGTTGTGAAAAATACCGCCCTGATTTTATTCGGGGCGTATCCTCACAGCCTGGAGTTTAAATTTACATCTGCTTATTTTACCATTGCCGGTACCCAGATTTCCTTGAATAATTTTATCTATTTTGGAATTACTCTGGGAATTTTGGCGGCTCTGCAGTTATTTTTCGTAAAAACGAAATTCGGCCTTGCTATTCGCATGGCTCAGGAAAGCGCCGAAACGGCGGCAGCCATGGGCGTAAATGTAAAAATGACGCGGGCGGCAACCTTTGCTATTTCCGCAGGGCTGGGCGGCGTGTCCGGTATGCTTATTGGTCCGATTTATACGATTTCTACGGAATTGGGGGCACAGATTTCCTTAAAGGCCTTTATTGCCGCTGTAATCGGTGGACTGGGTAATTTTGCAGGATCCGTTTTAGGCGGAGTCCTGGTAGGAATTACGGAATGTCTGGGAGCTACTTATATTTCATCGGGCTACAAAGACATCATTGTTTATACCGCCGGAATCATTGTGCTGGGATTCTTTCCTTACGGCATTTTCCGCAGAGTTAAAACCAAGTATTAGAGGAGGCGCAGTATGAAATTAGCCAGAAATGCAAATACACGCGCAAATGCAGGCCGGATCCTGTGCTTCGCGGTTTTTATCGGAATTTGCCTGACCAGCAGCTACAATACTATTATTGGCCTTCAATGCCTTGTAAATGCCATTGCGGTTCTGGGGTTGGTTCTCGTATCAGGCTATACCAGACAGATTCATCTGGGACAGGCCGCCTTTATCGGCCTGGGAGCCTATACTTCCGGTATCTTAATGACGAAAGCAGGTATGGACTTTTGGCCGACTATTATCATATCTATTTTGGTTTCCATGGCCGCCGGTGTCCTGCTGGGGATTCCCACGCTGCGGATGAGGGAAGGTCCTTACCTTGCCATGGTTACCCAGATTTTCGGAGAAATTATCTATGTCCTTCTCCTGAATATGGAGGAAATTACCGGTGGTTCCTTCGGTATGACAGGCTTTGCCAGCCCTGAGATTGCAGGACACGTGTTCCGTACGAAAAAAGAGCTTTTACTCATTACCGCAGTTTTTTTCGTCCTTTGTTTTTTTGTGGCCATGAGGATTACAAAATCAAAGTATGGCCGCTTCTTCCTGTCCATACGGGAGTCCCAGGACGCTGCTTTATCTGTGGGTATCAATACTACAAAGTATAAGCTTACGGCATTTGCCATCTGCTCAGGATTCGGCGGGTTGGCAGGAGTGTTTTATACTCAGTGCTACGGGTATTTGTCACCGGAACAGTTTCGGTGGAGTATTTCCTTGAACCTGATCTCTATGGCTATTATCGGTGGAATCGGCAGTCTGGAGGGCGGCGTCATAGGAGCCATTGTACTGACTTTTTTGCCGGAAGTGCTCAGAGGCTTTTCGGCCCAGTGGAGAATGATTACTTACGGTGTGTTAGTAATACTCGTTCTTGCGTTTTTGCCTGACGGAGTCATCTCCCTGATTGGCAAAAAACCTTCGGAAATTACTAGAATGTTGAAAGAACGGACGGAGCTTTTATTTACAGATGAGAGGGCAAAACGAAAAAAGGCCCTGAAGATCCGCGGCTGAATGTACGGCAGAAAAGTTGGGGATTTGAAAAGGAGCGAAAGAAGGTATAGATATGTATCAGTTTATGAATACCCGCTGCCAAAAGGAGTTTCAGGAAAAAATACAGCGGGCTATGGAAGAATGGGGACTGGATTCCCTGATTTTAACTACGCCGCAAAATATATTTTATGCCACAGGATTTGCCTCTCCCTTTATGTACCGGGCAGCGGCAGCTCCGGGGACGGATATAGCAGTAGTAAACCGCAGAGGAAAAGTGATTTTAATCTGCGCCCAGTGGTCCGTAGGCGGAGCGCTGGAACAGACAAAAGGAGATGTGGAGATCGCAGGTTATCCTACCTGGATCTATATTGAGGATTTTGACGGAAAGGCGGGAGGACAAAAAGAGGTACAGCCGGATATGAATAAAACCTTCCGCATGGCGGCGGACGCCGCAGAGTTGGCAGAAGGAGCAGTAGGAGTGGAGGCCGTAAACCTGCCTTACGACAAATACGTCTTTTTGCAGGAACGCTTTGGCCAGAACCGTCTGAAAGACTGCAGCCCTATGATGATCCGCCTGCGGGCAGTAAAAACGCCCTGGGAGATTGAAGTTTTGCGGTATTCCGCCGGAATTGCGGAAAAAATGATGAATTACTGTATGAAAAACACAAAGGCAGGAATGTGTGAAGCGGACATTATGAAAATGTGGCACCAATCAGCCTATGAATTTACAGGAGGTCATGAAATTCTCTACTGCTATGAAGCCCATACTGCAGGACCGGAGTACTGGTCTACGGCGATTCCCAGGGAAAGGAAGCTGGAAGAAGGCGATGTTGTCCGGTTGGACGGAGGCGTCAATATCTGCGGATACATATCAGATTTAGGAAGAACTTACGCAGTAGGAAAAAACGTATCAGAAGACAAGCAGAGGATTTTTGATACACTTCTGGCTGCCAGGGACGCCGGCATAGCCCTCTTAAAGCCAGGGATTCCTTTCTGTGACGTATTTCATGAGGTTATGAGAGTGTGCAGAGAAGGGGCATTGCCTCAATATGTCCGGGGCCATGTGGGACACAGCATATCCTTAGGACCCAGCGAGGAATATCCCATGCTGAGTCCGGATAATAAAGCCGTATTGGAACCTGGTATGGTTCTTTGCTTTGAAACGCCTTATTACAGTTCCCAGTTCCATTCCTATAATCTGGAAGATACGATTCTGATTACAGAGAATGGCCATGAGCTTTTCACAGATACTAACCGCTCTCTGATTATTGACTGATGCCGAAACGCTGTTCCCGGTTTATGGCAGGATCCAGGATATTGTCAGCGTGCTCAGCCAGCCAGTCTGCGGCAAAGGAAAGGAAGGAGCGGGCAATGAGAGAGAGCTTCTTTCCATTGAGATAGGAGAAACAGCGATAGATGGGAATGGGTTCAATCCCCAATTGACAGCAGTAAAAGTTCTCGCTGATGTAAAAATCCGGGGAGGCACAGGGAACGATTGCTACGGAACAGCCTTTTCCCGCCCACATCAGGGCTGTTTCCCGGGTGGTACTGACGCTGAATATATTCAGGTCGATGCGCTCTTTAGCAAAGGACTCCCGAACCAGATTACGGAATCCCTTTGAAAAGCTGACAGGGATATTTTCCATCTTGGAAAGGGACACGAAAGATTCTGTGTCTGTAAGTCCCCAGGGATTATTCCGGCAGTAGACGGCGCAGAGTTTTTCCGTAAGGGTGATCTCAGAGCGGAGCAGAGAAGAATAGGAGGTGGGGCTGGCTCTGAGAACAGCGATCTCAAGAATATCAGAGGAAAGCAAGTCTACTAATTGCTGGGCGTTGGTTTCGTAAAATTCAAAAACAACGCCCGGATTTTCCTTAGAATAATCGCTGAGAAGCTGAGAAAACTGCTGATCCGGAGGGGTAGACAGCCCTAACCACAGAGTACCTCGAAGGCCTTTTACACAGTCGGAAATTTCTTTTTGCGCCGCGTCTTCAATTGCAATGAGATAGCGTGATTTTTCATAGAGAATTTTTCCTGCGTCCGTAGGCATTACACTTCTGGCATTGCGGATCAGAAGCTGAGTCCCGTAGTTTTTTTCAAGAGTTTTGAGCTGAGTACTGAGAGCAGACTGAGCAATGAGAAGCTTATCAGCAGCGGCAGAAATGGTCCCGCAGTCTACGATGGTGACAAAGTTTCGATAGTATTCCAAATTCATTGATTTATCGGTCCTTTCTTTTCTTTCCTCAAAAGGGAAAGAAAGTATAATCTAAAAACCATATACAAAACATCAGAAACATATATTTTTATTATATCAAAACCCGTGATACAATGCAAGAAAAAGAAATCTGCAGACAGATATTATATAGGAGGTCGTTATGAACAAAAATCAAGAGCTGGTGGAATCTCTGATTTATGATACGGCAGTCCGAGGGTGCTCAGAAGTGTCGGAGGATTCCCTTGCCATATTGCAGGAAGCTGTTAAAAGAGAGAGCAGCCCCAAAGCCAAAGTGATTTTAGAGGCAATGCTGGACAACGTCGCCATTGCCAAAGAAAAACAAGGAGCCATCTGCCAGTCCCCCGGATATCCCACTTGCTGGCTGTCTTTCGGCGATGACAATATGCCTCTCAATGTAATGGAAACGGTCCGTCAAGCCATTAAAGACGGAACCAGAAAGGGCATTTTACGGCCTAGCCTTGTAGACGCCATTACCAGACGGGGAGACGGACAAAATTCCGGAAAGACAATTCCCAATATGGAGTACGAATACGTTCCCGGACAGAAATATGTGGACTTTTATATCAGCCTGAAAGGCTGCGGGGCAGAATGGAAGAATTATTTTACCGTAATGTCGCCGGCCCAATTCGGAGAAAATTTTTCCGGACTCAAAAGGATTATCCTGGAAACTGCCCTTAGGGCGGGAGGAAAGCCTTGTACGCCTTTTGCCCTGGGGATTGGCTTAGGAGGACAGATGGACGTGGCAGCTAAATTGAGCCGGAAAGGAGTAAGTACCCGCAAGTGGAATGATGAAAACCCGGATCCGACTTTGAGAGAATGGGAAAATGAACTAAAAAGCCAGATCAATTCTCTGGGAATCGGGGCTGCCGGTATAGGAGGAGATACCTGTTGTCTGGCCGTGAAAATCGAGAAAGCGGAAACCCACACGGCGATTCTGCCTGTAGCAATTAATTTTCACTGTTGGGTGGCCCGACGGGCCGGTATCCGGATCTATGATGACGGCCATCAGGAAATCTTGCTGTAAGGGGAGGTAAACATGGAAAAGAATATACTTACGGTTCCTCTGGGTGAGGAAGAGGTCCGAGCCTTGAAGTTAGGCGATATTATTTACTTAAAAGGGCGGCTTTATACATCGAGGGACATGGCTCATCTGAGAATAAAAGAAACTTTGGAGGAAGGAAAGCCTTTACCTCATGATTTTGAGGGTGGTGTATTGTTTCATGCCGGCCCTGTGGCCCTGAAAAGAGAAGACGGAACCTGGGAACTGAAGGCCGTTGGACCTACCAGCAGCATTCGAATGGAGCCCTACGCCGATATGATCGGAAAACTTGGTATCCGGGCCGTCATAGGAAAAGGCGGAATGGAAGATAAAACTGCTGCTGCCTGCAAAAAATACGGTTATGTATACCTTCAGGGCTGTCCCGGCTGTGCAGCAATGCACGGGGAAGGAATCCGTTCCATCTTAGGAGTGGACTGGATCGATTTGGGTGTTACAGAGGCAATGTGGGAATTTGATGCAGAATGTTTTGGTCCTTTGATTGTAGCCATGGACACGGAAGGAGGCAGCATATATCGCAGCGTCATTGAAGAAGGCGTAAGGCGACTGGAGGCTCTCTATCCAGCCGGAGAAAAAGAGGGCAGAGAGTAGCCCTTGGCATGGCGGTTTGGGAAACAGGAGGTTGTTAGCTTGGAAGTTATAAAGAAAGCGTGTGCCGGGACACGGGAAAAAAGCGATATTGAGATCTGTATCACACCCGGAAACGCCGGTATCCGGCTTTCCATAGAATCCGTTGTAAAGCAGCAATTCGGGAAAGCCATCGGCTGCACCATATATGCCGTGCTGGAGGAAATGAATGTGAAAGATGCAGTAATAGAAGTTCAGGACTTCGGAGCCCCTGACTTTGTAATACGGGCAAGAATGAAAACGGCCCTGCTGCGGGCGGCAAAGGAGGAAACGCTATGACAAGATCCTTTCTTTTTTTGCCGGGAAACCGTCCCAAAATGCTGTTAAACGGAGCTTGGCTCCAGGCGGATGCCCTGATTTTTGATTTGGAAGATGCAGTGTCCCCTGAAGAAAAGGACGCCGCAAGAATATTGGTCTGCCACGGCCTGTCAGCCGTAGATTACGGGAGCCGCCAAATCGTTATCCGCATTAATTCCCTGGAAACCCCTTACTGGGAAGAGGATCTGGAAGGGGTCCTTCCCCTAAAGCCTGCAATGGTACTGCTGCCGAAGGCAGACGGAATGGAGGCTGTGAAAACCCTGGAAAACAAGATGGAAGAAATTGAAGGACGCATGGGGATTCCAAAGGGAACAACAAAAATAGGAGCATTAATTGAGACAGCTATGGGTGTAGAAAAAGCCTATGAGATCGGCTCCGCCAGCAGCCGGGTTGCGGCTCTGTTTTTGGGGGCGGAGGATTTGACTGCGGATTTAGGTTGTGTCAGGACCAAGGAGGGGGCAGAGATTTCCTATGCCCGGGGGCGTCTTGTTAATGCCGCCGGGGCCTGCGCCATAGAAGCCTTTGACACGCCTTTTACAGATATAGAGGATACAGAGGGCTTGGAGAGAGACGCTCGCCTTGCACGGGAAATGGGATTTTCGGGAAAGCTTGTGATTTCACCCAGGCATATAGAGAAAGTCAATGAAATCTTTCGCCCCGGCAGGGAAGAGATTTCCTATGCCAGAGAGGTTTTTTCGGCCATTGAAGAAGGAAAAAGAGCAGGAAAAGGAGCCGTAGCCCTTAGAGGGAAGATGATTGATGCTCCTGTAGTAAAGCGGGCGGAACGGATCCTGCAAATGGCGGCAGAAATAGGAGAGGAGGCAGAGGTATGAGCAAGGTCGTGGAAAGCATTAAAAAGGCCATTGAAATGACGGGATTGAAAGACGGAATGTGCATCTCCTTCCACCACCACCTGCGTAATGGAGATTATATCTTAAATACTGTTATGGACACCATAGCCCAAATGGGGATCAAAAATCTGACGGTCAATGCAAGCTCTCTTCAGGACTGCCACTACCCATTGGCAGAGCATATTAAAAACGGTGTAGTAACGGCCATCGAAACCAATTACATAGGCCCCAAATTAGGGGCGGCTATTTCCGCCGGGATTTTAGAAAGGCCCGTGGCCTTTCAGACTCACGGAGGACGGGCAGGAGCCATTGAAAAGGGAAAAAGCAAAATAGATGTGGCCTTTTTAGCGGCTTCGGCGGCGGATCCTATGGGAAACTGCACGGGAACTATAGGAAGGTCTGCCTTTGGTTCCATGGGATATGCCTTTCCAGATGCCATGTATGCAGGAAAAACAGTGGTGATTACGGATCAGTTAGAGCCCTATCCCCTGACCTGTCGTTCCATCAGCGAAGTGTATGTAGACTATGTGGTAAAGGTAGATGCTATTGGAGATCCGGCAGGAATCGTATCCGGAACAACGAGAATGCCCAGGGATCCCATCGCTTTGATGATTGCAGATCTGGCAGGCAAAGCCATTGCTGCATCAGGACTGTTAAAAGATGGTTTCTCTTTTCAGACCGGGGCCGGAGGGGCCTCTCTGGCTACGGCCCGCTGTGTCCACCGGATTATAAAAGAGAAGGGGATTCGGGGCAGCTATGCCCTGGGAGGAATTACCGGCTATATGGTAGATATGTTAGAGGACGGCAGCTTTCAGGCAATACAGGACGTCCAATGCTTTGACTTAAAGGCCGTCATGTCTATCCGCAATTCTCCCAGACACATGGAGATCAGCGCCGGCGCCTATGCCAGTCCCTATGCCAAAAGTTCATGTGCCAAAAGTTTGGATATTGTAGTGCTGGGAGCCACAGAGATTGATTTGGATTTTAATGTAAATATCCATACGGATTCCGGGGGCTATATTATCGGAGGATCCGGCGGCCACAGCGACGTGGCGGAGGAAGCGAAACTGACGGTGATTACAGCGCCTCTGAGCCGAAAACGCCTTACCACAGTCAGAGACAGGGTTACCTGTATTTCTACGCCGGGAGCCAATGTGGATCTGCTGGTTACCCAAGCCGGAATTGCAGTCAATCCCAATCGGCCTGATTTGGAGGAAAAACTAAGGGTTGCCCGCCTTCCGGTAATAGCCATTGGCAAGCTGAAAGAACTGTCAGAATCCCTGAACGGCGTGGCGGAGAAACCGGAATTTACAGAGAAAGAAGTGGCCAGAGTCTATTCCCGCCGGGGAGAACTTTTAGATCGCATTTATCAGGTTCGCCCCTTAGGCGAAGATGGGAGGTGAGTGGGTGAATCCAGAGAAAAAATTTCAGGATACCATGCTGCCTTTTCTTTCCTTGGTGTGCAAACGGCTGCCGGATGACGTAATGGAACGCTTAAAGGAGATGCGCCGGAATGAAGACAGCTCCCTGCAGAAAGCGATTTACGATACTATGTTTGAAAACTTCCGGCTGGCGGCTGATACAGGCAGACCGTGCTGCCAGGATACAGGGCTCCTCCATTTTTATATTAAGGCCGGTTCCGAGTTTCCTTATTTGGGAAAACTCCAGGGATGGCTTAAAGAATGTGTCAGGATCGCTACCAGGGAGATTCCTCTCCGGCCCAATACTGTGAACTTTTTTGAAGAACAAAACAGCGACGACGGCACGGGAGAGAGGATTCCGTGGATTCAATGGGACATTATTCCGGATTGGGACGGGGTAGAAATCATGTCCTATTTTGCCGGGGGCGGCTGCTGTTATCCCGCTCAGGCAAAAGTATTTACCCCCGCTAAAGGCTACTCCGTAATCCCGGAATTTTTATTTGAAATCGTTACAAACCTTGGCCTCAATGCCTGTCCTCCTGTCATTATCGGCATCGGCCTTGGAGAGAATATTGAAAACGCCGCCGTCCTCTCAAAAACAGCCTGTCTGAGAGAGCTTGGCACCCATCATTCCAACCCCAAAGGAATGGAGCTGGAACGCCTCCTGCTAGAGAAGGTCAACAGCCTGGGAATCGGCGCCCAGGGAATGCGGGGCAATCAATACGCCCTTGCAGTTCACGTGGAATCTTCCGGACGCCATACTGCAACCTTTGCCGTGGCGGTGAGTCTGGCTTGTTATGTCCATCGCCGGGGAACCATCTGCTTTGACAAAGATTTAAACTATGAGCTGAAACAGTATAAGGGGGTGAAGCTGTGAAACGAGTCCTTACGGCTCCCATAAAAGACGAAGATCTGACAGATTTAAGAATCGGCGACTGCATTTATTATACCGGAATCCTGGTTACAGGCAGAGATGACGTCCATCACCGGGTAATCCAGTTGGGAATGGACTGTCCCGTAGACTTAAAAGGCCTGGTTTTGTTCCATGCCGGCCCGATTGTCCAGGAGTCTCCGGAGGAAGACGCAGTAGTCGCCGTAGGGCCTACTTCATCTATTCGCATGGAACAGGAGGAAGCGGAATTTTTGGAAAAAACAGGGGTGAAAATTCTTATTGGAAAAGGGGCCATGGGAGAGAAGACTGCCAAAGCCTGCCAAAAGCTGAAAGCCATACACTGCAACTTTCCCGGCGGCTGTGCAGTCCAGGCGGCTTCTTGTATAAAAAAAATCGTAGACGTCAAGTGGCGGGAGTTGGGAATGCCCGAAAGCATGTGGGTTATGGAGGTCCGGGAATTTGGCCCCTTAACCGTTACCATTGATACGGAAGGGAACAATCTTTTTACAGAAAATAAAAAGTTTTACGACAGCCAGAAAGAAAAGCTGCTTCCTGAAATGATAGAAAAATTGAAAGGCTATATGGCCTGAAAGGAATCCTGCGGATATGAAATACAATTTTGACGAAATTATTGACCGGAGAGGGACGTACAGCAGCAAATGGGAACGTTACAGCGGTCGCTTTTCCGGTTATAAAATTAATGAAGAAAAGGCACTCTCCATGTGGGTGGCGGACATGGATTTCAGGTGTATGCCGGAAATTATTGAAGCCCTCCATGAACGGGTGGAACACGGCATTTTCGGCTATTCCAGCGAGAGCGTCAATGATGAGTTCCGGAAAGCTGCCTGCCAGTGGTTTAAGCGCCGCTACAGATGGATATGTCAGCCGGAATGGATGCTCTTTTCCATGGGAGTTGTGACAGCCATTAATAATGTAATTCAGGAATTTACCGAAGCCGGAGAGGGCGTGATCATTCAGCCTCCTGTGTATTACCCCTTTATTCACGGGCCCCGGAACAATGGACGGAAGCTGATCCTAAACCGGCTGAAAGAAAACAATGGCCATTATGAGATGGACTTTGAAAATCTGGAAACGCTGGCGGAAGATCCCCATAACAAACTGCTTATTTTATGCAGCCCCCACAATCCTGCAGGCCGGGTCTGGACAGAGGAAGAGCTGAGAAAATTATTAGAAATCTGCAAAAAACACGGGGTAATAGTATTTTGTGATGAGATACATGGAGATTTGATCATGCCGGACTGCCGTTTTACAACCTGCGGCATCTTTGAAGAATACCATGACATATTGATTTTAGCCCACAGCCCCAGCAAGACCTTCAATCTGGCCGGCCTCACCTCCGCCCTTTTGACAGTCCCCAATGACGGCTTCCGGGAGCGTCTGGCCCACCGTTTATATGACATTAACCGGATCCCCACCACTCAGAATCTGGGGCCTGTGGCCGGAACTGCCGCTTACCGGTACGGCGACGACTTTGCCGACCAGGTTATGGAGTATGTCCGGGGAAATGTGGAATACGCCAGGGAGTATCTGGCAAAAAATCTTCCCCAGATCAAGATAGGTCCCCATGAAGGCACCTACCTGATCTGGTTCGACTTTCGGGATACCGGGCTGTCTGATGAAGAAATTGCCAGGAAAATTCTGGAAGAAGCCGGAGTCATCGGTGATCTGGGCTCCTGGTTCGGAGAAGGAGGATCCGGCCATATGCGGTTTAATTACGCCTGTCCCCGGGCATATGTAGAAGAGCAGATGAAACGGCTTTCCCGGACTTTTGGAGATATACCAGCCGCTGCCAACAGACAGCCAATCATCCAGCCTTAGATGAAAGACGCTCTAACAGCTTTTGGACAGTTTCCCGCGGGAAATCTTCAGCCTGGTTGTCCTTTAAGAGCTTTTCTAAAAATGCTCTGGCGTTGTCGCTTTGAGGCAGCATATAGCCGGCCTCACGGATCAGATCCTCCGCCATCAGGCGGTTAGATTTCTCCGCTGCGGCAGCCAGAGGGCCGGGGAGGGAAGCCGCAATATTTTCCTGACGGGCTTTGGAGCGGGCCAGGGCCATCATAGCGGCAATAACCCTGTCGCTGTGAGGCTGCTGAGGCGGCATTTTCTTAGGAACCAGGGAGATAGCCCCGGAAGGGCAGGCGGCGGCGCACTGGCCGCAGCCAATGCATTTTTCACGGTCAATAATACTGTTTTCCGTGTCAGAAGCCCCGGTGGGACAGACGTAAAGGCACAGGCAGTCTTTGGTACACAGACGGATATTTCTAACTGCAAATAAGCTACCCATTCTCAGTTCCTCCCCTCTATTTTTTCAAATTTCCAACTGGCTACTTTGCAGACAGGACAGAGATCCGGCGGAGTGTCGCCTACGTAGACGAAGCCGCAGATGGTACAGACGTAGACGCCGGTGTGCTCCAGCATAGCGTCCCCCTCGGCTTCGTAACGGGCCAGCAGGGACTTTAAAATGCGGGTTACTTTTTGGCTCCACACCAGGGCCCGCAGAGCGCCCCGGTCCCGTTCTTCAGAAGAAACAGCGTCCGCCGCCGGAAATCCTTCTTCCAGATCCGTTTCTATGAGACGGAGAAGTTCTTCTGCAGAAGGCTCAGGGGCCGGAGCCGCTGCCGCCTTGAAATAATCCGACAACTGGGTAAACAGGGCGGCTTCCTCATTCATATACTGTTTTTCACAGCCTTTGGCAAGATTGGAGCAGAGGGCGCTGATTTCCAGAGTTCCCAATTCCTTTTCTTCCTCAGGAGTTGTAAAAACGGCAGGTTTTGGAGCCGGAGAAGGGGAAGAAGCACCTTCTGGGCGGAACTCTGATTTCGGAGCTTTGCACAGAGGACAAACCCAGGTGTCCGGCAGGGAATCCCAGGTGGTTTTTTGGGGAATCCCTTCTTTGGGAAGGCCTGCGGCCTCATCATAAATAAAGCCGCAGATAGAGCAGACGTATCGTTTCATTTTAAACTCCTTTCAGGCAATTTCCATTGCTGGCAATGACGTTCTTATACCAGTCGAAACTCTTTTTCTTTTTGCGTTCCAGAGTTCCCTTTCCTTCGTCGTCTTTATCAACGTAGATGAAGCCGTAGCGCTTTCTCATTTCGCCCGTTCCGGCGGAAACCAAGTCAATGCAGCCCCAGGGAGTGTATCCTATAACGTCTACATCATCGATTTCGATGGCGTCCATCATGGCCAGAATGTGATTCTTTAAGTAGTCGATCCGGTAATCGTCCTGGATGGAACCGTCGGGTTCTAAGGTGTCAATGGCTCCCATTCCGTTTTCTACAATGAAAAGGGGCTTCTGATACCTGTCGTAAAGGTAATTGAGAGAAGTCCTGAGGCCTACGGCGTCGATCTGCCAGCCCCAGTCTGTAGCGGGAAGGTAGGGATTCTTGCCGCCGGACACCAGATTTCCCTCAGTAGTTTCCGTATTTTCTCCTTCAATGGCTGAGAAATAGTAACTGAAGGCTACGAAATCCACAGTTCCCTTCCGGAGAATCTCTTCATCGCCCGGTTCCATAAAAGGAACGGCTCCCAGAGCCTTTTGAATGGAGGTACATGTATTAGTATAGTAGCCGCGGCAGTGGACGTCTCCAAAATAATAGGTCTTATTCAGCTTTTTCATGGCCAAAATCTGATCCCCGGGACGGCAGGTAGCAGCGTAGCAGAGAGGATATAAAAGCATACAGCCGATTTGGTTGGAGGGATCGATCTCATGGCCCAGGACAACGGCTTTGGCGCTGGCGACTAACTGGTAATGGGCGGCGTTAATCATAACCTGGTTTCTGTCCTCGCGATCCTCATAGATAATGCCGGCCTGGTGCCAGGGGCGGGCGGAGAGCATAAGGGCATTGATCTCATTAAAGGTCAGCCAGTAGTGGACTCTGCCTTTATAATGGGTAAAAATAGCTTCGCAGTAGCGGACAAAGAAGTCGATGAGACGGCGGTTTCTCCAGGCCCCGTATTTCTTTACCAGCCCCAAAGGCATTTCGTAATGATTAATGGTAATGACCGGCTCAATACCGTATTTTTCCAGCTCTGAGAGCACGTCGTCGTAAAATTTCAGGCCTTCTGCATTGGGAGTTTCCTCATCTCCGTTAGGGAAGATGCGGCTCCAGGAAATGCTGAACCGGAAGCATTTAAAGCCCATTTCCGCAAACAGGGCAATATCTTCTTTATAATGGTGGTAAAAATCCACGGCTACGTGGCTTGGATAATAGGCGTCCGGATGGATGGAATCGTGGATTTCCCGCTGTACACCATGGCGTGCACCCATTTCCACATCATTGACGGAGAGGCCTCTTCCGCCTTCCTGATAGCCGCCTTCATACTGATTGGCAGCAGTGGCTCCGCCCCACAAAAAGTCTTTTCTCATTTCCATAAACAGTCTTCCTCCTTTGGCATTTGCAGAAAATTGCTTCTGTAAAAAAGTATACCAAAAAGAAATTTGACTGTCTATATAAAAGGAAGAAGAGTTGTGCACAATGACGATAAAACGAAAAAGGATCTAAAAAAAATAAACATTTTACTAAAAAACAGTTGAAAAAATCTTAAAAATATTGTATTCTATTTTCAGGACAACCAAATAGAGACATGTTGTTTTCGTGGATTGTTACTTTAATTAGGCAAGACCCAGACATGCAATTTTCTGCTTCACTGAAAGCAGCATTGTATGATGAGGGGTCTTTTTCTTTTTGCCAAATAATCCGGAGTATTTGGCAAAAAACAAGGTGGGCCTGCACCGAGAAAACTCAGAGAATGAAAAAGGAGGAAACAAAATGGCTAGCAAGTATGACGGTTTGGCCAGAATTATTATCCAGAACGTAGGCGGAAAGGGCAATGTAATCAGCCTGACCCACTGTATCACCCGCCTTCGCTTTAAATTAAAAGACGAGAGCAAGGCCAATACGGACATTTTGAAATCCACTGACGGCGTCGTTACAGTAATCCAGAGCGGCGGCCAGTATCAGGTAGTAATCGGAAACCATGTACCTGACGTGTATGACGCCGTAATGGCTATCGGTAAATTCCAGGCAGCAGCTCAGGACGGAGACGAAGGCGGAGCTGCTGACGGAAAGAAACAGAATGTGGGAGCGAAGCTGATTGACACCTTGTCGGGAGTATTTACGCCGGTTCTGGCCCTTCTGTGCGCTGCCGGTATTATCAAAGGCCTTTTAGGTCTGGCGGTATTCCTGTTAGGAAACAGCTTCAAAGACACTGGTGTCTATATGCTGCTGTACTCCATCGGAGACGGATTTTTCTACTTCCTGCCTCTGATGCTGGCGGTTTCTTCTGCAAAGAAATTTAAGCTGGACAACTTTACAGCAATGACCATCGGCGCTGCGTTCCTGTATGCGGAAATTAAATTCCCGGCTATTGCCAGCGGTGAAACGGTACTGATGACCCTCTTTAGCGGAACCTTCCTGGAAACCAATATCCATGAAACGTTCTTCGGCATTCCTATTATCTGGCCCTCAGCCGGTTACGGATCTTCCGTAGTACCCATTGTATTCTCTGTATGGTTTGCGGCTAAGATCGAAAAGTTCTGGAAGAAGATTATTCCGGATGTAGTAAAGAACTTTATGGTTCCTCTTATGACTCTGATTATTGCCGTTCCGCTGTCCTTCCTGATTATTGGACCGGTAGCTTCCTGGCTCAGCAGCGGTATTGGAAACTTCTGTCAGGCAATTTACAACATCAGTCCCATTTTGGCAGGCGCACTGGTTGCATTCCTGTGGCAGATCCTGGTAATCTTCGGACTTCACTGGGGACTTGTACCCATTATGCTTAATAACTACCAGACCATCCTGTATGACCGTTTTATTTCCACCAACTTCGTAGCTTCCTTCTCTCAGACGGCAGTTGTTTTGGCTATTTTCCTGAAGACAAAGGATAAGAAGTTAAAATCCCTGGCTTTCCCGGCATTTGTATCCGGTGTCTGCGGCGTTACGGAACCTGCTATTTACGGTATTACCCTTCCTAAGAAGCTGCCCTTCTATATTTCCTGTGTTGTTGCAGCTATCGGCGGCGGCTTAATGGGCGCTTTCGGCGTTACCAAGTATATGTCCGGCGGTCTTGGCGTATTTGGCTTCCCCACCTTTATCCCTGGAGAAGCGGCTATTGCTGCATTGGGAATTACCGATGTTCTGTATGACATTAAGATGATTGCTATCATTATCGTTATTACTATGGTTCTGGCTTTCGTTGCAACCATGCTTCTTTACAAAGAAGACGAGCCGGCACAGGTAAAAGCTCCGGAACCCACTGTATTAGAAAAGAAAGACATTGCAGGCGAAGAGGGAACTATCGCTGCTCCCATTACCGGCCGTGTTATCCCCTTATCTGAGGTGAAGGACGAGGCATTCTCCTCCGGTGCTTTAGGACAGGGCGTTGCTATCGTTCCGGCAGAAGGCCGCGTATACGCTCCCTGCGACGGAGTCGTATCCGCTCTCTTCCCCACAGGCCATGCTATCGGCATTACAGGAACCAATAAGGCGGAAGTCCTGATGCATATCGGTATGGACACTGTAAAGCTGGAAGGCAAATACTTCCATATTAAGACGGAAGCCGGCAAGACCGTAAAGACCGGCGATCTGCTGGTAGAATTTGATATGGACAAGATCAAAGAAGCCGGCTACGACGTTACGACACCGGTACTCATTACCAACTCTGCTGAATTTGTAGACGTATCCGGAGAAACCGGAAAGAATGTAAAAGCAGGCGATGTGCTGATTTCTATTATTTAAATGAAGGAGGCTTGTTATGGGACGATTACCAGAAGGATTTTTATGGGGCGGAGCTACCGCCGCCAATCAGTGTGAAGGCGCATACCAGGAGGGCGGAAGAGGTCTGGCCAATGTAGACCTGATTCCGGCGGGACCGGATCGCCGTCCGGTGATGCAGGGTATCCGGAAAATGCTGGAATGCGAAGAAGGATATTACTATCCCGGCCATATAGCCATTGATATGTACCATCATTTTAAAGAAGATATTGCTCTGTTTGCGGAGATGGGCTTTAAGTGCTACCGTCTGTCCATTGCCTGGAGCCGTATTTACCCCAATGGCTTTGACGAGGAGCCCAATGAGGAAGGACTTCGGTTTTATGAGGAGCTTTTTGATGAGTGCTTAAAGTACGGGATCGAGCCTGTGGTAACCATTGTGCATTTTGACGCTCCTGTGGCCTGCACCAAAAAGTTCGGATCCTGGAAGAGCAGAGAAATGATCGACTGCTATGTGAAATACTGCAACACTCTGTTTACCCGTTATAAAGGAAAAGTAAAATACTGGCTGACCTTTAACGAAATTAACATGATTCTTCATCTGCCCTTTATGGCGGCAGGAATCCTCTTTGAAGAAGGGGAAAACAAGGAAGAGTCCCAATACCGCGCGGCTCACCACGAGCTGGTAGCTTCCGCTATGGTAACGAAGATGGCTCATGAGATTGATCCGGAAAATAAGATCGGCTGTATGCTGGCGGCAGGCCAGTACTATGCGTACACCTGCGATCCCAGAGACGTTTTGGCCGCCATGGAAAAAGACCGGGACAACTATTTCTTCATTGATGTACAGTCCAGAGGCCGGTATCCGGAGTACGCCTTAAAGATGTTTGAGCGGAAGGGCTACAATATCGGCATTACGGAGGAAGATATTCGGGTTCTCAAAGAAAATACCGTAGACTTTATTTCCTTCTCCTATTATTCCTCCAGACTGACCAGCGCGGAGCCGGAAAAGTACGGAACCACCTCGGGCAATGCCTTTGCTTCCTTAAAGAATCCGTATCTGAAAGCCTCCGAGTGGGGCTGGCAGATCGATCCCATAGGTCTGCGCATTACCATGAACTCTCTGTATGATCGGTACCAGAAGCCTTTATTTATCGTTGAAAACGGCCTGGGAGCCGTAGACACTCCCGACGAGAACGGTTTTGTCAACGACACCTACCGCATCGATTATCTGAGAGAGCATATTAAGGCCATGGAGCAGGCTGTCAACATTGACGGAGTTCCGCTGTTAGGCTATACTCCCTGGGGCTGCATTGACCTGATTTCCGCCAGCACAGGAGAAATGAAAAAGCGCTATGGCTTCATCTATGTAGAACGGGACAATGACGGAAACGGAAGCTTAAAGAGAAGCAAGAAAGCTTCCTTTGAATGGTACAAAAACGTGATTGCATCCAATGGAGAAAATTTATAAAACCATGTGAAACAGCGGCGCAGACGGGGATTTTAATGGTACAGGGAAGGAAAAAGCATGAAAATAACACGGATCATTAATAATAACGTAGTTTCTGCGGTAAATGAACAGAACCGGGAACTGGTCTTAATGGGAAGCGGCATCGGATTCCGAAAGAAAATCGGCGATCCCGTGGATCCGGCCCAGATAGAAAAGCAGTTTACCCGGTTTGACGAAAAGCAGATTAAGCATTTCCAAAGACTGGCCCAGGAGATCCCATATGAGTTTATGCATATGGCCAATGAAATCATTTCCTATGCACAGATTTCGCTGAACAAGGAACTGGATGAGAATATCTATATTACCCTGACGGATCACTTGAACTTTGCAATAAACCGCATCCGTCAGGGGCTGCGCCTGACCAATTCCATGCTCTGGGAAATTAAACGCTATTATAACCATGAGTACCGGATTGGCAAAGAGGCTATTGCCGTTATTGAACACTATGCAGGGCTGGAGATGCCGGAGGATGAAGCTGGATTTATCGCCATGCACATATTAAACTCCGAACTGAACCTGGACATGGACAGCTCGTCTAAGATGACCAAAATCATACAAGACGTGCTGAACATTGTAAAGTATCACTTCCAGATTGTCATTGATGAAGAGTCCCTGGACTATGAACGCTTTGTGACCCATCTGAAATTTTTCGTTCAGAGGGCCATGCAGGGAAAGGAATCCCAGATTTGGGACAAAAGCCTGATGGATCTCATTCGGGCCCAATATCTGGACGCTTACGACTGCGCCGGAAAGATTGCCGCATATATTGAAAAAACCACGCCTTATGCCGTTTCAGAAGAAGAGATGGTATATCTCACTGTCCATATCCAAAGACTGCAGAAAGCTTCGGAAAAAGTTACGTAAAATGTTCCAAATTACTACGGAAAAACGTCCGACGATACGGCCAACCTGTTGACAATTGATAAAAAAAAGAGCATAATACTCTATAGATTTTTTATAATACACAGGAGGAAGTTTAGTATGAGAAGACGTTTGATGAAAGCCTTGGTAACGGCAGCAGTAGCAGCGGCTATAACGACGGGAATTTCCCTGACCGCTATGGCTGAGGAGCAGGAAGAAACAGCAGTGGTTTCTGTTATTGACCGTACCACCAAATTGGATCCGGAAGTCAGAGAAAGCGAAAGACCCGTTGTAGTAGGCTGGGTATCTGATCAGAATGGTACCCGGTACCAGTTGGCTGACGGCACCCATCTGAGCAGTGTCTGGATTAACGTAGGAACTGGCGGTTGGTATTTCTTAGATGATGACGGATACCGGGTAACCGGCTGGCAGAATATCGATGGAGTGGATTACTATTTTGAACAGGACGGCCATATGCTTATTGGCTGGCAGAAGATTAACGGCAACTGGTATTTCTTTGAGTTCCATCCGGACAGCACCAGAGGCGTTATGTACGCGGAACAGAAAACGCCGGACGGATTCATGACTGACGCAGAAGGCGTTATCCAGTAAGCCTTCACGGGCCCCGATATGTGCGCCGCCAATTCATAAAAGTCAGGAAGAGCTGCAATACTACGGTGTTGCAGCTTTTTTTGTGTGTAATGAGAGGCTGCGATATATGCCGCCTGTCCGGCGGCGGGCTTTCCAAACAAACAAAAACTTGCCAAAACGCTTCCTTTGTGTATATAATGGGGAAGGATTTTACTAGATATGGAGGAGTATCATGGCTAAGACACAGTATAATGCGGACAGTATTACCGTTTTAGAGGGTTTGGAGGCAGTTCGGAAAAGACCGGGTATGTATATTGGAAGCGTTGGGATTAAGGGACTGAACCACCTGATTTACGAGATTGTAGACAATGCGGTAGACGAGCATTTGGCCGGATTTTGCAGTCAGGTACGGGTGATTCTGGAAGCTGATGGCTCCTGTACGGTAAGGGATAACGGCAGGGGAATCCCTACCGAGCTTCATAAAAAAGGCATTTCCGCCGCCAGAGTGGTTTTTTCTACTCTCCATGCCGGCGGAAAGTTTGACAACAACGCCTATAAGACCAGCGGCGGCCTCCACGGAGTAGGCTCGTCGGTAGTCAACGCCCTTTCTGAGAAAATGGACGTTAAGATCTACCGGGGCGGCCTGATTCACCACGACAGCTACCAGAGAGGTATTCCTGCGGAGGCTTTAAAAGACGGCCTTCTGCCGGTAATAGGGAAGACCAAAGAAACAGGGACGGAAATTAATTTCCTGCCGGACGGGGAGATCTTTGAAAGGACCCGTTTTAAGGCGGAGTGGATCAAAAGCCGTCTCCATGAAACTGCATATTTAAATCCGGGCCTGACGATTTATTACGAAAATAAAAGGGCCGGAGAGGAAGAAACGAAGATTTATTCAGAGCCGGACGGCATTGTGGCCTATGTCCGGGAGCTGAACGCAGGCAAGACGCCGATTCACGACCCCGTTTATTTCCGGGGAACTTTAGATAAAGTGGAAGTGGAAGTGGCCTTTCAGTTTGTAGACGCTTTTGAGGAAAATATTCTGGGATTCTGCAATACGATTTTTACTCAGGAAGGCGGCTCCCATATTATCGGCTTTAAGACCCGGTTTACGGCAATGATTAACACCTATGCCAGAGAATTAGGGATCTTAAAAGAAAAAGATTCTAATTTTACCGGAGCGGACACCCGAAACGGAATGACGGCGGTGGTGGCCATTAAGCATCCGGATCCTATTTTTGAAGGGCAGACCAAGACGAAGCTGGCCAGCGCCGACGCCACAAAAGCCGTGCTTTCCGTGACGGGCGAAGAGCTGGAACGCTATTTTGACCGGAACCTGGAGACATTAAAGGCCATTATTGGCTGCGCGGAGAAATCGGCGAAAATCCGGAAGGCGGAGGAAAAGGCCAAAACCAACCTGCTGACGAAATCGAAATTTTCCTTTGACAGCAATGGAAAGCTGGCTAACTGTGAAAGCCGGGATCCGTCTAAGTGCGAGATTTTCATTGTGGAGGGCGACTCCGCAGGCGGTTCAGCCAAATCCGCCAGGGACAGGCAGTTTCAGGCCATTCTGCCTATCCGCGGCAAAATCCTTAATGTAGAGAAGGCTTCTATGGATAAGGTTCTGGCCAACGCGGAAATCAAAACCATGATTAATTCCTTTGGCTGTGGGTTTTCAGAGGGCTACGGCAATGACTTTGATATTTCAAAACTGCGGTACCATAAGATTATTTTAATGACAGACGCCGATGTGGACGGCAGCCATATCGATACCCTTTTACTGACATTTTTGTACCGGTTTATGCCGGAACTCATATACAATGGTCACGTTTATATCGCCATGCCGCCTTTGTTTAAAGTGATCCCGAAACGGGGAGAGGAGCAGTACCTCTATGATGATAAGGAGCTGGAACGGTACCGCAAAACCCATACCGGCAACTTTACGCTCCAGCGCTACAAAGGCTTGGGCGAGATGGATCCGGATCAGCTTTGGGAAACTACTCTGGATCCGGAGCGAAGGGTTTTAAAGCAGGTAGAAATTGAGGATGCCAGAATGGCTTCTGAGATCACGGAAATGCTTATGGGAAGCGACGTGCCTCCCAGACGGCAGTTTATATACGACCACGCGGAAGAAGCGGAGATTGACGCATAAGGGAGACGGACATGGCAGAGAGAATTATAAAAACAGAATATTCGGAAGAAATGCAGAGAAGCTACATGAATTATTCCATGAGCGTCATTACGGCCAGGGCGATTCCTGACGCCAGGGACGGCTTAAAGCCGGTACAGCGGCGTGTGCTTTACGACATGAGCGAACTGCATATCAGCCACGACAAACCTCACCGGAAATCGGCCCGTATTGTAGGCGATACCATGGGTAAATACCATCCCCACGGCGACAGCTCCATTTACGATACCCTGGTGGTATTGTCCCAGGAATTTAAAAAAGGAATGCCATTGGTAGACGGCCATGGAAACTTCGGCTCCATTGAGGGAGACGGGGCCGCAGCCATGCGTTATACGGAAGCCAGACTGAATAAATTTGCAGAAGACGTATATTTAAAGGATCTGGACAAAACAGTGGATTTTGTCCCCAATTATGATGAAACGGAGAAAGAACCGGAAGTCCTTCCCGTCCGGGTTCCCAACCTTTTGATTAACGGTTCCGAGGGAATTGCCGTAGGTATGAGCACCAGTATTCCCCCTCATAATCTGGGGGAAGTGGCGGATTTGGTGAAGGCTTATATCGATAATCCGGACATGACGACGGAAGAGATGCTGGAGCTGATGCCCGGTCCGGATTTCCCCACAGGGGGCATTATTGCCAATAAAAAGGATCTCCTTTCCATTTACGAAACCGGGGCGGGAAAAATCAAGCTGCGGGGCAAAATGGAAGTGGAGCTGGGAAAGCGTCGGGCGGATCGGGACAAACTGGTCATTACTGAGATTCCCTACACCATGATTGGAGCGGGGATCAACAAATTTCTTATGGATATTGCGGAGCTGGCCGAGGGAAAGAAGCTGCCTGATGTGGTGGACATTTCCAACCAGTCCAATAAAGACGGGATCCGCATTGTCCTGGAACTGAAAAAGGACGCGGATATTGATAAAATCCGAAATATTCTCTATAAGAAAACCAAGCTGGAGGACACGTTTGGGGTCAATATGCTGGCAATCGCCGGCGGCCGCCCTGAAACACTGAACCTGAGGGGGATTTTAAAAAATTTCCTTACCTTCCAGTATGAGAACACCCAGAAAAAGTACAGCGTCCTTTTGGAAAAG
The DNA here is from genome assembly GCA_946498245.1 of uncultured Clostridium sp. Classification (GTDB taxonomy): domain Bacteria; phylum Bacillota; class Clostridia; order Lachnospirales; family Lachnospiraceae; genus UMGS1370. Next base: position 52,746 of record CAMMNN010000007.1, on the reverse strand, counting down.
GAGCTGGATAAAAAGGAAATCCAGGAAGGCTTAATCGCTGCCTGCGATGTCATTGACCTGATTATCGCTGTGCTGCGGGGGTCAAAAAATCTGAAAGACGCCAAAGCCTGCCTTATGGAAGGAGATACCTCCAAAATCACCTTTAGGGTCCCTGGTTTTGAAGAGGACGCGAAAAAGCTTCATTTTACAGAAAAGCAGGCGTCGGCAATTCTGGAAATGCGCCTTTATAAATTAATTGGCCTGGAAATCCTGGCCCTGGAAAAAGAGCATCGGGAAACCCTCCGCAAAATAAAAGAGTATCAGGGGATTTTGGAACGCAGGGATAAAATGGACGAGGTCATCAAAAAGGACCTGGATCAGATAAAAGAGGAGTTTGCCGTCTCCAGAAAGACCCGTATTGAAGACGGAAAAGAAGCGGTATATGAGGAAGAAGCGGCTCCTGTCAGAGAGGCGGTATTCGTAATGGATCGCTTCGGATACTGCAAGCTTTTGGAACCCTCGGTTTACGAGAAGAATGCGGAGACTATCGGAGCGGAGCACCGTTTTGTCCTGTCCTGCAAAACCGATGGCAAGATTGCCGTATTTACGGATTTAGGAAATCTCCACCAGATTAAAACCGCAGATATTCCCTGGGGAAAACTGCGGGATAAAGGGGTTCCCATTGATAATCTCAGCAAGTATGACGGAACAAAGGAAGAAATCGTCTGCCTGACCTGCACGGAGCTTATGAAGGAGAAAAAGCTGGTATTTGCCACCAGAATGGGCCTTGTAAAACAGGTTCCGGCCCAGGAATTTGAAACCAATAATCGCACGGTGGCCTCCACAAAGCTGCAGGAGGGCGACAAGGTGGCGGAAGTTCTTTTGGCTGAAGATCAGACTGAGGCGGTTATCCAGACGACTAACGGAGTGTTCCTGCGGTTTGCTCTGGAAGAAATTCCGGAAATGAAGAAAAATTCCCGGGGTGTCCGGGGCATTAAGCTGGCGTCCGGAGAAGAGCTGGAGCGTTTGTATCTCATTGGCAGCAGCCCTGTCGTCACCTATAAAGAAAAAGAGGTTCATTTAAACCGCCTCAAGGTGGCAAAACGGGACGGAAAAGGCAGCAAGGTACGGCTGTAGGGAAAGACTTTTGGAAACCTGGAAAATAATAGTTGCATTTTAGATGGGATTGTTATAGGATAAAAACCATGTAAGAAAACCAATTTACGAGGAGAGAGGCAAGGATGGAAAGAAAATTAAAAGCCGGCGTTTTGGGCGCCACTGGTATGGTTGGACAGAGATTTATCGCGCTTTTGGAGAATCACCCCTGGTATGAGGTGGTGACGGTGGCCGCCAGCGCCCGTTCTGCCGGAAAGACTTATGAAGAGGCGGTAGGGGAAAACTGGAAAATGGACACTCCTATGCCGGAAGGCGTAAAGAAGCTGACGGTTATGAATGTCAGCGATGTAAAGGCTGTGGCGGAAACCGTTGATTTCGTTTTCAGCGCAGTCAATATGTCCAAAGAGGAAATCAAAGCCATTGAGGAAGAGTACGCAAAGGCGGAAGTTCCGGTGGTTTCCAATAACAGCGCCCATCGATGGACTCCGGACGTGCCTATGGTAGTGCCGGAGATCAATCCTGAGCATTTTCAGATTATTGATTTCCAGAAAAAGAGACTGGGAACTACCCGCGGATTCATTGCGGTAAAGCCCAACTGCTCCATCCAGAGCTACGCTCCGGTTTTGACGGCATGGAAAGAGTTTGAACCCTACGAGGTAGTGGCTACTACCTATCAGGCCATTTCGGGAGCCGGAAAGACCTTTAAAGACTGGCCGGAAATGGAAGGCAATATCATTCCCTTTATCAGCGGAGAAGAAGAGAAGAGCGAACAGGAGCCGCTGCGGATCTGGGGAACCATTGAGGACGGCGTTATTGTAAAGGCTAAGGAGCCTGTCATCACCTGCCAGTGCATTCGTGTGCCCGTTTTAAACGGCCATACGGCTGCGGTTTTCGTAAAGTTCAGAAAGAAACCCTCTAAAGAGGAACTCATTGAGAAGATGGTAACCTTTAAAGGACTGCCCCAGGAGCTGGAGCTGCCCAGCGCACCTAAGCAGTTTATCCAGTATCTGGAAGAGGATAACCGTCCCCAGGTGACCATGGACGTAGACTTTGAAAAGGGAATGGGGATCTCCGTAGGCCGTCTGAGAGAGGACACAGTATACGATTATAAATTTGTCGGTTTATCCCACAATACTGTCCGCGGGGCGGCCGGCGGAGCTGTCCTGTGCGCGGAGCTTCTGACTGCACAGGGCTATATTCAGGCAAAATAAAAAGTAAAAGGGGGAAGGAATTATGTCAGTAACAAAAGCGCCTTACGGGGTTATGCCGGACGGCACAGAGGTGGAGATGTATACGTTGACCAATGAAAACGGAACCTCCGCCAGTTTTATCACTTTGGGGGCTACATGGACCCATATGCTGGTAAAGGATCGGGACGGAAATTTAGGAGACGTAGTTTTAGGCTACGACAATCTGGAACTTTACAGAAAAAACCCGCCTCATTTTGGGGCTCCCATTGGCCGAAATGCCAACCGCATCGGCGGGGGGACCTTTACCCTTAACGGAAAGACCTATGAGCTGTTTAAAAATAACAAGGGGGTAAATAACCTCCACAGCGCTCCGGATTTGTACCACAACCGGATCTGGGAGGCAGAAGCGGAGGAAGCGGAGCTGGGAAGCCGGGTAAGGTTTACCCTGGCAAGTCCTGACGGGGATCAGGGCTATCCCGGCAATGCCAGCATTTCCATTACATACACCCTGACTGGGGACGACAGTTTGGTAATCCGTTATCAGATGGTTTCTGACGCGGACACCATTGCGAACTTTACCAATCACAGCTACTTTAATCTGGCTGGCCACGACTGCCCCGATATTTTGGAGCAGAAGGTGTGGATTGACGCGGATTCCTATACGCCGGCGGACGACACCTCTATTCCAACGGGAGAGATTGCCCCTGTGGCAGGAACTCCCATGGATTTCACAGAATTGAAAACCATCGGTCAGGATATTGAAGCGGACTTTGCACAGCTTGAAATGGCCGGAGGCTTTGACCATAACTGGGTTCTCAACCACAAGGCGGGAGAACTGGCTCTCAGCGCGAAAGCTGTGGATCCGGGGACAGGACGGGTAATGGAAGTTTATACGGATCTTCCGGGAATGCAGTTTTACACAGCCAACGGTTTAAAAGGCGATTTGCCCGGTAAAGGCGGAGCACAGTATGGCCCCCGCCACGCTTACTGCTTTGAAACCCAGTATTATCCGGATGCGATCAATAAGCCTCAATTCCCCTCTCCCATACTGAAAGCAGGAGAGGAGTACGATACGACTACCGTATACCGGTTTTATGTATCATAGGGACACATTTGCCTCTGGGCGGAGTGTGCCCCGCCGGAGATTTTTATGTAATAAGGCTGCTGCCCTGGGCGGCAGCCCCTTTTCTGTATTACGCAGAAATGAACGGACAGGACGAAAGGACTTAGAAACCAATGAGTGAACAAGCAAAAGAACATTCCCAAAAAGTAAAACTGCTGGCAGGAAGCGGACTGATCCTGACAACCATTATCTGGGGCAGCGCCTTTGTGGTTATGAAAAACTCCGTAGATTTCATTTCCCCCTGTTATTTGCTGGCCCTGCGCTTTTCCATAGCTGCGGTTTGCATGACAGCGGTATTTTGGCCTCAGAACCGGAAAATGTCCAGGAAGGATCTTCGCTGCGGAGCGATTCTGGGAGTCTTTCTCTTTATTAGCTATCTTTTCCAGACTTACGGGCTGAAATACACTACGGCAAGCAAGAATGCCTTTATTACGACTCTGTACGTGATCATTGTCCCCTTCCTTCATTGGATTTTTAACGGAAAGAAGCCTGCGGTGCGCAATATCGGTGCAGCTCTTATTGCTGTGCTGGGCCTGGGCTTGCTGTCTTTGGAGGGAGATTTTTCCATTAATCTTGGGGATTTTCTGACCTTAATCTGCGGGCTCTTTTTTGCGGTTCATATCGTTTTTATTGATCGGTATACGGAAACTCTCAGCCCGGTGCGCCTTACTACGGTACAGATGGCGGCCAGCGCGGCTCTGGGCTGGATTCTGGCTCCTTTCTTAGAGGGAAGCCCGGATCTTTCAATCCTTAACGGAAGCCTTATGACGGGCCTTCTCTATCTGGGAATCTGCAGCACAATGGTGGGATTTCTGCTGCAGACTGCGGGGCAAAAGTATCTGACCCCCAATACGTCTTCCATTTTGCTGTCCTTTGAATCCGTTTTCGGCCTGGTGTTCTCCGTAATATTTTTAGGAGATCCCATTACCGTAAAGCTGCTGGCTGGCTGCGCACTGATGTTTGCCGCTGTAATCATATCGGAGTATCGTCCGAAAAAGAAGAAAGAATAAAAGAGGGATGGAATGGGAAAATCGCTGTTTATTGCAGAAAAGCCCAGTGTGGCCCAGGAATTTGCCAATGCATTAAAGGCTGGAGGAAAAAGAAACGACGGCTATATCGAATCAGGGGATACCATTATTACCTGGTGTGTGGGCCATTTGGTGACCATGAGCTACCCGGAAGCCTATGATGAGCGCTATAGGCGCTGGAGCCTGGAAACCCTTCCTTTTATACCGAAGGAATTTAAATACGAACTCATTAGCGGGACGGCCAAACAATTTAAAATTGTAAAGAGCCTTTTAAACCGGCCTGATGTGGAAACCATCTATGTCTGTACCGACTCGGGACGGGAAGGAGAGTATATCTACCGCCTTGTAGAACAGATGGCCGGCGTTAAAGGGAAAAAGCGCCGGAGAGTTTGGATTGACTCCCAGACAGAGGAAGAGATTCTCCGGGGAATCCGGGAAGCAAAGGATTTATCCGACTACGACAATCTGGCGGCTTCGGCATATCTGAGGGCCAAGGAAGACTACCTGATGGGAATTAATTTTTCCAGAGTCCTGACCTTAAAATACGGTCAGACTCTCTCCAGCTTTATGCGTACCAAATACACCGTAATCTCTGTGGGCCGGGTTATGACCTGCGTGCTGGGGATGGCTGTCCGCCGGGAACGGGAGATCCGGACCTTTGTAAAAACGCCTTTTTATCGGGTTATAGGAACATTTGGGCCTTCTGGAGAAACCGGAGAAGGCGAGGATATTTCCTTTGAAGGAGAGTGGCGGGCCATAGAAGGATCCCGGTACTACCAGACTCCGGCTTTATATAAGGAGAACGGTTTTAAGGAGAAAAAGGACGCGGAGGCCCTCATTGCCTCCCTGGGCCCTTTGCCGGGAGAAAGTACAGTCCAGTCTGTAGAGCGAAAGAAGGAAACGAAAAATCCTCCCCTGCTTTATAATCTGGCGGAGCTTCAGAATGACTGCTCTAAAATGTTTAAAATCAGTCCTGATGAAACTCTGAAAATAGCCCAGGAGCTGTACGAAAAAAAGCTGATAACCTATCCGCGAACTGACGCCAGGGTACTGTCCAGCGCCGTGGCCAAAGTAATCCGGAAAAATATTAATGGGCTGGTTTCCTATGAACCTATGGCGGCCTTTGCCAAAGAGATTTTAGAGGAAAAGTCTTATGAGAAAATCGCCAGGAGCCGCTACACCAATGACAAGCAGATTACGGATCATTACGCTATGATTCCCACAGGCCAAGGCCTGGGAGCCCTGGGATCTTTAAAAGGAATGTCCCGGGGGGTTTACGACCTTATCTGCCGCCGGTTCCTCAGTATTTTTTATCCGCCGGCTATTTATCAAAAATACGGTGTCACGGTTAAAAGGCAGGAGGAATGTTTTTTTGCCAATTTCCGTATTCTGGAATCTGAGGGCTATTTAAAGGTGGCGGGAAGCGGAAGTAAAAACCGCCAGGAAACGGAAAAGGAAGAAGGAAAGCCTGCTCTTTCTCCGGCTCTTATAGCCTTTTTAAAGGCCTTGAAAAAGGGAAATATTCTTAATCTTTACGCTTTGGCAGTAAAGGAGGGGGAAACCTCCCCGCCGAAACGGTATACCTCCGGTTCCATGATTTTAGCCATGGAAAATGCCGGACAGCTTATTGAAGACGAAGAGCTAAGGGCTCAGATAAAGGGGAGCGGTATCGGTACAAGCGCTACCAGGGCTGAGATCTTAAAGAAATTGGTCAATATTAAGTATCTGGCCCTTAACAAAAAGACCCAGGTAATTACCCCTACTCTTTTAGGGGAAATGATATATGACGTAGTGGAATCGTCCATTCGCCCTCTTTTAAACCCGGAGCTGACGGCAAGCTGGGAGAAAGGGCTTACCTATGTGGCGGAAGGAACCATTACATCAGAGGAATATATGGAAAAGCTGGAGCGGTTCGTAGCAGGCCGGACCTACAGTGTACAAAAACTTCAAAACCAATACGCCCTGCGTGAATGTTTTGACAGGGAAATGGTATATTATAAGAAGGGAAAGAAAGAGGAGGAACGTATATGAAACAAGAGGAAATGAAAATAACAGATCTTTATGATCTGTCTCAGACCCTGGCTGCGGATTTAATGAAATCCTGTACTTATCCCTGGGAAGTGCTGGCCCAGATTGGAGAGTTTGTCCAGAAGCTGGGAGAAAGCCTTTCAGAAGAAGAGTACCGCAAAGAAGGCGAAAACGTATGGATCCACAAAACCGCAAAAGTGGCGCCCACTGCCAGCATTACGGGGCCGGCCATTATCGGAGCCGGGGCGGAAATCCGCCACTGCGCCTTCCTGAGAGGAAAAATCCTGGTAGGCGAAGGAGCGGTAGTAGGCAATTCTACAGAGTTAAAGAATGTCATTTTATTTAATAAGGTGCAGGTTCCACACTACAATTATGTGGGGGACTCCATATTAGGCTATAAGGCCCATATGGGCGCAGGCTCCATTACCTCTAATGTAAAGTCTGATAAATGCCTGGTAAAAGTACACGCCGCTGACGGAGACATTGAGACGGGGCTGAAAAAATTCGGCGCCATGATTGGGGACAATGTAGAGGTAGGCTGCGGTTCCGTTTTAAATCCCGGTACCGTAATCGGAAGGGAATCCAATATCTATCCTCTTTCCAGTGTCCGCGGCTGTGTAGACGCTCACTCAATTTATAAAAAACGCGGAGAGATCGCAGAAAAACAGTAATGCCGGAGGGATAAATGGCAGAGAAAAAAACAGAAAAAGACACTCCACGGAAGAGAAAAGGCCGGTTTGGCTCACGCCTGGGATTTATTCTGGCGTCAGCCGGATCCGCCATAGGCATAGGGAACATCTGGATGTTTCCTTACCGGACAGGACAGTACGGCGGGGCAGCGTTCCTTTTACTGTATTTTGGATTTGCCATATTATTTGGAATCATTGGTTTGGCCGGAGAATTTGCTTTGGGCCGGCTGACGGGAAGCGGTCCTTTCGGGGCCTATGAGTATGCGGTTAAATCCAGAGGAAAGCGGGGCGGCGCCTTTTGGGGCGTCATTCCGCTTTTTGGCTCTCTGGGAATCGCCATGGGCTACAGCGTCATTACCGGCTGGGTTCTCCGGTACATCTGGGGGGCTTTGACGGGGCAAATCTTCCAGGAAAATGCGGCGGAGTATTTTGCCAGGGCGGCAGGACCTTTCGGCAGCATAGGCTGGAACGGCCTTGCCGTTATTTTAACCATGGCTATTCTTTTTGGCGGTGTTTTAAAAGGAATTGAAGGGATCAGCCGAATGATCATGCCGGCCTTTTTCTTATTATTTCTTTTTTTAGGAATCCGGGTGTTTTTTCTGGAAGGGGCGGCAGAAGGATACCGGTACCTTCTGATTCCTGACTGGAGCCGTTTGGCCCGGGGAGATACCTGGATCATGGCCATGGGACAGGCCTTCTTTTCTCTGTCAATAGCAGGAGCCGGCATGATCACTTATGGAAGCTATCTGGATCCGGAAGAAGACATTCCTTTTGCGGCAGCGGCGACAGCCCTTCTGGATAGTCTGGCCGCCCTTCTGGCAGGATTTGTGGTGATTCCCGCTGTCTTTGCCATGAGGGAAGGATTGGATACCGGGCCAGCGCTGCTATTTATAGCTTTGCCGGCGGTTTTTTCTCAAATTGCCGGCGGCCGTCTTATAGCTGTTTTGTTTTTCCTGTCCGTTTTCTTTGCCGGAATTACGTCTATGGTAAACCTTTTTGAAACCTGCGGGGAAGCAGTTCAGGAACGCCTTGGCATGAGCAGGCGTCAGGCTGTAGCTGTAACGGGACTGGCGGTTATGGCAGGGGGAATCTGCCTGGAATCAGAGGTAACGTTGGGAAAATGGATGGATTTTATAACCATATATGCAGTGCCCTTGGGAGCCGTTGTGGGAGCCCTTATGATCTACTGGGTCACCGGGGCAGAAAAGATTTTAAAAGAACTGAATAAAGGAAGAAAAAGGCCTTTGGGAACGTGGTACAAAGCTGCCGCCCAGTACCTGTATGTCCCTCTGGCCCTTTTGATTCTGGCATTTAGCGTAATCTTAAAAGGAATTGGCTAAGCCTTTATTTCGTGCCGAAAATCCGATCTCCGGCATCCCCCAGCCCCGGACAGATGTAGGCATTTTCATTGAGACAGCGATCCAGACAGCCTACGTATACCTGAACGTCGGGATGGGCCGCCTGAAGCCTCTTCAGGCCTTCGGGAGCAGCAATAATGGACATAAATTTAATTTTCTTGCCTCCGTGAGATTTAATAAAATCCACAGCGGCCACAGCGGATCCGCCTGTGGCAAGCATAGGGTCCGTAACAATAATGGTTCTCTCCTCAATGGGGTTGGGGAGCTTGCAGTAATACTCGTGGGGCTCATGAGTCACCTCGTCCCGGTAAAGTCCGATATGGCCGACTTTTGCAGAGGGAACCAGGGCCAGAATGCCGTTTACCATTCCCAAACCGGCTCTGAGGATGGGAACTACGGCCAGCTTGCGGCCGGCAATCATAGGGGTCATGCAGGTTTCAATGGGAGTTTCCACCTCTACGTTTTCCAACGGAAGATCCCGGAGGGCTTCATAGCCCATTAACATAGCGATCTCTTCGATTAAAGCGCGAAATTCATTGGTACCTGTGTTTTTATCCCTCAATTTGGAAATCTTATGCTGGATCAGTGGGTGGTCGAAAATCATAACATTTTCCATTTGTGTTTATCCTCGTTCTTTCATAAAGTATAGTAAGTATTTATGCGCCAGCCGCAGGCGGAGAATCCTGCAAAGCAGGAGTCTTTTTATTTCGTAGAAGGATCAAAACGGACAGTAACATAATCGCCTAAAGCGTGAGGAACCGGGAAGGTAAAGAAAATGCTTCCCTGTTTTTCATAACTAAAGGACGGAGGCCATTCCACACCCGTCTGAATGGGGAAATCTGCCTGATTGAACGTATTGGTAAAGTCCTCTAAAGTTATGGATTTCCGGTATTCCAAAACAGCGGCAGTCTGTTCGTCTGTCAGGCCGGAAAAGACAACATCATCGCTGAGAACGTAGCCCGCCATGGTGTAAGCGTCGGTAAAATCGTTAAGACCCAGATCGGAAGCATCCCGCAGATCAATGGTATTGCTGTAAAAAAGATTGGTAGGATATGAGGCTCCTTCCGGAGTCCACAGGCCCGTATAAACCGCTGTAAGCCGGCGGCGGTCCGCAGAAATAACCTGGCAGGTCACAGAAAGACTCCCGCCGGTTTCTTCGGCCTTCAGCCCTTCCACGACAGACAGAGCATTGGAACGAAGTTTTTCATTGATTTGCTCCAGCAGGGTGGAGTCAGAGATGCCAGCCACCTTAGGATATTCAATGGAAATCTCACCGGAGGTATAAGTTTCAATGGAAGTGGAAACAGACGCGGCAGAACCGGTTTCTTCCGCCGCCTCAGTGGTTTCGGCCTCTGTAGTGATTGCGGCTTCGGTTTCCGTTTCCGCCTTCGCAGATTCAGTAGGCGCTTCCGTAGTGTGAGTGGAAGACAGATCGATTTTCTCCGGAGTGGTGGAAGTCATAAGAGCGGCCGCAGCGCCGATAACAACAGCAACAACAGCGGCCGATATTCCGATAATAAGCTTCTTATTCATGCAGTACCTCTTTTCTTTTTCTTTAGAATGGGGAGCAGGACCTCGTTAAGTGGCCAGGGATACCCTGTCCGCAGTGCCCACTCGGAAAACTTCGTTTTCCTCGTTCACGGGCATTCGCCCTATGCGTACAATAAACGGCAAATCGGTCTGCAAGCAGCCCATTTGCTATTTTCTTGTACGCGCACTGCTCATTGCTTGCGGCTATTATACCATACATATGAGGGGATATGTTGAATAATTTTTTACATTTTTGTGATTTTACTGTTAAGAACCGAACAACGAAAAAGAGAATCTTGTATTCAGAGTCTGGAAAGGGTATAATGGTTGTAGAAAGCATGAGTAGTTCCTTTGAAATACGATTTTATCTTTAATCGTTATGACTTAAAACAGGAGAATCTATGACACAAAATTTAGAGCAGAAGTGGCAGTCTTTAACCCTGGCCAATGACTTTATATTCGGAAAGGTCATGAGCCGTCCTAATTTATGTAAAAAGTTATTGGAACGGATTTTTCCGGAACTGAATATTACCCGCATTGAATATCCGGAGCTGCAAAAAACAATTAAGGAGGACATCGACGCTAAGAGTGTCCGATTGGACGTATATGTAAAGGATGACCAGGAAACCATCTATAACATTGAGATCCAGACGACGGACACAAAGGAGCTCCCGAAACGGAGCCGGTACTACCAGTCCATGATAGATTTGCAGCTCATTGATAAAGGAGAGGTATACAGAAACCTAAATAAAAGCTATGTCATATTTATCTGTGTATCAGATATATTCCATAAGGGAAGGCATAAGTATACGTTCCGGAATACTTGTACAGAAGATCCGTCATTGGTTTTAGGAGATGAAGCGGTAAAGATATTTTTAAATACAAAAGGGACTATGAAGGACATCGATCCGAAGTTAAAAGCGGTTCTTGATTACATAGACGGAATCTACAGTGATGATCCGTATGTAGAGGAACTGGACAATGCGGTAACGGAGGCGAAACGCAACAGAGAATGGAGGCGGGAATATATGACTCTGGCAATGAAGCTTAATGAAAGCTATGACGAAGGCCGGAAAGAAGGCATTGATTTGGGGAAAATATATGGGGCTGTTTCCGTATATAAAGATCTTGGATTTGACGACAATAAGATATTGGAAAATATCTGTGCTAAATTTCAGTTGACAGAAAAGGAAGCGCTGGAATATTTAAAGTAAAGGAATAGATAAAAGAATCCTGTAAAGCAGGATTCTCCGCCTGAGGCGGGTCGCTCCTGCGGCAGCTTCTGCGCCGCCGCAGTGTGATCCGCACGGAGCGTTTTTGTTTCATAGAAACGAAGTTTTCTATAAAATAAAAAATTGCTTGCCAAATACTGTAATCTATGCTAAAATAATGAGCGTTGCAAGTACGAGCCGGCTTGTCGGAATGGCAGACGAGGTGGACTCAAAATCCATTGATGGCGACATCGTGCGGGTTCAAGTCCCGCAGCCGGCACTCCTTGGCAGGGGCACCCGAAGGCTTATTCTGAATAGGCTTTCGGGTCTTTTTTGTTTCATAAGAGAGGCCGTACTGCAGCGGACAGGAGGGGGCTGCACAATGACTTGTCAGGAAGCGGAACGGCTGGTTATGCCGTATATCCAGGGGGATCTGGATGATAATCAGTTGGAAGAATTTTTGGAACATATTGAAACCTGCGAAAACTGTCAGGAGGAACTGGAAATTTATTTTACAGTTGATCTGGGAATCCGGCAGTTGGATTCTGATGCAGACAATTTCAATATTAAAGGGGAGCTGGAGGAACGGTTGGAGGAATCCCGGCAGCAGGTTCAGAGAACACGGCTGTTTAAGATAGTCCAGTATGCCGTTAATACTCTGGTGGTTATGAGTCTGACGGTAATGACCGTAATGCAGATAAGAATTTGGGGACTTTTTTAAAGAAATGACTGAAAGAAACAACTGGAAAGGAAAGAAGGTTGAGAATGGGAAAATTAGTTTTGATTGACGGACACAGCATTTTAAACCGGGCCTTTTACGGAGTGCCGGATTTGACCAATTCTGAGGGACTCCATACCAATGCGGTATACGGTTTCTTAAATATTATGTTTAAAATTCTGGAAGAAGAGCAGGCGGATCATTTGGCCGTGGCCTTTGATTTGAAAGAACCCACCTTCCGCCATAAGATGTACCAGGATTATAAAGGAACAAGAAAGCCTATGCCTGCAGAGCTTCATGAGCAGGTTCCTCTTATGAAAGATGTGCTGAAGTCTATGGGGATTCCCATTTTAACCATGGCCGGTTATGAAGCCGACGACATTTTGGGCACAGTAGCCAAAGGTCAGGCCGGAAAAGAAGTGGAGGTTTCTATCGTATCCGGGGACAGGGATTTGCTGCAGCTTGCCGACGAACACATAAAAATCCGGATTCCCAAAACCCTGAGAGGGGGAACGGAAGTCAAGGACTATTATCCGGAGGACGTCAAACGGGAATACGGGGTGACGCCTAAGGAATTTATTGATGTGAAGGCTTTAATGGGCGACGCATCGGATAATATTCCCGGTGTTCCTACCATTGGGGAAAAGACGGCTACCGCGATTATTTCCGCTTACGGAAGTATCGAAAACGCTTATGCACATTTAGAAGAGATGAAACCTCCCAGGGCGAAAAAAGCGCTGGAGGAGCATTACGATATGGCCCAGATGAGTAAAAAGCTGGCGGAAATCTGTACGGACTGCAACATCCAATTTTCCTATGAAGATGCTAAAATCGATAATCTTTACACAAAAGAGGCTTACGAGTATATGAAGCGTCTGGAATTTAAATCCATTCTGCCGCGTTTTGACGAGGCTGTCCGGGAAGGGGCGGCGGAGAGCGTTAAGGACAGCTTTCTGCGGATTACGGATTTCAGCGAGGCTCAGTCCCTTTTAGAAGAGGCCGGGAATGCCGAGAGAGTGGGCTTCTGGCTGGTAAATGACGGACCGTCTGTTGCAGGTCTGGCGATATGTTTAGGAGAAAAAAAGTGCGCCCTTATTGAGTGCGGGGGATTTTTAACGGGAGAATATCTTGCGGGAAAGCTGGAAGACTTATCCAGGGAAAAGACAGAGGGTGAGCTGTGGACTCTGGATTTAAAAAGCCAGTTGAGTTTTTTGAGTGTAGACGATACCTGCCCTATCCGCGACGGAAAGATAGGGGCCTATCTGTTAAATCCGTTAAAAGACTCCTACGATTACGACGATTTGGCAAAGGATTATCTGCAGAAGTCCCTGCCGTCCCGGACGGATTTGCTGGGAAAGACTCCTGTAGGAACCGGAATTGCTCAGGGAGAGGAGAAAGGAGCGGAATGCGCCTGCTATATGGCCTATACGGCCTGGGCCAGCGCCCCTGTCATTAGGGAGAAATTAAAGGAAACCGGAATGGAGTCCCTTTTCCTGGAAATCGAGATGCCCCTTATTTACAGCCTTTACCGTATGGAAGCGGCGGGAGTGCGGGTGGAACGCCAGGAATTAAAGGACTACGGCAGCCGGCTGAAAGTCCGCATTGATAAGCTGGAGCAGGAAATCTACGAGGCTACGGGAGAAACCTTTAATATTAATTCTCCCAAACAGTTGGGGGAAGTTCTGTTTGAAAAGATGCATTTAAAAGGCGGGAAGAAAACGAAGACGGGCTATTCTACTGCCGCAGATGTTTTGGAAAAGCTGGCCCCTGATGTGCCTGCCGTCCAGATGATTCTGGATTACCGCCAGCTTGCCAAGTTGTATTCCACCTACGCCGAGGGACTGGCGGCCTTTATTGGTCCTGATGAACGGATTCACGGAAAATTCAACCAGACCATTACGGCTACGGGGCGCATCAGCAGTACGGAGCCAAACCTTCAGAATATTCCGGTCCGCATGGAGCTTGGAAGGGAGATTCGCAAGGTCTTTGTTCCGGAGGAGGGCTATACCTTTGTAGATGCCGATTATTCCCAGATTGAGCTGAGGATCCTGGCTCATATGTCCGGAGATGAAAGGCTGATTGAAGCCTATCGTTCCGCCCAGGACATTCACGCCATTACGGCGTCTCAGGTTTTCCATATTCCCCTGGAAGAAGTGACTCCTCTTCAGCGCCGCAATGCCAAAGCCGTTAATTTCGGCATTGTATACGGAATCAGCGCTTTTGGACTCAGCGAAGATTTAAGCATTACCAGAAAAGAAGCCCTGGAATACATTAATAAATATTTTGAAACCTACCCGGGAGTAAAAGAATTTTTGGACAAACAGGTGGCTGACGGAAAAGAGCACGGCTTTGTAACCACACTCTTTGGCAGACGCAGGCCCATTCCGGAGCTGAAATCCGCTAATTTTATGCAGAGATCCTTCGGTGAGAGAGTAGCCATGAACTCACCCATTCAGGGAACTGCCGCTGATATTATGAAAATTGCCATGATTCAGGTAGACCGGGAGCTGAGAAAACGGGGAATGAAATCCCGGATTGTCCTGCAGGTTCATGATGAACTGCTGGTGGAAACCTGGAAAGAAGAGATTTCCCAGGTAAAAGAAATTCTGGAAGATAAAATGAAACACGCCGCCAGCCTTTCTGTTTCTCTGGAAGTGGATGCAAAGGAAGGAAAAAGCTGGTTTGACGCCCATTAAATAGCAGGGGCGAAAGGAGGAGCCAATGCTGGAACGGGACAGTTTTATGCCGATTCCCTATCTGAAAAAGGCGAAATACACCGGAAGCTATGAAGGAATGCGGTACCGCATGGAAAAAGCTTCAAAGGAAAGGGAAGGGGCAGACGGGGAAAAGAAGGAGGAATCCTATCTTCTGGTTTCCCTTTGGCCGGAGCCTTACAGCTACGATGCAACCCCGCCGGAGAAGATAGAGTTTCAGGAGTTTGAATTTAGTGAAAGCGGAATCCAGGAGGGAGTCCGCTGGCTGAATGAAAAATATGAAAAAGAATTTTCAGCCCCTTAAAAGAGAGCCCCGTGGAATCCAAGGTGATAAAAACCAGGATTTCACGGGGCTTCTTAATATGGAAATAGGAAATGCAGTTTAAGCCAGTCTCGCGGCAATGGCTTTAATAAAGTCCTGGCTGTTTAAAACAGTGGGATTTTCCAGAGTCGTAATCAGGGCCAGATCTTTGGTCATGGAACCGCTCTCAATGGTATCTAAGGTGGCTTTTTCCAGACGATCTGCAAAAGCGGAAAGCTCTGCATTGCCGTCCAGTTCTCCGCGCTTTCTTAAAGCTCCGGACCATGCGAAAATCGTAGCAACGGAGTTGGTAGAGGTTTCTTCTCCGGCTAAGTGTTTATAGTAGTGGCGCTGAACCGTTCCGTGGGCCGCTTCGTATTCATAGTAGCCTTCCGGAGATACCAGAACAGAGGTCATCATGGCAAGAGAACCGAAAGCGGAGGAGATCATATCGCTCATAACGTCTCCGTCATAGTTTTTGCAGGCCCAGATATAGCCGCCTTCGGACTTCATAACCCGGGCAACGGCATCATCAATGAGAGTATAAAAATATGTAATGCCTGCCTCGCGGAAGCGGTCGGAATACTCCTTGTCAAAGATTTCCTGGAAAATGTCTTTGAAGGTGTGATCGTACTTTTTGGAAATCGTATCTTTGGTGGCAAACCACAGATCCTGCTTCACATCCAGAGCGTAGTTAAAGCAGCTTCTGGCAAAACTCTCAATAGAGGCGGAAACGTTGTGCATTCCCTGAATGATGCCGGGGCCGTCAAATTCGTGAATGACTTCCCGGCACTGGCTGCCGTCGGCCGCTGTGTAAACCAATTCGGCTTTTCCGGCTCCGGGGATTTTCATTTCCACGCCCTTATAAACGTCGCCGTAAGCGTGTCTGGCAATGGTAATGGGCTTCTTCCAATTCTTTACGCAGGGCTCGATTCCTTTTACCACAATGGGGCTGCGGAATACGGTACCGTCTAAAATGGCCCGAATGGTGCCATTAGGGCTTTTCCACATTTCTTTTAAATTGTATTCCGTTACACGGGCGGCGTTAGGCGTAATAGTGGCGCACTTTACGGCAACGCCGTATTTTTTCGTGGCCAGAGCGGAATCAACGGTAACCTGATCATTGGTAGCGTCCCGGTTTTCCAGTCCCAAATCGTAATACTCGGTTTTCAGATCAATAAAAGGAAGCAGAAGCTCCTCCTTAATCATTTTCCAGAGGATTCGCGTCATTTCATCCCCGTCCATCTCAACAAGGGGGGTGGTCATTTTGATTTTTTCCATGGTGGGCCTCCTGAAACTTGATATTTTTAGCATTAGTTTACTACAAGTTTCCGGAAATGTACAGAAATGTACGCAAAAAAAACCTTCTTTCTTCCGGACCATATGCATGAAGAAGGATAAAAGGGAACAGAATAATCAGAAAATATAAAGAGGGCGGACAGTACTGCCCTGGAAGGGAGAATCTCATGGGAAACGGGGCTGCGGAAGAAGAAAAGCTGAAAAAAGAAGTAGAGGAAAAGATAGATGAAAGGCTGGAAGAGTACGGCCAAATGACTTTGGATCACAGCGGCCGCCATCACAATATCCATTTGCTTTCTATTATCGGGGAAGTGGAGGGCCACGAAAATCTGTCAGGGAACAGCAAAGCCACTAAGTACGATCACGTGCTGCCGAAACTGGCGGAAATCGAAGACAATGAGGAGGTGGAGGGCCTTCTGGTTTTACTCAATACCTCCGGCGGGGACGTGGACGCAGGCCTTGCCATAGCGGAAATGATCGCTTCATTGAGTATCCCTACGGTTTCCCTGGTGCTGGGCGGCAGCCATTCCATCGGGGTTCCTCTGGCTGTGTCTTCAGACTATTCTTTTATTGTCCCCACAGGAACCATGATGATCCATCCAGTTCGGATGAGCGGCATGGTCATCGGGACCTCTCAGACTTATGAATACTTTGAAATGATCCAGGATCGGATCCTGAGCTTCGTTTCCCGGCATTCGAAAATCGGATACGATAAACTGCGCAGCCTTATGCACAATACGGAAATGCTTACAAGGGATTTGGGAACTGTTCTGGTAGGACAAGAAACCGTAGACGCTGGGCTTATTGACGAGGTGGGAGGGATCCGGGAGGCCCTCTCAAAACTCCACGCCATGATCGACGGCCTTCATTAGCTTGCATTTTCACAGGAATTTTTGTATACTATCGATAATGGGAATTTTCTGAGTTCCTATCAGAAGGAAAATACAGGAGGCTTAATTTCGTGTCAGAAACTAAAAAAGGAAGACAGACAGCTCAGAGAAAGACGAGTACGAAAAAAGCAGGAAGACCGAGAAAACAGCCGGAGCCGGATTACGACGAGGGAGCCCAGGTAATACGGGCGGAAGTGTTTATTATCAGTTCTTTTGTAATCGCCGTACTGTTGTTTTTAAGCAATTTTAATCTGTGCGGCATAGTGGGACAATTTTTGAAAAGTGCCCAGTTGGGCTTGTTTGGAATGATTGGCTATCTGGTTCCGATATTTCTTTTTATCGGAACCTGTTTTGCCCTGTCCAACCGAGGCAACGTGCGGGCCACCCTAAAGCTTTGGGCGGCCATTGGAACGGCGCTGATTCTCTGCGGATTCGCCCAGCTTCTTTTCGGCGATAAAAGTCTTATGGGCGGAAATGTTCTGGAATGCTACAGAGCGTCGGCAGTAAGCGGAAAAGGCGGCGGCCTGGTAGGCGGCCTTTTGGCCTCAGGCCTTTCCGCTGTCGTAGGGACGGCGGGAGCTTACGTCGTGCTGCTGGCTGTTTTCGTCATATGCATTGTCTGCATTACAGAAAAATCCGTAGTTAAGGCAGTAAAGCAAGGAGGCGACAAGGCCTACCATTATGCCAGGGAAGATATAGATCGGCGAAGGGAAATCCGGGCGGAACGCCAGGAGGAACGCCGCAGGCTGAGAGAGGAGCAGCGGGTTCAGGGCGTAAATCTGGACGCCACAAAAATCGAGGAAGAGGCGCCAATGCCTACGGACGCTCCGGTGCAGTCCATGTTTGAACCCGTTCCCCAGGAACCCTCTCTGGAAGAAATGCTGGAACGGGCGGAAAAGCAGCCTGATGAAAAACCCCAGGCGGAACCTGCCGGAGAAGTCAGTCCTGCGGATGTATTTACCGGCAGTATTGCCCGACCGAAAGATCTTTACATAGAAGACGACAGCGTTCCCTTTGAAGCGGACAGGACGCCAATGGCGGAAGAGTCCTTTGTGGCTCCCAGAAACACCAGTACTTTAGAAGAAATGGACGTTATCGGGGAGGACGCTTCCTATTACCGAATTGACAAAGAACGTCAGGGCATTAATTTTGACGGGGAATTTGACGCAGAAGAATTTCCGAAGGATCCCCATGAACTGGAATTTAACGGTTCAGAAACAGAGCCGGAAGAAAAGACAGGAGAGATTTTTGTCCCGGAAGGAGAAAAACGGGTAGAAACGGCCACAGGAAAGATTATTGAAACGGAAACGGAGCTTCTTCAGAAAAAACTGGAGAAGAGAAAGGCTCAGGCGGCTGCAGATCCCGCTTCCCAGGCCGCAGTGACGGCCCAGATAGAAGAGGAAGCCAAGGAACCGCCGAAGGAATACGTCTTTCCGCCTGCCAGCCTTTTGGATCGCGGCAGCCGCAATACCAATTTTTCTGAACAGGAGTATAAGGACACGGCGATTAAGTTGCAGCAGACCCTGAGAAATTTCGGGGTGGGCGTAACGGTCACCAATATAAGCTGCGGTCCGTCGGTAACCCGGTACGAACTCCATCCGGAGCAGGGCGTAAAAGTCAGCCGGATTGTGGGACTGGCCGATGATATTAAACTGAGTCTGGCGGCTGCGGACATTCGTATTGAGGCTCCCATTCCGGGTAAATCGGCAGTGGGAATCGAGGTGCCCAACAAAGAGAATAACGTAGTGTATCTGCGGGAGCTTTTAGAGTCCGACGAGTTTGTCCGGCATAAATCCCGTCTGGCATTTGCCGTGGGAAAAGATATTGGGGGACAGACTGTGGTGACGGACATTGCCAAGATGCCCCACCTGCTCATTGCAGGAGCTACAGGTTCGGGAAAATCCGTATGTATCAATACCTTGATTATGAGTATTATTTACAAGGCAAAGCCGGAAGATGTCAAACTGATTATGGTGGATCCCAAAGTGGTGGAATTAAGCGTTTATAACGGCATCCCCCATTTGCTGATCCCGGTAGTGACGGATCCCAAAAAGGCGTCCGGCGCTTTAAACTGGGCTGTGGCTGAGATGACGGACCGGTACAAAAAATTTGCGGAATACGGCGTCCGGGATTTAAAAGGATTCAATGAACGAGTGGAAGGGATCAAGGATATTGAGGATCCCAAAAAGCCCCAGAAAATGCCCCAAATCGTCATTATTATCGACGAGCTGGCGGATTTGATGATGGTGGCTCCGGGAGAGGTAGAGGACTCCATCTGCCGTCTGGCCCAGTTGGCCCGGGCAGCGGGGATCCATCTGGTCATTGCCACCCAGAGGCCTTCCGTCAATGTCATTACAGGACTGATTAAGGCCAACGTGCCTTCCAGAATCGCCTTTTCCGTCTCTTCCGGAGTGGATTCCAGAACCATTATCGATATGAACGGGGCGGAAAAGCTTTTAGGAAAGGGCGATATGCTGTTTTATCCTTCCGGCTTTCCTAAGCCTCAGAGGGTTCAGGGGGCCTATGTATCAGACGAAGAGGTTTCAAGGGTAGTGGAATTTTTGACCAATCAGGAGCTGACGGCCCAGTACAATCCGGAAGTGGAAAAACAGATAGCTCAGGCCCCGGCAGAAGCCGCCAGAGGCGGAGAGAGCCGGGACGAGTATTTCGTACAGGCCGGGAAATTTATTATTGAGAAGGACAAGGCTTCTATCGGAATGCTCCAGAGAGTGTTTAAAATCGGCTTTAACCGGGCGGCGCGGATTATGGATCAACTGGCCCAGGCCGGAGTCGTAGGAGAAGAAGAGGGAACAAAGCCGCGTAAGATTCTGATGACTATGGAACAGTTTGAAGAATTAATAGAACAGGGCGGTTGAAAACAAAGGAGGATAAAAGGCCATGAAAACAGATATTGAAATTGCACAGGAAGCGAAGATGCTGCCAATTCGGGAGGTGGCGAAAGCCTATGAAATCCAGGAGGACGATCTGGAGCTTTACGGTAAGTACAAAGCAAAACTGACAGACGAGCTGTGGGAGAAGATAAAAGAACGGCCTGACGGAAAACTGGTTTTGGTGACGGCCATTAACCCTACCCCGGCCGGAGAAGGAAAAACTACGACTTCCGTAGGACTGGGAGAGGCTTTCGGAAAAATCGGAAAGAAAGCCATTATTGCTTTAAGAGAGCCGTCCTTAGGCCCCTGTTTCGGCATTAAAGGCGGAGCAGCAGGCGGCGGCTACGCCCAGGTAGTTCCTATGGAAGACTTAAATCTCCATTTTACCGGGGACTTCCACGCCATTACCTCTGCAAACAATCTGCTGGCGGCTTTGCTGGACAACCATATCCAGCAGGGAAACGCCCTTGGGATCGATCCCAGGCAGGTTCTTTGGAAACGCTGTCTGGATATGAATGACAGGGCCCTGCGCAATGTTGTAATCGGCCTGGGGGCCAAAGCCGACGGAATGGTTCGGGAAGATCACTTTGTCATTACCGTGGCTTCTGAGATTATGGCCATTCTCTGTCTTGCGGAAAATATGAAGGATTTAAAGGAACGTCTGGGACGGATTGTAGTAGCATATAATTTTGCTGGAGAGCCGGTTACGGCGGCCCAGTTAAAGGCTGTAGGCGCTATGGCGGCACTGTTAAAAGACGCCTTAAAGCCCAACCTGATCCAGACTCTGGAGCACACCGGAGCCATTGTTCACGGCGGTCCCTTTGCCAATATCGCCCACGGCTGCAACAGCGTCAGGGCAACCAGGACGGCTTTGAAACTGGCGGACATTGTCGTGACGGAAGCCGGATTCGGCGCAGATCTGGGAGCGGAAAAATTCTTTGACATTAAGTGCAGAAAAGCGGGATTAAAGCCTGATGCAGTAGTTCTGGTGGCAACGGTACGGGCGCTGAAATACAACGGCGGCGTTGCCAAAGCGGATTTGGGCCAGGAGAACCTGGAAGCTCTGGCCAGAGGAATCGTCAATCTGGAGAAGCATATTGAAAACCTCCAGAAGTACGGCGTTCCGGTTATTGTAACCTTAAATTCCTTTGTCAGCGACACCCAGGCGGAGTATGAGTACGTAAAGAAATTCTGCCAGGACAGAGGATGTGACTTTGCATTGTCCCAGGTATGGGAGAAGGGCGGAGAAGGCGGAATCGCCTTGGCGGAAAAAGTCCTCCACACTCTGGAAACAAAGGAAAGCCAGTTCCATGTTTTGTATCCTGATGAAATGAGCCTGAAAGATAAGATCCAGACAGTAGCAGGCGAAATTTACGGAGCCGACGGCGTTACCTATTCGCCTGCGGCAGAACGGGCTTTAAAACAGATTACAGAGATGGGATTTGGAAATCTTCCGGTCTGCATGGCAAAAACCCAGTATTCCCTTTCCGACGATCAGACAAAGTTAGGAAGGCCTACAGGCTTTACCGTCAATGTCCGGGACGCTTATGTATCCGCCGGCGCCGGCTTTGTTGTAGTTTTGACAGGGGCTATTATGACCATGCCCGGACTTCCTAAGACGCCCGCCGCCAATGGCATTGACGTTGATGATGAAGGCAGGATTACCGGACTGTTTTAAAAGGCAGCCCCAGAGACGCGGGGCCAGACGGCCGCTGCAGGGAAGAACTGCAGCGGCCGCAGACTTGCCGTGACAGAACAGAGATCCGGGTAAATGGAAAGAAAACAGTTGAGGATAATAGGAGGTTTTATGGCAATAAAAGATTGGCTGCAGGAAATTCCCTACCGCTTGCTCCAGGGAAGGGGCGACGAGGAGGTTCGGGATGTAATTTACGATTCCAGAAAAGCGGCTCCTGATACGGTTTTCGTCTGCATGAAAGGAGCCAGAGCGGATTCTCACGATTTTATTCCCGCCGTAGTTGAGGCCGGCTGCCGGGTTTTGGTGGTGGAAAGGCCAGTAGAAGCTCCGGAGGGAGTAACGGTTATCCAGGTGGAAAACGGCCGCAGGGCTTTGGCGCTCTTATCAGCGGCCCGGTTCGGCTATCCGGCTGAAAAGCTCATTACCATTGGCATTACCGGAACAAAGGGAAAAACCACTACGGCCCATATGATGAAAACCATTTTGGAAGCCTGCGGAAAAAAAACAGGCATGATAGGTACTACGGGAATCGTTATTGGGGAGGAGACTTATCCTACGGTCAATACGACGCCGGAGTCCTATGCCATTCAGGAGGCCTTTGCCAATATGGTGGAAAAAGGCTGCCAGTACGCGGTTATGGAAGTGTCTTCCCAGGGGCTGAAAATGCACCGCGTCGACGGCATTGTCTTTGACTGCGCCCTGTTTACCAACTTATCCCCGGATCATATTGGCCCCAATGAACACGCTGATTTTGAAGAGTACCTGTATTACAAGTCCCAGATTTTTTCCAGAGCCAAAGCCGGCTTTATAAACCGGGATGATGAGCACTATGGTGCTGTTAAGCAAAATGCCAAGTGTCCTCTTTATGAATTTAGCCTCAAAACCCCTTGCGATTTCTACGGTTTTCCGGTGAAATACGTATCGGAAAAGGGCTTTGTGGGAATGGAGTTTTCCGTTCCGGGACAATATGAAACCCCTGTCCGCGTAGGGATCCCCGGCTGGTTTAACGTATACAACGCCCTGGGAGCCATGGCAATTGCCTCTTATTTAGGCCTTCCCAAAGAAACGGCAGCCAAAGCTTTGGAACATATCAGGGTCAACGGCCGCATGGAGCTGGTTTACAGTTCTGAGAAATTTTCCGTTTTAGTGGATTACGCCCACAATGCAGTCAGCATGGAAAGCCTGTTAAAGACCCTGCGGGCTTATGAGCCCAAACGGCTGGTCTGCGTATTCGGCTGCGGCGGAAACCGGGCGAAAGACCGCAGATATTCTATGGGGGAAAGCGGAGGCCGTATGGCGGATCTGTGTATCCTTACGGCGGATAATTCCCGATTTGAAAAGACAGAAGATATTATTGAGGACATAAAAAGCACTCTCATTCCCACAGGGGGAGATTATCTGGAAATCCCGGACCGCCGGGAAGCTATTTTTTACGCCATTACCCACGCCCAGGAGGGGGATATGATCGCTGTTATCGGAAAGGGCCATGAGGATTACCAGGAGGAAAACGGAGTCCGCCGCCACTTTTTGGACCGGGAGGTCATTGAAGAAGCCCTTCGGGAAAATTCACTGCTTGCATAAAAGGAGAACAGGAATATGTCAAAATTAACGGTAGGGGAAATCCTCCAGGCCACAGGAGGAAGTCTGGCCTCGGGCCGGCGGGAAACGGAAATTACCCATATAGAAACGGATTCCAGAAAGGCAAAGGACGGAGCATTGTTTGTGCCCGTTATCGGCCAGAAAACCGACGGCCACCGGTTCATCGCATCCGCCTTTCAGGGAGGGGCCGGGGCCTCTCTTGCCAGCACGGTTCCGGAGGGACTTTTGGAGGAATATCCTGACAGGGCTTGTATCCAGGTGGAGGATACCATAAAAGCCCTTCAGTCCATAGGTTCTTTCTGCCGCCGCCGTCTTTCCATTCCCATTATCGGGGTGACGGGAAGCGTGGGAAAAACCACTGCCAGAGAGATGATCGCCTGCGCCCTTGCGGGAGGATACAGCCGGGTATTTAAAACGGCGGGAAACCATAACAGCCAGGTAGGGGTTCCTATTACTCTCTTTGAAATCGAAAACGACAATGAGATCGCCGTTTTGGAGCTGGGAATGAGCGAACCGGGTGAGATGGAAAAAATCGCCTCTGTGGCCCAGGTGGATATGGCCGCAGTGACCAATATCGGCATTGCCCACATAGGCCAGTTGGGAAGCCAGGAAAATATCTGTCGGGAAAAATTGAAAATCCAGGAAGGAATGAGGGAAGACGGGGTTCTCTTTTTAAACGGCGACGATCCCATTTTGAGAAACCAAAAGGCCCAAAAAGGCCGCCGGACCTTCTACTACGGTACGGGAGAAAATTGCCAGTACCGTGCTGTGGATATTGGAACAGAAGAGGGCTTTCCCGTTTTTACGGCCCTGTGTCCCCACGGAAGGAAGGCAAAAGTACGGCTGCGGGTTTTGGGAAGCCATAATATCTTAAACGGGATCCTTTCTATTGCAGTGGCTGCGGAAAACGGCGTAGATCCAGAAGCAGCGGCAAAGGCATTAGAGAAATTTTCCGGGTATCAGGGCCGCCAGCAGATCTTTGAGAATGGAGAACTGACGGTAATTGACGATTCCTACAATGCCAGCCCCGTTTCCATGAAGGGCGGGCTGGAAGTGCTGATGAACATTCACCCGGGCCGGCGCAAAATCGCTGTTTTGGCGGACATGAAAGAGCTGGGGGAAAAGGAAGCCCTTTACCACCGGGAAGTGGGAAATTACATTGGCAGCCATTGGAAAGAGCATATGGCCGATGCAGTCCTGCTTTTGGGGGACCTGGCCCGGGAAATCGGAACAGGCCTTTTGGAAACTGCGCCGGAAGCCCAGGGCTCTGTTTACTATTTTGATGAAAAAGAAGAACTGGAAGAGTCCTTAAAGAAAATGGCGGCCCCTGGCGACTGCATCCTGTTTAAAGGTTCCAACAGCATGGGGCTTGGCCCTCTGGCCGCCGGGTTTGCGCAAATAAGAACGGAGGAGCTATGGCGGACCAATTTGCCAGAGTGATTATCGACATTTCTCATGAAAAAGTAGACCGGCCCTTTACTTACCGGATTCCTCCATGTCTGGAAGGCAAAATCCAGGCAGGCAGCCAGGTCTGGATTCCCTTTGGCTTCGGCAATAAAAAGAGAACGGGTTATGTCGTGGAAACCTCCTGGGAAGCCGGATACGACGAAACAAAAATCAAGGACATTGGGGGGCTGGTAGAGGGAAGCGTTACAGCGGAAACACAGCTTATCCAACTGGCCTGGTGGATGAAAGAACGGTACGGCTCCACCATGAATCAGGCGTTAAAAACTGTTCTTCCGGTAAAACGTCAGGTAAAAGGAGCGGAAAAGAAATATATCCGCTGCCTGTTGGAAGCTTCCAGGCTGCAGCAGGCCTATGAGGAAGCTGTGAGAAAGAAGTACCGGGCCAGAGCCAGACTCTTTGAGGCTTTTTTGACCAATCCGGTGATTCCCTATGAGATGGCTTTAGAGAAGCTGCAGCTTACTGCCGCTTCCTTAAAGCCCTTGCTGGAGGCCGGCATAGTGGCGGTGGAATCCCAGTATCAGTACCGCAACCCGGCGGAGGCCATGAGAAAAAAAGACAAGGAAGAGAAGGAGCCGGTGGCTTTCTTAAATGAGGAGCAGAGGGCTGTGACCAAAGATTTTTGCCGGAGATACGACGAGGGAATCCGGGAAACAGCCCTTTTATACGGAATTACCGGAAGCGGCAAAACAGAGGTCTATATGGAAATCATCAGCCATATTCAAAAGGCGGGAAAACAGGCCATTGTCCTGATTCCGGAAATTTCTCTGACCTACCAGACGGTTCTGCGGTTTTATAAACGGTTTGGAAGCCAGGTGTCCTTTATCAATTCCCGTATGTCCGCCGGCGAGCGCTATGACCAGTTTGAGAGAGCGAAAAAAGGCGAGGTTTCCATAATGGTAGGGCCTCGTTCCGCCCTTTTTACGCCCTTTGACCGCTTAGGCCTTATTGTAATTGATGAGGAGCATGAAAACGCGTACAAAAGCGAATTGTCCCCAAAATACCACGCCAGGGAAGCGGCGGCCTTCCGGGCCAAACAGAGCGAAGCCAGCCTTCTTTTAGGCTCCGCCACTCCGTCAGTGGAATCCTACCAAAAGGCCATGGAAGGGAAATACCGGCTGTACACCCTGTCTAAACGGGCCAAAAAGAACAGCAGTCTGGCTAAAATCCAGGTAGTGGATCTCAGGGAGGAATTAAGAGAGGGAAACAAGTCCATTTTCAGCCGTGTCCTTCAGGAAAAGATAGAAGACCGCCTGGAAAAAGGGGAACAGATTATTTTATTTATGAACCGGAGAGGGTACTCCAATTTTATATCCTGCCGTTCCTGCGGCGAAGCTATCAAATGTCCTCACTGTGATGTGACCCTGACTCTCCACCGGAACGGACGTATGGTATGCCATTACTGCGGTTATTCTATGGAAAAGCCCCGTCTTTGCCCTAACTGCAATTCTCCCTACATTGCCGGCTTCGGGGCGGGCACCCAGAAAATAGAAGCTATGGTGTGGGATCGCTTTCCGGGTGTGAAGACTCTGAGAATGGATCTGGACACCACATCCAAAAAAGGAGGCCATGAAGAAATCCTCTCCGCTTTTGGAGCGGGGGAAGCCCAGATCCTTATCGGAACCCAGATGATTGTAAAGGGCCACGATTTTCCCAAAGTGACTTTAGTGGGGGTTTTGGCGGCGGACTTGTCCTTGTACGCCCCGGATTACGCCAGCGGTGAGAGAACCTTTCAGCTTTTGACCCAGGCGGCGGGACGGGCCGGACGGGGAGAAACGCCGGGAGATGTGGTAATCCAGACCTATGCGCCAGATCATTACAGCATCCAGGCGGCCGTAAAGCAGGACTACCCCTTATTTTTTCAAAGGGAAATGGCCTTTCGCCGCCTTCTCCGCTATCCGCCGGCGGTCCATCTGCTGACGGTCCATATGGCTTCTTCAAAAGAAGAGGTCCTGGCCGCGACAGCAGAGCTTCTGATGGGCTGTTTGGAACCGGCTTTATCAGAAAAAGCCGGGGTGGAATGGATCGGCCCCGTCAACGCGCCGATCTACAAACTTCATGATTCCTACAGAAAAATTTTATATCTGAAATCTGAAAACTATGATATACTAATAAAAATCAGGAAGCAGACGGAACGCTTTTTTGAAGCCCGGGAAGGGCAGAGGGATTTGACAGTTCAGTATGACCTGTTATGAAAAGCCCTTCATGCAAAATTATACGAGGAAAGAAGGAAACAGCTATGGCAATCAGACAGATTCGCACCATTGGCGATGAGATATTAAGGAAAGAATGCAAGCCTGTCAAAGAAATGACTCCCCGGCTGAAAGAGCTGGTGGAAGATATGTTTGAAACTATGTATGAAACCGGGGGCGTTGGCCTTGCGGCCCCCCAGGTAGGCATTTTAAAACAGATTGTGGTTATCGACGTGGAAGACGGAAACCAGTATGTCCTGGTGAATCCGGTCATTGAGTCGGAGGAGGGCAGCCAGACGGGAGCGGAAGGCTGTCTGAGCGTTCCCGGCAAATCCGGCATTGTTACACGGCCCAATAAGGTTACAGTCCGGGCCTTTGATGAAAACATGGAGCCCATTGAGCTGGTGGGAGAAGGCTTTTTGGCAAGAGCCATCTGCCATGAATGCGATCACCTTCACGGCAGCCTCTACGTAGATAAGGTAGAAGGCGAATTGGAGGATGTAGAGGCCGAAGAGGAGGAATCATAACCATGCGCATTGTTTTTATGGGAACGCCGGAGTTTTCTGTGGCGGCCTTAAAACGCCTGAATGAAGCGGGCCATGAGATCATAGCCTGCGTTACCCAGCCGGACAAGCCCAAAGGGCGGGGAAAGGCTGTGACAATGACTCCTGTAAAAGAAGCCGCCCTTTCCTTGGGAATCCCGGTGTATCAGCCGGCAAAAGTCAGGGAAGAATCTTTTCAGAGCCTTTTAAAAGAGTTAAATCCAGATGTTATTGTGGTAGTGGCTTTCGGACAGATTATTCCCCAGGCGATTCTGGATCTGCCGAAATACGGCTGCATCAATATCCATGCATCCCTTCTGCCGAAATACCGCGGCGCGGCTCCTATTCAATGGGTACTGATAAATGGAGAAAAGGAAACGGGCATTACTACCATGCAGATGGACGCAGGGCTGGATACGGGAGATATGCTGGAAAAGATCGCAGTTCCCATTGAGCCTGAAGAAACCGGCGGAAGTCTCCATGATAAGTTAAGCGCCGCCGGGGGCTCTCTCATTGTATCGACTTTAGAGAAGCTGGAGACTGGAGCGCTGACCCCGGTTTCTCAGACGGAGGAGGGAACCTGTTACGCCGGAAAGATTACAAAGGATATGGGAAATATTGACTGGTCCCAGGACGGAGAGGCTATTGAACGGCTGATCCGCGCCTTAAATCCCTGGCCCAGCGCGTACTCTTCCATACATGGAAAAACCGTAAAGCTGTGGAAGGCCCGGGTTTTGGATGAAGAAAGGGAGGGAATCCCCGGACAGGTCCTGGGGGCGGACAAGAAAGGGCTTTACGTAAAAACAGGGAAAGGAACTCTCTGTATCCAAGAACTGCAGTTAGAAGGAAAGAAGAGGATGGACACGGCGTCCTTCCTCAGAGGCTTCTCCATAGAACCGGGAAGCCTGTTTGAAAGGAGATAATCATTTAGAATGGGATATGGATTTTACTATGGTATGTTTGACCCGACGATGATCCTGGTACTCATTGGCGTTCTGATTTCTGCCGCCGCTTCTGCGGCGGTAAACGGAACTTTTCGGAAATACTCCGGAGTCAGAAGCTCCTGCGGAATGACCGGAGCCGAGGTGGCGAAGCGCCTGTTAAATTCCCAGGGCATATATGATGTGGCTGTCCGCCCGGTTCCGGGAAATCTTTCCGATCATTACGATCCCCGCACAAAAACGGTCAATCTGTCACAGTCCGTCTACGGCTCTGCGTCCATAGCGGCTCTGGGAGTGGCGGCCCATGAGTGCGGCCACGCCATTCAGGACGCAAGGCAATACGCCCCCTTAAAGCTTAGAGGGGCCTTTGTACCCATTGCAAACCTGGGTTCCCAGCTTTCCATTCCCCTGATACTCATAGGAGTCCTTTTAGGCTACGGCGGATATTTCCTGATCCAACTGGGAATTTTTATGTTTGTTCTGGCTGTGGCTTTCCAGGTTATTACCCTTCCGGTGGAGTTTAACGCCTCTGCCAGAGCCGTCCGCCTTTTAGGGGAAACAGGCATTTTATCAGAGCAGGAAAACAGCGGGGCCAAAAAAGTGCTGAAAGCGGCGGCCATGACCTATGTGGCCTCTGTTTTGGCTTCCCTGCTGCAGCTTCTGCGGTTAGTAATTTTATTTGGAGGGCGCCGGCGTGACGACTGACAATAAGATGCAAAAGGGCGCACTCATGACGGGAAGAGAGCTAGCCCTGGATATGCTTTTGGAAATTCTGGAAAAAGGTGCCTTCTGCCACCTGGTGGAACGGCAGGCTTTGGCTAAATACCAGTATCTTTCCAAAAAAGAACGGGCCCTGGCCACCCGGCTGACAGAGGGCGTTATCGAGCGCCTTTATTCCATTGATTATGCCATTGATCAGGTTTCCAAAGTGAAGGTAAGCAAGATGAAGCCCGTAATTCGCAATATTTTAAGGATTGGGGCTTACCAGATCCTCTTTCTGGAGAGGATTCCGGACTCGGCTGCCTGCAATGAAGCCGTAAAGCTGGCGGTCAAACGGCGCTTTTCCGGGCTGAAGGGCTTTGTCAACGGCGTTTTAAGAAGCCTTATCCGGGCCAGGGAAGATTTGACCTTCCCGGACGACAAAACCAGGCTTTCTATGCCGGACTGGATCCTTTCCATGTGGGAGGAGGTTTTCGGCTATGAAGCTTCCCGGAGTATTGCCGCCGCTTTTCTGGAAGAGAAGCCTACCTGCGTCCGCTGCAGCAGAAAGAAGCCTGCGGAGGAAATCGCCGCTTCTTTAAGGCAGCAGGGCGTTGAGGTAACAGGGCTGGCGGGATTTGACGACATTTTGTATTTGAGCCATTACGACTATCTGGAAGCTTTGGAAGCCTTTCAAAATGGAGATATTCAGGTGCAGGACGTTAGTTCCTCCCTGGTCTGCAGGGCGGCGGCCCCCAAAGAAGGATCGTTTGTTATAGATGTCTGCGCCGCTCCGGGGGGAAAGAGCCTCCATATGGCGGATTTGTTAGAGGGCACAGGCATGGTGGAGGCCAGGGATTTAACCTGGCAGAAAGTAAGCCTTATAGACGATAATATTGAAAGAAGCGGACTTTCCAATATCCGCACAAAGGTATGGGACGCCCGGATTACAGACGAAGAAATGAAGGGAAAGGCCGACATTGTTCTGGCGGATCTTCCCTGCTCAGGCCTGGGAATTATCGGCAGAAAGCCGGATATTAAGTACCGGGCGTCTAAGGAAGGCCTGAAGGAACTGGCGGCCCTTCAGAGAGAGATTCTCTCAGCCGTGTGGGAATATGTAAAGCCGGGTGGCTGTCTGGTGTACAGTACCTGTACCGTCAGCCTGTGGGAAAATGAAGAAAACGCCCGTTGGTTTTTAGAGAACTTCCCCTTTGAGGCAGAGGACATTTCCGGCCGCCTGGGCGAAGCCTTTGAGGCGGAATCCATGAAAGAGGGCTTCCTTCAGCTTCTTCCGGACCGCCACCCCTGCGACGGCTTTTTCCTGGCCGTATTCCGCAGGAAAGTATAAAAAAGAAAGCAGCAGATTATCATGGAAAAATGTGATATAAAATCCCTGACATACGAAGAATTGGCGGCAGCCATGGAGAAACGGGGAGAGAAAGCCTACCGCAGCCGGCAGCTCTATGAATGGATGCATGTAAAATTGGCCGGCGGGTTTGAAGAGATGACCAATCTTCCCCAGGGACTGAGAAAAGCCCTTGGAGAAGAATATGAATATACCAGCCTCAAGCAGGAGGCCGTCCAGATCTCAAAGCTGGACGGAACCCGGAAATACCTGTTTGCTCTGGCCGACGGACACGTAATCGAAAGCGTGTGGATGAAATATAAGCACGGAAACTCCGTTTGCGTATCATCCCAGGTGGGATGCCGGATGGGGTGCCGGTTCTGCGCCTCCACCCTGGACGGTTTGGAGAGAAATTTAAAGCCGTCGGAAATGCTGGATCAAATTTATCAGATTCAGAGAGATACTAAAGAGAGAGTCTCTAATGTAGTGGTAATGGGTTCCGGAGAGCCTTTGGATAATTACGACAATCTTATCCGCTTTATCCGCCTGTTATCTGACAGCCGGGGACTCAATATAAGCCAGAGAAACATAACGGTATCCACCTGCGGAATTGTGCCGGGAATCCGCCGTCTTGCCGGGGAAGGACTTTCCATCACTTTGGCCCTGTCCCTCCACGCTCCCAACGACCAGGTCAGAAAAAGCCTGATGCCCATTGCCAACCGTTACGGACTGGATGAGGTACTGGACGCCTGCCACGAATACTTTATCCGGACTGGCAGGAGACTTACCTTTGAATACAGTCTGGTACGGGGCGTCAATGACAATCTGGAGGAGGCCAGGGCCCTGGCGGAGCTGATTAAACACCAGCACGGCCATGTAAACCTGATTCCTGTAAATCCCATAAAAGAACGGGATTACGTGCAGTCGGAAAAACAGGCGGTAGAGGCTTTCCGCCACTACCTGGAAAGCCGGGGCATTGCCGTAACGGTGCGCCGGGAAATGGGCCGGGATATTGACGGCGCCTGCGGGCAACTAAGAAAACGATTTATTGACGAAAACAGAGGAGGATGATGAACTATGCAGGTATGCGCCTTTACCGATACAGGCAAAGTACGGGTATCCAATCAGGATTATATCTACGCATCGCCCCGGAAGACGGGCCCTCTGTCTAATCTGCTTCTGCTGGCAGATGGAATGGGTGGAGCCAGCGCCGGAGATTACGCTTCCCGCTTTTTTGTGGAAAAATTGGTATCTTACATAGGCAGACAGCCTGAGGGCACTCCGGAAGTGACGGCGCTCCGCCAGGGAATTACGGAAATTAACCGAAAGCTTTATGAGGAATCCATGCGCCGCCCGGAACTAAAGGGAATGGGAACCACAGCAGTGGCGGCGACGATTTCGGATGATACTCTGTATGTTGCCAATGTAGGGGACAGCCGCCTCTACCTGATCCGGAAGGGGATTATTCAGGTAACAAAGGATCATTCCTATGTAGAGGAAATGGTTTCCCTGGGACTGCTAAAACGAGAAAGCCTGGATTACAGGAAAAATAAAAACTATATTACCAGAGCCATTGGAACGGACAGGGACGTGGACATAGACTTTTTTGAGCTGTCCCTTCTACCGGGAGATTTGATTCTTCTTTGCTCCGACGGCCTTACCAATATGCTGGACGACGACAGTATTTACGCTGTCGTATCCGGAGCAGGCAGTCTGTCGGATCGGGCTCGCCGGCTGATCCGGGAAGCAAACCAAAACGGAGGGAAGGACAATATCTCCGTAATTTTGGCGGAACCCGGAGAAAGCGAGGTGACGCCATGCTGAAAAACGGAGAATTTCTGCAGGAACGCTATGAGATTTTAGACCGCATTGGTTCCGGCGGTATGTCCGACGTCTATAAGGCAAAATGCCACAAGCTGAACCGTCTGGTTGCCATTAAGGTTTTAAAGGAAGAATTTAGCGAGGATGCCGGCTTTGTCAGCCGCTTTAAGATGGAGGCCCAGGCGGCGGCGGGACTGTCCCATCCCAATATTGTCAATGTGTACGACGTTGTAGACGACGGCGATATGCATTATATCGTTATGGAACTCATTGAAGGCATTACCCTGAAAAACTATATTGCCAAAAAGGGAATGCTTGATATTCGGGAAGCCATTGGAATCGCTATTCAGATAGCCCAGGGAATGGCTGCAGCCCACGACAGCAGCATTATCCACCGGGATATAAAGCCCCAGAATATCATTATTTCAAAGGACGGAAAAGCCAAAGTGGCGGATTTTGGCATCGCCAGGGCTGTCAGCCGGCAAACGGAAAATTCTTATGCCATAGGCTCTGTCCATTACATTGCCCCGGAGCAGGCCAGCGGCGGCCTTAGCGACGAGAGAAGCGATATTTATTCCTTTGGAATCACCCTCTATGAGATGGTGACGGGAAAGGTCCCCTTTGACGGGGATAACGCCGTTTCTGTGGCCATGGCCCACATGGAGAAGGAGATCCTTCCGCCGTCTCAGATAAACAATCAGGTTTCGGCAGGGCTGGAAGCCATTATTTTGAAATGTACCAGAAAAAAACCGGAGGAAAGATACGCCTCTTCTTCAGAGGTTATCAATGATCTGCGGCGGGTTCTCATGAATCCTTCCCCTATACCTCAAAAGCCTAAAGAGGAAAAGACGGAAAGCGGTGAGGTGCACAGTGATAACAGTGCTTCCAGCCGCGGAAAAAAGGAAAAGGATATTTCACACCACCTGGAACGGCTGTTTTCTATTGGAGGAATTGCAGGAGCCATTCTCGTTGTGGCGGTTCTTCTGTTTCTTATTGCTCAGGTGACAGGGATATTCAATGTAGGTTCCGGACTGGATCTTCCTACCTCTCCGGGGACCAGCAGGGCGGAAGAAACCATTGTTTTAACAGAAAATCAGGTCAACATTCCGGAGCTTCAGGGGATCACAGAGGAGGTAGCCAGAACCCGTCTGGCGGAGCTGTCCCTGCAGCCGGAAATTTCATACGAATACTCAGAAACCGTGCGGGAAGGCTATGTTATGGCCCAGGATAATGCCGGCACGGTGGTAGAAAAAAATTCCATCGTCCACTTGACTGTCAGCAAAGGCAGCGGAAAGGTTATGGTGGAGAGCCTGGGGCTTGTTGGAAAGACCAGTGAAGAGGCCCTGGAGATCCTGGCCTTAAATGAGATTTCCGCCGTTATGGTTCCGGAAAACAGCGAAGTCATTGAAGAAGGCTCCATTATTCGCTGTGAGCCGTCAGATACGGTATACAAGGGAGAGAGCATTGTTCTTTACGTCAGCTCCGGTCCCGCCATAGTCATGACAACAGTGCCGGATTTGACCGGACAGACGGAGGAAACGGCCCTTAAACTGTTAGAGGAAGCCAGCCTCCTTCCGGGAGATGTAGAAATGGAATACAACGCCGCAATACCGGAATGGAGCATTGTGCGGCAGTTGGTTCCCGTCGGCAGCCAGGTTCCCATTGGAACAAAAGTAGGATATGTGGTCAGCTTCGGCATTGAGCCGGCCAATGAGGAGGACGAGCTCAGGGATGTGTATGTGGCGTCCATTGATGAAGAATTTGATTTAAGCTCCATTATTGGCCCCGGCAGCGACAGTACCCAAATCCGGATTTCTATTCAGTTGACACAGGTAGTCAATGGAAAAACCGTTACCAAAACCCTGATGCCGGCCCATTATGTCAATGGCGATACGAAGCTGTCCATTCATTTTCAGAACATAGTAGGAGAGTACGGAGTGGACGAAGGAGAGGTTGAAGTCGTCAACGCCCTTACGGGAAAGGTACTGGAAACCTATTATTTAAGCTTTACCCATAAAAATTAGCAGGTCGAAAAAATGACAGGAAAGATCATAAAAGGAATTGCAGGATTTTATTACGTACATGACAGAAAAGAAAAGGTATACCAGTGCAGGGCAAAAGGGGTTTTCCGCAGCCGCAAAATCAAGCCTTTGGTGGGTGATGATGTGGAATTTACCCCGTTAGATGAGGAAGAGGGAAATATTGATGAGATCCTTCCCAGGAAAAACCAGTTAATCCGGCCTGCCGCCGCCAATGTGGATCAGGCTTTGGTGATTTTTGCCATGGACAGCCCCAAGCCCAACCTGAATCTTCTGGATCGCTTTCTGGTAATGATGGAAGCCCAGAAGGTCCCGGTTATTATCTGCTTTAACAAAACGGATTTGGGGACAGAGGCTTATCAGGAGGATTACCGGACTATGTACGAAGCCGCCGGTTACCAGGTTCTGTTTGCAAGCGCCAGCAAGAGGGAAGGGCTTTTAAAGCTGCGGGAGCTTCTAAAAGGCAAGACCACGGTACTGGCAGGGCCTTCCGGAGTGGGAAAGTCTTCTTTGACCAACCTTATCCAGCCGGAAGCGGACATGGAAACCGGGGGGATCAGCCGGAAGATCCAGCGCGGAAAGCATACTACCCGCCATTCCCAGCTCTTTTGGGTGGAGGAAGATACGTATCTGATGGATACGCCGGGATTCAGCTCTCTGTACTTGGATGAGATGCCGCCGGAAGCCTTGAAAGATTACTTCCCGGAATTTGCCCCCTATGAGGAGGAGTGCCGCTTTTTGGGCTGCGTCCATGTGGGAGAGCGGGAGTGCGGCGTAAAAGATGCCGTAGAGGCCGGAGCATTAAGCAAAAGCCGCTATGAAAACTACCTTTTGCTTTACCAGGATCTGAAGGAGAAAGAACGGAGGAAATATTAATGGAATACATTTTAGCACCTTCCCTTTTAGGGGCGGATTTCGGCCGCCTGGAAGAAGAGATAAAAGCCGTGGAAGAGGCGGGAGCAGGTTATCTTCATTTAGACGTTATGGACGGAGCCTTTGTTCCCAGCATATCTTTCGGGATGCCGGTTATTGAAAGTTTAAGAAAGAGAACAAAGCTGATTTTCGACGTCCATATGATGGTAGAAGAACCGGGCCGTTATGTCGGAGACATGAAAAAAGCAGGTGCGGACTTAATCTGTGTCCATGCCGAAGCCTGCCGCCATTTAGACCGGACCCTCCATCAGATTAAAGAAGCCGGATGCCGTGCCGGCGTGGCCCTAAACCCGGCGACTCCGGCGGAGGTTTTAAAATATATTCTTCCGGAGACAGATATGGTACTGGTAATGTCGGTCAATCCCGGTTTTGGCGGACAGAAATTTATCCCCTATGCCCTTGAAAAAGTCCGGGAGGTCCGGGCTTTGGCCGACAGCATGGGGCTGAAGACGGATATTCAGGTAGACGGAGGGGTTACGCCGGACAATGCAGAGGAGCTTTTAAAGGCCGGAGCCAATATCCTGGTGGCCGGATCCGCCGTATTTAAGGGAGATTCCAGAGCCAATGTCAAACGGTTTCTGGAGGTCTTTGACACATTTTTAAAAGAAGAGAGGAATTTGGCATGGTAAAATTGTCTGATGCAAAAATTTGTCTGGTAATTAGCGGAGGCCCCATTGATCTGGAGTTTGCCGCAGAGTATTTGAAAGGACGCCGCTTTTTCTGGACGATTGCAGTAGACGCCGGACTGGAAACGGCAAAAAAACTGGATATAGTTCCCGATATGGTTGTAGGGGATCTTGATTCCTTAGATCCTACGGTGACGATGTATTTCAGGAACAAAGAGAATCTTCGGTGGGATGTCCACGATTCGGAAAAGAATGAAAGCGATACTGAGCTGGCTTTACAGTGGGCTGCCAAAATGGGCTGCGAAGAAATCGCTATTTTGGGAGCTACCGGAGGACGTCTGGATCACTTTATCGGCAATGTCCATCTTTTATATCCTTGTATGCAGAAGGGTATTTTCGCTTATTTGATCGATCCTCAGAATAAAATCTATTTGACGGACTGCTCCAGAAGATTTGTGAAGAAAAAACTCTGGGGGAAATACATTTCCTTTCTGCCTCTGACACAGGAGGTTCGGGGAATTACCCTGACAGGCTTTAAATATCCTCTGGGAAAAAAGGATATTGAGATTGGAACCAGCCTTTGTATCAGCAATGAACTGAAGGAAGAGGAAGGGTATTTGGTATTTGAAGAAGGGGTATTAATTTGCATTGAGTCCCACGATAAGGATTGATGGGGACTATAAACATGATTTCGTGACTATACTGGACTGGTCAAAAAGATTGAAACTGGATATTTAGAACAATCCACTATGGTGGTAGGATAAGGAAGATTTTCATGGTGCCGGGAATATGCAGCATGGAAACGGACATCAAAAAGTGGGAGTGACGAAATCATGAGAACAGAACAGAAAACCTACCGTCTGGCTCTGGCAGGCCTTATGGCGGCCCTGTGCTATGTGGGATACGCCTTTTTGCCGGCCCTCAGCGCCAGCGGCACAAAAATTCACTTTGGAAACGCCTTTGTGGTGCTGGCCGCTTATTTGCTGGGCGGCGTTTACGGAGGGCTTTCAGGAGCCGTTGGCCTGTCCATTGCCGACATTGCAGGAGGCTACGCAGAATCAGCCCCCAGAACCTTTATTACGAAATTGGTTATAGGCCTTGTGGCCGGCTGGATCGCTCACCGCATTGCGCATATCAGCGAGGAACATAACAGTGCATACGTGACTAAATGGACGGCCATTTCAGCGGCAGCGGCCCTTGGATTTAACTGTATATTCGAACCGATTTTAAAATACCTGTGGTATACCCTTCTGACACCCAATGGGGAGAAGGCGGCCAAAGCCATTGCTTCTCTTATGGCCATTACCACCTATACTACTATGATTAACGCCGTAACCAACGGCATTGCCGCCGTCCTTTTGTATGCCGCCATAAGACCGGCTTTAAAGAAAGCGGGGCTGTTTCTTCCAGTGCCTGTCGGCGGACAAAAGAGCCGGAAACAGTGAGGACACAAAAAATCATGGAAAACACAACGGAACGCCAATATCACCAGAAAAAAATCATGATGATTAATGACTTGTCCGGGTATGGCCGCTGCTCTCTGACAGTGGCCATACCTATTTTAGCTGCTTTAAAAGTTCAGTGCTGCCCGGTTCCCACCTCGATTTTTTCCAATCACACCGGCTTTTCCACCTGGTTTTTTGACGACTACACCGAGAAAATGCCTGCTTATCTGGAAAAATGGGAAGAACTAAAGCTCTCCTTTGACGGCATCGCCGTGGGTTTTTTAGGCTCTGAAAGACAGATCGAAATTACAGAGGAAGCCATCAGCCGTTTTAGCGGCTCCGGCGTCACGGTTTTGGTGGATCCCATTATGGGAGACGACGGAAAGGCCTACGCCACCTATACGCCGGAATTGTGCAAAAAAATGGAAAGGCTGGTAAAGCTTGCCCACATCATTACCCCAAATTTGACAGAAAGCTGTATCCTGACAGGCCGTCCGTACCGGCGGCAGGGGTGGAAGCGGAAAGAACTGGAAGAAATGGCAAAGGAGCTTCAGGCCATGGGCCCTAAAAAGGTCGTGATCACCGGAGTGAGAGAGGGCGGATTCCTTACTAATGTGGCGGCGGACGGCCAGGAGACAGTCTTCCTTCGCAGCCGGATTGCCGGAGAAGAGCGGCCGGGAACGGGAGACGTTTTTTCCGCTATCCTGGCCGGGGATATGGTAAATAACGTCCCCTTTGCCGATTCCGTCCGGAAAGCCGCCGGCTTTATCGGAAAGTGCATACGGCGCTCCGACGAGCTGGAGATTCCCCGGGAAAACGGCGTATGCTTTGAGGAACTTCTGGGAAGGTTAATTCCCAAATAGTAGAAGGAATTGCAATTCCCAGCAAATTGTAGTATAATCCTACCCAGATCATTACCGATTTCCTGTCTTTTCCAGGATAACAGGAGAGAGGCAGACATACCAGGAGGAAAATCATGTTAGATTTAAAGTTTGTCAGAGAGAACCCGGAGATTGTAAAACAGAATATCAGAAACAAATTCCAGGATTCCAAGCTTCCGCTTGTAGATGAAGTGATTGCATTAGACGCGGAAAACCGTTCCGCCAAAGCGGAGGCGGATACTCTTCGGGCCAGCCGCAATAAGCTGTCCAAGGAGATCGGCTCTCTTATGGGACAGGGAAAGAAGGAAGAAGCGGAAGAAGTTAAGAAAAAAGTAGGAGAAAACGCAAAGCGTCTGGCAGAGTTGGAAGAAAAGGAAGGGGAACTGGAAGAAAAGATTAAAAAGATCATGATGGTAATTCCCAACATTATTGATCCTAGCGTTCCCATTGGAAAAGACGACAGCGAAAACGTGGAAGTCCAGAAGTACGGCGATCCCGTTGTTCCGGATTTTGAGATTCCTTACCACACAGATATTATGGAAAGCTTTAACGGTTTGGATTTGGATTCCGCCAGACGGGTGGCCGGAAACGGATTTTACTATCTTATGGGCGACATTGCCCGTCTTCACTCCGCTGTAATCGCCTACGCCAGAGATTTTATGATTAACCGTGGCTTTACCTATTGCGTTCCGCCTTTTATGATCCGCAGCAACGTGGTGACCGGCGTTATGAGCTTTGCGGAAATGGACGCAATGATGTATAAAATTGAAGGAGAAGATTTGTACCTCATTGGAACCAGCGAGCATTCCATGATCGGCAAATTCATTGATCAGATTATTCCCGAGGAAGAACTTCCCCAAACCCTTACCAGCTATTCTCCCTGCTTCCGGAAGGAAAAGGGAGCCCACGGCATTGAGGAGAGAGGCGTCTACCGGATTCACCAGTTTGAGAAGCAGGAGATGATCGTAGTCTGCAAACCGGAAGACAGCATGATGTGGTTTGACAAGCTGTGGCAGAATACCGTGGATCTGTTCCGCTCCCTGGATATTCCCGTCCGTACATTGGAATGCTGCTCCGGTGATCTGGCTGACTTAAAGGTGAAGTCCGTAGACGTAGAAGCCTGGTCCCCCAGACAGAAAAAGTATTTTGAAGTGGGAAGCTGCTCCAACCTGGGCGACGCCCAGGCCCGCCGGCTGAAGATCCGGGTAAACGGAAAAGACGGCAAGTATTTCGCCCATACCTTAAATAATACCGTTGTGGCTCCGCCCCGGATGCTTATTGCTTTTCTGGAAAACAACCTTCAGGCTGACGGCAGCGTTAAGATTCCGGAGGTACTGCAGCCCTATATGGGGGGAACCAGGGAAATCCGCAGAAAATAAAACACGTAGGCTGACGCACCAGAATGGGGCTTTTGCGTAAATAGGATAGAAATGGAAAAGAGACAATCTCGGACTCTCTCCGGGGTTGTCTCTTCTTCTGTAATTTCCGTCTTTACCGTTTAATATACCAGTTCCATCACGATTCCCATGGGAAAGTCTCCGTATTTTTCTCCAAAAAGATTGATGCCCCCTACGTGCTGGGCGTCTTTTTTGATCTCAATTTTCAATGAAATATAAGGCAGATCTTTTAATTTCAGATCCTCTAAGGCAATCTGGGGATTGACCAGCTTTCCGTCCAGAAAGCCTCCGCTTTCCCGCACAGAAAAGGTCTTTAGCATTCCGTACTGGGTCCGGCCGTTGGGCCACACAGGGGGCGTAAGCCGGCCCCGTCGGGCGCCGAAATCTCCCGGGGAACAGTAGGTCGTTATTTCACACCCATTGACGGAAACCGTAATGTCAGAGGGCCAGTTTTCCAGAAACCCCGGAGCCTCGGAACAGATCTCCATTCGGAATACAATCTCATTTAATTGGAGAAGGGGATTTAGCAGGTTGGGGAAGCGGTATTCAATAAATCCCTGCTGAAACCAAATAAGCTGGGCCCTTGTATGGAGAGGGGAGTAGAAGGAACGGACATTGTCCAAAACGTCCAAAACCCCATTTTCATCGGCCAGACCGCAGGTTGGTTCTACGTCAAACTGAAAATAGCTGCCAATAGGCATATCAATGGTAACGGTATTGTCAGCCGAGTTGGTGTCGGCGTCAATGGTTTCCAGATGGAAGGACTGCATACTTAAAATACAGACCCGCATAGAACCGTGAAGACCGGGCTGGGACTCTGTAATAATCAGTTTGGCTTCTTCCAGAATCTTAATATGCAGAGCCGTGGAAGAGACAGGAATTTTTAAAATTTCCGCAATTTCCTGAAGAGACAGAGCCGTGTTTTTTAGAAGATTCAGGATATTGAGGCGGACAGGGGAGGAGAGGGCTTTTCCGATTTTCATAATGCGCTCCCGATGCTCCGGATTACTCAGATGGAGTTCAATATCCCGTTCCCCGATGATTTTAATAGGTGATTTTGCTTTGCTTGCCATGGCAATTTCCTTTCCTACATTATTTTTTAAAAAGTGAAATAAAAAGAGGGCATTTATTACATAAATAATAGAATAAAATATTCAATTTACACAAGAATAAGGCAAAAATATATGTAAATCTCACATAAATATCTTGAAATATTCAATAAATATTGACATAAACACCAAAATATCGTAAAATAAATACTGTAATAAATGGTCACGCCATAAGGAAAAATGTAATATTTATTACATAAATATTATAATTAACTTATGGAAAATGCGCAAGCATTATTTAAAGAGAGGAGAAGGTACATGAGAAAAATGAGAAAAAGGATTTCGTTGGTTATGGCAGGGATCTTAGCCCTTTCATTGGCTGGCTGCGGAGGGGGAACAAACAGTCAGACCACGGAGGCAGCTCAGGGACAGACAACGGCTGCGGAAAGCTCTGAGGCTGCAGAAAGTCCAGAGTCCGGGGAGAGCACGGCAGGGGACCGGGTGACCATTACCTTTATTAACGGCTTCACCGGCGGCGACGGCCCCTTTATGACGAAAATTGTAGACGCTTTCAATGAATCCCAGGATCAGTATTATATCGAGCAGCTTCAAGACGCGGATCATTATACCAAATTCAAATCCGACGATTTTGATATGCTGATTATCCATGCAGACTGGATCTCAACCTACCATAAGCTGGGGCTTCTGAGGGAAGTTTCCGATATATACGATATGGCGGGGATTTCTTTTGAGAATGATTTCCACCCCATTACCCAGACCTATGCCAAATACGACGACGGAGTTTTTGCCTTCCCGCTGGATCTGTACGCAGAAACCTTTTACTATAACAAAGAATACGTAGAAACCGTTCCGGAAACTTACGAGGATATGCTTGCCCTGAGAGACAGCCTGGATTCAGAAAATACCGGAATCTATCCCATGGCAATCCCCCTGACAGGAGATGAGCAGTGGGCCTGGATGACGGCTCTGGGACAATCGGGCTGCAACTGGGTTGAAGGAGAGCACATCAAAATGGATACGGAAGAAATCTGCGACGCCTTTATGAAGATCCATGATTTGATTTACAGCGATCATGTAAGCGCCGCCGGTTTAGGCAGCAACGACCATTTCAATACCTTTATTAAAGAATCCGACAATGCAGCCAACGCCAGCTCCGTCTGCTGCCTCACAGGCCCCTGGAATTATACAGCGGCAAAAGAGGTGCTGGGCGACAATCTGGGAATCGGCGTTCTGCCTCAGCTTTACGGCGACGTAAAATGCGTTCCGGCAGGCGGACATACCTTTGGCGTATCTGCCAAAGTCACGGACGAACAGAAGATTGCGGGCATTGCGGAATTTATGAAGTTTGCATATCAGCCTGAGATTATGTTAAACTGGGCGGATTCAGGACAGGCTCCCATTCATCTGGCAACCATGGAAGTAGTACAGAGCCAGCCTGACAAATACCCGGTGGCGGCTGTCAATTACGGCATTTTTGAC
Organism: uncultured Clostridium sp.; assembly: GCA_946498245.1. Classification (GTDB taxonomy): domain Bacteria; phylum Bacillota; class Clostridia; order Lachnospirales; family Lachnospiraceae; genus UMGS1370. The sequence goes on along the minus strand of CAMMNN010000007.1, from coordinate 10,512 downwards.
GACGCTATGATCCTTCCGGCCATTTACAATATCAGAGAACAGGTGAAATACGTTAATTCCACCGTATGGTCTATGGTAGTCCAGACGGAAGATCTGTCAAGAGAAGACCTGATGGAAGAGCTGAAAAACGCTACAGAAATAGCAATTGAGCTTTCCGAGTCCTGATTAATATTAGCCCCCCGACACCGCCGTCCGGCGGGTTAAAACTTTAAGGGCTGACTGCGAAAGACGCGCCGGTTTCATGCGGCGGAAAGGTGGGAATTTATGAAGAAACGAAAAGGTATAGCGGCGGCATTTGTCCTTCCCTTTTTGCTGTTTTTTGTGCTGTTTTGGCTGGCTCCTTTTTTGTACGGCATCTGGATGAGCCTGTCAAAATACAGCCTCATTACCGGCTACGGGGGATTCCGGGGACTGGAAAATTATATTAAAATCCTGTTTTCGGATTCCATGTACCACAAATCCTTTGTTCTTGGACTAAAAAACACAGTGATTTTTGTTCTCTGCACTACGCCGATTCTGACTTTCGGAAGTTTGGCTCTGGCTCTTTTGCTGGACAGGCTTCCGGAGCGGCTGAAAGGAATTTTCCGGACCATTTATTTTGCGTCCTATTCCGTATCGGTAACGGCAGTGGCGGCTGTGTTTGTGTGGCTTATGAAAGGAAACGGCGGATACTTCAATAATATGCTGATGAATCTGGGAATTCTCCAGAAGCCCGTTCCCTGGCTGGAGCAGCAGCCCTTTGTATGGATCGCCCTGACAGTGGCGACGGTATGGTGGACCATTGGATACAATATGATGCTTTTTGTAAACGCATTAAACGATATTGATTACAATCTTTATGAAGCTTCCGCCATAGACGGAGCGGGTTTCTGGGTTCAGCTCCGATACATTATTATGCCCAATATCAAAAACATTTTTTATTTTGTCCTGATGACTACTATTATCGCTTCCTTTAATGTTTACGGCCAGCCCAGGCTGATGACAAAAGGAGGGCCTGGAGAAACCACAAAGCCTTTAATTATGATGATTACCTCCACCATTATGGATCGGAATGATTTGGGAGTGGGAAGCGCCATGACCGTTTTAATGGGAATTGTCATTGTCCTTTGTTCCATAGGCCAGTATTATCTGACCAAGGAAAAGGATAATCTGGTATAGGAGGCGACGCTATGAAGAAAAAACATTTTAACCGGATTTTGCTGGTGATGTGCGCCTGTATTTTGGCCTACGCCTTTCTGCTGCCCCTGCTGTTTATGCTTTTTACAAGCTTTAAAGGGTTAGCGGAGGCTATGACTTCTTCCACCCTCCTTCCTAAAACCTGGACTCTGGATAATTACCGGGAACTTTTTGCCAGTACCTCCACAGCGCCTATTTTCAAGTGGCTTATGAATACGGCTGTCGTTACAGTGGCGGGAACCATTCTCAGGATTACCACCAGCGTTTTGGCGGCTTACGCCCTGGCGCGGCTTCCGGTTCCGGGAAAACGCTTTATTGTAGTTGGGCTGGTGTGGGCCATGGCCATTCCGGAAATTGTCACCTTTTTCCCGTTATTTTATATTTTCCGGCAGTTGGGAATGCTTAATTCTTTATTGCCTCTGATCCTGCCTTCCGGCTCCGGGGTTATGTGCATTTATCTGATTTACAATTTCCTTCTTTCCTTCCCGAAAGAGCTGGAAGAGGCGGGACTGGCGGAGGGAGCCAATGTCTTTCAGGTATTGATTTACATTGTCCTGCCATCGGTAAAGCCCGTAGTCATTACTCAGGCTTTTATTACCTTCCTGGGACTGTATAACAGCTATTTGTGGCCGTCTCTGGTGGTAAACCGTCAGGAAAACCGGACCGTAACCCTGGGGATCGCAGCCCTGGTGCTGGGAGAAAATTATACCAATCCAGGGGTAATGATGGCTTCTACCCTGGTTTCGGTTGTGCCGGTTCTGCTGATATTTATGTTTGCCAATAAATACGTAGTAAAGGGATTTACCCAATCGGGAATTAAATAATAAATTGGAGGAAGCGTATGAGAAACGAATACCCCCGTCCCGACTTTGTCCGGGAAGATTGGATGAGCCTCAATGGAGAATGGGATTTCTACGGAGGAGGAGCAAAACGGACAATCCAGGTCCCCTTTGTATGCCAAAGCGCCATGAGCGGCATAGGAGAGCGGATCCGTCAGGATCAGGTCCTTTATGAGAGAACATTTTCTGTACCGGAAACCTGGAAGGGAAAACGGATTTTTATTAATTTTGGGGCTGTGGATTACCAGTGCCGTGTCTGGATAAATGGACAGATGGCAGGCGGGCACACCGGCGGAAATACTCCCTTTTCCCTGGACATTACGCCTTTGTTAAATTGGAAGGAAGAGCGTATCCGGGTGGAAGCCACAGACTGGCTGAAAGATGAATCCATTGCCAGGGGAAAGCAGTTTTGGGAAGAAGAACCCCGCTTTATCTGGTATACCCCCAGCACGGGAATTTGGCAGAGCGTATGGCTGGAGCCTGTAGAGGAAACCCGCTTTGAACAGGTTCATTTTACCCCGGATATTGATACCGGAACCGTGGGGATTGACTACCTTCTGGCCAAAACCAGCAGCCTTCCCTGCCGCGTGGAATTTCAGATTTTCAATAAGGGAGAAGAGGTCTTCCAGGGAAGCTTTCTGGCAAAGGAGTACCGGGGAACCATTACGGCGGACGTTTTCCAAAAGAAAGCCTTAAAGGGGTCGTTCCAATTTGAAGAAACCTACTGGTCGCCGGAAAAGCCCAATCTTCACCGGGTTTTCATGACGGCGGAAGGCCAGGACGGACAGAAGGATCAGGTGGATTCTTACTTTGGAATGAGAAAAATCGAGGTAAAAAACGGCAAGATCTATTTAAACCGCAGGCCCTATTACCAAAAGCTGGTTCTGGATCAGGGATATTGGAAAGACAGCCTCATAACAGCGCCTTCTGACGAGGCGTACCGGGAGGATATTGAAAAGGCCAAAGCCATGGGATTTAACGGCTGCCGCAAGCACGAAAAAGCGGAGGATCCCCGGTTTTTATACTGGGCGGACCGGCTGGGATTTTTAGTATGGGAGTCTATGGCCAGCTTCTGGATGTACACCCCCAACGGGGCGGCGGCCTTTGCCAAAGAATGGACGGATCTGATTATGAGGGATTATAATCACCCCTGTATTGTAGTTTGGGGAATGCTTAATGAAAGCTGGGGAGTGCCGGAAATCGGAACGGACAGGAGACAGAGGGCCTTTTCCAAAGCCCTGTACCATCTGGCTCATAGTCTGGACGATACCAGGCTGGTGGTTTCCAACGACGGCTGGGAAATCACCGATTCGGACATCTGCGCCTTCCATTCCTACCGCCACGGAAGCAAAGATGATCTGCGCCAGCAGGAGAGGTTTGCCCGCTGTCTGAAATCCTTAGAAGAGATGGAGGAGATCGTAGAAAAACCTCTTTTTGCCCCGGGATTTGGCTATGAAGGCCAGCCGGTGCTTCTGACAGAATTTGGAGGGATTACGATTTCCACTTCTCAGGGGGAATGGGGATATACCTCTGTAAAAAAGGAGGGATTTTTAAAAGAATATCGGAGGATTATGGAGGCAATAGCGGATTCCAAGCTCCTTTGGGGCTATTGCTACACCCAGCTTACTGATATAGAGCAGGAAGCCAACGGCCTTCTGACAGCGGATCACCAATATAAATTTGATCCTGCGGAAATTAAACGGATCCAGGAAATGTGCGGAGACGGCCTTTGGTAACGGGCCGCCTCCGGGCAAAACAGAAAAATCTATATATTATGAATCGACTTCCGGAAGATGGCAGGAGGGAGTCGCCACCAGGGAATAATTGGTATGGTAAATTACGAATCCCGGCGCCCCTCCGGCTACTTTCCGGATATTTTTTCTTTGGATATAATCTACTTCTACTTTTTCGTTGTTCCGGCCTTTGGAGTACCAGGCAGCCAGGGCTCCGGCTTCTTCATAGACCCGATCCGGCAGTTCTTTGCCTTCTGATTTGACAATGACGTGGGAGCCGGGAATCCCCTTTGCATGGAACCACCAGTCGCCGCCCCCTGCAATCTTAAAGGTCAGCTCTTCGTTCTGATAGTTATTTTTTCCTACATAAATGTGGAAGCCGTCAGAAGAAAGGTAGTGGAAGGGGCGGCTGGTGATTTTAGGCTTTTTATCACCGGATCTGCGCTTTTTCACGTATCCGTATTCCATTAATTCTTCTTTGATCTGGGTTAAATCGTTTTCGTTCTGAGCAATGTCCAGGGCGTTGCTGATGGATTCCAGATGTTCAATTTCCTGCCGGGTTTCCAGGGTAAGCTGGCTGAGGGCTTCAAAGGTTCGTTTTAATTTATTATAACGGTCAAAATGCTTTTTGGCATTGTCCTTTGCCGTAAGCTGGGGATCCAGAGGGATCCGGATTTCCTCGTTGGTATAATAGTTCAGGCATTTTAGTTCCTTTTCGCCGCCTGTCAGCTCGTAGCCGTAGGTGTTGAGCAGCTCCCCGTAAATCCTGTACTTTTCCCGCTTTTCCGTGTCCTTTAACTGCTTTTCCTGCAAATCCAGCTTTTTATAGTTTCTCTCCAGGGCGGTCTGGACGATGCGGCGCAGATCCGAAGATTTCTGGCGGATACGGGTAAGGGCCTCTCTGGAAGCGTAGTAAGTTTTCAATACCTGGCTGACAGAAGGATATTCTTTCCTTTCGTAAGAACCGCCCTCAAAGCAGGTCAGAGGTACGGAGGCAAATTCTATGGGCGTTTCCCCCTGGTAGACGATATTGGGGCAGAAGCGGCCTTCCTTTACGTCCTCCATCATAAGAACCAGGGTTCTGTGAAGGTGCAGCAGCTCGGATTCCGTCAAATCCCCGGCTCCCTTATCGGGATCAATGGAGGAAAGATGGCAGAGTTCTTCTGCGATAATGGGGCTGATGCCTGTGAGACGGCTGTAAAGGGCCTTCTGGGTATTCATGGGAGCGGCAGGGATCAGGGCGGCAAATTCTTCCGGAGAAACCGTCAGAGGATCGGCCTTTTCGATAGTATGGGGAATAAAATACGTTCTCCCCGGAAGCACTTCCCGGACAGAGCTGACCTGAGACGAAATGTGCTTAATGCTGTCTAAGATCGTCAGATCGTCCTTGCAGAAAATAATGTTGCTATGCTTTCCCATTAACTCAACCATAAGCCTTTTGCGGCAGACGTCTCCCATTTCGTCCAGATGCTCCAGAGTGATTTCAATAATCCGTTCCAGTCCCGGCTGGGTGACGGAAACAATACGGGCGCTGCCGATGTGCTTGCGCAGCAGCATACAGAAATTGGGGGCCGTCATAGGGCTTGGTTTATTGGTGTCCGTTAAATAAGCCAGAGGCAGGGTAGCGCTGGCGGATACCAGAAGACGGCAGGAAACGCCGTCCTTTTTTATTTGAAAAAGAAGCTCGTCCTTTTCCGGCTGGGCGATTTTCACAATGCGCCCGCCTTCAATAGCCTGCCGGAAATCGTGAACCAGATTTGCAATAACAATTCCATCAAATGCCATGAATGTTTGTCCTTTCCATCTATATGTCTGCAGTGCACTCGGAAAACTTCGTTGCTCTCGCGGATATTATACCCTGGCCACTAAACTCGTGAAAGACCTCGTTAAGTGGCCAGGTATGTATTCGCACTAGGTTCGATAAGACCTCACCAAGTGCTCATATTATATCACAACCTTCCTTAGAAGGAAATGTGAAAATGTTTTATTGACTTGCATTGGCGTTTGCCTTATAATGGAAAATAACTATGCGAGAAAAAGGCGAGAAAAATGCGGGAAAGGCCGCAGCGAAAGTGAGGCGCACAGAATGATAAAAAGCATGACTGGTTTCGGCAGATATGAAGCGGTTACGGATGCGTATAAGATTTCCGTGGAAATGAAGGCCGTAAACCACCGCTATCTGGATCTGAGCATTAAGATGCCAAAGAAGTTCAATTATTTTGAAGCCGGTGTCCGCACGCTCTTAAAAAAATACATCCAGAGAGGCAAGGTGGATGTCTTTATCAGTTATGAGGATTATACGGAAGGACGGGTGGCGTTAAAGTACAATTCTTCTCTGGCCGCCGGTTATATGGAGGCTTTTGCCGCCATGGCGGAGCAGTTCTCCATTCCCAATCACGTGTCAGTTATGGATTTGGCGCGGTGTCCGGAGGTTCTTACCATGGAGCAGGAACCGGAGGATGAAGAAGAGATCTGGAAGATTCTTTCCGGAGCCATAGAGGAAGCGGCAGGCCGGTTTGTACAGACCCGCACAGCGGAAGGTGAAAATTTAAAAACGGATCTTTTGGGTAAATTAGATTTTATGGAACGACTGGTAACGGAGATTGAGGAGCGCTCTCCCCAGATTCTGGAAGAGTACCGCAAAAGACTGGAAGAAAAAGTCCGGGAGCTTTTATCGGGAGCTTCTGTAGATGACAGCCGCATTGCGGCAGAGGTAGCGATCTTCGCTGACAAGATCTGCGTGGACGAAGAAACGGTACGCCTCCGCAGCCATATCCAAAACACCAGGAAGGAACTGCTGTCAGAAGGCGGTGTAGGCCGCAAACTGGACTTTATCGCTCAGGAAATGAACCGGGAGGCCAATACCATACTGTCAAAGGCCAATGATTTGGAAGTGTCTCAGAGAGCCATTGCACTAAAGACCGAAATCGAAAAGGTTCGGGAGCAGATACAGAATATCGAATAAAGGATTTGGAAATAAAAACAGGCAAGGATAGTGAAACCATGAAACAGCGCGGAATATTATCAGTAATTTCCGGTTTTTCCGGATCCGGCAAGGGTACTTTGGTAAAAGAGCTTTTAGAGAAGTACAGCGGCTATGCCCTTTCCGTTTCCGCTACGACCCGGAATCCCAGGCCGGGAGAAGAGGACGGCAGGGAGTATTTCTTTGTAACGAAAGAACGCTTTCAGGAAATGATTGAAAAGGGGCAGCTTTTAGAATACGCCCAATATGTAGAAAACTATTACGGAACTCCCAGGGCTTACGTAGAAAGCCAGTTGGAGGCGGGAAAAGACGTCATTTTGGAAATTGAGATTCAGGGGGCTTTAAAAATTAAAGAGCAGTTCCCGGAAGCTCTGCTTCTGTTTGTTATGCCCCCCAGCGCCCAGGAGTTAAAGCGGAGGCTTGTAGGGCGGGGAACAGAGACGGCGGAAGTCATTCATAACCGTTTGCAGCGGGCAGTGAAGGAGTCTGAAGAAATGGAAGCCTACGACTATCTGCTGATTAACGATAACCTGGAGGAATGCGCTGCTTCTATGCATCAATTGATCCAGTCCCAGCGCAGCAGGGTTTCCGGCTGCAGGGAACTGATCCGGCAGATGCAGGAAGAACTGAAGCAGATTGCAGAATAATTAGACAGATTGAGAAAGGAGAAATCAATATGCTGCATCCATCCTATACGGATTTAATTAATGTTGTAAACAGTGAGGTAGAACCGGGAGAACAGCCTGTAGTACAGAGCCGTTATTCCATCGTAATCGCCGCTGCTAAAAGAGCGCGTCAGTTAATTGACGGCGCGGATCCCCTGGTTCCCGGCGTCAACCGCAAGCCTCTGTCTGTGGCCATTGACGAATTGTATCACAAAAAAGTAAAGGTTGTCGGCGAAGATGAGCTTCCTGAGGAAGACAACCAATAGACTGACAGAAGCCATCTCCCTGCTTTGAGATGGCTTTTCTTTACGGAATCCAACAAGGCGAATGGAGGAATGCTGAGGAAATGAAACTATTATGTATTTCCCTGGGCTGTGATAAAAACCTGGTGGACAGCGAAAAAATGATGGGACTTTTGCAGGCCGAGGGCTGGACATTTACTGACGACGAGGAAGAGGCTGACGCCATTTTAATTAACACCTGCTGCTTCATCGGCGACGCTAAGGAAGAGAGCGTAAACACCATATTGGAAATGGCGGACTTAAAGCAGAGAGGAAGGCTGAAGGCCCTGGTGGTAACTGGCTGTCTGGCCCAGAGGTACCGGCAGGAGATCTTGGAGGAAATACCGGAGGTAGACGCCATTGTAGGCACTTCTTCCTATGACGAAATCCGGGCGGTGCTTCAAAAAGTCTTAGAATCCCCAGAGCCTGTTTCCTGTTTTAAGGAGCTTACTTACACGCCCAGGGCAGAGAAAAAAAGGGTGGTATCTACAGGAGGCCATTACGCCTTTTTAAAAATTGCCGAGGGATGCGACAAACGGTGTACCTATTGTATTATTCCGGATCTGAGAGGGCCTTACCGCAGCATTCCCATAGAGGAGCTGACAGCGGAAGCCAGAGAGCTGGCGGAAGGGGGAGTAAAGGAGCTGATCCTGGTAGCCCAGGAGACAACTCTTTACGGGCTGGATCTTTACGGAGAAAAGAGCCTTCCCAGACTTTTAAAAGAACTGGCAAAGATTCCGGGGATTTATTGGATCCGGATCCAATACTGTTATCCGGAGGAAATAACCCCGGAACTGATTAAAACCATCCGTGAGGAAGAGAAAATCTGCCATTATCTGGATATTCCCATTCAACATGCCAGTGACGGGATTTTAAAGAGAATGAACCGCAGGACGACCCGGAAGCAATTAAAAGAAATGATTGGAACCCTGCGCCGGGAAATCCCCGATATTGCTCTCAGAACCACCCTGATCTCCGGCTTCCCCGGAGAAACGCCGGAAGATCACCAGATTTTAATGGAATTTGTAGAAGAAATGGAATTTGACCGCCTGGGAGTGTTCCCTTATTCAGCGGAGGAAGACACTCCGGCCGCCGCCTTCCCGGATCAGATTCCCCAGGAGGTAAAGGAGGAACGCCGGGACGAGCTGATGGAACTGCAGCAGGAAATCGCCTTCGCCCATTCAGAAGATATGGTAGGACGGATCCTGGATGTGATGATAGAAGGAAAAATTGCTGACGAACCGGCCTATGTGGGCCGTACCTATATGGACGCCCCCAATGTAGACGGACTGATATTTGTCAACACCGGCGAAGCCCTTATGACCGGCGATTTTGTCCGGGTTAAGGTGACAGGAGCCGCAGAATACGATTTGATAGGAGAGATGTGCGATGAATCTGCCCAATAAGCTGACTGTTTTAAGAGTGATTTTAATTCCGTTTTTTGTTTTTTGCCTTCTGTATGAGAATGGAACGAATGAAATGTTCCGCATTATCGCTGCGGCCATCTTTATTGCGGCCAGCCTGACGGATATGCTGGACGGAAAGATTGCCCGAAAGTACAATATGGTGACCAATTTCGGCAAATTCATGGATCCTTTGGCGGATAAGCTTTTAGTCTGCTCTGCTTTAATCTGTCTCATTGAACTGGGGCAGCTTCCGGCCTGGATCGTCATTATCATTATCAGCCGGGAATTTATTATTAGCGGGTTCCGCCTGGTAGCCTCAGACAACGGCGTTGTCATTGCCGCCAGCTACTGGGGGAAATTTAAGACCACCTTCCAGATGATCGGCGTCATTCTCATGATTTTTAATATTCCGGCCCTGGAAATGGTAACCTGGGCCTGCATCTGGATTGCCTTGGCATTAACCATTGTTTCCCTTGTAGACTATATCTGGAAAAATCATAAAGTACTGACGGAAGGGAGTATGTAAATTATGATAGCAGAATTGATTTCCATTGGCACGGAGCTGCTTTTAGGCAATATCGTCAACACCAATACCCGTTATCTGGCTGAGAAATGCGCCGTTTTAGGCCTTACCATGTACCATCAGGTGACTGTGGGAGACAATGCCGTGAGACTGGCGGAGGCATTCCGCACAGCTTTAAACCGCTCAGATGTGGTAATTCTCACAGGCGGTCTTGGCCCCACGGAAGACGATATTACGAAAGAGGTCTGTGCGGAAGTCATGGGATTTTCCCTGGTGGAAGATCCCCATACCAGAGCTCTCATAGAAAGCTACTTCCAGAATAATATTTATAAAGAAATTCCGGAGAATAACTGGAAGCAGGCCCTGGTGCCGGAAGGCGCTCTGGTGCTGGACAACGATAACGGCATGGCGCCGGGACTGATTATGGAGAAAAACGGAAAAAGGGCGATTTTGCTTCCGGGACCTCCCGGAGAGCTCTATCCTCTTTTTGAGAAAAAGGTCGTTCCGTATCTGAAAAAGCTGCAGCCGGAGGTTATCCTTTCCCAGATGATTAAGATCTGCGGATACGGGGAGAGCCAGGTGGAGGACAAGCTGCTGGATCTCATTGACAGCCAGACCAATCCCACCATAGCCACTTATGCAAAAACGGGAGAGGTTCACCTGCGGATAACGGCAAAGGCCAAAGAAGAGGAACAGGCAAAAAAGCTGTTAAAGCCCGTTGTAAAGGAAATTAAAAACCGTTTTGGAGATGCCGTGTACACCACCAAGGAAGACGAGACTCTGGAAGAAGCAGTGGTGCGCCTGCTGGAAAAGTACGGACTGACTGTTACTACGGCGGAATCCTGCACAGGAGGCCTTCTGGCCGGCCGTCTGGTGAATGTGCCCGGGGCTTCCGAGGTATTTCGG
>CAMMNN010000006.1 GCA_946498245.1 uncultured Clostridium sp. | reverse complement strand
GAACGGCATGTACGGTGGTGTGAGAGGGGAGAGAAAATCTCCCCTACTCGATTTCTATAGAAAAGAATTTCCTATAGAATGAAAAGCCCTCCGGGCAGGAGCACACTGCGGCGGAGAGGTTATATAAGAGAAAGGAAGAGATTGCCATGGAATGGGAGCCTATCATCGAGCTGAAGGGCCTGGGAAAGCAGTTTTCCACTGCCAACGGTCCGGTTACTGCCTTAGATGATATTAATCTGAAAATTAAAAAGGGAGAGATATTCGGCATTATCGGCCTGTCAGGAGCCGGAAAAAGTACTTTGGTCCGCTGCATCAATTTCCTGGAACTGCCTACGTCGGGAAAAGTGCTTTTTGAAAACCAGGACCTGGGGGCTTTAGACGAAAAAGGAAGAAGAACGGCCAGAAGGTCTATGGGAATGATTTTTCAGCAGTTTAATCTGCTGGCCCAGAGAAACGTCCTGCGAAACGTCTGCTTCCCTCTGGAAATCGCCGGAGTGCCTAAGGCGGAGGCCAGAAAGCGGGCCGAGGAGCTTCTGAAAATGGTGGGCCTGGAAGATCGTATGAAAGCCTATCCGGCTCAGCTCTCCGGCGGACAGAAACAGAGAGTGGCCATTGCCAGAGCCTTGGCTACCAATCCCAAAGTCCTTTTGTGCGACGAAGCCACCAGCGCCCTGGATCCCAATACGACCAAATCCATTCTGCAGCTTTTAAAGCAGATTAATGAGGATTTGGGAGTAACGGTTATCGTCATTACTCACGAAATGGCTGTTATTGAAGCCATCTGCGACAGGGTGGCCATTATTGACCAGAGCCACATTGCGGAAGTGGGAAAGGTTGCCGATATTTTCTCTCAGCCTAAATCCAAAATCGGGCGGCAGTTAATTTTGGGAGACGCTGTGGAACACGGCGATTTCAGCGGCAGCCGCCAGATCCGGATTATTTTTGACGGAAGAGCGTCTTCGGAACCCATTCTGGCCAATATGATTTTAGCCTGCAAAACGACAGTAAATATTATGTATGCGGCCACCAAGGATTTGGGAGGAACGGCCATGGGCCAGATGATTATCCAGCTTCCGGAAGACGAGGCGGAAGCCAGAAGAGTGACCAATTATCTCAGTACCATGGGAGTACCCTATGAGGAGGTGAAGGAAGATGCAATTTGATGCGACAACCTGGAAAATGTTAGGCACGGGCATTTGGGAAACCATATATATGGTAGCCATGTCCTCGATTTTTTCTTATATTATTGGAATCCCCCTGGGAGTGATCCTGGTGGTGACGGCAAAGGACGGCATTAAACCTATCCCGGCAGTAGAAAAAATCCTGGGATTACTCATTAACCTTTTGCGGTCAGTTCCCTTTATCATTCTGGCCATTATGCTGATTCCTGTGACCAGAAAAGTGGTGGGAACTACCATCGGCCCCAACGCCCTGGTATTTCCCCTGATTGTGGCGGGAGCGCCTTACATCGCCCGCATGGTGGAATCTTCCTTCCGGGAAGTGGACGGCGGAGTCATTGAAGCGGCTAAATCCATGGGAGCTTCCACCTGGCAGATTATTTATAAAGTTTTGCTTCCGGAGTCCAAACCTTCCCTTTTAATCGGGGCAGCCATTTCCGTTACAACGATTTTAGGCTATACGGCCATGGGCGGCTTCGTAGGAGCAGGCGGTTTGGGAACCATTGCCATTAACTACGGCTACTACCGGTACGAAACAGAGATTATGTTTATTACCGTAGCCATTATGGTAATCATTGTCCAGATCATTCAGGAGTCCTTTATGAAATTGTCAAAAGTCAATGACAAGAGGATCCGGTGACTCTCAGGCACAGCAGGGAAAAGCAGAGCAGCTTTGCTGCCTGTTAAATAGATTTTTATGAATGAGGAGGAAACTATTATGAAAAAACGTGTAAGTTTAGCATTGGCAGCCCTTGTGGCGGCAGCGGCATTAACGGCCTGCGGAGGAAGCGGCGCTTCTGAAACCGAGACAACCGCTGGGACTCAGGCAGAAACCACTGCAGGCGGGGCTGCTCAGGAGAGCGAAACCGCAGCAGAAGAAACCACAGCAGAGGAAGCTGCTCCCGCCGATCTGGAAGCGATTATTGTAGGCGCAAGTCCCGCTCCCCACGCAGAGATCCTGGAAGTGGCAAAGCCGATTCTGGCTGAGAAAGGCTATGACCTGCAGATTAAGGAATACACCGACTATGTGCAGCCCAACAACGCTCTGGAGGCCGGAGAACTGGATGCCAACTATTTCCAGCACCTGCCCTACCTGGAATCCTTTAACGAACAGTTCGGAACCAAGCTGGCTTCTGCAGCGGCTATTCACTATGAGCCCTTTGGCATCTACGCAGGCAAAGCCGCTTCCCTGGAAGAACTGGCTGACGGCGCTTCCGTAGCGGTTCCCAATGATGTAACCAACGAAGCCAGAGCCCTTGCTCTCCTGGAAGCCCAGGGCCTGATTACCCTGAAAGAAGGCGCAGGCCTGGAAGCCACGAAAAACGATATTGCAGAGAATCCCAAGAACCTGCAGATTACGGAAATCGAGGCAGCACAGCTTCCCCGTATCCTTCCTGACGTAGACATTGCCGTTATTAACGGAAATTACGCCATTGAAGCAGGACTGAAGGTAAGCGACGCTCTGGCGGTAGAAGATACGGATTCCATCGGCGCTACCACCTACTGCAACGTTATTGCCGTACAGGAAGGCAACGAAAATTCCGACAAGATCAAAGCTCTGGTAGAGGCTCTTACCAGCGACGAAGTAAAGACCTTTATTGAGGAAACCTACGAAGGCTCCGTAGTTCCCCTGTTTTAAACCACGGGGCGGGGCTGTAGATTACCGCAATATCCATGAAGATGGGACGAATGCAAAGTCTTGACTTTGTATTCGTCCTGTAATCCCGTTTTTGACAGTTTTGCAGTTAAAAAGGCCCTGGAAACCCGCTTATTTAGCGGCTTTCAGGGCTTTTTTAATTCATAGCAACTTCAATCGAATGTGAATTGTCAAGGTGCGTGTTTTGCGAGTACCTGACATAACCTCTCCTCCATCATTGTAGTGAAATAGTCTAAATATCTATCGACTACAATGATAGGCAAAACTTGAGGATTAGGAAATCCGCAGGAATATTTGGCGGTTACTTTGAAATGAGATTTTGTTGCTGAAAACTGGGTAAAAATAGGTGAAACCATATCTTTTAAAACGGATTTTTGATTTACAATGTATGTTTGGGGCTCCAAAAGAAGCGAAATCACATGATTATATATAAAAATGTGATTTCTATCACACTATTATATATTTCCTGGCAATACCGTAGATAATAAAAATACCGAAATCGGCAAAAATGAAAGAAAACAGTATGGATAAAAGTTTGATATTTTGCCGATAGTGTGATATACTATAATAAATTGATTTGGAAATATAACGGAGGAGAGCAGATGCGATACCTTTCAGTTGCTGAAATAGCGAAAAGATGGGATGTGTCGGAACGCAGCGTAAGAAATTACTGTGCGCAGGGACGAGTAAACGGGGCGTTTCTTACCGGCAAGACTTGGAACATTCCTGAAAATGCGGAAAAACCTGAGCGTTCCAATAAAAAGAAAGAACAGCCGATTACCTTGCTGGATATTTTACAGGAACAGAAGACGAGCAAATATTCAGGCGGCATTTACCATAAGACACAGATTGATTTAACATACAACTCCAATCATATTGAGGGCAGCCGTCTGACCCATGATCAGACCAGATACATTTTTGAAACCAACACCATAGGCGTAGAAAAGGAAGTGCTGAATGTGGATGATGTGATTGAAACAGCAAATCACTTCCGTTGCATTGATATGATTATTGATAATGCAAAAGCGGCTTTAACAGAAAAGTTTATTAAAGAACTACATCTGATTCTGAAGAATGGAACAAGTGATTCCAGAAAAGAGTGGTTTGTTGTCGGTGATTACAAGAAATTGCCAAATGAAGTTGGCGGTATGGACGCTGCCCTTCCGGAAGAAGCTGCTGATAAAATGAAAGCCTTGCTGACAGAATACAATGCCAAGAAAGAAAAAACTTTTGAAGATATTTTGGACTTCCATGTGAAGTTTGAGAGAATCCATCCGTTTCAGGATGGCAATGGTCGTGTGGGTAGGCTAATTATGTTTAAGGAATGTCTGAAATATAATATCGTTCCGTTCATTATAGAGGATAACTTAAAGATGTTCTACTATCGTGGTTTGAAAGAGTGGAACAATGAAAAAGGCTATCTGACAGATACCTGTCTGACAGCGCAGGATAAATATAAAGCGTATTTGGATTATTTTAGGATTGCGTATTAAAAGCAATTTCTAAAGGTTCATTATAAAAAGATAATATCAGAAGGAAGATAAATTAGAAAGCGGAGGTTTCCAATAGGTTTTATATCATAAGCGGGCGGCCTCCTTTCCTTCTTTTAGGCTGTGCAGTATGTCTCTTCCTTGCATATCAGGGGGTAAAAATCGGTATTAACCGACAGCCTCCTTTGCATATATTAGTAGAGAAATCCGCCGGCAGGGGGAAATGATGAGAATCTGTCAGCTAAAAACCAAAGAAGTGATTAATATTAATAACTGCCAGCGCCTGGGCTTTGTAGGAGATGTGGATTTTGACATGAAAAGCGGCTGCATTATCGCTCTCATTGTCCCGGGGCCGGGAACCATCTGCGGATTTTTAGGGAGAGAGAAGGAATACATTATTCCCTTCTGCAAAATCTGTCAGGTAGGGGAGGACATTATTCTGGTGGACATTCAGGAAAAAGAGGCAGCGGAAAAATGTAAGCAGTGACGAAACCAGATAGGAATTTTTTGAGGGCACCTTCTACTGGGCGGACACCGCTTCCATCAAGCAGGCGGAATGCCGCCCAGGCTCAGACCTCGGCTGGAATTTGTCATGTTTCTTTAGCTTTGGAAAGAAGAAAAAATAGGAAAATTTATTAAATTTCCTTGACAGAACCAGATGGATGGTCTACAATACATACAAAAGCAAAATCAAATACAGAAGGATTGTTACTCTTTGAGGCATTACCGGATTGAGAAAACAGGGTTGCTGTTTTCTGTATGCCTGAAGAGTTTTTTGTTTTTGTGGGGGACGGATCATGAAGGTTATTAAGAAAATCAACAATAATGTAGCATTATGTTTGGATAATAACGGTCATGAACTAGTTGCCTTTGGAAACGGCATCGGGTTTCCCAAAACTCCCTATGAGCTGACGGATTTAAGCAAAGTAACCAGAACCTTTTACGGTGTGGACAGAAGCTGGATCCCCATGCTGGAAACCGTAGACGAGGAAATTTTTCAGGCCTGCATTCAGATTGTCGATTATGCCAGACAGGAGCTGGGAACCGGATTGGCCCCTAACGTGGTATTTACCCTGGCGGATCATATCAGCTTTGCCATTGAGAGAATGCGGAAGGGAATTGAGATTAAGATGCCTCTGTATTACGATCTGGCCCACCTGTATGAGAAGGAGGTGGCGGTAGGGGATTACGCCCGGAAGCTGATCCGCACGAAGCTGCGGGAGTATCTGCCG
This sequence comes from uncultured Clostridium sp., assembly GCA_946498245.1. Taxonomy (GTDB): domain Bacteria; phylum Bacillota; class Clostridia; order Lachnospirales; family Lachnospiraceae; genus UMGS1370. The sequence goes on along the minus strand of CAMMNN010000006.1, from coordinate 98,689 downwards.
GAAAGCGAAACCTACGCCATTGCTCTCCACCTGATTAACGCCGAGGAGGAGCCGGTGGAAAGCAGTTCTTATGACTCAGAAAAGGTGATTTCGCAGGTCACCAATATCATTGAAGACTGCTGCGGTTTTCAGATTGCCAAAGAGGATTTTAATTATTCCCGGTTTGTCACCCACATGCAGTATCTTTTAAAGCGAAAGAACCGAAACGTATCGGTTTCCAGCGGAAACCGGCAGATGTTTTCGGAGATGAAGGAAAATTTCCCCCAGATCTATCAATGTGTGGAGGATATTGCCAAGTACTTTGAAGACAGCCTCCAATGGGAGCTAAGTGAAGAGGAAAAGTTGTATTTGATGCTTCATATCAACCGATTGTGTGCAAGAGAGGATTGTAACCATTAGGGCATTACCTCAGCACAGATGAAGGAAACGCCAAAGGCGTCTTTCCTAGTCTGCGCTGAGGTTTTTAATTTCATAGGAAACTTCATTTCTATGAAATTAAAAACGCTCCGCGTGGGAGGCGCACGCCGCGCAAGGGAATATGGCTGCTGACGCAGCCGCGCTCTGGCGCGAGTGTGCGCCAAGCGCACACTTTTTATTAAAAGATATTTCAATAAGAAAGGAGCAGATTACTTTGGAAAAGAAACCCAATATCGTCTATTTTGTGGCGGATCAGATGCGGGCGGATTCCATGGCCCATCTGGGGAATCCGGCGGCCATTACCCCCAATTTGGACGCTCTGGCTCAGGAGGGAGTTTCCTTTCGGAACGCCTACTGCCAGAATCCCATCTGCGTACCGTCCCGGATCAGTTTCTTAAGCGGCCTTTATCCCCATACCACGGGCCACCGGACGATCCACTACCTTCAAAATCCGGGAGAGCCGAATTTCCTTCGGACCATGAAGAACAATGGCTACGAGGTAATCTGGGTAGGACGCAATGATGTGATCCCAGGAGACAGAACCAAGGAAGAGTTCTGCGACCGGTATTACCGGGCCTTTGGGGAAGGGGATCAAAAGAGCGTGTTAGGAAGCGAGTTCGCGGCGATGATGAGAAAGAGTATTGCCGGAAAAGCTCCTAAAGAGGAAACGGATCTAGAAGAGATAAAGGAACCGGGTTACTATTCTTTCTATGTAGGCAAGATAGATGAGGAAAAGAAAAATGAGAACCTTCTTGCCTGGTACGACTGGAGCTGTCTGGAACAAGCTCTGGCCTACCTGGAGGAGAAGAGCCGGGAACCAGAGGGAAAACCCTTCTTCCTGTACATTACTTTAAACTATCCCCACCCGGAATACATGTGCGAGGAACCCTGGTATTCCTCCATTGACCGGAAAAAACTTCCTCCCAGGCGGCCGGGAGCCGAAACCCTTCCGGGAAAGCCCAGTATGTTAAAGGCGATTGCCAGAAAACAGAACCTGTCCGGCTGGGGAGAGGGGCATTTTGATGAGCTGCGGGCTACGTATCTGGCTATGGTGTCACGGTTTGACCACCAACTGGGAATGGTTCGGGATAAGCTGAAGGAATGCGGATTTTACGATGATACCAGCCTCTTTGTCTTCTCGGATCACGGAGACTACACCGGAGACTACGACATTGCGGAGAAAGTGCAGAATTGCTTTGACGATCCCGTCTGCAATGTGCCGCTGCTTATAAAGCCAGCCAAGGAGTTTTCGGTAACGCCCCGGATTTCCGACGCCCTGGTAGAGCTGGTGGATCTCACCGCCACAGTGGAGGAGATGACGGGAGTTCATACAGAATACGTAAACTTCGGAAAATCCCTGGTACCTCTTTTAAAGCAGGAGGGAGAACACCGGGACGCCGTCTTCTGCGAAGGAGGACGGATCCACGGGGAAACCTGGGCCATGGAACTGGGCCATGGGCCGGAGTCCCACTACTGGCCGCGGCTTTCTACCCAGGCGTCCGAGGGACCGGAACATACCAAAGCCGTTATGTGCCGCATGGGAGATTGGAAGTACGTGTACCGCTTGTATGAGGAGGACGAGCTGTACAATCTAAAAAAAGATCCAATGGAACTGGATAACCGTATAGGGCAGCCGGAGTGTCAGGAACTGGTAACGAAGATGAAGTGCCGGATCTTAGACTGGATGGTAGAAACCGGAGACTGGGTGCCCAACCGGAAAGATGCACGTCAATAAAGGAAGGGGATTGCTATGAACAAAAATCAGGAAATTGCTAAGGCAGTACTGGAAAATGTTGGCGGAAAAGACAACATAACCAAGTGTTTTCACTGTATTACCCGCCTGAGGCTGGAAGTTAAAGATCGGAGCCTCATGGATCAGAAAGCCATTGAAGCTATTAATGGAGTCATCGCTTTAAAGATCCAGGGGGAGCAGTACCAGGTAGTTATTGGACAGAACGTGGGGGAAGTGTACCGGGAGTTCTGTAAGCTGGCCGGACTGGAACAGGAGGCGGCTATTGACGAAAATTTAGACGAGAAGAAGGAGAAAATCACCTTAAAAGGCATTGGAAACGGGATCATGAAGGCTGTCGTAAATTCAATTATTCCTGCTCTGCCGATCCTCATCGGAGCCGGTATGGTTAAGACGATAGCGCTGCTGTTGACTCAGTTTGGCATTGTATCTGATACAAATTCTACTTATCTGGTATTGTATAACATCGGTGAGTGCGGTTTTTATTTTCTGCCTGTCTATATCAGCATCAATGCGGCCAAGCACTTTAAAACCAGTCAGGCCTTGTCTGTTATGACCTGTGCCTTCCTCCTTCTGCCAGCCTTCAGCAATGGTCTGGCGGACGGAACCATCAGCAATGTATTCGGGGTTCCGATTACCTCAACAACTTATTCCAGCACAGTGCTTCCGCCAATTTTGATCGTATGGGTATTATCTTATGTAAATCGGTTCTTTGAAAAGTATATTCCAAAAGTTATGAAAGCTGTTTTGGTTCCTACTCTGACTTTACTGATCATGATTCCTTTAGCAATTTGTGTTTTAGGACCGCTGGGAGCGATTCTTGGAGTTTATATTGCAAACTTTTTAGTGGCATTCTGCGATGCACTGGGATTTGTAGGAGTAGCAATAATGGCAGCACTGCACCCGTTATTGGTCTTTACTGGTATGCATACCGCCCTTACTCCTTTTAGTCTTCAATTTTTAACAGAAACTGGCCATATGCCGCCGTTTTCTCTCGTTGGCACGGGATATGTGTTTGGATCAGCAGCCTCTTGTCTGGCAGTCAGCTTGAAGGCAAAGAGCCTGGATATTCGCTCCTCAGCTATGAGCTGTGCGACAACGGCCTTTATTGGAGGAATTACAGAACCAGCCCTTTACGGTGTCCTCTTCCGGTTTAAGCGTCCCCTTATCGCTGTAATGATTGGAAACGCTGTGGCAGGCGCGTATTTAGGGATTACAAATACCTATAGATACCAGTTCCCTGGTTCAAACGGAATCTTTGGTATTCCGTCCCTGGTTGGCCCAACAGAAGCAAACTTAATCAACGCTCTGATTGCTATTGTTATTTCTATGATCATTGCTTTTGTTCTTACCTGGATCCTGGGATTTAAGGAAGAGAAAGAAGCGTAATTTATGAGGAGGGACTTGTCATGCCATTAAAAGAAGGATTTCTCTGGGGCGGCGCTGTAGCCGCCAACCAGTGCGAAGGCGCCTGGGACGCAGACGGAAAGGGAGTCTCCTGTGCAGACGTCTGCACGGGAGGAAGCCGTACCGTTTCCAAACGGATTACGCCGGTCTTAGAGGAGGGAACCTTTTACCCCAGCCATGAGGCCATTGACTTTTATCACCATTACCGGGAGGATATTGCCCTCTTTGCAGAGATGGGATTCCGGGTCTTCCGGTTTTCCATCAACTGGACCCGGATTTTCCCCACTGGGGAGGAAGAAGAACCCAACGAAAAGGGGCTGGAGTTTTACGATGGAGTCATTGAGGAGTGCCGCAGGTACGGGATTGAGCCTCTGATTACCATCTCTCACTATGAGCTGCCCTTTGCCCTGACCCAAAAGTACAACGGCTGGGCCTCCAGGAAGCTGGTAGATCTGTATGTGAAATACTGCGGCGTACTGTTTCGCCGGTATCGAGGCAAGGTGAAGTACTGGCTGACCTTTAATGAGATTAACAGCGCAACCGGGGCCCTTGGAAACTTCCTTTCCCTGGGGATTCTCAATAAGGGAACCAAGGACTTTCCTCACCAGGCGGATAATCCTCAGCTTCGGTTTCAGGGGCTTCACCATCAGTTTGTAGCCAGCGCCAAGGCCGTTTTGCTGGCCCATGAGATAGATCCAGAGTACCGGGTAGGCTGTATGCAGATTTATATCCCGCGCTATCCCCTGACCTGCAGCCCCGAGGATATGCTGGCCAGCCAGGAGGACAGCCATGTGAGAAACTGGTTCTGCTCCGACGTTCAGGTACGAGGAGCTTACCCCGGCTATATGAAGCGCTATTTCCGGGAACATGGCATTTCTATCCAGATGGAGGAAGGGGATGAGGAGTGCCTGAAAAAAGGCTGCGTGGACTTTTACACCTGCTCGTATTATATGTCGGCCTGTGTCTCTGCGGATCCGGAAAAAGCCTTAGGCGAAGGGAATCTGCTGGGAGGCGTGTCCAATCCATATCTGAAGGCCAGCGATTGGGGCTGGCAGATTGACCCGGAGGGCCTCCGCTACGGCTTAAATGAGATTTACGATCGGTATCAGATCCCCCTGATGGTAGTGGAGAACGGGCTTGGGGCCTATGATAAAAAAGAGGCCGACGGATCCATTCAGGACGACTACCGCATCGACTACCTGCGAAGCCATATTCAGCAGATGAAGGAAGCAGTAGAGGACGGAGTAGACTTAATGGGCTATACCCCCTGGGGCTGCATCGACTTAGTCAGCGCCTCCACCGGGGAGATGGCCAAACGGTACGGCTTCATCTATGTAGAAAAATACGACGACGGATCCGGGGATCTCTCCAGAAAGAAAAAAGCCTCCTTTGAGTGGTATCGAAAGGTCATCGCCTCCAACGGGGAAGAACTGTAATATACAAAAGGGAGCATTTCTATACAAGGAAAAGACGAGTGAGAAGCGGCATATGAAAGCTGCCTTTCACCCGTCTTTTTGCTGTCTGTTATGCAGTAGAACTGTCAAACTTCCTCGCAGGGCAAAATCAGCTTGCGGATCCTCTCCCATTCATGTAAAATATGATACAGAAAAGAGTATGGCCAAGGAAAAATGGCCGGTACGGAAGAAATACAGGAGGACGAAACAGTGAAGTGCCCATTTTGTAATGCAGCCGATACCAAGGTGATTGATTCCAGACCTGCAGACGACAATTGCTCCATCCGCAGACGCCGCCAGTGCGAGAAATGCGGAAAACGCTTTACTACCTATGAAAAGCTGGAAACCATGCCCCTTATGGTTATTAAAAAAGACGATTCCAGGGAAGCCTATGATCGGGCAAAGATTGAAGCGGGAGTGGTACATTCCTGCCATAAACGGCCCGTTTCTACCCAGCAGATTAACGCTATGATCGACAGCATTGAAACAGAGATTTTCAATATGGAGGAAAAAGAGGTTCCCACTTCTGTTATCGGGGAACTGGTTATGGAACGGCTGAAGGCTTTAGACGAGGTGGCCTACGTCCGATTTGCCTCCGTTTACCGGGAATTTAAAGACGTCAATACCTTTATGGAAGAACTGGGAAAATTACTGAAAAAATAGGTGGCTTATGTTAGGACAGTTTTACCCGTCCCAGAGGGCGGAAAGCACATACGAGATTCCTTTTGAAAAATGGTACAAAAAGGGGAAGCGGGGCGTAATCTTTGACGTGGACAATACTCTGGTTCCCCACGACGCCCCGGCTGACGGCAGGGCCAGAGAACTGTTTGCTTCTCTTAGAGCTTTGGGATTTCAGGCTTGTCTGGTGTCCAATAATAAGGAGCCCAGAGTAAAGAAATTTGCGGAAGCGGTAGGGGCTTTTTACGTGTACAAAGCCGGAAAGCCCGCTCTCAGAGGGTATCTGGAGGCCATGAAAAAGATGGGAACGGATGAGGAAAGTACCCTCTGTGTGGGAGATCAGATTTTTACGGACATTTGGGGAGCAAACCGGGCCGGTATTTACAGCATTCTGGTGCGCCCCATAAATCCCAAAGAAGAGATTCAGATTGTGATTAAGCGGGTTCCGGAGAAACTGGTGCTGTTTTTTTACGAGAGAAGGAAGGCAAAAGACACAAATAGGAAAGGACACAAATCATGACAGAACTTATGACAGAACCAGTGAAAGTCAGAGGCATTGCCATTGGAGAGGGACGACCAAAAATCTGCGTTCCCATTGTAGAAAAAACAGCAGAGGAAATCCGGGACAAGGCATTGGCTTTAAAGAGCGTTCCCTTAGATCTCGTTGAGTGGAGGACCGACTGGTACGAGGAGGGCGGCTGTCCCCAAAAGTGTTTGGAGGTCTTAGGAGATCTCAGGGAGATTTTGGGGAATATCCCGCTGCTATATACCTTTCGTACCAAAGGAGAGGGCGGGGTGAAAGCCATAGAAAAAAGCCGGTATCTGGAATTAAACGCCAGGATAGCAGAAAGCGGACTGGCGGATCTCATTGATCTGGAGCTTTTTACGGCCTGCGGGGCGGAAAAGCCGGTGGTGGAAGCAGCCCAAAAAGCCGGGGTCCTGGTGGTGATGTCCAGCCATGATTTTGAAAAGACGCCTTCCGGGGAAGAGATAATGAACCGCCTGAAAAAAATGGACGAGGCAGGAGCACATATTTTAAAAATCGCCGTAATGCCCCAAAACACGGAAGATGTGCTGACTCTTCTGGCCGCTACCAGGGAGGCGGCGGAAAAGACCAAAAAGCCCTTGATTACTATGGCCATGGGCGGTACGGGGCTGGTGAGCCGTCTGGCCGGAGAGCTTTGGGGGTCTGCGGTAACCTTTGGAAGCGCCGGGACGGCTTCTGCGCCAGGACAGATAGACGCAGCCCTTTTAAAGACCATTTTGGAAACCATTCATGGGGGAATGGTTTCCGGAGAAAAAAAGGAAACGAGGCTGAAAAAGCACATTTTCCTCATCGGATTTATGGGAACGGGAAAAACCACGGTCAGCGCCGCCTTGTCCGCCATTTGCGGATGCAGGATCCTGGAAATGGATCAGTGCATTGAGGCGGAAGAAGGGATTCCCATACGGGATATTTTCAGCCGCCATGGGGAAGAATATTTCCGGGATTTAGAGACAGCCCTTTTGGAAAAAATCAGCAGGGAAGAGCCGGCAGTGGTATCCTGCGGCGGCGGAGCCGTTCTCCGGAAAAAAAATGTGGAGATGATGAAGGCTTCCGGGACCATTGTACTGTTGACGGCGGAACCGGAAACCGTGCTGGAACGGGTAAAGGGAGACGATTCCAGGCCCAACCTGAAAGGCAGAATGAGCGCGGAAGGAATCAGGGATCTGATGGACCAGCGCCGGGAAGCCTACCACCGGGCGGCGGATACGGCGGTTTCCACTGACGGGAAAGAGCCGGAGAAGATAGCAGGAGAAATTTTGCAGTTTTTGCGGTATTTATGAAAAAAGAGTTGAAAATACAGTGATTCTATTATAAAATAATTAGGATCGAAGAGTTGAACGACGTTAAGGAGGAATATCTTTATGATATCAGCAGGAGATTTTAGAAATGGCGTTACCCTGGAAATTGACGGACAGGTAGTGCAGATTATGGAGTTTCAGCATGTAAAACCGGGCAAGGGCGCAGCTTTTGTGCGGACCAAATTAAAGAACGTTATCAACGGCGGCGTGGTTGAAAAGACCTTCCGTCCTACTGAGAAATTCCCGGCTGCCCGCATTGACAGAGTGGATATGCAGTATCTGTATTCAGACGGCGATCTGTTCCATTTTATGAACGTGGAAACTTATGATCAGATCGCATTAAACGCCGAAACCATTGGTGATGCATTAAAGTTTGTAAAAGAGAACGAGATGGTTAAGGTTTGTTCCTACAATGGAAACGTATTTTCCGTTGAGCCTCCGCTGTTTGTAGAACTGGAAGTTACCGACACCGAACCGGGCTTTAAGGGCGACACCGCTACCGGCGCTACGAAACCGGCAACTGTGGAAACCGGAGCAGTGATTGCGGTTCCGCTGTTTGTAAACCAGGGGGATAAGTTAAAGATCGATACCAGAACGGGAGAGTACTTATCCAGAGTATAAGTAAAGATTACGCAGGCAGAAAGCCATGCAGAATCAGGCAGGGAGAGTTCCATTGTGCTTGCACAAAGGAACCTTCCCTGCCTGTAGATTTATATCCTGCTTTTTGCAGCATATAAAGGAGCACTCACACAGCGCACTTTTTACAAAAGGGGTACATATGAGAAGAATATTGGGGAGAAAAGCCGTTGCCTTTGCTGCAGGTTTGTTTTTGCTGTGCCAGGGAGCCTTTCCGGCCTTTGCCCAGGAAACGGGACCAGGAGCCGGCTTACAGGAAGCTTCCGGAATGACGATTAACCATGGAGGAACGGGGGCGGCGTCCGGCGGCGGTTCCGGAAAGGAGACGGCTCCTGCCGGGATGACGGCGGTAGAGCTTCCGGTGACCATAGCGGAGATTACGGGAAACACGGGGGTATGGCTGAGCGCCGCTCCCGGCAGCGGGGAAAATTACGGTTACGCCTATCCCAAAACGGTTTACCGGGTTATCGAGGACGCCGGAAACGGTTGGATTAAGATTGCTTATGACGGCCATGACGCTTACCTGGACGGCAATTCCGGAGAGATTACCCAGCAAAACGTCTGGATGGTTCCGGAAGGGGATCAGGAGTTTGCTGATTTGCTGCGGACGGCCATAGGGGCCCTGGGAAGCCATTATCAGCCGGGAGGAACGGATCCGGCCGTAGGGGTGGACTGTTCCGGATTCGTACAGTATGTCATGAAAAACGGAGCTGGCATTGATATGCCGCGAACTTCGGCGGAGCAGGCGGCTATGGGAACGGACCGTGCGCCGGAGGATATGCGGGTGGGCGATCTGGTGGCTTACGGATCCTCCCTGGGTTCTGTGGGCCATGTAGGGATATACATCGGAAACGGCCGGATTATCCACGGCGACGGCACAGGGAGAGGCGTTACCATCTGCGTGTGGAATGACAGGACGGATATTCCCCGGATTGCCAACGTTTTAGGCAGCTAAGTTGTACATAGGCGGAAGGAGGCAATCAGATTTCCTCCCCTTGCTTTTCCGGAAGGAATCCGCTATAATAAGAAGCCAGCTTTTAAAAATTGGAAAAGATTTGGAAAAGAACAGGAGAACGAAGCATTATGAAAAAAGTCCTTACCATGATGGAAGAGGAGTTAAAACAGGCTTTTGGAGAATGCGGCTATGAGGACAGATTTGCAAAAGTGGTTTTGTCCAACAGGCCGGATCTGTGCGAATACCAGTGTAACGGCGCTATGGCCGCCGCAAAAGCTTATAAAAAGAAACCCATCGACATTGCCGGAGAGGTGTCCGGAAAATTACAGGATTCCCGGATTTTCTCCATGGCGGAAGCGGTAATGCCCGGATTTATTAATTTGAAAATACGGGAAGATTTTGCAGCGGAGTATTTAAACTCCATGGCCTCTGACAGCCGCCTGGGGTTAAGCGCGGCGGAACCGGCGGAAACCATTATGGTGGACTACGGCGGGGCCAATGTGGCTAAGCCCCTGCACATCGGCCATCTGCGGTCAGCGGTTATCGGCGAAAGCATTAAGCGCATGGGACGGGCCCTGGGCCACAATACTATCGGCGACGTGCATCTGGGGGACTGGGGCCTTCAGATGGGCCTCATTATAGAAGAACTCAGGGAAAGAAAGCCGGATTTAGTCTATTTTGATGATACGTATCAGGGAGAATATCCCGAGACGGCGCCCTTTACCATCAGCGAACTGGAAGAAATCTATCCTGCCGCCAGCGCCAAATCCAAAGAAGACGCTGCTTTTAAAGAGAGAGCTCAGGAGGCGACCTTTAAACTGCAGAACGGATTTGCTCCTTACCGGGCTATCTGGAAGCACATTATGGCCGTATCTCTGGCGGATTTAAAGAAAAATTACGCCAACCTTAACGTGGATTTTGACCTTTGGAAAGGGGAAAGCGACGCCCAGCCCTACATTCCGGGCCTTATTGACGACTTAATCCGCCAGGGACTGGCTTATGAGAGCCAGGGGGCTCTGGTAGTGGACATCGGAGAGCCGGAAGATACCAAAGAGCTTCCGCCCTGTATTGTAAGGAAATCCGACGGCGCGGCTCTTTACGCTACCTCGGATCTGGCTACCATTATTGAAAGGGAAAAGGATTTCCATCCGGATCGTTATATCTACATTGCTGATAAGCGCCAGGATCTCCATTTTACCCAGGTTTTCCGGGTGGCAAAAAAGGCCGGTATTGTTCGGAAAGAGATTCCCATGGCCTTTCTGGGCTTTGGCACTATGAATGGAAAAGACGGAAAGCCCTTTAAAACCAGAGACGGCGGCGTTATGCGTCTGGAACAGCTTATTGCCAACATTGATGAAGCGGTATTTAGCCGGATTATGGAAAACCGGACAGTTTCTGAGGAAGAGGCCAGGGAAACGGCCAAAATCGTAGGGTTGGCGGCCTTAAAATACGGAGATCTCTCCAACCAGGCGGCAAAGGACTATATTTTTGACATTGACCGCTTTATTTCCTTTGAAGGAAATACAGGGCCGTATATTCTTTACACCATTGTGCGGATTAAATCCATCCTGAACAAGTACCTGGAAAACGGCGGCAGCCTTTCAGACATTAAGATCCTTCCGCCTGCTTCAGAGTCGGAAAAGGGTCTGGCCCTTCAGCTTTTAAAGTACAATGAGGTAATGGAAACCAGCTTTGAAGAGCTGGCACCCCATAAGATCTGCCAATATATTTACGAATTATCCAATGAATTAAACCGTTTTTACCATGATACCAAAATTCTGTCGGAAGAGGATAAAGCCCGTCAGGCAGGATACATTGGGCTGATTACGCTGACAAAGGATGTGCTTACGGCCTGCATCGGCGTACTGGGAATCGAAGCTCCGGAGAGAATGTAAAGGGAGCAGGGGGCGGAAATTTGAATATTTCTGAAATGAAGACCAAAACTTTCTGGAAAGGGGAAGCGGAGGCCAGCGGACTGGTAAAAGACCAGGAACAATCGTATCACACCACAATTTATGTCAAGGGTAGTCAGCTTCGCGACTACTCTTGTTCTTGTGCAGAGGGAAATTCCTTCCGGGGGCCCTGCCGCCACGCCAAAGCCCTCTGGGAAGCTTATGAGAAGGGATACAGCCAGGAAGGACGGCCGGTTTATACGGATCAGGAAATCCGTACCCTGGTGCGGGAATACACCAACCGGGAAGTGGCCCAAATCATTCGGGAGAGAGAAGAGGGAGAAATCCGGCTGCAGCCCCTCCTTCTCATTGACCGGAGGGAGAGAAGCTTAAAGCTGGAATTTAAAATTGGTCGGGAGCGAATGTACCTTTTAAAAGATCTGACGGCATTTGCAAGGTCTATGGAAAACGGAGCTTTGGCGGAGTACGGGAAAAGCCTGTCCTTCCACCACAGCCTGGAAGCCTTTGCGCCGGAGAGCAGAGCCTTAGCGGAATTTGTAGTGGAAACCGTCAATACCTATCAGGAGTATTATAGCCAATTTCGGAAAACGGCCTATGAAGCCCGCCCTGTACTGAGAGAACTGACCGTAAGCCGGGAAAATATGGATCGCTTTTTTAGCATGATTATGGATAGGCCCGTAGATGCCAGTATCCAGGGAGGCCGGGAGGAACGGTTTTTTGTAAGCCATTTAAACCCGGATTTTAAAGTGGCTGTGAAATCCAAAGGCCGGGACGGCATCAGCGTTTCGTTGGAAGGGTACCGCTTCAGCTTTGCCGGGGAGCGCCATCTGTATTTGGAAAGCCAGGGAAGCATCTGCCGGTGTGATGAAGAGTGCAGCCGGGTTATGGGGCTTTTTGTAGAAAAAATGGCGCCTTTGCCGGAACAGACGGCTGCTGTAAATAACCGGGACGTGCCGCTGTTTTATGAGAGGGTATTAAAGAAAATTGAACGGTACGCCGTCATTGAAAGCCAGGAAATTGATTGGAGCCGCTACCAGCCGGAGCCTTTAAAAGCCCGCTTCCGTTTTGAGAGCAGGGGAAATGGAGAGATTGTCATGGAACCCCTTCTTTCCTATGGGGATTTTTCCTTCTGCCCTATGGAAGACGAATTGGTTCCCAGAAGTATTTGCCGGGACGTGCCGGGAGAATTTCGCATCAGCCAGACCATTACCCGGTACTTTAAATACAAAGAGCCCGAGGGAACCCGGCTGGTAATCCGGGGAGATGAAGACGCTGTCTATCAGCTTCTGAAAGACGGCATCGATGAATTTCGCCAGTTAGGGGAAGTCTACATTTCCGACGAAGTAAAGAAATGGAGAATCCGGAAAGGGGAGGGCATAAAAGCCAGCGTTTCCTTTGCCGGCGGCTGGCTGGACTTAAAAATCGAGGCCGACGGCATGAGCGGGGCGGAGCTGGCCAAAGTGCTGGGCGCTTACCGCCAAAAAAAGAAATATTACCGTCTGAAAAACGGGGAATTTCTCCAGTTGGAAAGCGGAGGACTGCTGACAGTAGCCAGACTGTCGGAGGATCTGGCGATTTCCAAAACAGAGCTTCAAAACGGCCAGGTGAGGCTTCCTGCCTATCGGGCCCTGTATTTGGATTATCTCTTTAAAGAAGAGCCGGGGCTTTCCTTTTACCGGGATCAGCTTTTTAAAGCCGTAGTCCGGGGAATGAAGGGAATTGAGGACGCAGGCTATCAGGTTCCCTCCAGTCTGGAACCCGTGCTGCGGGGATACCAGAAATACGGTTACCGCTGGCTGAGAACCCTGGACGACGGCCATTTCGGAGGGATTTTAGCCGACGACATGGGATTGGGAAAGACGGTGCAGATCATAGCCCTTCTGCTGGCGGTTTATGGATCCGGAGAGGGGAAAAACAGCCCGCCGTCTCTGGTGGTATGCCCTGCTTCCCTGATCTACAATTGGGAACACGAGTTTCACAAATTCGCCCCGGAGCTTTCCGTCTGCACGGTGGCAGGAAACGCGGCGGAGCGGAGAAGCCTCTTGCAGAAAGCGGCTGCGCCGGGGGAAGAAGAAATTCCCAAGGTTTTTATTACCTCTTACGATTTATTGAGAAGGGATATTGTCCTGTATGACGGACTAAGCTTCCGCTTTCAGATTGCAGACGAAGCCCAGTTTATTAAAAACGCCGGAACCCAGAACGCCCGGGCAGTCAAGAAAATCCATTCCCAGACCCGGTTTGCCCTGACGGGTACTCCGGTGGAAAACCGCCTGGGAGAGCTTTGGAGCATTTTTGATTACCTGATGCCCGGTTTTTTATTCAGCTACCAGAGATTCCGCAGGGATTTCGAAATCCCCGCAGCCAAAGAAGGCAGGGAGGAGGCCCTAAGGAGCCTGAAGCGCCTTGCAGGCCCCTTTATTCTGCGGCGTGTGAAGAAGGACGTTTTAAAAGAACTGCCGGATAAGCTGGAAACCGTTGTGTATTCCAAAATGGGAAAGGAACAGAGAGAGCTTTACGCCGCAAGCGCCAGTCTGTTAAAGGAACGGCTGGAATCAGGCGCGGAGGAAGGGGGAACTCTTCAGATCCTGGCGGGGCTTACCAGGCTGAGGCAGATTTGCTGCGATCCAAGGCTGTGCTATGAAAATTACAAAGGGGAGTCGGCAAAGCTGGAAACCTGTATGGAACTGGTCATCAACGGAGTGGCGGGCGGCCATAAGATTCTCCTCTTTTCCCAGTTTACTTCCATGCTGGAGTTGATTTTAGAAAGGCTTGAAAAAGCAGGGATTGAAAGCTTTCTGCTGACGGGAGATACGCCCAAAGAAAAACGGCTTCATATGGCGGACGCCTTTCAGAAAGAGGGGCCTCCGGTATTTTTAATCTCCTTAAAGGCCGGAGGGACGGGACTGAATCTGACAGCCGCCGATACGGTTATCCATTACGATCCCTGGTGGAACCTGGCGGCCCAAAACCAGGCTACGGATCGTTCCCACCGCATCGGGCAGGACAAGCAGGTCAGCGTATTTCAGCTTATTACGGAAAATACCATAGAAGAGGGGATCTTAAAGCTGCAGCAGGCCAAAGACAGACTGGCGGGACAGGTGGTGGAAGGCCAGGGAATCACTCTGTCCAGTCTCACCCCCCAGGAAGTGGTCCGGCTTTTAGGCCAGTAAGCCGAAAGCCGTCAACCCTATTGCGTTCAAAGAAAAAAACAGGTATAATAAAGCAAAATAAGACATCGCCGGGGAGGATTTCCCTATTTGCGCAGAGGAGAGTAGCAATGCTGTCAGAACCAATGACCTTATACAAATTAATGATACTTTATATGCTGAAGCAGGTGAATTTTCCTCTGACCAACGCCCAGCTTTCCAATTTCTTCCTGGATCACGAGTACACCACCTATTTTACTCTTCAGCAGGCCCTCAGCGAGCTTTTGGAGGCGGGACTGGTCCGCAAAGAAACTCTCCACAACAGCAGCCGTTATGAAATTACCCAGGAGGGGGAGGATACTCTGAGCTTCTTTGGGAAAAAGATTTCTCCGGCTATTATAGAGGATATTGATCAGTATCTGAAAGAAAATAAATTCCGCCTCAGGGACGAAGTAGGGGTAGTGTCCGACTATTATAAAAGCACGAACCAGGATTACGTCGTCCATTGTGAAGTGCGGGAGGGGAAATCCGTATTAATCGAACTGAATCTGGCTGTTCCGGATAAAGAACAGGCGGAAGCCATGTGCGGGCAGTGGAGGGCCAAAAGCCAGGAAATTTATGCCTTTGCCATGAAATCTCTTATGAGCAAATAAAATCCGGGGAGGAAAACGCAAATGAAATGGAAAAAATACCGTCAAATCAAATATGAAATCCTGGGCTGTATTGTTCTCCCGGTATTCCTGGTGATTTTAGGAATCAAGGTACTGAGGACGTATATTCAGATCCGGATGCGCCGTATTGCCGGAGGCAGCCAGACGGCGTAAGGCTCTGACGGATAGGAAACTTGGGGCGTTCTGCGGAACGCTCTTTGTTATTTCATAGGAAACACTTTTACTTTAAAATATTGTCGGAATATGTTAGAATACCTTTTGAGGTGGTAGAATGAGAGAACGAATCAACCGGCTGGCCAAGGGGATCCTGGATCCGGAAATTCCGGAGATGGTTATCGCTCCCGAATGCCTTGACGAGCAGGTTCCTGCCGGGACATCTGTTCGGGGGGAACTAAGCGTTGTCACTACCAATGGCCTGAATATTAAGGGGCTGGTTTATTCCAGCCATTTTCGGGTCAAGGTGGTAAACAATGCCTTTGGGGGCGCCCGCAACCGGATTGCATATGAGATAGATACCAGTTATTTGGAAAGCGGAGATGAGATCCGCGGCAGTTTTTTTCTGGTGACAAGCGGAGGGGAGAGGGAAATCCCCTTTGTATTTCACGCTCAGTTCGGCGTGTCCGGTCAGGCCTTAGGCAGTCTGAAAACGGCCAGGGACTTTGCAAATCTTGCCAGAAAAGATCGGGAAACGGCGCTGCGGCTCTTTGAATATCAGGAGTTTACCAAAGCTCCTTTTATGCAGGACGTCCGCACAAGGGCTATTTATGACGGGCTTCAGATTCATACCAACCGGGAAAATCTGCTGGAGGAGTTTTTAACAGCCCTGGGGGTCAAGGAGCCGGTGACTTTATCGGCGGAGGATCGGGAGCGGATTTACCGTGTGCCGGAAGCCGTGATTGTAGACACTATTGAATTGAAGAAAAACACCTGGGGATATGTCCAGGGGGAGATTGAGGCTGAGGGCAGTTTTCTGGAACTGATGGCAAGGGAGGTTTCAGAAAAGGATTTTAAAGAAAACACCCTGCAGATTGGCTACCGGATCCACCCTAAGCTGCTCCATAAAGGTAAAAATTTCGGTTGTATCCGCATTAAAACTATTCGTGAAGAAATTACGGTAAATATCTCCGTAGAGGGCGGCGCAGTCCGGGACGCCTCCAAAGAACGGGAGAGGGAATGGAAACGGGCCTATGCCCGCTACCTGTCCAGCCGTCTGGAGCTGGAAAGCGATCAGTATGAAAAAGCCCTGGCCCTTAACCGAATGAAAAAAGAACTGGATTTCCTCCATAGCCTGGAACCCCAAAACATCCGGATCTCTCTTCTTCAGGCAGAGTGCTGCCTGATGATGGAACAAAAGGAACAGGCCGGGAGAATCTTGGAGGAATGCCGGGACGAAGTGCTTTTGGACCGAAGGGACGAACTGGAAAATTACTGCTTCTTCCAGTCCCTTTTTCTGGAAATCAATCCCAATCAGAGCCAGAAAGAGTCCCTTGTCCGTCTGGTGAGGAAATACCTGGCGGAAAGCCGCAGCCATTGGCAGTTGTTTTTCCTCAGGCTCAGGCTGGAACCGGAAATGAGGGAAAATCCCGCCATGACGTTATCGGAGCTGTCCGGACTTTTTATGGCCGGAGTAAACAGTCCCTTTTTATATCTTGAAGTATGCCGGATTTATAAAGAACATCCGGATTTCCTGCACTCCATGGGAACCCTGGAGCTGCAGGCGGCTTCCTTTGGCATAAAGCGGGGAATGTTAAACGAAAAGCTGGCTGGAAAAATTGCAAAAATGGCGGCGGCTTCACGGCATTACAATGCTCTTTACAGAAGGATTCTGGAAAAGCTCTATGAGGAATATCCTGTGAGAGAGCTTTTAGAGGCCATTTGCTGTATGAGGATTAAAGGGGAAAAGAGAGGGCCTGAGGACTTTGTCTGGTACCAGCGGGCCATGGAGGCCGGGGTAAATCTGACCCGCCTTTACGAATACTACCTGTATTCTCTGCCAAAAGATTTTAACCATCTTTTGCCAAAAGAGGTTTTGCTGTATTTTTCCTACGACCACGATTTGGACAGACACAGCCGTTCAGTTCTTTACAAAAATATCCTGACATTTATGAATCCCTCTGACGAGCTGTACAAAAGCTATGAGAGGGATATGGAGCAGTTTGCCATGGAGCAGCTTTTCCAGTCCAGGATCAACAGCCGTCTGGCGGTACTGTATGACCGTATGATTTACAAAGGCATTATCGACGTGCCTGTGGCGAAAGTGCTGCCTTCCATTCTCCGTTCTTACCGGGTGGCCTGCCGCAATGCCAATATGCTTTATGTTATTGTCCGTTATGAAGAAACTACGGAAGAAGACGTTTTCCCGCTGAAAAACGGCGTGGCCTACGTTCCGCTTTTCTCAGAGAAAAGTATCCTGCTCTTTCAGGACGCTTACGGCAACCGCTACAGCAATATCCGGTATCTGAAAACCCCGGTAATGGACAAGCCGGAGCTGGAAGAGAAATGTTTTGAGATTTATCCGGAACACCCCATGCTGTGTCTGAAAGCCTGCAGGCAGATTGTAGAGAAGGGAGCGGAAACGGAAGAACAGGCGGCCATTCTCCAGAGGGCTTTGGACGAACTGAAACTGAATCCTTTATACAGAAAGAAGATTTTATCCAGGGTCATTGCTTATTATCAGAAAAAGGCGGCTGAGGAAGAAACGGGCTCCGCTGATCTGAGCTACCTTTTGATGCTGGACAAAGACGGAATGAACCGGGAAGAGAGAACGTCGGTCTGCGAAACCCTGATCCGGCAGAATTACCTGCTGGAAGCCTATGAGATGATGAAAAAGTACGGATTTTCTGATATTCAGAAGAGCCGCCTTTTAAAGCTGTGTACCAGAATGATTCTCCAGAATCTTTTTGAAGAGGAGGATATGCTGTCTTATCTGGCTGTCACAGTTTTTGAAGACGGAAAAGCGGACAGCGTAATTTTGGATTACCTGTGCGAGCACTACAACGGGCCTTCCGGAAAAATGTACGATATTCTCATTCAGGCCAATTTAAACCACACGGAAACCTACGATCTGCCGGAACGCCTTTTGGCTCAAATGCTGTTTTCAGGAGAAACCCGGCGCATTGATAAGGTGTTTGATCTTTACGCCTCCAAAAAGAGAATTTCCGACAGCATTATCAAAGCGTATTTTACGGTAAAATGCACCGACTACTTTTTGGAAGAAAAGGAAACGGGCCCCAGGGTCTTTGAGTATCTGGAAGGCCTCATCCACAGCTCCCAGGAAAAGGGAAGGGTTCCCACCATTTATTTGCTGGCCCTCTCGAAGTATTACGGGGGATTAAAGGCTCTCAGCGAAGAGCAGAAGGCTCTCTGCCGCCAGATTGTAGCCATCCTTTTGGAAGCGGATTTGATTTTCCCGTATTTTAAAAAGCTGGGACAGTTTGTCAAAATCCCGGAAGACATTATGGACAAGGCCATGATTGAATACCGGGGAAATAAAAATTCCCGGGTGGAACTGAGAGTCCGGGTACTGCCGGATGAAGAGGATTTCCACAGTGAAGAAATGAGGCGGGTCTACCAGGGAATTTTTGTGCGGCAGAAGGTTTTATTTGAAGGAGAGATTCTGGAATACCAGGTATACGAGTACCAGAATGGAAGCTCTGTTTTAAAGGCCCAGGGCCAGGTAAGCTGCGATATGGCTCTGGCAAAACAGGCGGACAGCCGGTTTGCCTGCCTCAATGATATGGGCCTGTGCATCAGCATGAATGAAGAGGCGGGACTAAAGAAAAAAATGCAGGAATACCTGATTCAGAATGAGACGGTGGAGGAGCTGTTTTCTCTGATGTGACATCGGGTTGGACTTACAGTAGAAATAGAGGAGAATTATGGGACTGATAATCGGGTTGGATTTGTGCGACGCCTATACTCAGGTAAGCTGTTATGAAAAAGAGAAGACATGGACGTTTCCTACCATTATCTGTAAATGCAAAAACGAAGAAGAGTGGTACGTAGGAGAGGAAGCCTATGCCCGAAATCTGGTGGGGAACGGGATTCTCATTGATAAGCTGCTGAATCAGATTTCTAAAAATGGAACGGCTACCATTGAAAATGTAAAATACGAAGCCATACGCCTGATGGAACTGTTTCTGGAACGGGTGCTGAAGCTGCCCCAGGAGGAATACCAGACGGAGGAAATCGATCAACTGGCCATTACTCTGCCGTCTCTGGAGGGAAAGGTTATGGACGCCTTCCTTTACTGCGCCGATTATCTGGGGATTCCCCGCAGCAAAGTCCATATCATCAGCCATGAGGAGAGCTTTGTCTACTACGTTTTAAGCCAGAAAAAGGAAATCTGGAGCAACCAGGTAGGGCTTTTTGACCTGTCGGCGGATCGGCTTTGCTACTATGAGCTGAAGGTACAGCGGGGAATGCAGAAAATGATGGTAGTGGCGGAAAGCGAGGAGCAGGAAGAAGCCTTTAACCTGGATATTTTGGAGAATCCTCCGGGAGCTAAAATGGCGGACAAGATCCTTTCTTCCTGCGCGGAGCGCCTGCTGGACCGCAAGCTTTTTTCCACCATTATCCTTTCCGGAAAGGGCTTTGCCAGACAGGATTGGGCGCCGGAGTTTATGAGGGTCATCTGTCCCAGAAGGAAGGTTTACGTAGAAAATGCCCTCTTTTCCCAGGGCGCGGCGCTGAGGGCCGCTGACTATCTCCAGGAAAAGACTTCCTATCCCTTTACTTGCATCTGTGAGGGACGGCTCAAGTCTACAGTCTCTATGCAGGTGGTATATAAGGACCGGGTAAGCCAGCTTGTGGTGGCGGCAGCCGGGGAAAATTGGTATGAGTCCAAATCCACCATGGAATTTATCCTGGACGGCAGCCGAAACCTGGAGTTTGTCATCACTCCCATGGATCCAAAGAAAAAGAGGACAGAGACAGTGGAACTGGACGGCTTTCCCCAAAGGCCGCCCAGGACAACCCGAATCCAGGTAAACGTTGGCTTTCTCAGCGATTCTGTAATGGCTCTGTCGGTGAGGGACAAAGGCTTTGGGGAAATATTTGAGGCCACCGATGCAGTGGTGCGCCGGGAGGTAAGGTTATGAGCATTCTGTTCTGCCGGCCTGAGCCGGTAAAACATCCCTTTTATGTAGAACCCCTGGGAATCCATATCTGGTCCTCCCAGGAGCTTTGCTATATTATTTACCATAATCCCCTGCTGGTGCTGGAAGACTTTGCAGACGAACACCTGATTGCCTTTATCCGGGAGGAGCTGGATATGGAGTATCTGGCAGTCAGGCTGGAAAAGCTGGTAAAAAGCGGGGAGGGAGCGGATCAGCTTCTCTTTGCCATTTTAGCGGAATGCAGCTATTATCCGGCAGCGGAGCAGAATCAATTCCGACAGGAAGTGGCGGCTTTAAAAAAACTCTCTCCCTCTGAATACGCAAAGAAAAAAGGGGACTATATGTTCGGGCTGAAGCAGTACGGAAAAGCCGTATCTATTTACACAAAGCTTTTAGAAGCCCCCCGGGATCCCGCCGGGGCCCCCGGATTTACCGGGAAAATATGGTGTAATCTTGGCTGCGCATACTCCCGGATGTTTCAGTTTGAGAAGGCTTATTCAGCCTTTGACCGGGCCTATTTGGAATTAAAGGAACCGGAAATTTTAAAGAAAATCTATTTTCTCACCTGCTTTAGTTCCCTGGAATTAAAGGAATTGTACAAAAGCCAGATGACGCCGGAAATGAAAAAGACGTGGGATCAGGAGCTTTCGGAAGCCAGAGAACAGGCCAGAGCGTCAGAAAGCGTATTAAAGCTGGAAGCCCTGTTTGAGAAGGATCCCATTAAGCGGATGGCAGGGGCGTCTAAGCTGGTAAAGCAGTGGAAGCAGGAATACAGAGGTATGATATAAGTTTTAAATACAAAAGGGACAGGAGGAAAAGGACATGACACAGGTAACCCTGGGAACGACTCAAATTACAGTAAACAAAAACGGCTTCGGCGCTCTCCCCATTCAGAGAGTGACCATGGAAGAGGCGAAAAAGCTTCTCCAGAAGGCCTTTGCGTCGGGAATTACCTTTTACGATACGGCCCGCGCCTATACGGACAGTGAAGAGAAGATTGGTGAGGCGCTGTCTCAGGTGCGGGATCAGATTTATATTGCCACCAAAACGGCGGCAAAAACGGCGGAAGGCTTCTGGAAGGATTTGGAAACCAGCCTGAGGCTGTTAAAAACGGATTACATTGACCTTTACCAGTTCCACAATCCGGCAGTCTGTCCCAAGCCCGGGGATGGCAGCGGCCTTTATGAAGCTATGCTGGAAGCCAGGGAACAGGGAAAGATCCGCCATATTGGAATTACCAATCACCGTCTGGCAGTGGCTCAGGAAGCCATTGACTCCGGTTTGTATGAAGTGCTCCAATTCCCGTTCTGCTATCTGGCGTCGGAAAAGGATCTGGATCTGGTTCGCCAGTGCGGGGAAAAGAATATCGGCTTTCTTGCCATGAAAGCATTGTCCGGCGGAATGATTACAAACTCCGCTGCCGCCTACGCCTATCTGGATCAGTTTGAACACGTGCTTCCTATCTGGGGAGTGCAGAGAGAGCGGGAGCTGGACGAGTTTATCAGTTATATTGACAATCCGCCGGTTATGACGGATGAGATAAAGGAACTCATTGCTCACGACCAGAAGGAACTGGCGGGGAATTTCTGCCGGGGCTGCGGTTACTGTATGCCCTGTCCCGTGGGAATTGAGATCAATACCTGCGCCCGTATGTCCCTTTTGCTTCGCCGTTCTCCCTCTGAGCTTCAGCTTACGCCGGAGGTACAGGAGAAAATGAAAAAGATTGAAAACTGCCTCCACTGCGGAAAATGCAGCAGCAAATGTCCTTACAACCTGGATACCCCCAGACTGTTAGAGGAAAACTATAAAGACTATACAGAAGTTCTGGCCGGAAAGCCGCTGTAAAAAGAAAGGATAAAGCACTATGATTTTTTTAGAATATCCGCCCTGCAGCACTTGCAGGAAAGCAAAAAAGTGGCTGGACGAAAGGGGCGTTTCCTATGAAGACCGCCACATTGTGGAGAATCCTCCCTCTGCGGAGGAGTTAAAGGAATGGGTAAAGCGCAGCGGCCTTCCCTTAAAGAAATTTTTTAATACCAGCGGCCGCAAATACAAGGAACTGGCTCTGAAAGACCGCCTGCCCTCCATGACAGAGGAGGAACAACTGGCCTTGCTGGCTTCAGACGGTATGCTGGTAAAGCGTCCTCTGGCAGTGACAGAGGAACGGGTTCTGGTGGGATTTAAGGAAGCGGAGTACGAGAGCCTGCAAAAGTAGTTGACAAATCAGAAAAATTGACGTATGATTACGAAAAATCACAAAACAGAAAAGTAATGACGAAGAGGAGTACATTCACAGCCCTGGCAGAGAGGACTGTTCACCGGCTGCAAGACAGTCTGAGGAAGCGTGAATGGAAGGTAGCTTCTGAACTGGAAGGCCTAACGGATTTTGCCTGATGCCATTTAAGACAGGATAAATCCTCATAAGCATTCCCGCAGCGCCGGCGTTACAGGCATTGAGATTGCCGGATAAAAGGCCCGGTTTCCTGAGGGGAAGGGGCTCCGGTGAAAAAAGGTGGTACCGCGGATTTTCGCCCTTTGCATATACGTATGCAGAGGGCGTTTTTTTAGGAGGAGTGTTATGCTTCGGTTGCGTCCTTATAACCCTAAGGATGGGGAAATTCTTTCCAGGTGGTTCTCGGATGAGGAAGGCTTTACGGAATGGAGCGCAGGCCAGTTTGCCTATCCCCTCAATGGGGAACAACTAGACGATTATTACAGAAAATGGACGTCCCAGGGAGACGGCTGGCCTATGGCTGCTGTAGATGAAAATGGGCGTCTGGCCGGCCACCTTCTGATGCGGTCGGCGGATTACGAAGAAAACAGCCTGTTTTTCGGATTTATTGCCGTGGATCCCGCTTTACGGGGAAAAGGGCTTGGAAAGGAAATGATTTCTCTGGCCCTTGCCTATGCCTTCCAGATCCTCAAAGTTGACACAGTGCGGCTCAGGGTATTTAAAAACAATCCCGGGGCCAGACGGTGCTATGAGGCGGAGGGGTTTTTGCCGGAGATTGTTACGGAAAAAGCCTTTTCCTACAAAGGGGAATGGTGGGACAATATCCAGATGGCAGTCCGCAGGCAGGACTGGGAGACGAAATCCTGGCTTTCATGGGCCAGGAAGCTTCAGTTTATCGCCCAGGCGGGGCTGACCTATTCTAAGGATCCCTATGATTTGGAGCGATTTGGCCAGATTCGGGAGATCTCGGCGGAAATGGTAAGCCTTCAAAGCGGCCTTCCCATAGAAAGGGTTCGGGATCTCTTCTGCAATGAAACGGGCTTCCAGACGCCAAAGCTGGACACCAGGGCAGTCATTGTAGAAAACGGGAAGATCCTTCTGGTGCAGGAGTCCGATGGAAGATGGTCCCTTCCCGGGGGCTGGGTAGACGTGGATCAGTCCATTGGCGGGAATACGGAAAAGGAAACCCTGGAGGAAGCTGGGCTGAGGGTAAAGGCCCTTCGGATCCTGGCCGTCCAGGATCGGAACCGCCACAACCGGCCTGTTTATCTGTATGGGGTTATAAAGATTTTTGTCCAGTGCCGCGTCTTCGGGGGAGCCTTTGCCCCCAATATTGAAACGGTAGACAGCCGATACTTTTCCCTGGAGGAGCTTCCGCCGCTGGCAGAAGAAAAAAATACAGCGGAGCAGATTGCCCTCTGTATCAAAGCGGCGGAAAGCCCGGTGTGGGAGCCGGTCTTTGACTGATCCTGGTATGGGATTTTGTATCGATTAAAATATAAGGAGAATGATATAGTATGAAAGAACTGGAAAAGACTTACAATCCGGCGGACATTGAAGAACGCCTTTATGAGAAGTGGCTGGAGGGCCGTTACTTCCACGCAGACGCAGAGCGGGGAAGAAGGGAAGGGAAAAAGCCTTTCACCATTGTAATGCCACCGCCTAACATTACGGGACAGCTCCACATGGGCCACGCTCTGGACAATACCATGCAGGATATTTTAATCCGCTATAAGAGAATGCAGGGGTATGAGGCCCTGTGGCAGCCCGGAACCGACCATGCGGCCATTGCCACAGAAGTAAAGGTCATTGATAAATTAAAAAGCGAAGGCATTGACAAGCAGGATCTGGGCCGGGAAGGATTTTTAAAGAAGGCCTGGGAGTGGAAAGACGAGTACGGCAGCCGTATTGTAAAGCAGCTTCATAAATTAGGCTCCTCCGCCGACTGGGACAGAGAGCGCTTTACCATGGATGAGGGCTGCTCCAAAGCAGTTTTGGAGGTTTTTACCAGACTGTACGAGAAAGGCTATATTTACAAAGGCTCCCGCATTATTAACTGGTGTCCCGTATGCCAGACCTCCATTTCTGACGCCGAGGTAGAGCATCAGGAGCAGGACGGATTTTTCTGGCATATTCAATATCCCATCGTTGGGGAGGAAGGACGCTTTGTAGAGATTGCCACTACCAGACCGGAAACCATGCTGGGCGATACGGCGGTAGCGGTTAATCCGGAGGACGAGCGCTACCAGGATCTCATCGGCAAAATGCTGAAGCTGCCTCTGACGGATCGGGAGATCCCCGTAGTAGCCGACGCTTACGTTGACCGGGAATTTGGAACAGGCTGCGTAAAGATTACCCCCGCCCACGACCCCAATGACTTTGAGGTAGGAAAACGCCACAATCTGCCGGAAATCTGCATGATGAACGACGACGCCACCATTTCTGTGCCGGGAAAATATTTCGGCATGGACCGCTACGAGGCCAGAAAGGCCATTGTGGAAGATTTAAAGGAGCAGGGACTTCTGGTAAAGGTGGTTCCCCATTCCCACAATGTAGGAACCCACGACCGCTGCGGCACTACCGTAGAGCCTATGGTAAAGCCCCAGTGGTTTGTGAGAATGGACGAGATGGCAAAACCCGCTATTGAGGCATTAAAAAGCGGCCGCTTAAAATTTGTGCCGGAAAGCTTTGGAAAGACTTACCTTCACTGGCTGGAAGGCATTCGGGACTGGTGTATTTCCAGACAGCTTTGGTGGGGCCACAGAATACCGGCCTATTACTGTCAGGACTGCGGCCACATGACCGTGGCAAAGGAAGCGCCGGAAACCTGTCCCAAATGCGGCAGCGCTCACTTAAAGCAGGACGAAGACACCTTGGATACCTGGTTTTCCTCCGCCCTGTGGCCCTTCTCTACTTTGGGTTGGCCGGAAAAGACCCAGGAAATGGAATATTTTTATCCCACAGACGTTTTAGTGACCGGATATGACATTATCTTTTTCTGGGTAATCCGTATGGTATTTTCCGGCATTGAGCAGACGGGAAAAGAACCCTTCCATACCGTTCTGATCCACGGTTTGGTACGGGATTCCCAGGGCCGCAAAATGAGCAAGTCCTTAGGAAACGGCATCGATCCCCTGGAAGTCATTGACAAGTACGGCGCAGACGCTCTCCGTATGACCTTAATGACAGGCAATGCACCGGGCAATGATATGCGGTTCTACTGGGAGAGAGTGGAGGCCAGCCGCAATTTTGCCAATAAAGTATGGAACGCTTCCCGCTTCATTATGATGAATATTGAGAAAGCGCCTAATGCCCAGGCGGATTTGTCAGAACTGACTATGGCGGATAAATGGATCTTATCCAAAGCCAATACTCTGGCAAAAGACGTAACAGAAAATATGGATAAGTACGAGCTGGGAATTGCCCTCCAAAAAGTCTATGACTTTATTTGGGAGGAATTTTGCGACTGGTATATCGAAATGGTAAAGCCCAGACTGTGGAAGGACGAAGACACTAGCAAGGGCGCCGCTCTGTGGACTTTAAAAACCGTATTAATTCAGGCATTAAAGCTCCTTCACCCCTATATGCCTTTTATTACAGAAGAAATTTTCTGCAACCTTCAGGACGAAGAGGAAACCATTATGATTTCCAGATGGCCCCAGTACCGTCCGGAATGGGCTTTCGTTCAGGAAGAAAAAGCAGTGGAAACCATTAAGGAGGCAGTACGGGCTATCCGCAATGTCCGCACGGAAATGAATGTTCCCCCCAGCCGGAAAGCAAAGGTTTACGTAGTAGCCAAGGATCCGGAAACCGCTGAAATCTTCCAAAACAGCAAAGTTTTCTTTGCCACCCTGGGTTATGCCGGCGAGGTGGCCATTCAAAACGACAAGACAGGAATCGGAGAGGACGCCGTATCTCTGGTGATTCCCCATGCCAGCCTTTACATTCCTTTCGAGGATCTGGTGGATATTGAAAAAGAGCTGGAACGGCTGAGAAAAGAAGAAAAGCGTTTGGCAGGAGAGCTGGCCAGAGTAAACGGAATGTTAAGCAATGAAAAATTTGTAAGCAAAGCCCCGGCAGCCAAGATCGAGGAAGAAAGAGGCAAGCTGGAAAAATATACTCAGATGATGAACCAGGTAAAGGAACGTCTGGCTCAGTTAGAAAAATAAAATCAGAGAGCAGGACTCTGGCAGCGGTACCAAAACAGAGCTTCCTGCTCTAATTTTTTTACAAAGGCGTCTTTCCCGTCGCAGTAGCCGTCAATGTCGTGGGGGTATTTTTGGGCCAGTTCTTCTTTTAACTGGCCATACTCCCGGGCGGCATCCTTGTGGGCTCTCAAATAGGCCGGAACCGCCAGATGGCGCAGGATTTCCGATTGGCTTTCCCTTCCGAAGATATGGATTTGGTGAGTCCTGTTGTCCCCGCCTTTGCGGAGATACCGCCTGCCGGGAATGCCAAATTCCCCCATATATTCGTAGCCAAGTTCCTCAAATCCGCTTCTTTTTTCATCGACCAGGGAGAGATCCCGTACCACCGGCATTATGTCGATAATGGGTTTGGCCTTCAGCCCTTCTACAGAGGTACTGCCGATGTGGTAAATAGCCACCAGATTTTCCCCCAGCAGGGCGCTGATGCGTCGGGCTTCAGTTTCGTATTTTCTTTTCCAGTCCGGATTGTAATCCACAACGGTAATATTCATGTTAAGGCCTCCAAAATATCCTGAAAAACCTTCATGCGGCCCGGTTCATTGAGAATTTCGTGGCGCATTTTCGGATAACAATGTACAGATACATGGCGGTAGCCCACAGAAGTCAGGAGATCCGCCGCTTCCTGCAGCTTTTTCCGGGAAATCATACAGGGATCGTCGCTGCCGGAAAAGAAAAAGACAGGCAGATCCGGCTTTTTGGGCTGCCACCCCCGTTTTTCATAGGTATGTTTCACCAACCACAAAAGAGCCCCGTAGCCATTGAGAGTAAAGGTGAAGTTGCAGTAAGGGCTGGCATTGTACCGGGTTACCACTTCAGGATCCGAGCAGATCCAGGAATGGATCCGGCCCTCCTTTGCAAAGGGCTTTTCAAAGGAAGCGGAAAAAAGCCTGTCAATAAGGGGACTGCGGGCGTGATCTCCCTTTAAAAGAGCCAGAAGAGATACCAGCCGGATACCCGGTCCGGCCAAAGGCTGATTGCTGGGAGAGCCGCTGAGAATAAGCCCGTCCAATTCCTTTTCGTAATGCTTTAAATAGACTCTGGCGGCCAGGGAACCCATACTGTGGCCTAAAAGGTAGAAGGGGAGATCCGGATAAAGGCCCCGGATATAACGCGTAACCTGATGCAGATCTTTTACCAGGGAGGGACCGCCCTTTTCATAAAAATATCCGAGATCGTCCATGGACTTAACGCTTTTTCCGTGGCCCCGGTGATCGTGAATAATGCAGACAAAGCCCGCTTTTGCCATATATTCCATAAAAGGAAGGTAACGCTCTTTGTGCTCGCACATTCCATGAGAGATTTGAAGGACAGCCCGGGGATTTTCAGGAATTAAAGTTAAAACATCAAGGGGCAGGCCGTCCTGAAATGAAGTAAGAGGAAAACATTCCTTGGTAAAAGAAGCAGATTCCATAGACACCTCCTGTGAAATGGGATTTGTTCGGCGTGTACGTGAGTTGCCGCACGCTTTTTATCATTATAGAAAATGGAGTATTTTCGGTTTTCAGTCCCCAAGCTTACATACGATAATATCGCCAATTTTCTGGACACACCCCTGGCTTGGATAAGCCGGCATATTTATAATTGTACTGTTCCCGCTGTGAATTGTGGGGAAACCGCTGTGTACGTTTGTCAAACAAAAATAGTCGTACCTGCTTATTTCTTCCGGATTTAAACCGTTAAATTCATCTACTGAAAATTTGCTGATTCGTTCATCATCCGGTGTTATAATATGGTATTCATGGGTTGCGTATCTTCTGAAGATAGAGCTGTGATCTCTATTAAAAACCTTGTCCAAAAATGTTTCGTATTCAACATTAAAGAAGTATCGGTTGATGCTCTGTATGTCAAGGCTTCCTATAAATACAATCTCTGATTCCAAATCAAAGCCTTCGCAGTCCGCAATACGGTATTCTATATTATTGACTACATTTTCGGCAACTTCGTGAACCTTTATATAGCTTGTGTAAATATTCACATTTCTATATACGCCATAGGCAATAACTCCCGAGGAAAAGAACGCCAGCAGCATATGCAAAGAGATTCGCTGAACATATTTACCGATCATTGCCCTTTTCTTTATTGTATTTTTTATTTTACCATAGAAAAGCAGAGGAACGATAAATACGAAATACCAATTCAAACTCATTCGTTCACCGACGCTCTCCTGCATGAACATGGGCAAATTGATAAAACACGGAAGCAAAATAACCATTGCAAGCAGAAGAAGTCTCTTTATCCGATCCTTTGCATAAATCAAAAGGTATATGAGCTCTGCAATGGTTAAACAGATGAAAAAGCCAATGCAGACTCGAATCACCAGATTATCGCTTAAAAAATATTGGTCCGTAAATGGCAGGCCAAAGAAAAACTGATAGGATTTCAGAAATAGTCCTGCAATCTTAGAAAATTGATAAGAGGGCAGGACATTTTCGCCCATACTCATATAGCCGGACATAGAAAGGCCGTTTACATTCAAGTAGATCTTATTCAGCAGAATGTAGATGCCTAAAGCTCCCAGCACCACAACGATACATCTCAGAGTTTCAAATATCCAGCTCTTTGTATCCGCTTCGATAAGCTGTAAAAACTGATATAGGAAAACAAGCAGGATTACCGTTGGAAAAAAAGCCTGGTAGATTCCCACAGAAAACGCCAGAAGTAAAACGGGAAGAATGACTGCCTGTTTTTTTAAAAGAAGATAAGCGCTAAAAACAGAGAGAAAAAACGCGAGGCCATACATATGAGCTACATAAAAAAAGGCCAAAATTCCGCTGTTTACAGCACTTGACATGATGATAAAGCTTATGAAAATCCCTACCATCTTTTCTTTGCATTCAAAAATTAAAACGACCACAGCGGCGGCGGCAGCAGCAAATACAAGATACAGCAGTACATTGATGTAACGGAAGGGCTGATAAAAACCGAGATTCTCAAACACAACATCTAAGATATGTCCGATAAATCTTCCGGATCCCTCCTGCGCCTGGGTACTGCCGTATGCCCTGATGGAATCGGTTGCATCTGTATTAAAAAAGAGAGCCTGACTGTGGACGATAATGCCAAAAAGAAATGAGTATAAAAAGAACTCCATTCCGTTTTTAATAGTATTCTTTATAGGATCCGTTAAATATCGCATATCTCTGCCACCCCTCTATACCGTATTCTGCATTCTCAAATTTTGCTATATCGTCTTCCGACAAGCTGCAATATCCATTATTATCAAATCGAAACGGCGTAAAATAAATAATTTTATTTCTAACAATTTTCCCGTCGTATCCGACATAGGATAGGTGCTCCATGTCGATGACATGGAATAGGGATGCTGGTATTGTATAAGAGTGGGTATAGCTGTTATCGTTTCCTAAATATTTGTAAATCCATTGGTTTTTAATCATACATCCATTCTCGTCTACGAAATATGTATGATCGTCAACCCACTGGCCGCTTCCCCCCCCCCCCCTTGATTTCACCGTTTTTTCCGTAGTACCAATCACCGTAAGAATAAATCCACGTTGAAGTTTCAGCGTTTACCACTTTTGCCTGATGCGAAGTAAAATAGCTGACTAATTCCAATATCGCCAGACTGAATACTACGGCAAGCATTTTGAATCCATTTTTGCTTATATTCCAATCCTTTTTCACTGACTGCTCCTTTTTGATATAGATATGTTTTTAACCATTTTAAGGATACGACAAAACGAACCCTTTGTCAACTTTCCACAACGGTTTCGTGTCTTTATATAAGGCTTTGTATAAGACAAGTTTATTTTGCTTGACAGCCAGAGGAGATTATGGTAAATTGGTAATTGGTTAGTGAAAACTAACCATAAATATTACAATCGAGTTAGATTAAACTAACTATTAGACAGCAGTTGGATTTTGGAGGGAATGACCATGACGAGTGCGGAATTTGAACGGAAGCTGGCCTGCCACTGTGCGCCTGCCCTGGCGGGCATAAAGCCGGCAAATCTCTTTTCTGTCCCCAGAGGGCAGGATCTGGAAGTGGAAAAACTGGTGGAACATTACCGGAAGATTTTTGGGGAAAGAGGGATCTCCTTTCAGATTTTGTGCCGGTGCAGCCGGCAGACCCTGGTTATGGTTTACCGCCCCGCAGCTCTTTTAAAGGATTTGGAAAGAGAAAAATCCAGAGAACTTTTAAAAGGTTTTGGCTACAGAATAGAGGAAGATAAGGCGATGCATCTGCCGGAGCTTCTATCGGTTCTGGCAGGCCGGATCCGGGAACGGGAAAGCTGCGGTTTTCCCCATGAAATCGGTCTGTTCCTGGGCTATCCTATCGAGGATGTTACCGGTTTTATTGAAAACAGAGGGGGCAATTACCTGTATTCCGGATACTGGAAGGTGTATTCCGATGTCCAGAGAGCCAAAACCCAATTCGCCCGCTATGAAACAGTAAAAGCAGGCATGATGCGGGTTATGGAAAAGGGGAAAACCCTCTGCGATATGTTCGGTGTCAGCAAAGCAGCTTAGGCTGATACGCTGTAAAAGAATACGGCTGCCAAGGCAGCCCAATCATTATAAAACAAGAGGAGGAGCACAATGAAAGCAGGAGTGATTTTCTGGTCAGGAACCGGCAATACGGAAGCAATGGCGGAGGCAGTAGCAGAAGGTATCCGGGCGGCAGGGGCACAGGCCGACGTCCTTCCGGTAGCGGCTATTACAGCCGACGAAGCGGCAGTTTACGACGTTTTGGCTCTGGGTTGTCCCGCTATGGGGGATGAAGAACTGGAAGACAGCGAATTTGAACCTTTTTTTGCAGAATTGGAAAGCAAACTTTCCGGAAAAAAGGTAGCTCTTTTCGGCTCCCATGAGTGGAGCGAGGAAGGCCGCTGGATGGACGAATGGACGGAAAGAACAATCAATGACGGCGCGGAAGTGTGCGGCGGAGCTGGTTTAAAAATCTACTCCACTCCCGATGAAGAGGGGTTGGAGAAGTGCCGTAATTTAGGAAAAATGCTGGCAGGTAATTGATCTTTCACCCCAGGGCCGGTATAATGGTTTTGGGGTCAGAAGGCATTTGGCCCCTATGAATTAACTCTTAATTACAGACAAAAAGGAGGGGAAAGATGCGCTATAAAATTGAAGGCGAAACTCTGCCAGTGGTTATTTGCGAGCTGGAAGAAGGGGAAAAAATGATTACAGAGCGGGGGTCCATGGCCTGGATGTCCCCCAATATGAAAATGGAAACCTCCAGCAACGGCGGTATTGGAAAGGTTTTTGGCCGTATGTTTTCCGGAGAAGGAATGTTCCAGAACATTTATACGGCAATGGGAGGGCCGGGGCTTATCAGCTTTGCTTCCAGCTTTCCGGGTTCCGTAAAGGCCTTTCAGATTCAGCCGGGGCAGGAGATGGTGCTTCAAAAAAGCGGATTCTTAGCTGCTGAAGCAGGAGTGGAATTATCTGTTCATTTCCACAAAAAAGTGGGATCCGGCCTTTTTGGCGGCGAAGGTTTTATTCTCCAGAAACTTTCGGGAAGCGGCATTGCTTTCGCGGAATTTGACGGCCATGTGGTAGAATACGAGCTGGGACCGGGCCAGCAGATGGTTATTGACAGCGGCCACCTTGCGGCTATGACGGCTTCCTGCCAGATGGATATTCAGATGATTTCCGGTGTGAAAAATGTACTGTTCGGCGGCGAGGGCCTTTTTAATACAGTGCTTACGGGACCGGGCCATGTCTGGCTGCAGACTATGCCTATCAGCAATGTTGCCGGGGCTTTGATTCCCTATCTGCCTGCGAAATCCTGACATATCGTAAAGAGCATACAAAAGTGCGGCGGCACAGACTTTGCCTTAGCCCTGAGGGGAAGAAGGAAAGCCTGTGCCTCTTTTGCGCTGCAGCCGCGCACACTTTTGTCGGATTTTACGAATCGGCTCGAAAAAATATGGTTGCATCTCCCATGGCTCCTATTATATAATAAGAACTGGCCGTAAAGGTACAAAAGGAGAAAAAATGGGAGATTCAATTATTAATTTTGAGGAAGAAATAAGCCGCTTCAAGCCTAGCATGGATGTGGAAGAAGTGGAAGATGCCATTGTAAAAAGTGATTTGACGGATATGACAGACATTATGATGGAAATGATTAAGGAAGTCAGGGAATAAACGGCTATGGATTATGTAAAACGGAACCGTCAGATTGCCAACAGTTTTTACAATCTGGGGTTGGAAAAAGCAAATATCCGGGATCTTTCCGGAGCAGTGGAATGCCTGAAAAAAAGCCTCCGTTTCGATAAGTACCAGATGGATGCCAGAAACCTTTTGGGGCTCATCTATTATGAGATGGGGGAGGTGCCGGACGCCCTGGTTCAGTGGGTTATCAGCACAAATTTAAAGCCTGCGGACAACCCGGCGGATCGGTATCTGGATGAAATCCAAAGAAAGCCGGGACGGCTGGAAGTGGTAAGCCAGACTGTAAAGAAATACAATCAGGCTCTCTGGTATGCACAGCACGACAGCGACGATCTGGCCATTCTTCAGCTTACCAGGGTAGTGGAGGAAAATCCGCATTTTGTTAAGGCCCATCTGCTGTTAGCCGTCCTGTATATGTACCACGAGGATTTCCCCAAAGCGGGCCGTTCTCTCTATAAAGTTCTGCAGATAGATAAGAACAATCCCAAAGCACAGTGGTATATGTCAATCGTCAAGAAAAACACGGGAAAAGCGGAAGTAGAGAAACGGAAGCTGAAAAATGCTTTTTCTCATCACCAGATGCAGGATGATGATGTGATCATGCCGCCTTCTTATAAGGAAAATACGGGCTGGCAGAGCGTTTTAAACATTCTGGCCGGATTGATTTTGGGAATGATGGTGATTTATTTTCTGGTAATGCCTACCATCACCAGAGCTTTGAATAATGAACACAACGATGAAATCATCACCTACAGCCAGAAGCTAAATGCCAAAAACCAGGAGCTGGAATCCCTTCAGGCATCCTATGACGCTCTGAAAAACGGGGCTGATGAAATGGAAAGCCGCTTGGCTGCCATTGAAGGCGATAATAGCCAGGTGCTGGCTCAGTACCAGACCATGATCGGCATTCTTCAGGCATACCGCAGCGACGATATACTGTCTGTGGCCAGACTATACGTCAATCTGGACACTTCCCTCATAGAAGACGAGAGCGTTCTGGCCGTTGCCGATGCCGTCCGCACGGATATGGAAACCAGCGGCTACCAGACATTGGAAGACCTGGGGACAACGGCATGGAACGGCGGCCGTCCTGAGGAAGCAATGGAATACTACCAGAAAAGTCTGGAGGTTCAGCCCAATAACCCGTCGGCTACCTATCTGTTAGGCAGGCTGTACCAGAATCAGGGGAATGAGGACGCTGCCAGAGAGTACTTTACGAAAATTTTAACGGAGTTCCCGGAAAGCGATCAGGCTGATCAGGCGGAAAATGCTCTGGCCCAGTTGGGTCCGGTTTCCCAGGAAGCCGCTGCGGGGCAGGGACAGGGAACCACTGCCGGAGAGAGTGAAACCACAGCTGCAGAGGAAGAAAGCGCAGGAGGGGAAACGGAAAGCTCAGGCACAGAGGAAACCTCCGCCGAAGAGACGGAAGAAGAAACTACCGCCGGAGAATCAGAAGAAACTTCTGCGGAAGAAACGGCAGCTCAGGAATAAAATATCCTGTATAAAAGTCAGAAAAAGACACTACGAAAGAAAAATTCGCAGTGTCTTTTTTATTTCATATGAAACTACGTTTCTATGAAATAAAAAGCGCTCCGCGCCAATTGCACTGCGGCGGTGCAGAAGATGTCGCAGGAGCGATCCAACCCAGGCGGAGAATCCTGCTTTGCAGGAATCTTTTTATACATAAAAAAGCCTGAAAAGGGCAAAATAGAAAGGAGAGGCCAAATGATGGAAGTGCCGTTTATCTATGAAGCAAAGGGACAGGTTCTCATTATCCACCTGCCGAAAGAACTGGATCACCATAACTGCAGAAGCCTGAAATACGAAACAGATTTACTTCTGGCGGAAAACTATATTACCCGGATTGTTTTTGACTTTACCAGAACGGAATTTATGGACTCTTCGGGAATTGGCGTACTGCTGAACCGGTATAAGCAGATGGAACGAAGCGGCGGCCAGGTAACGCTTTACGGCGCAGGCCCCCAGGTACATAGGATCCTGGCAGTAGCGGGGGTGGCAAAACTGGTTCCCAGCTATGAAACGAAAGAGGCAGCCCTGGTGGGCTAGAAGGGAGAAAGAATGGAAGAAATGAAACTGGAGATGGACAGCCTATCGTCCAATGAGGAGTTTGCCAGAGTGGTGGTGGCGGTTTTTATGAGCCGGCTAAACCCTACTTTAGAAGAAATCGACGACGTCAAGACTGCGGTATCAGAGGCGGTGACCAATGCCGTCATACACGGTTACCAAAATAAACCGGGAAAGATATACATAGAAGCGTCAATTGAAGAACATACGCTGACAGTGGCCATAGCCGACAAGGGAGTGGGAATAGCCAATCTCAGTCAGGCCATGGAACCCATGTATACGTCAGACCCGTCAGGAGAGCGATCCGGAATGGGATTTTCCTTTATGGAAGCCTTTATGGATCAGGTTCAGGTAGAAACCCAGCCCGGAAAAGGAACCAGGGTAACCATGAAAAAGTATGTGGCCGGGTGACAATATGGAAGAAACTATAAAACTGATAAAGGAGGCACACGCAGGGGATAAAGAAGCCAGAGACAGGCTGGTTACAGAAAATATGGGTCTGATTTGGAGTATTGTCCGCCGCTTCTCCGGAAGGGGATGCGAGCTGGAGGATTTGTTTCAAATCGGCAGCATCGGTTTGCTGAAGGCTATCGACAAATTTGATCCCGCTTATGAGGTGCGTTTTTCCACCTACGCGGTTCCCATGATCACAGGAGAAATAAAGCGCTTTCTCAGAGACGACGGCATGATTAAAGTCAGCCGGTCCTTAAAGGAAATGAGCGTAAAAATTCAGGCAGCCAGAGAAGACATGACCTATTCTTTGGGCCGGGAACCGACACTGGAAGAAATCGCCCAAAAACTGGAAATCAGCAGGGAGGAAGTAGCCGCATCCCTGGAAGCCAGAGCGGAAGTAGAATCCTTGTACCGGCCTGTAGGGGAAGCGGGAGACGCCAGTACCTGTCTTTTAGACAAGCTGGAAGAAAAAAGCAACGGCCAGGAAAAGCTTTTAGACAGAATGGTTCTGGAAAAGCTTTTAGAAGGCTTAAACAGCCAGGAAAAGGAGATTATCTTGCGGCGGTATTATTACAATCAGACCCAGACGGAGATTGCCGCAGTGCTCCATATTTCCCAGGTACAGGTTTCCCGGCTGGAAAAAAGAATCCTAAAAAAGATGAGGGAACAGTTATAAAAACAGAGGATACAGGGTATTCTATTCCTAAACGGCAGCGCCGGAAAAGTCCGGCTATTTTGAGGTATTCTGCCGGATTTGGGAAAGGTGTGATTGCAATATGGATACCATCAAGTATATTTTTGGAGTATTATTTTTAATTGTTTGTCTGGCCCTGATCGGAGCCATTGTCTGGTACTGTATGTTTGAACTGCCGGACAAAACGGCGGCGGAACAGGGGACTTTGGTGCTGCGTACCCTGGCAGGCGAGGCGCTGATATGAGCTCCTCCCCTACAGTTTATGTAAATATCCGGCAGATTACCGAAGTGAACCACAAAGATGTGACCCTGAAAGATGTGGCGGACATCTACTGTGACAACCCGGAACTGCAGAATAAATGCAGCGCCCTGAAAATACTGAAAATCCGGAAAGATAAGCCTAAGCGCTATATCCAGAGTGTAATGCCGGTACTGGAAAAACTTCAGGCCCTGGATTCCAGCCTTCAGATTAACAGCATGGGCGAGACGGATTTTATCGTGGACTACCAGCCCCCTAAAAAGCCCGTTCTCCTTTGGCAGTGGACGAAAACCATTTTCGTCTGCGGAGTCTGCTTCTGCGGCGCCGCTTTTGCCATTATGACCTTTAATAACGACGTTAATGTCACATCGGTTTTCGGGGAGATTTACCGGCTCGTCATGGGGCGGGAGGCAGAAGGGGCTACCACTCTGGAACTGGCCTATTCCATAGGTCTGGCCCTTGGAATTATTATATTCTTCAATCATTTTGCAAAATGGAAAATGAACTCGGATCCCACCCCTCTGGAAGTGGAAATGAGACTTTATGAAGAGAATATTACAAAAACCCTGATTCAGAACGACGAAAGAAAGGAGCAGGATATTGATGCTCATTAGAGAACTGGCCCTGTGGATCATCGGCCTGTCTGCAGGAGGGATCATAGCTGCCGGGGTTTTTGCCTTTCTGGCCATTATCGGGGTCTTTCCCAGAGTCATCGGGAAGACGGGAACCCAGAGACATATCCTGCTGTATGAAACCATTATTATTTTAGGGGGGATTTTAGGAAATATTTTGGATCTCTACGAGTTTCCCCTCCCTATAGCGGCAAACACCGCCCGGTTTCTTGGAGCAGAGGCAGGCCGTCTGGCCGCCGGGACCGCCCTGTCTGTTTTTGGATTTTTTGTGGGGATCTTTGTAGGTTGTCTGGCCATGTCCCTGGCGGAAACGCTGAAGGCCATGCCTGTCATTACCCGGCGGCTCCGTCTGGCAGTAGGTCTGCAGTACCTGATCCTTTCCATTAGCCTTGGAAAATTAGCTGGCTCCCTGATCTTCTTTCTCAGCGGAATGGGAGAGGGGTAGAAAGTAACTGGACATAGAAGACAGCCGGGAGAGAAGCGGAATAAAAGCAGAATAGAAGTGGAATAGAAGTGGAATAGAAGGGAACAGGAATAGAACAGGAGGAACGCGAGATGGAAGTAAATAAAAAAGAGTATGATGCCTATGTAAAAGAAATCACCCCCGTAAACAATATGTGGCTGAATGTAGCAAAAGCCTTTGTAACCGGAGGGATCATCTGCTGCATCGGTCAGGCCCTGACCAATCTGTTTTTAGCGCAGGGCCTGGAAAAAGAGTCGGCCAGCGCCTGGACGCTCCTATGCCTTATTGGATTGAGCATCCTTCTGACAGGCCTTAATATCTATCCGAAAATCGTCAAACACGGAGGAGCCGGGGCCTTGGTGCCCATTACCGGTTTTGCCAACTCCGTAGCAGCCCCGGCCATAGAATTTCAGGCAGAGGGCCAGGTATTCGGCATCGGCGTAAAAATCTTTACCATAGCCGGCCCCGTAATCCTGTACGGAACCCTGGCCAGTTGGATTCTGGGGCTGATTTATTGGATCGGAACAGTCCTGGGAATCGTGTAAAAAGCCTTCTGCTAATTTACGAAAAACATTGTATACTTTGGCCGACTGCGGTATAATAAACTCCAAAATCAGGATATGCTTTGCATATCCGCGAGAGCAATGAGCAGTGCGCGTACAAAAAAGAATCCTGCTTTGCAGGATTCTCCGCCTGCGGCGGGTCGCTCCTGCGACAGCTTCCACACCGCCGCAGTGCGATCCGCGCGGAGCGTTCTTGTTCCATAGAAACGCAGTTTCTTATGGAACAAGAAAATGGCAAATGGGCTGCTTGCAGACCGATTTGCCGTTTACTGTACGCATAGGGCGAATGCCCGTGAACGAGGAAAACGAAGTTTTCCGAGTGGGCACTGCGGACATGGAATAATATGAGCACTTGATGAGAAATCCGCAAACTATCAGAGGGAGGCAGAGGAAGTGTTTATTCGTAACATTAGCTATAAAGATTTGACCAGCGGTTTGGAGATTGACAATGTGGCTTTTCAGGAGGGAACCAATCTGCTGGTGGGAAATTCCGGAGCCGGAAAAACACGGATTCTGCGTGCCATTTACGATGCCGGTCGTCTGGCCATTGGAAGACTCAAAAGGATCGAATCTTCCTTTGAACTGACTCTGGAATTTACAGTGGGAAATCCATTGGGACTGGAAGAGGGAGATAATATTCAGAAGGAATGTCGCTGGAAAGTCTGCGTAGAATATCGTCCCTGGAATAGAATCCAGACAGCAGAAGAAAATTTTGCTATTACCAAAGAATTTTTGGAAGTTGACGGAGAAAGGATTCTCTTTCGAGGTGAAAATTCCGTAAAGGTTTTGGGATACGATTCCGTTCCCCAACCCAAAGAGAATGAAAGCTTAATTTCTCAATACCGAAGTGAAAGACAAATTATTTCAATTTATTTTGATTTTTTCAAAATACTCTTTTGGCAATTTGAAACAGAATCAAATGAACTGGTTTCTGGAAGTTTATATAAGGAACGCTGCAAAAATTTTTCAGATTATAGCTATGCAAGTCGAATGGAAAATATGCCCATTTTTTATGATCCTTTCTCTGTGTACGGAATATTAAAAACAGTGGATCCAGCGGAGTTTCAAAAGATTACCGAAGATATTTTGGAGGTATATCAGGAAATTTTCCCAGAAGTAGAGGATATTTCCTATCGAAGCAACAATTTTGACGAATACGGGATCGCCATAAAAGTAAAGGACTTCTGGATTACCCAGAAACATATTTCCTCAGGAATGTTAAAAACCCTGTGGAGCCTGCTCTATTTTAAAATGCTGCCAAAAGATTCCGTAGTTCTCATAGACGAATTAGAAGACGGCCTGGGTGTAAACTGCATTGAGGATGTCAGCGA
The DNA here is from genome assembly GCA_946498245.1 of uncultured Clostridium sp. GTDB lineage: Bacteria > Bacillota > Clostridia > Lachnospirales > Lachnospiraceae > UMGS1370. The sequence goes on along the minus strand of CAMMNN010000006.1, from coordinate 59,632 downwards.
TTTTATTATGAATACACGACCGGACGTTCAGGTTTTAGCTACCAGCCACCACCCCTACATTATCAATGCCATTCCCATGGATAATTGGGTTATCATACAGCGGGAAAATCAGAAGATAAGGGCTGCAAACGCCCAGGAAATGTCTTTAGGAAAGTCGCGGCATGACGCCTATCTGCAGCTTGTGAACCGCCTGCAGAATTGAGAAACAGGGGTGGACAAAAGATGAATTTTTATATGCTGGTTGAGGGAAAATCTGCGGAAATGAAGATTTACCCCAAACTGATTTCTATTTACCGGCCCCAGTACCGAAGGGCGAAAAGTCTGGAAGACATAGGGGAAAACTCCTACTATATGTTCAGCGGCATGGGGATTCCCAGTCTGTACGATAAAATCGGGCCTTCTATTCAGGACATTCAGGAGTTTAACGAAACTCACCCGCAAAACATAGATCGCCTGGTAGTCTGTCTCGATACGGATTATTACGGAAATGAGGAAAGCACACATTTTCGGATAACCCAGGAATTAATGAAAAGAGGCGGGCTGGGGATTGATTTTACAGTGATCCTGCAGACCATGTGCATAGAATCCTGGTTTTTAGGAAACCGGGAGGCATATCCCAAAATAGCAGGCCAGGACTTCCTTCCCTATTCCAAACATTACGACGTATCCCAAAATGATCCTGAAAAGATGGAGCCGCCTGACGATAAAATCACCATTGGCAGCTATGCCAAACAGTACTTAAAAAAGATGTTAAACGAAAGCGGAAGAACCTATTCCGTAAGACAGGTAAAAGACGTAACCACAGAGGACTATATCCGGGGAATGGACGCAAGGCTTAGAGAAACCGGCCATATTCATTCCTTTGGATATTTCAAAGACTTTTTGGAAGAACTGTGATTTATGTCAGAGCAGAAAGGGTTTTAAAAAGAAAAAAGGATTCTTCTCCTGAAAACAGTTAAAAACTGCTGTGGGAGAAGGATCCTTTTTAAATAGGAAAAATACCGCTTATACGGCCTATTGCAAACAAAGATGCTCTTTTTTTATCGGGAAGTCTGGCTGCGGGAGGTGGTTTCTTTTTCTACCAGCACTGCAGGAACCATGCTTTCATAGGGAATATAGTTTTCTAAAGAATCAATGGCAATTTTAGCCATTAAGGGGATATTTTGGTCAATGGAAGTAATAGGGTAAACCGCGTATCCGGAAACAGGGGAGTTGTCGTACCCGATGAGTTCGATATTCTGCGGTATGGAGATGCCCTCTTTAATACACTGTCGCTCAAATAGGTTAGCAATATCGTCGTTGGAACAGAAAACTCCGATTTTTTTTCTGCTATATTTTTTCATTATTTTTTGAATCAAAAGTTCCATGGACGCGGCAGCTTCCGGGGAGTAGGGGTCAGTGAAAGCTTTTTCAATGTGCATTTCATAGGGAAGGCCACGGACAGCCAGCTCAAAACCGAGAATCCGTTTAAAAGACGGCCATTCCTCCTGGTAATCGTTATTGATATGGAGAAAAACGTCACAGTTATTCCGGATAAGAAGAGTTCCTGCCAGCTTTCCTCCTGTAAAGTTGTCATTGTTAATCTGTTTAAAATTGCCGCCTACCCGCTCCACAGAAATGGTAGGAATCGGCAAAGCTTCAATGTCTTCCGGTGGTAGAACGTGGCTGAGAAGAATCAACCCTTTGATTTGGTAGGACAGAAGGCTGTTAATTAATTGCAGTTCCTCTTCCCGGCTGCTGCGGGAAGTATAAACAATAAAATGGTAGCCGCATTTTTGGCCGTACTCAATCAATTGGTTTAATAATTCCGTATAAAAGCTCAGATGCAGATGGGGGAAAATAACGCCCACCAAAGTAGACTGGCCGGTAACCAGCATACGGGCCAGACAATTCTGGTTATAATTTAATTCTTTAATAATTTCTCCGATTTTTTCTTTCGTTGCTTCGGATAAAAGCTCAGGGTGATTAAAATAACGGGAAACCGTTGTGAGAGAAACTCCGCCTTTTTTTGCAATGTCAGTTATTTTTACTTTATCCATATAATTCCCCCGGAAAACAATTTACCTTTTGTAGACAGTATAACACAGGGTAATGAAAAATAAAAGAGATTTTTTGAAAAAAATTTCAATAAATACCCTAGAGATAAAGGATTATACAAAATTAAATCATGAAAAAGTTATGAAAATTCCCGAAAAAACAAAGAGAGAAGCAGAATAAATCGAAAAGTTGAATAATAAAAAAGAAAAAATATAATGAAAACGATTGACATTCATATTTTCAATGTGTATGATAGAAGTACCAAGAAACAGAAACCATATGCGAAAAAGGAGAGGGGAGAAAACTATGAATGTATGGAATCCGACCAGTCCTCTGGGGGGACTGCCTTTTGTGAAAGATGCCGTTTCCAAACGGGCGTCCAGTTACGACAAAACAGGAGGCAACCGGGACTTTTGGAGGGTAGAACCAGGAGATACGGCTGTTATGGCTGACATTAAAGGAACAGGTTGTATTAAACATATCTGGATAACAGTCCGCTGCTATGAAGAGATGTATTTAAGGAAATTGGTGCTGGAAATGTATTGGGATGATGACAAGACGCCCAGCGTCAGAGTTCCTTTGGGGGACTTTTTCGGGATTGGCCACGCTACTTGCCGCCACTATATGTCCCTGCCCATGAACATTACATTTGGAAAACGGAGAGGACCAAAGGGACCGTTTTCTGGCTCTATGAACTGTTATTTCCCCATGCCCTTTGGAAAAAGCGCCCGAATCCAGTTGATTAATCAGGCAGGCAAACCGGTTGAAAATTTATTTTTCATGATAGATTACGAACTGTACGGGGAAACTATGCCAATGGACGTAGGACGATTCCATGCTCAGTGGCGGCACGAAAATCCGTGCAAAAAAGTAGAGTATCAGTCTGACAATCCCAATCCAGCTCCATGGGAGCTTCCGGGACTTAATGTAACAGGCGATGAAAACTATGTGATTTTGGAAGCGGAGGGGAAAGGCCACTATGTAGGCTGTGTTTTAAATATCGATAATTTTGACGCTTCTAACCAGGAATTTACCTGGCCGGGAGAAGGGGACGATATGATCTTTATTGATGGAGAAAAATGGCCGCCTTCTCTTCATGGGACAGGAACAGAGGATTACTTCGGCTGCTCCTGGGGATTCCCCAGCGGCGAGTACGACGGTCTTTATCATGGCATTTCTTTGGGAAGCGACGTGCAGGAGCACTTTGGAAAGTGGAGCCTGTACAGATGGCACATTGAGGATCCTGTCCATTTTTCAAAATCAATTCGGGTAACTATTGAACATGGCCACGCCAATGATCAGGGAAATGAATATTCTAGTGTAGCATATTGGTATCAGATTGGCGAACACAAACCGACGGAGGAATTGGAACCGGTGGAGAAACGTCTTCCCAGAAGATGGCCGGAGCATGGGACGTGGGATCGGTAATACGAGGAGGAACAGGTATGAAAAAAAGATGGATAAAAAGCTGCTGGGCGGTTGTGGCAATAACAGTGGGACTGGCAGCAGGGTGCAGTTCCAAAGAAAATACAGAACAGAGCGAAATAGAAACAACTGTGACAAGTACAGAGACAAAAGCGGAAAAAGAGGAATTGACTTTTTGGATTCGAGGAGCAGAAACGGAAGCTATTTGTAAAGCGCTTCAGGCAGATATTGATAAATACAATGCTTCTGAGGAAGGCATAGCGTATGTAACGGTGGAATACGTACCACTTGGAGATTTTGCCACAAAGTTTAATACAGCTTTTGCAGGAGGGACTGCCCCGGATATTATTGAAACCGGAGTCGATCAGATTGCTATCAGAGCCCATATGAATCATTATGAGGCGTTAGATGGATATTTGGAGGAATGGGAAAATTACGGGCAAATTATTGATAGTTATTTGGAAGCAGGCAAAATGCTGGACGACGGAAAGACCTATGGTTTAGCCTATGCGCCGACTCCATGCGTATTTGTGTGGAGAAAAGATTTCTTTGAAGAGGCAGGACTGGATCCGGAGAAGGCTCCTCAAAACTGGGATGAAATGCTGGAATATGCACAAAAATTAGTAATAAAAGAAGGAGACACAGTAGTAAGAGGGGGATTTTCCTTGGAACCGGCAGATTACCGGCTGTTTACATTAATGGCACGTCAGGCAGGATCTAAATTATATGACCCTGAAACCAATATGCCGGAAATTGCCGATGAAGCAGGGATTCGGACGCTGCAGTTTTTTATAGATATTCAGCCATATTCTATGTTATATAATCCGGCTCCGGGAGCCAATACTCTCCGCTCATTTTTGACATCAGAGTCGGCTATGGCATACGTAACAACAGAAGAAATTACCACTATGATTGCAAATGATCCTACTTTAGAAGATAAAATAGGTGTAGCTTCCTATGTTCCAGCGGAAGGCGGGGCAGACTCTACCTGGTGCGGTTACCGGCTCTTTGCTATTAACGCGGCTTCGAAAAGTAAAGATGCTGCCTGGGACGTAATCAAATATTTGATGACAGAGGAATCTAACAGAAATCGTATGGAAAACGCCAATGTTCCTCCGGCTTACAAAAGCTTAAACAGCGAGTATGTTGCCTTGAATGAGGCAATCAATGGTCCGGCATCTGAAGCAATCAGTGTAGGGGAACCCTTCCCTAAAACAGACTGGATGACCTCTTACGGTGAAGCAGTAAAAAATGCTCAGCAGGAGGTACTGTACGGAGAAAAAACGGCCCGGGACGCGGCTGAGGACGCCCAGACATTTATTATAACAGATGCGAATCTGAATTAAAGAAACAGGCACTGCCGGTTTTGGCAGTGCCTGTTTAAACAGAGAGGAGGACGCAGTATGATAAGAAACACAAAGTTTCGTCAGGGAGTGCTGGGATATTTGATGATTGCTCCCTTTTATGCTGTTTTTCTTTTTATTTATTTCATTCCCGTTTTAGAAACAGTCTGGAATGGATTTACGGACAGAAAAATTTTTGAAAGCCCTAATTTTATCGGTTTAAAAAACTATATCCGTATTTTCCAAGATCCATATTTTGGAAAAGCAGTTGAAAATACTCTGATTTATGTTGTATTCAATTTATTTGGAGTTATGGCAATTGGATTGGGACTGGCGCTTATGGTCAATACAAAATTAGTGAAAACAGGTGGATTTCGGACAGCATATTTCCTTCCTTATATTGCTTCAATGGTAGGCGTATCAATTATTTGGATTTGGATGCTGGATCCGACAAAAGGCTTTGTTAATTATCTACTGGGGTTGATAGGGATTTCCGGGCCGGGTTGGCTGGCGGATCCAAAGTGGGCGCTGCCTGCCATTATTTTCATGGGGATATGGAAAGGCGTAGGGTACAATATGCTGGTAAATCTGGCTGGTCTTCAAGGAGTCGATGAGACTTATTATGAAGCGGCAACAGTAGACGGAGCGAACCGTTGGCAGATATTTTGGCGGATTACCTTTCCGCTGATTACACCAACTACTTTTTTCCTATTTATTACGGGTATGATAAACAGTTTTAATATGTTTGAACAGGTGAATGTAATGACCGGAGGAGGGCCTATGAACTCCACCACTACCATTGTACACCAAATTTATTCCAGAGGATTTTTGAAATATCAGATGGGGTATGCCTCGGCGGAATCCGTTCTTCTTATGATATTAATCGGATTTTTTATCTTTCTGGCTTTCCGTTTTGGAAAACAGGGAGATGAACTGGAGCTGTAAAGGAGAATCAACATGAAAAGAAAAGGGATCTGTAAAAAAATTTGTTTATATGTGATTATGACTTTGCTGGCTTTCATTTTTATATTTCCGTTTTTGATAATGGTTTTCACGGCATTTAAAAGCCCTGCTGAATTGCAGCAGCCTTACTTTACGCTGTTTCCCAGAAAATTCACCTGGGAAAATTTCACGGGAGCTATGACTTCGGGCAATTGGCCCAGGTATTTCTTTAACAGTACGGTTGTAACGGGAGCAACAGTTGTAATTAGTATTTTTTTTAATTCTATGGCAGCCTATGCGTTTTCAAGATTAGAATTTCCGGGAAGAAATATTTTGTTTGGTTTTTCCTTAATTGCACTGATGATTCCAGAACAGGTTATTATGATACCAGTCTTTTTGCGTTTAAAAACATTTCCGCTTTTAGGTGGAAACAATGTTTGGGGCGTAGGAGGAACCGGCTTGCTCAATACCTATGCAGGTCTGATTCTGCCTTTTGTGGCCCACCCCTTTGGCGTGTTTTTGTGCAGGCAGTCTTTTTTGAGCCTTCCCAAGGCTTTAGATGAAGCGGCTGTTTTAGACGGCTGCTCCCGTTTCCGGATTTTTTGGAATATTTATTTACCTCTAAGTAAGCCTACATTAGTAACCCTGGGGCTCTTAAAGGCAGTAACGACCTGGAACCAATATACGTGGCCGCTGATTTTGACAAATTCAGACGAAATGAAAACTGTCCAGTTGGCCCTAAGTAATTTTTCAACAGAGTTTGTGACAAATTGGGGATATGTAATGGCAGCAACAACTCTAATTATTCTGCCGGTTACCATTCTGTTTTTATGCCTGCAGAAATACTATGTAAGCGGCATTGTATCTTCAGGAATAAAAGGTTAGGAGAGAAAAAGAGATGAAAAGACCCAATATTTTAGTGATCTGCAGCGATGAGCATCATCCCCATCTTACGTCTTACGCCGGAAATCCTTATATTAAAACGCCGAACCTGGATAAGCTGGCAGAGAGGGGGACCGTTTTTTCAAGGGCTTACTGTACCTGTCCGGTCTGTACACCCAGCAGAATGAGCTTTATTACAGGAAAATACGTAAATCAAATCGACAACTGGTTTATCGGAGTCCCTTTAAGCCGAGAGGAGATGACGTGGGCCAGACGTTTGAATGAGGCCGGGATTCCTTCTGCTATGATTGGGAAAATGGATTTTTGCGGAGAATATCAGGACGGAGGTTTTGGAGAGTATAAAATTATTGAAAAACGGGGTGCTTATGCACAATACCCAAGAACTTCGCCCTTACTTTCTAGGCTTAATGGATACGTAAGAAAGGACAAAAGAGAACATATCATTCATTCTGGTATTCGAGAGGACATTGTGACAGATGGAAAAAATGGCCATGATGATCGATTGGGCTTTTATGATCACGATCGCATCATTACCCAATGGGCGTGTGAATATTTAAGAGAAAAGGCTCGAAAGAAAGAGGAAAGCCCGTGGTGCCTTTATGTTGGCCTGCTATATCCCCACTGGCCCTACAAGGTGCCAGAGAAGTATTTTAATTTATATTATCCGGATCATGTGGAGATGCCTTACGACTTTTGCATTCCGTCTAATCCAAAACTCCATCCGGAAGTCGCCCTTTTTCAGAAGGCGCAGGATCTGACGGGACTGACAGAAGATGATTTCAGGAGAACTCTGGCAGCGTATTATGGGATGGTGACCTGTATGGACGAAATGGTAGGGAGAATATTGAAAGAGCTGGAAGACGGGGGAATGATAGATAATACCTATATTATTTATACTTCGGATCATGGGGATTCCCTGGGAGAGCACGGATTGTTTTATAAACAATGCTCCTATGAAGGCTCGGCAGGAGTACCGTTAATTTTTGCCGGCCCGGATATTCCGGCAGGAAAAACTGTAGATGTTCCTGTAAGCTTAATTGATTTATATCCAACGGTGCTGGATTGCGTCGGATTAAAGAAAGAGGATGACCGGCCAGGGATTAGCTGGAAAAACGCTGTTAAAGGCAACTTTGAGGGGAGGGAGTTAATCTTTTGCGAATTTCATGGAAACTTTTTCCGTAAAGACTGGTTCATGCTGGCCAATAAAAAGTATAAATACACATATTATACAGATGCGCGGCCATCTCTTTTTGATATGGAAAACGATCCCCATGAACAAAAGGATCTGGCGTTAAAAGATGAATATAAGCCGCTGTTAGATTGGTTTGAAACAGAACTCAGGAAGATTGTAAATCCAGAAGAGGTATCTGAGAGAGCGAAAAGAGATCTGGGACTAATTTCTCCTGAGGGGGAGGATTATACGAAATTTTTAACAATGGAGGAGGTTGAGCTGGGATATAAAAACGGAACCTTTCCTTACGAACCGGAGGTTCCTCCGCCATTAGATTAGAGGCGGCAAATCTTTTCCAAACCCTATTGACAACCCTTACCAAATCAGGTAAACTAATTACGCTATGGAGTACACTTGTCAGAGTTATCCATGCAAATATTTTCTCTGACCACCCAAAGACGGGTTAAGGCCATACGGACAGCCGGGTCAACTGCCGAAGGGCGGCAATTGCTGCCATTATTGATTATGAAATTTCCGGAAGCGCAGAAGCGCAGGCGGAGAGAGCGCAGGCTCTATTTATAAGTTGGTCACTTTATAACCGATGCGCAAAAGCGTACGTCAACTTGTAAACGGTCAATAAGAGTAGTAAAAGTGAGTATTTGCTATATAGACTCTGGACGGATTGGGTATTCCCTGAGAAAAAGAGGAGGCAGAGCGCCTTCTGACTATATGTCCATGATTTGATTGTTGAGAACAGGTATGATGTATGAAAGCATGATACCTGTTTTTTTGTTCTATAGAACAAAAAGTCCTCCGGGCAGGAACGCACTGCGGCGGAGAGGGGTTATGTCGCTAAAGCGACCCAACCCAGGCGGAGAATCCTGCAAAGCAGGATTCTGATTTATAAAACAAGAGAGAAAGGACGGGAACCTTCATGGGAGAGAAATTGCAGCTTTACGGGTTTAATAACCTGACGAAAGCCCTGAGTTTTAATATCTACGACGTCTGCTATGCTAAGACGGCCAGAGAACAGAGGGATTATATCGCATATATCGATTCCCAGTACAATTCAGAAAGGCTGAAAAATATTCTGACGACCCTGACAGATATGATCGGGGCCAAAGTGCTCAATATTGCCATGCAGGACTACGAGCCCCAGGGGGCGTCGGTGACCATTCTCATTGCGGAAGGTTCCATGATCCCGGCGGGAGATACGATTCTGGCTCACCTGGATAAAAGCCATGTGACGGTTCACACCTACCCGGAGTACCACCCGGAAACCAGTCTGGCTACCTTCCGGGTAGACATTGACGTGGCTACCTGCGGAGAGATTACCCCTCTTTCTACCCTGGATTATCTTATCGGATCCTTTGATTCCGATATTATTACCATGGATTACCGGGTTCGGGGATTTACCAGAAACGTAGATGGAAAAAAGGTGTTTCTGGATCATAAGGTGGCCTCTATCCAGGACTACATTTCCCCGGAAATCCTCAGGCGGTACGACGCAGTGGACATTAATGTGTACGGAGCCAATATGTTTCACACCAAAATGATGGTAAAAGATATTGATCTGCAAAACTATCTGTTTAAAACCGACGCTTACGAGCTGCCGCCGACGTTAAGATTAGAAATTACCAACAATCTCCGAAGAGAGATGATAGAAATTTTCAGCGGCCGGAATATTTATTGAAGCCGCAGAAAAGAATTGTACAGAAAGCCGTAAGGAGATAGGAAAATGAAACGGTTATCTCAGGAAAGGGCGCCTATCTATGAGGCGTTGGAAGAATTTAGAAAAATGAGAGTAGTGCCCTTTGATGTGCCGGGGCACAAAAGGGGGCGGGGAAATCCGGAACTCACCCGCCTGTTAGGGGAAGCCTGTGTATCCATGGACGTTAATTCCATGAAGCCTCTGGACAATCTGTGCCACCCCATTTCCGTTATCCGGGAGGCGGAAGAGCTGGCGGCCGAGGCTTTTGGGGCGGCCCACGCTTTTCTGATGGTAGGAGGAACCACTTCTGCAGTCCAGAGCATGATTCTGGCTGTGGCAAAGCGGGGAGATGAAATCATTCTTCCCAGAAACGTCCACCGCAGCGTAATGGGAGCCATGGTTCTGTGCGGCGCCGTTCCGGTTTACGTCAATCCGGAATGCGACGAGCGCTTAGGGATTCCTTTGGGAATGAGTGTGGATGCGGTAAAGAAGGCCATTGAAGCACACCCCAAGGCAAAAGCCATTTTAGTAAACAACCCTACATATTATGGGATCTGCTCCGACCTCCGGACCATTGTAAAGCTGGCCCATGAAAAGGGGATGCTGTGTCTGGCCGATGAAGCCCATGGAACCCATTTTTACTTTGGAGAGGGACTTCCGGTGTCGGCTATGGCCGCAGGAGCTGATATGGCTTCCGTATCCATGCATAAATCCGGAGGCAGCCTTACCCAGAGTTCCCTGCTTCTGACAGGGCCTGCCATGTCAGAGGGCCATGTGCGGCAGATTATCAATCTGACCCAGACCACCAGCGCCTCTTACCTGCTCCTTTCCAGTCTGGATATTTCCAGAAGAAATCTGGCTTTAAGGGGAAAAGAGGCCTTTGGCAGAGTGGTGGAGATGGCCAATTACGCCAGAAAGGAAATCAATGCCATTGGCGGATATTACGCCTATTCCTCAGAACTGATTAACGGAGACAGCATTTACGATTTTGATGTGACGAAGCTGTCGGTCAATACCTTAGACGTTGGATTGGCGGGAATCGAGGTTTACGATTTGCTGCGGGACGAGTACGACATTCAAATTGAATTTGGCGATTTGGGGAATATTCTGGCTTACCTTTCCATTGGGGACCGCCCCAGGGAAATTGAGCGTCTGGTTTCGGCGCTCTCTGAGGTGAAGCGGAGATTTGGGCGGGACAAGTCCGGCCTGATGAAACAGGAGTACATTGACCCGGAGGTGGCAGTGTCTCCGCAAGCTGCTTTTTATTCTGAGAAAGAGTCCCTTCCTATTGAAAAAACGGCGGGAAGGGTGTGCAGTGAATTTGTTATGTGTTATCCGCCGGGGATCCCGATTTTGGCTCCCGGGGAACGGATTACGAAAGAAATTTTGGATTATATTGAGTATGCCAAGAAAAAAGGCTGTTCTATGACAGGGCCGGAAGATGCCGCCATTGAACGGCTCAATGTCCTGCTGTCGTAGCAGGACATTGATGCAGATTGAATAGGAGGAAAAGCATGGATTATTGGTTTTCAGAGTTCCAGACGCCCCATGTAAAGCTGTCTATCCGCATTGACCGCCAGCTTTTCTGCGGCCAGAGCGAATTTCAGAGAATTGATGTGTTCGATTCGCCGGAGTTTGGCCGTTTCCTGGCGTTGGACGGATATATGATGCTGACGGAAAAGGACGAATTTATCTATCATGAGATGATCACCCACGTTCCCATGGCGGTTCACCCTAAGGTCCGGGATGTGCTGGTAATCGGGGCCGGCGACGGCGGAGTGATCCGGGAGCTGACCCGGTATCCGGAAATTGAGCACATCGATATGGTAGAAATCGATCCTTTAGTGGTAGAGGTATGCAAAAAATACCTTCCTAAAACGGCGTGCCGTCTGGACGATCCCAGGCTGTCTATCCATTACGAAGACGGACTGCGGTTTATTCGTTCCTGCGAGGACTGCTACGATTTGATTATTGTGGATTCCACGGATCCTTTTGGACCCGGAGAAGGGCTGTTTACCAGGGAATTTTACGGAAACTGCTACAAGGCGCTGAGAGAGGACGGGATTATGGTCAACCAGCATGAAAGTCCATTTTACAGCGAAGACGCCATTGCCTGCCAGCGGGCCCATAAGCGGATCGTGGAGTCCTTTCCTATCAGCAAGGTATATCAGGCCCATATCCCCACGTACCCTTCCGGCCACTGGCTTTTTGGGTTCGCTTCAAAAAAATACCATCCTTTAAAGGATTTAGATGAGGTCAGATGGAATATGAGAGGGTTGGACTGCGGCTATTACACCACCACTCTCCATAAAGGGGCTTTCTATATCCCCGCATACGTAGAGGAGCTGTTAAAACATGTTGAACAGGAATATTGAAGTATTTATGGCCTGTGACGCCTCCTGGGAGGAGGCGGATACGGTGCTCTTTGGAGCCCCCTTTGACTCCACCACATCTTTCCGTCCGGGAACCCGCTTTGGCTGCGGGGCCATTCGGCGGGAGTCTTACGGTTTGGAGTGCTACAGCCCGTACCAGGATAAGGATTTGGAAGATGTCCGGGTAATGGACAGCGGGGATTTAGAGCTGTGTTTCGGAGATACGGCCAAAGCCCTGGCTCAGATAGAGGAAAGGGCGGAAACCATTCTGGCGGGCGGAAAAAGGCCCTTTATGCTGGGCGGGGAGCATCTGGTAACTCTGGGGGCATTCCGGGCGGTCAAAAAGCATTTTCCGGAAGTGTCTGTTATCCACTTTGACGCCCATGCGGATCTGAGGCAGGACTATTTGGGAGCGCAGCTTTCTCACGCCTGCGTTCTCAGAAGGTGCTGGGAGCTGACTGGGGACGGAAAGATTTTTCAGTTTGGAATCCGTTCCGGAGATCGGACGGAATTTTTGTGGGGAAAGGATCATGTCGCCACAAGGAAATTTAATTTTGAAGGTCTGGAAGAGACGCTGAAAGCTCTCAGGGGAAAGCCTGTTTACTTTACGTTGGATCTGGACGTGCTGGACCCTTCTGTTTTTCCGGGAACGGGAACCCCGGAGCCGGGAGGAGTCAGCTTTGACTCTTTGAGGGAAGCGGCTTCCATAGTGTGCTCTCAGGCCTGGATTGTAGGCTGTGATGTCAATGAGCTGAGTCCCCACTATGATGCCAGCGGAATTTCTACAGCAGCGGCCTGCAAAATTGTGCGGGAAATGCTGTTAGCTATGAAACCTTCATGCGCCACATAGGCGCACTGCCAATCCACAAAAGTCAGGCAGGGCGCATTCGGCATACCTGAATATATGCCGCCTACCCGGCGGCGGATTTTCACAGTAAGAAAAAACATTAGGAGGAAAAAGAAATGGGAAAAGCGTTAATTATCGGCTGTGGAGGCGTGGCTTCCGTTGCCATCCATAAGTGCTGCCAGAACAGCGAAGTATTTGAGGAGATCTGCATTGCCAGCAGAACCAAGTCCAAATGCGATGCCTTAAAGGAGAAACTGGAACCGACTACCAAGACGAAGATTACCACCGCCCAGGTAGACGCTAATGATGTCAATCAGCTTATTGCCCTGATTGAGAAGGAGAAGCCCGACGTGGTGTTAAACCTGGCCCTGCCGTACCAGGATTTGACCATTATGGACGCCTGCCTTGCCACAAAAACCCATTATGTGGATACGGCCAACTACGAGCCGGAAGACACGGCCAAGTTTGAGTATAGCTGGCAGTGGGCTTACAGAGAGCGCTTTGAAAAGGCCGGCATTACAGCTTTGCTGGGAAGCGGCTTTGATCCGGGGGTTACGGGAGTATTTTCCGCCTATGCCTTAAAGCATGAATTTGACGAAATTAATTATATTGACATTCTGGACTGCAATGGGGGCGACCACGGCTACCCCTTTGCCACCAATTTCAATCCGGAGATCAATATCCGGGAAGTATCGGCCAAAGGTTCCTACTGGGAAGACGGCCATTGGGTGGAAACAGAACCCATGGAAATCAAGCGGGTTTACAATTTTAAAGAAGTAGGGGAGAAGGATATGTATCTCCTTCACCATGAAGAGATTGAGAGTCTTGCCTTAAACATTCCGGGAATCAAACGGATCCGTTTCTTTATGACTTTCGGCCAGAGTTATCTGACCCACTTAAAGTGTCTGGAAAACGTAGGAATGACCTCCATTGAGCCCATTATGTACGAAGGAAAAGAGATTATCCCCCTTCAGTTCTTAAAGGCCGTTCTGCCGGATCCCTCCACTCTGGGTCCCAGAACCAAGGGAAAGACCAATATCGGCTGTATTTTCCGCGGCAAGAAAGACGGCAAGGAAAAGAACTATTATCTGTACAATATCTGCGACCACCAGGAATGCTACAAAGAAGTAGGCTCTCAGGCAGTGGCTTACACCACCGGCGTTCCGGCTATGATCGGCGCTATGCTGGTAATGAACGGCCAGTGGAACAAGCCCGGAGTCCACAATATTGAGGAATTTGACCCCGATCCCTTTATGGACGCTTTAAATAAATGGGGACTTCCCTGGAGAGAGGACCGGGATCCGGTTCTGGTAGACTGATGAGGGGAATAGAGGGGCTTTCCACCCCCTGCTTTCTGGTGGACGAGGAAAGGCTTTTGGCAAACCTGGAGATTCTAAAGGAGACGGCAGAGGCTTCCGGCTGCCGGATCCTTCTGGCGCAAAAAGCCTTTTCCATGTTTTCCTGCTATCCTCTCATAAGCAGGTACCTTTCCGGGACAACGGCCAGCGGGCTTTACGAGGCAAGGCTGGGAAAAGAAGAGTTCGGAGGCGAAACCCATGTGTTTTCTCCGGCTTACCGTCCTGATGAATTTGACGAGATTTTGACCTATGCGGATCATCTTGTGTTTAACTCTCCGGCCCAGGTAAAGAAGTACGCCGCCAGGGCCAGAGAGGCAGGAAAGTCTGTGGGGCTGAGAATCAATCCGGAGTGCTCTACTCAGGAAGGCCATGCCATTTACGATCCCTGCGCCCCGGGTTCCCGTTTGGGGACCACGGCGGCCAATTTTGACGAAGATATTCTGCCTCTTTTAGACGGCCTGCATTTTCACACCCTCTGCGAGCAGGATTCCGACGATCTGGAAACCACGGCCAGAGCCTTTGAGGAGAGGTTCGGAACGTATTTAAAGGGCATGAAATGGCTGAATATGGGAGGCGGCCACCACATTACCCGCCCCGGCTACGACAGGGACAGGCTGGTGAGAATCGTCCGCCATTTTAAAGAAACCTATGGTGTGGAAGTCTACTTAGAGCCGGGAGAAGCTGTGGTGTTAAATGCCGGCTTCCTCATTTCCAAAGTACTGGAAATCGTGGAAAACGGAATCAGGATCGCCATCTTAGACGCTTCCGCTGCCTGCCATATGCCCGACGTTTTGGAAATGCCTTACCGTCCACCGGTTATGGGAAGCGGGAAGCCGGAAGAAAAGGCCTATACCTACCGGCTGGCCGGCCCTACCTGTCTGGCCGGAGACGTTATCGGGGATTACTCCTTTGACGAGGAGCTGAAAGAGGGGAGTACCCTTATTTTCCAGGATATGGCCCTTTATACCATGGTGAAAACAAACACCTTTAATGGAATGGGACTTCCTGCCATAGCCATAAAAGACAGGGCAGGAGAGATCCGGGTGGTAAAAACCTTTGGATACAGTGATTTTAAAGAACGCTTGTCATAATAGCAAAAGGAGTGTGAAAGCAATGAAGCAGCCGGCGAAAGTTATGTATCGCCGTACTCTGGAAACCCTCATCGCCCTGGAGCTGCTAATGTCGTTCTCCTTCCTGGGCTATTTCCATGTGGAGCCAATTTCCATTACGATTGCATACATCCCCGTGTTGATTGCCGGTGTCCTGCTGAGCCCAAAGGCATCGACCCTTGTGGGCCTGTTTTTTGGGCTGGCCAGTATGTGGAAAGCCTCTGCCAGTTATGTTCTGCCGGCGGATCAGCTCTTTTCCCCGCTGCTCAGCGGGAATCCTGTAGGCAGTCTGGCCCTTAGCGTAGGCAGTCGGGCATTCTTTGGCTTGGCGGCCGGCCTTCTGTACGCGGCTGCCAAAAAGCTGCGCCATCCTGCGTGGGGGATCGCAATGGTTTCCTATCTGGCGCCAAGGATTCACGCCTGCTTTGTCTACGGTACTATGTACCTGTTCTTTCCGGAGACAGGCTACAATCCCGCTGATGCCCTTTCCGGATTTTTTACGCCAGTGGAAGTCGCCTCCAACGGAGTCATCGCCGCAGTCATTGTGCTGCTGTGGATAGCGTCCTGCTCCCCGGTATGGCAGCAGTTCCAACAGCGGATAGAGTTCATGCATTCACTGCAGGCTGAAAGGCGGTACCACCGTCTCTCCATAGTGTTTATGACGGCGCTGACCCTGGCGGCTGCTCTGGCAGTCACAGTATACTTTGTAAACCGGATCGACTACGTACTGGGAGGCCGGGGAATTAATCTGACCGACCCGGGCTACATGGACGTTTTTCATCTCCAGGTTCAGTTCCTGCTTGGCATTATCTCCTTGATGACTCTGGTGGCCCAATTCCTGATTTTGAACCGTGAGTATAACTCCTACCAGGCCTATGAGGGCAAAATGGACTTCCTGACCGGATCCTTGACCCGTCGGGCATTTTTCGCTTCGTGCAGCAGGGCCCTGCGTTCCATGGAACGGCAGGAGACTGCTAAGGGATACTTTATTATGGTGGATCTGGACGACTTTAAGACGCTCAACGATAGTTACGGCCACCCGGAAGGCGACCGTGCTCTCAAAGAAGTTTCCCTCTGTATGAAAGAACTTTTTGGGAACAGAGGCGTTATCGGCAGACTGGGAGGAGATGAATTTGCTGTCCTGCTATATCAGGAGGTGTCCCGCCCAGAGCTGGAGGTGGATCTGCGCCATCTCTTAAACAGGGTACGCAAGATCACCTGGGACGGCTGGCATCTGACGTGCAGTGTCGGTGCGCTTCCTGTCCGGACAGGCTGTGAACCGGAAGATCTATACCGCGCGGCTGACCAATTGATGTATGCCGCCAAGGAGAAGGGTCGTAACCGGTATGTAATTGGAGACGAGAACTGGCAAATTCAGACATTGGAAAAACTGTAAATGAAAGCGCTGTAGTCCTCTTATTAAAGAGGCTATGGCGCTTTTTGAGTGTTATAGGAAAAAGACTGCCTTCTGCTATAGGGAGTTTCTATTGACAAACAGTCCTTTTCATCATTTAATAGAAGCATAAATAGTTAATTAAAATAAAAATATAATTTATAAAAGGGGAAGGACAGCTAAAAGATGAAATGGAACTGGAGCAGAAAGAAACAGAAAATATGGCCGCTGAATCTGTTCTATATTGTCTTTACCATTGTGATGTGTGCGGCAACGCTGTTTTTGTATCTCTACGCCGAGACACAGAGGATTCAGGCCAAGGAAACCAGTGAACTTATGGCGGAACGGGTGAATATGATGCAGGAGATTTCACTGAACTTTAAATTAGCCATGAATACTTATTCTCTGCATTATACGGATCAGGAACTCAATGAGGCATTGCAGAAAATGGACAACTACAACAGCCCGGATTACGCTGACAATGCTCAATATATGTTAAAAATGATTTCTTATATTGTTAATGGAAATTCCGTTATTTCAGACGTGTGCTTTGCCAGGGACGGCCAGAATCTTTTGTCTAAAACGGGTTTGTCAGATAGGGACAGAGCCATGGTAAAAAAAGAAATAGAACGGTATGAGCCAAGCAGGCTGTACCAGGTATCTGAGGTTTACGACAACCAATCCATTATGGCCAGCAAGACGAGGGTTCTTTTAACAAGAGAAATTTTCAGTGTAAAAAATATGGAAAAGACCGGATATATGATTTATTTTATGGACTTTCCGGCTCTGGTAAAGATTATGGAAGGAAACCGTCCGCCGGCGGATAAGGGGATCGGTCTGTTTGTTATCAATGACAGCCAATTGATCTGCGACCAGGTTGGAAACAGCGTTTCAGAAGAAATCTGGAAGCAAGCCATGTCCTTTGTCCCGGGACTTCCAAGTGGGGAGACTGTGGAGAAAACGGTCAAAGCGGAAGGAAAACAGTATGTGGTAACTATGGAACGGGATCCCATATCCCAATGGATTTTTTGCAGCTACTATATGGAAAACGCTTTTTTGGAGAAATGTATAGAAGAAAATCTCTGGATTATCGGATGCATGACTCTCATCTGCATTGTTATGGTACTGATCCAACTACGCTCCTTCTGGTTTTTAAACGAAACGGTGTACCATCTGAAAAAGGCCATGAAAACCATGGAGAGCGGAAACTTTGTGGAGCTGGATCGGAAGTTTGAAAAGAAAAACGATCTCAGCGACGTTGTAGCCGGATTTAACCGTATGTCTCATTCCCTTAAAAATGTAATTCAGGAAAATTACGTGCAGAAGCTGAAACGGAAAGAAACGGAACTGAAAATGCTTCAGTTTCAGATCAATCCCCATTTTCTCTATAACACCCTGAACCTTATTAGTTCTCTGGCCGTGCTGGACGGCGACGGCCGGATTGAGTCCATTGCCGACAGTATGGCGGAAATGTTCCGTTACAATATGCAGAGCGGAGATACGGTTACAGCAGAGGATGAAATCAATTTGATTAAACGCTATCTGGCGATTCAGGAACTGCGGTTCCCCAAAAAGTTTCAGGTAGAGTACCAATTGGACGAAACCCTCTTAAAGAGCCGCATAGAAAAGTTTGTCCTGCAGCCAGTAGTGGAAAACATCTTCGCCCATAACCGGGCTAAGGGGAAACTGGAAATACGCATTTCGCTGAAACGGGAGTCAGACAATGTATTCACCCTTTCGGTTTGGGATAATGGCTTTGGGATAGAGAAAGAGAAATTAGCAGAGCTCAATCAAAAGCTGGAACAAGCGGACATAGAAGAAAACCAGAGCATCGGTATCTTCAATGTCAACAGCCGGCTGAAAAAGCAGGCCGGAGAGATTTACGGACTGAAGCTATACAGTGAATACGGAGAGTGGACAGAGGCGGTCATGACCTTGCCTGTCTGCAAATAGGTGACAGAATGAAATACTTAATTATTGATGATGAAATCTACGCCAGAAAAGCCCTGGCCAAAAGAATCCAATCCATTGCGGGGGAGAACGAAGCGGAAATCTACGAGGCGGAAGATGTGCCTATGGCCAAAATTATTCTTCAGAAGATCCATTTTGATATTATCTTCCTGGACATTTATATGCCCGGAGAAAACGGCCTGGATTTGGCGGAATATCTGATGCAGAGCAGCCTGACTTATGAGATCGTAGTGGTAAGCGGCTATGCGGAGTTTGAATACGCCCAAAAGGCGCTGGAACTGGGAGTCCGCCACTATCTGTTAAAGCCCGTCAATGAAGACAAGCTGAGAAAAATTTTAAAAGAATCCTTTGAGAAAACTCAGAATAGCCCTCCAAACAGCCTGGTGCTTTCCTCAGAAGAGATGTGCCGTCTGGTATTTGGGGAAGGGCTGACACAGATTCCCTTTGAAGAAGGCTATCTGGTAATTGACATTCAGGGAAACGCGGATCTGAATGATAAAATCTGCATGAAAATCACAGGAGCCCTTTCCCGGATTTTTAAAAGAAGAATAGGCTATACAGTCAATCCCATGCGCCTGTCAGAATTTGTAGCTGTATGCAAAGTGGAAAAAGGGGCTGGAGAGGAAATTAGGAGGCAGTTGGAGCCGGTTCTGGAATGCGGCGAAACTCTCTGTATCGGCGTCAGCAATCTCTACAACAGAGCGGAGGACGCCGCCAAAGCCTACCATGAAGCCCTGGACGCCCTCAATAACCGCCTTATTGACCGATGGAATAAGATTTTCCTGTACTCCGAGGAAACCATTGTGCCGTTAAATGAAAACGAATTCCAGACTTTCAGTCAGGCTTTGGAAAAGCAGGAATACACGGTGGCTTACGCCGCTGTCAGCCGTATGCTATATTCCGTATTGGACGAAAACTGCCGTTTTTCCCAAATTCGATATATCTATCAAAGAGTGGCTAATTGTATTTATGACTACAAGTTTGAGCATCTCAAAGAGAGCAGATCCATGCTGATTCGGTCGGTCAACAGCTTCCACTCCATAAAAGAGATTCTGGACTATTTCCAGGAACTCCTTGGGAACATGGCCTCCTCTGTGCCCAAAAGCAGCGAAAACGCCATGCAGGATGTAGTAGATTATATTCACCAGTATTATTACGATTTTATATCCCTGGAGGCCCTGGCCCGGGAGCGGTACTACATGAATGCAAAGTATTTTGGAAAGCTGTTCCGGGAATATACGGGAATGCCCTTTTCCAAATATCTGGCAAAGGTAAGAATGGAAAAGGCGGTGGAATACCTGGAAGACGGCAATTACAATATTCAGCAGGTTTCTTATATGTGCGGCTATACTAACGTTTCCCACTTTATTCAGACCTTTAAAAAGTACTACAACGAAACTCCGGCAAAATGGAAGGGCGGAGAAAAGTAACAAAATTGATATTTTACAAATAACTTTTTTGATATTTTTTGTCAATTTAATTTGCTATGATGAAGTCACCAACAATTCTGGTGACTTTTTAATTGATAGGAGGAAGGGAAGATGAAAAAAGTATTAAGTGTTGCATTAAGCGGTGCTATGCTGTGTACCATTCTGGGCGGCTGCAGCTCCGGAACAAAACAGGCGGAAACCACTCAGGCTGCTTCTGAGGCCGTTTCTGAGGCGGCCCAGGAAGGTGAAGGGGGAGAAACGGAAGCAGCCGAAGGAGAGGCCGTAGAACTTGAGATGCTTCTGCATAAGGTAGAGATTACGGATATTATGAATACCATGGTGGAAGACTTCCATGAGGACTATCCCAACATTACCATTACAGTCAACTGCCCGTCGGATCATAAGACCGTTCTCCAGTCCAGGGCCGTTGCTAACGAAATGCCGGATTTCGTTACGTTCCCTTATGATAACGACTATTTGATTTACGCTACTGACGGTTTCTTTGAAGATTTGACCAATGAAGAATTTATGAAGCAGAATATTTCAGAGGATGTTTATCTGGACAACCAGCTTGACGGCAAAAGTTACTTCCTTCCGGTGCTGTCCAATGCCTGCGGCGTTTTCTACAATGTAGATATGTTTGAAGAGAACGGAATCGAGATCCCCACTACCATGGACGAGTTTTTTGAGGTCTGCGAAACCTTCAAGGCAAAGGGCATTACGGCCTTATCCTGTTCTGACCAGGAAACCTGGACGTTAAGTGCATTGGGAGATCGTCTTACAGGCCTGATTTTTGACGATAAGGGTGAACTGTTCCAGGGCATTGCCGACGGAACGGCTTCCGCCGCTGACAGCGAAGGAATGCGAAAAGTAGGGGAGATTTTCTTAAAAATGAGAGATTACGCCCAGCCGGACAGCCTGGGAGTGGGATATGAGCAGGCTATTAACGAATTTGCCAACGGGGAAACTGCTATGATGTATCAGGGAACCTGGCTCCTTCCCTTAGTGCTGAAAGCCAATCCCGATATGAATGTAAGTGTATTCCCCCTTCCCGGCGAAACTGAGGAGCAGACCCGGGTGGGAATCAACATGGACTTGGGAATTGCCGTATCCGTAGATTCGGAACACAAGGAGGCGGCAAAGACCTTCTTAGAGTGGCTGTCTACAACGGAAAACGCTCAGAAACTGGCTGACATGGAAGGTTCTCCGTCACTGATCAAAGGCGTGGAGGCCGCAACGCCCCAGTTTGAATCCCTGGTAGCGCTTATTGATGAAGGAAAATCCTTCCGCATTTCCCGCAATTACTGGAAGTCTGGAATGGTAAGCGAAATCAATAATGTGTTCCAGAGACTTTTGGTAAGCAAGGACGTAGATGAGTTCCTGGAGGATTTGGACAATTCCGTTAAGATGATTTACAACCAGTAGCTGACAGAGGGGAAACCCTGATATATTAGGAGGATTTGTATGCGGAACAGAAAAAAAGTTCATCATAAGGCCGGACAGATAACAGATTTCCTGATTACGATACCAGGGTTTCTGCTGTACAGCTTTCTATTTATGGTTCCTGTTGCCATGGGGTTTTATTATAGCTTTACAGACTGGAACGGAGTGAGCAAAAGCTATAATATCATTGGGTTTCAGAATTACTTGAAGCTTTTCTCTGACAGCCGGTTTTTGGGATCCTTTCGCTTTACCGTGAAATATACGGTGCTGCTGATTATAGGCGTGGTGGTCATATCTCTGACCACTGCGCTGATCCTCAATTCAAAATTGAAATTCGCCGGCTTTTTCCGGGCAATGTTTTTCTTTCCGGCGGTTTTAAGCCTAATGACAGTGGGCCTCATTTTCAAAGAAATCTACTACCGGGCAGTGCCCCTGCTGGGAGAATGGCTTAACATCGAAATCCTGAAAACCAACATCTTGTCCAATCCGGATGTGGCTATGTACGGCATTCTCATAGCCAATATCTGGACGGCCTCGGCCATTCCCATGGTTTTGTTTTATTCCGGACTCCAAAACGTCCCTACGGATTTGTATGAGGCCGCCAGCATCGATGGAGCAACCTTCTGGCAGAAATTTAAAAGCATTACGGTTCCCTATATCCTGCCAACCTTCAGCATGGTATTTATCCTCCAGCTAAAGGACGGCCTGGGAGTTTTCGACTATATTATGGCCCTGACCGGCGGAGGCCCGGGAGGCGCTACGGAATCCATCGGAACCCTGATTTACAAAGGGGCCTTTGAAGAGCGGCGTTTCGGTTACGCAGTTTCCGAATCCATTGTACTCTTATTTATCATTGCTCTGGTATCCATGATCCAGGTAAAGCTCACCCAGAAAAAGGAGGTAAATGCAGCATGAAAAAACTTGCAGGCAATTTGCTTAAATATGGCTTTCTGCTGCTGGGCTGCGGGCTAATTGCCCTGCCCCTGTATCTGACCATAGCCAATGCCATGAAGACGCCCCAACAGCTTTCCGCTAACTTTTTTGCTCCGCCCCAGTCTTTGTATCTGGACAATTTTGCGGCGGTTATCTCAAAGGCAAATTTTTTCGTATACGCCTTTAATTCGGTATTTATTACCGTAGTCAGCGTAACGCTGATCCTGATTATTATTCCCTTTACCGCCTTTCCAATTGCCAGACGGATGGATAAGGAGTTCTATTATAAGTTCCTGTTTTATTTTATTACCATGGGAATTTTTATCCCGTTTCAGGTGAAGATGCTGCCTCTGGTAAAGCTCATGTCTTCTATTAAGATGTTAAATCCCATAGGGCTGATTCTCTTGTACGCCTGCGGCGCTCTGTGCCAGGATATATTTTTAATGGTAGGCTACATAAAAGCAATCCCCAAAGACATGGAAGAGGCGTCGGCTATGGACGGATGCAGTCGTATCCAGACTATTTGGAAAATCGTATTTCCTATTATTAAACCCATGCTGGCCACTCTGCTGATTAAGGATTCCCTGTGGATCTGGAACGATTTTATGATGCCCCTGCTGATACTGAATGTCAGCGAAAAATACTGGACGCTGCCCCTGTTCCAGTACAATTTTAAGGGAACGTATTCCGTAGATTTCACCATGGCCTTTGCAGCATTTTCCCTATCGATTATTCCCATGATGGTGGTCTTTGCATTCGCTCAGAAGAAGATTATGGGAGGTCTGACTACGGGGGCGGTAAAGTCTTAGAAATCAGCTCCGCAAAGAAAATATTTGGAGGAAACAAAACTATGAGAATCGGATTTTTAACCAACGTTTTGGCTGACAACGGAATGAAAGAGCTTTTGGATCTTGCAAAGTGGGGGAGGGAAAACGGCTTTCAGGACATGGAAGTGGGCCCCACTGTGGAACTGAGAGAAGAAGAGATAGCCGCTATAAGAGAGGAAGGAAAAATTGACATTTCCGCCTTGATCTACTGCCGGAATTTCCTGACAGATGACGAAGAAACGGCCCGGACTCACAAAGCCAATATTCTAAAGCGCATTGAACTGGCGGGGAAATACCGGATTCCTAAGGTAATCTGTTCCACCGGCGTATCTTCCGATTCCTTTGACGGCGTCTGCTTTGAGCCGGAAAGGAGCCTCGGGAAATCCGTGGAATTTTTAAAGGTTATGGCAGAGGAAGCAGAGAAAGAGAATGTAACGTTGTGTATCGAAAACTGCCCCCTTATGGGAAACATCGGGTTTTCTCCTTATATGTGGGAGATGATTTTTGATAAGATAGACAGCGAAAAACTGAAGCTGGCCTTTGACCCTTCCCATTTCATCTGGCAGATTATGGATCCCTATGAAGCAGTTCTGGATTTTGGCCATAAAATCGCCCACGTCCATGCAAAAGATACGGAAATCCTTCCGGAAATCTTAAAGCGCAGAGGGATTCTTTATAATCCCCGCCCTATGGGAAACACCTTTACAGGCTGGTGGAGGTACCGGGTGCCGGGATTGGGGGAAATCAACTGGAACCGCCTCATAGACTGTCTGAACCAGACAGGATACGACGGAACCATCAGCATCGAGCATGAGGATCCGGTATGGGAAGGGAATCTGGAAAAGGTCACCCGGGGCATTGTCCGCGGACGCCGCCATCTGGAACAGTTTTTATAAAATACAGAATACGGCATAAAATATAGGGTAGAATACATACCTGGCCACTTAACGAGGTCTTTCACGAGTTTAGTGAACATGGTATAATAAACTCCAAAAGCAGGATATGCGAAGCATATCTTCCGCTGCTAAAGCAGCTCTGAGATTTTGTCGTTACTACATCAGGTAAAACCAAGAAAATCAGATACAAAGAAGGGGAAGGCGATGGCAGCAATGTAAGTAAGAGGTGAAAAGAAAATGGATCGAAAAGTGATTAGCATATCATCAAAGAGGCAGATTACAATCCCCCAAAGGTTTTTTGATTCTCTGGGATTTGAATCGGAAGCAGAGTGCATTCTCAGAGGGAATGAACTGGTTATCCGTCCGGTAAAGCCTGCTCATGGAGGGGAGTTTGCAGAACAGATTTTGGCAGAACTGATTTCTCAGGGGCTGTCAGGAACAGAGCTGTTAGAAAAATTTAAAGAAAAACAGGCGGCTGTCCGGCCTGCCGTAGAAGCTATGCTTTCAGAAGCGGAAGATATAGCGGCGGGAAAAGCGGAATTTTCTGCTTATGAGGATATTTTTGGCGGGGAGGAATGATATGGCGGGTACGAGGGAGAATTTCTATAGCGCACGGAAGCGGTATATAAAATAAGAAATAATGCCAAAAGGAGACTTTCTGGTTTCGATTCAAGGCTTTGAAAAAGCCTGAATTTGACTAGAAAGTCTCCTTTTGAGGTATCAGGGGGTGAAAAAATCGGATTTAATCAGGATGGGATATAAGCTATAGCAAAGACAATCATTAAAAAAAATAATTAACTAATAAAAGCAAAATATCGCAGCTACAAAATTGAAAGCCAAGAATCAACAGAAAAAGACAAGATTTTTTCTTTCATTTACTAATTTATCACCTATTTTTCTATTTCTTTCTCCAAACAAAAATTCAAAAAGAGCAAAATGCACAAAAATAAAGCAAACTTTCTGGATAGATTGCACATTGTAAGAAATGGGGTAGTTGTGATATATTTAATTTAATAAAAAAACTAATTAAGATGCAAACAGCGATAATTAGTTTTAAAGGGAATCTTATAATAAGGAGGAAAGAAGATGAGGAAAAATCTTGTTACTAGCAAAACGGTGAAGATGCTGTGTGCAGGCGCTCTGGCTGCTGCAATGCTGACGGCCTGCGGAGGAGGCTCCGGCAATACCACTTCCACTGCTTCCGGTGATGCTGCTGCTACGACTGCGGCAGGAGCAGAAAGCGGCGAAACTACAACAACTGCTACGGCAGGCGATGGGGTATTAGATGTGGGATATATGCAGACTCCTGACAGCCTTACTCCCTTCCGTCCGGAAACCAACCGCGACGCCCCGTACATGAATCTGATGTGCGAGTCTTTGGCAGTACTGAGCTCTGATAAGGAATTAAATCCCTGGATCGCCAAGAGCTGGACGACCAATGACAATGGCATTACCTATGATATTGAGATCAACGAAGGCGTTACGGACTCCGCTGGAAACGCCATTACGGCAGCAGACATTGTATGGTATATCCAGACAGCCCATGACAAGGCATTAAAGCCCGTATTTGCAAAGGTAGAGAGCGTAGAGGCTACGGGAGATTACACCCTTCAGTTAAAGCTGACCTCCAACGTAGTAGGTACCTTTGACAAGATCATGACCGATACCTACGCCATCAGCCAGACGGCTTTTGAGGCCAGCGCCGATGAGTTCGGATCTGAGCTTATCAGCACCTCTCCCTACGTTGTAACTCAGTTTACGGCAAACTCTATTCTGGCTTTTGAGCTGAGAGATGATTACTGGCAGGATATTAACAATCTTCCGGAGTGTGTTCGTCCCCAGGTAGATAAGATCACCTATCATTCTATCCCTGAGGCTTCCCAGATGGGTATTGCTCTGGAAACCGGCACTATTGATATGGCTCTCCGTGTAGATTCCTCTACCGGCGCCCAGTTTGTAGACAACCCTGACTTTACTGTTGAGTTGTCAGAAGGCCATCAGGGTTATCAGGTATTCTTCTCCGGAGCAGAGACAAGCCCCTGCGCGGAAGATGTAAAGCTGCGTCAGGCCATCTGCTACGCTATTGACGCCGATGGACTTGTAACAGGTCTTTGCGCTGGCTACGGCACACCCATGTATGATTCTCATTCCCCCATTATGATCGGCTACAACGAGAAGTGGGAATCGGAAGAATATTATCCTTATGATGTAGAGAAGGCTAAGAGCCTGGTGGCAGAGTCCAATTACAACGGACAGACCTTAAAGATTTTAGCTTCCTCCGCAACCTTCTCCCAGCGTCTGGCTCAGATGATGCAGAGCTATATTATGGCTGCCGGCATCAATGTAGAGCTGAACATAGTAGATCCGGCTCTGTATACGGCTACCCGTCTGGACGGTACTCAGTACGACATGGTTATCAACACCATCGGCGGTACCTACCTGTCTGACGCCTGGGCTATCCGCTACGATCCGGAAGCTTACTCCACCGGCGACGCCACCAGCCGTCACGACTACGACCTGGCGGAACTGCTGTACACCGCATGGACTCCCGACGGATGGACCGAGGAAAATATTGACGCCGTACACTACTATCTGAAGGATAACGCCATCTCCTATGGTATGGTAAACCCCCAGAATATGGCTATCTGGCGCAATGACATCGGCCTGGAAACAGAAGTAAAAGAAATCGCAGGTTATATTGCTCCGGCTGCATCTACTTATAGCGGACTGTAAGAAAGAACATTTAACCGGTAAGGGCTGCTGTTTCATCTTGTTAAAAAAATAGGTATCAATGATTGTGGCGCCTGAATTTCAGGCGCCACAGTTGAAACAACCGATACGGAGGGCGATATATGGCCAGATATATAGTAAAAAGAATTTTATGGATGATTCCCATTGTATTGGGAGTTGCCATCCTGGTATTTACATTGATGACCTTCTGTCCGGGCAATCCGGCGGAAATTATTTTGGGTTCTACGGCAACGGAGGCGGAATTGGCGGCAAAAACCGAAGAGTTGGGCTTAAATGATCCCTATCTGGTCCGTCTGGGCCGCTACCTCAGCGACGTATTTATTCATGGAGATCTGGGCGCTTCCTGGAGCACCAACGTGGATATTATGCAGTCGATTATAGAGCGTCTGCCCCGTACTCTCATGCTTACCATTGTAACCCTTTTGATTGCATTTGGCCTGGGGATTCCCCTGGGAATCATGGCGGCTACTCACCAGAACCGGTGGCAGGACTCCGCCTCCATGCTGGTGGCTTTAGTGGGCGTTGCCATCCCCAACTTCTGGCTGGCTCTGCTGCTGATTATTTTCTTTTCCGTTAATCTGGGCTGGCTTCCCGCTATGGGAATTGACGACGGCATCCTTTCCTACATCCTGCCGGCAGTGTCCGGATGTATGACCTCCTTTGCCACCTGCGCACGTCAGACCCGTTCCTCTATGCTGGAGGTTATCCGGGCGGACTACATTACTACGGCCCGTTCCAAAGGCGTTCCTGAGAGGGATGTTATCCTGAAACACGCTTTGAAAAACGGTTTGATTCCCATCATTACCATGTTCGGAACCACCTTTGGTACGCTGTTAGGCGGTATGATGATTATTGAAACCGTATTCTCCATTCCTGGTATGGGAACCTATATTATTGGCGCGGTAAACAACCGTGACTACCCCATTGTACAGGGCGGAACCATTATTCTGGCAATTACCTTCAGCTTGTGTATGCTGGCCGTGGATTTGCTGTATGCCGCAGTAGACCCCAGAATTAAAGCCCAGTATGCCAGCGTGAAAAAGCCGAAAGCACAGAAAAGCAAGTAAAGGAGGATCGGCAAGTGACGAATCCAGCAAAAGTGAAAGTCAAAAAGAACAGTGAATTTCTCCGGGTCATGCGCCAGATGTCCAAAAATAAAGCGGCAATGCTTGGAATGGCTATTTTGGTAGTGGAAGTAATTCTGGCGATCCTGGCCCCTTATATTATTCCTTACGATTACACAGCAATGGATATGACAGCCTGCTTTGCTACCCCTTCTGCACAGCATTTCTTTGGATGCGACGATATGGGACGCGATATTTTCAGCCGTGTATTGTACGGAGCCCGTTTCTCTTTAACCAGCGGTATTGCGGCAGTAGCCATCGCTCTGGTCATTGGTATGGCTATCGGCGCAGTAGCAGGATTTTTCGGAGGATGGGTTGACAATATTGTAATGCGTCTTTTGGACGTTATTCAGGCAATCCCCGGCATGGTTATGATGGTAGTTATCTCTGCTGTGTTAGGGCCTGGTTTTGTAAACACCATTATTGCCATGGCCTTTGGATCCATTCCCGGTATGGCCCGTATGCTCCGGGCGCAGATGTTAAAAGTGCGTGACAATGAATACATAGAAGCTGCCGTTTCCATTAACTGCAGCAAGCTGCGTATCGTAATGAACCATTTAATTCCCAACTGTATGTCTCCTATGATCGTACAGGCTACCATGGGCGTAGCGCAGACCATTACCCTGGCTGCAGGTTTGAGCTTTATCGGCCTGGGCGTTCAGCCTCCGACTCCCGAGTGGGGGGCTATGCTGGCGGCTGCCCGTCAGTTTATCCGTCAGGCTCCTCACCTGGTAATCTTCCCTGGTCTTGCCATTGCCATCACCGTTCTGTCCCTGAACCTGATGGGCGACGGACTCAGAGATGCTCTTGACCCGAAATTGAAAGTCTGAGAAAGAAAGGAGAAGCGAAACAATGAGCGAAAATAAAAAATTCCTCTCCGTAGAAGATTTGGTGGTCGAGTATACGTCTGACGGACAAATCGTCCATGCGGTAAACGGAGTTTCCCTCAGCCTGGAACGGGGCAAAACCCTGGGCCTGGTAGGAGAAACCGGAGCGGGAAAAACCACCATAGCAAAATCCATTTTACGGATTCTTCCGGACGTAGGCTGTAAGATCAAAAGCGGGCAGGTTCATCTGGATGAAACGGATCTGTTAAAGCTTCCGGAACATGAAATGCGTAAGATTCGCGGAAATAATATCTCTATGATTTTCCAGGATCCCATGACGGCCTTAAACCCTGTACAGAGGGTAGGCGAACAGATCGCAGAAGTTATCCGTCTTCACAGTGATGACAAAAGCCACGGCTACTGTGAAAAGCGGGCCAAAGAGATGCTGGAAATCGTAGGAATCCCTGCAGAACGTTATTATGAATATCCCCATCAGTTCTCCGGCGGAATGAAGCAGCGTGTCGTAATCGCTATCGCCCTTTCCTGTAACCCGGATCTGCTGCTGGCGGACGAGCCTACTACGGCTCTGGACGTAACCATTCAGGCCCAGGTTTTGGACTTGATTGGAGATCTCCGCAAAAAGTACAATACGGCCATGCTTCTCATTACCCATGATATGGGCGTTGTTGCGACGGTCTGTGATGACGTAGCCGTTATCTATGCGGGAAATATTGTGGAATACGGAACCAAGGAGCAGATCTTTGATCACCCCTCCCATCCCTATACCATTGGTCTTTTCGGAGCGATTCCGGATATGAACGAGGACGAGGAGTGGCTCCATCCCATTGACGGGCTTCCGCCGGATCCTACCAATCTTCCTGAGGGCTGCGCCTTTGCGCCCCGCTGCCAATATGCTACTGATGAATGCCGGAAAGGCCCCATTGCCATGAAAAAGACTGCTGACGGCCACGACTGCCGCTGCTGTCACGTTGGACAACTGAAATAGGAGGTGTGATATGGCTGCGGTTATTGAAGTTCAAAATCTGAAGAAGTATTTTACCACCCCGAGAGGGCTGCTCCATGCTGTAGATGATGTCACATTTACCATAGAGAAAGGAAAGACCCTGGGCGTTGTAGGAGAGTCCGGCTGCGGAAAATCCACTTTGGGACGTACCATTATCCATCTCCATGAAAGTACCTCAGGCAATGTGTTTCTGGAAGGGGAATCCGTTACCAAACTGTCGGGAAAAGCGTTAAAGAGCGCCCGGGAAAGAATGCAGATTATTTTCCAGGATCCCTATTCCTCTCTGGATCCCCGTAAAACTGCGGATCAGACCATCCGGGAACCCCTTATCGTTTCCAAAAAATATTCCAAATCCGAGATTGAAGACAAGACCCGTGAACTGATGGATTTGGTAGGAATTGACGAGCGTTTAAGAAAGGCCTATCCTCACGAGCTGGACGGCGGCCGCCGTCAGCGTATCGGTATCGCCAGAGCTCTGGCTTTGGATCCCAAATTCGTCGTATGCGACGAGCCGGTTTCGGCCCTGGACGTTTCTATTCAGGCCCAGGTATTAAATCTGTTAAAGAAGCTGCAGCAGGATAAGGGACTCACCTATATGTTTGTAACCCACGATATGTCCGTAGTGCGCCACATTTCCGACGACATCTGCGTAATGTATCTGGGCCAGGTAGTAGAAAAGTGCCCCTCCAAAGAGCTGTTTAAGATGCCCTTGCATCCCTATACCAAGGCCCTGCTTTCGGCCATTCCTTCTGTGGACATTCACAATCCCACGAAGCGTATGATTCTGAAAGGAGAGATTACCTCACCGATTAATCCGAAACCTGGCTGCCGGTTTGCAGCGCGGTGTCCTCATGCCACGGAAGCCTGTCTGCTGCCTCAAAAGCAGGAGGAGGTTTCTCCCGGACATTTCGTTACCTGCTGCCGCGTTCACGAATTATAATGAGCATAAAAAAGGCAGTCTTAAATTGAAAGAAAGGGAAGCTTTTTTAAGCTTCCCTTTGTTAGAAAAACACATCTCCTGCATTATAGCTTTCCACCTTTTTTTCCCATAAGAGTTGTACGGACTCCAGCCGTTCCTTTGTATATTGAAGATACATCATGCCTTTTGGCGGCCACTTTAAAGCCAGTTGGAACCGCCCTTCATCATCCAGACAGGCGTTGGAAAAGTAGATGTAACGGGTTCCGGTCCGTTTGGAATCTTTGTTATTAAAGACCTTGGTTCCAATGACGCCTACTTCGGCAATATCTGACCAGCTCTGACGGGAAAGAGAGATAAAAGCGAAGCTTCGGGAAATTCCGGAAGGGCTTATGGTAATGACTGAGCCGTTGATAACGGCCACAGCCAGAAACAGCAGGGCGATAATAAGAAAGAGGGCTGTAGCCGCCCATTCCTGCAGGTAGATCTGAACTGCCGTAAGAAGCAGGGAGATGATGCAGGTTGCGGCGGCAACGGCAAATTTAAAGGGAGAAACACAGTATTTATACGTCGTATTCATAAAAGACACCTCATTCACGAAGAAAGTTTTTTTCAATGCAGACAGCGGCCCCGCCTATGGCCCCGCCATATTCGCCTAAATCGATGTGAACCAATTGAAGCTGTTCATCACTGGAGAGGAAGGCGTGGGTGTGGAGGGTAATTTCCACCATTTCGAAGTTTTCTTTGTTGCGGAACAGAGGACCGCTGAGGAAAATCAAACGGGGATTGATGAAATCCACAATGTTGGCCAGAGCAAGACCAAGGAAAACCATGCCGCGGCTTACAATCTGTTGGACGGCGGAATCTCCCATGGATTGGGCCTGTAAAACCTGTTCTATGGTCAGATCCTGGGGTTCGTGACACAGCTCCTGTAAAACGGTACACTCTCTGTTGATGAGTGCCTGACGGCAGCGCTCTAAAATAGCGCGGATGCTGGAATGAGATTCCAGGCTTCCCGGCATACCGCAGTTTGGAAGCTCGTCGCCATATGGGTCAATAATCATTTTGCCGATCTCTCCGGCGGCGGAGGTATCTCCGCTGAAGGTGCGGTTATTTAAAATCAGGGAGCAGGCAATGCCCCATGAAACGTAACAGAAGGCAAAAGAAGTATTGTCTCCCAGCAGAGACGGCCGGAACAGGGAAATGGCGCAGGCTCTTGCCCGGACATTGTTTTCCAGGGAAACGGGGAGAAGAGTGGCCTGCCTGATGGTTTCCGCCAGAGGGTGGTTGTACCAGCTCGGACGCTCAAAGGCAAGGGTCTTTAAGATACCGGCCTGAGAATCTACAATGCCGGGAACCGTAAGGCCGATGCCGATAACCCGTTCCCATTTGTCCTGATACTTTTTTCTCAGGGAATTTAAAAGCCGCAGGAGCTGGTTGACCATATCGTCATAATTGTCAGGCATGACTTCCGTGGTACCCTGGGCCACGATTCCTCCCCGAAGCTGGGTGATGCAGTAATGAGTCACATCCCGTCCCAGGGAAATTCCCAGAGCAAGGCGGGATTCGGGAACCAGATCAATATTAATGGGCTTCCTGCCGACGCTGGCGGCTCCTGCAGCAGAAGCGTCCGGAGGCAGCTCCCGTACAACGCCCTGCTGTATCAGCTCCGTTACGATATTGGAAATCGTAGGGGGAGTCAGCATAAGCCTTTCGGCGATTTCAGCTCTGGAAAGAGGGGCGTGGCGGTACAGAACAGTTTTAATGGATTCCATATTCTGCTGTTTGATTTGCGTTAAATTTCTACCCCGTATGGTATGCATAGTAAAGGCTCGCTTTCTTTTAGATTTTAGATAATAAATTAATTAATTTTGTTAATATAATAATAGTCTAACTGAATTTAAAAAAATTTTCAATAGTTGACTGAAAAAATATAAAAAGAAACAAAAATGCAATTGGAAAGGAGAGGATAACATGAAAATCGGATTTTTGACCAACGCTCTGGTAGAGCAGGCAAAACGTTCCGGAAGCAATGAGTTCCAAAATCTGGAACAGGTGGCCGGCTGGGCGGTGGAACACGGCTTCAGCGATTTGGAATGCGGACCTATGCTGCCGCTGGACAGGGCTGCTTTTGAGAAGGTTTTGGGGGAGGGGCGCATTTCCATTACTGCCCTGATTTACTGCCGGAACTACCTGAGCACCAATGAGGAAGAGGCGGCAGGCCACATTGCGGAGCTGAAAAAGAGGATTGAGTTTGCCGGCGCTTTGGGAATTGAGAAGGTCATTACCTCCACGGGAATTGACAAGAGCATTGAGGAGGGAATCTACGACCGGGATCCGGCTGTAAAGGATCGGGGCAATTTAATCCGCAAAATCCCGGTACGGAGCCTGGATAAAGTCGTGGACATCTTTGGACCCCTGGTGGATTTGGCGGAAAAGAACAATGTAAAAATCTGCTTTGAAAATTGTCCCCTTATGGGGAATATCGCCATTTCCCCGGTAATGTGGAGAGAGGTATTTGGCCGCCTTTCCAGCGACAAAATCGGTCTTTGCTACGATCCCAGCCATCTGGTGTGGGAGATGATCGACCCCTACGCTCCCATAAAGGAGTTTGGCAATCGAATCTTCCAGGTTCACGCAAAGGATACGGCCATTGACCGGGATCGCCTTGCAGAAACGGGTATTCTTACAGACTTTAGCTGGTGGAGCTACCGCATTCCCGGACGGGGAGAACTGGACTGGAAAAAGATGCTTGGTCTGTTAAAGGAAATCGGCTTTAACGGAACCATCAGCCTGGAACACGAAGACGCCGACTATGAGGGAAGCGTGGAAGCTGTAGAAAAAGGCCTCATAGACGGAAAAGCATTTTTAGAAAAACACATATGATAAGGAGAGAACACATTATGGTAAAAATCGGTATCATCGGAACAGGAAACACCATCGGAATCGCCCAGAACCATATTAAGGCGTACAAATGCTGCAAGGACGCGGTGATTACGGCAGTTTACGATCTGCTGGACGGGAGAGCACAGAGCTACATCGACAAATTTGAGCTTTCCGAGGCAAAGGCCTGCCAGAGCCTGGAAGAACTCTTTTCACTCTGCGACGCCGTCAGCATCTGCACTCCCAATTCCACCCATGTAGATCTGACTGTGGAAGCTTTAAGGGCAGGAAAGCACGTTCTCTGTGAAAAGCCCTTCGCTCCCCTTCCGGAAGACTGCGACAAAGCCATCCAGTATGCAAAGCTTACGGGAAAGGTTGCCATGATCGGCCTGTGCTACCGGGATATTCCGGGGCTGGTATTCATGAAGAAGATCCTTGACGAAGGAAAAATGGGCCGTATCTTTTTTGTAAGAGAAGAGCAGGGCGGCGACCGGATTGCCAATCCCGATGTAAAGCTGGAGTGGAGAATGCAGAAAGATCTGTCCGGCCCCGGCGCTTTGGCGGATTTCGGAAGCCATATGATGGACATCTGCGATTATCTCCTCCGCGATACCTGCGGGCCTATCTGTGAGATTCAGTGTATGGAAGATACCTGCATTAAAGAAAGAGAGATTATTGGAAAACCGGGCAAAATGGGTAAGGTTACCAACGACGACGTTGCCTGCTGGATTTGCCGCACAACATCGGGGACTCTGTATAACTTCACCACTAGCCGCATTGGATGCAGCTTTACATTAGAGATCGTAGGCGAAGGCGGAAAAATGTTCTTTGACGGATCCCGTCCCTTTGAATTGACCCTTCAGTTGAAAGACAAGAATGGCGGATACCAGAGCCGTCCGGAGGTTGTTCCCGTTCCGGAGGAGTGCTACGGAGGAGACGACAATGCTCCCAGAATCCCCTTTGACATTAACTTCTATTATGAAATCCGCCAGTTCCTGGACGCGATTTCAGAAGGAAAGGACAGCCAGCTTACCTTTGAACGGGGACGTTATATCCAGATGCTAATTCAGGCGGCTCAGGAAGCGGCGGACACAGGAGAAACCGTTTTTGTAACAGGAGAATAAGGAGGATACGAACATGAAATTAGGAGCGCACTGCGTTTTATACGGGGCGGAAGTGGCCTCTGACACGGATGCAGTTATCAGCCGCTTAGCAGATGTTGGAGCAGAGGGCTGCGAACTGGGAGAACGCTTTTTCGGAGTTGAGGATCGGGAGAAACTCACCTCGGTTTTGGACAAATACCACATTGTCCTGGCAGGGATGCACTGCAATAACATGAACCTTTTAGATCTGCTATATGAACCGGAAAAGAGCCGCGCGGCTTTGGAAAAAGTTGCACAGTTTGTAGCTCCCCTGCCGGATAAAAATGTCATTGCCACAGGCATGGCGGGAGGACTGGAAAGCCTTAATAAAAGGACTCTGGCCCAGGGAGCTGAGGCTCCGGAACTCCATGACGCGGCAAAGGTAAGACAGATAGCGGAAAATCTCAATGCCATTGTAAAGGATATTAAAAATACCTACGGCGTTCAGGTACACTACCATAATCACAGTTGGGAGTTCTGCGATAACGGCCTTATCTGGTTTGCTCTGGCGGATTATGCGCCGGATCTGATGTTTGCCCTGGATACAGGCTGGGCCGCAGTATCAGGCTACGATCCTGTAGAGCTCATGGATCGCTATCCCGGCCGTTTCCATTACGTTCATTTAAGAGATTACGTCCGTGCCGCTGATCCGGGAGTACGCGTTTTCAATGAAGTCCATAGCGGCTATGTGGATCTTGGCACCGGAGATATGAATTACCCCCGCCTGATGCGGAAGCTTTCCACAGAATTAGGCCCCGATGACTGGGCTATTGTAGAATACGAGCTGGGCAATTTTGATAAAAACAGTTATCTGAAGGCCCTCAGCTATCTCCACGGTGTGCGGGATATGCTGTAAAGCGGAAGGGAAGGATCAGCATGAGTAAACTGCGTATTGCTGTCATAGGCTGCGGCCGCATCGCCTCAGTCTATGGCGACGCCTTCTTAAACCTGAAGGATGAGTGCCAGCCAGTGCTGGCCGTTGACAAAGTCTTCTCCAGGGCGGAAGAATTTGCCGCAAAATTTCCGGGATGTACGCCTTCAGACAAGGTGGATCTTCAGGAGTTCCGGGCTCTGTTAAGAGAAGTTAAGCCTGACGTCCTCCATGTGCTTTTGCCCCACCATCTGCACTGTGATTACACAGTAGCAGCCTTAAATGAAGGAATCCATGTCCTCTGCGAAAAGCCCATTGACATTTCTCTGGAAGCGGCGGATCGGATGATAGAGGCGTGGAAAAACAGCGGGAAACAGATGGGAATCATATTCCAAAACCGCTATATTGACGGAGTCCAGAGAGTCCGAAAACTGATTCAAAGCGGCGAAATGGGAGAGGTAAAAGGAGCCTTTTCTACCTTGAACTGGTACCGCCCCCCCAGCTATTATGAATGTGACTGGAAGGGAAGTTATGCTACGGAAGGCGGCGGAGTCGTCATTGATCAGGCCATTCACTCCATTGATTTGGTACTGTATATGACAGGATTAAGGGCCGCAAAGCTCCAGGGCCATACGGCCAGAAGAGTCTTAAAAACCATTGAGGTGGAAGACGAAGCCGACGCTGCCATAACCCTGGAAAACGGAGCCGTTTACTCCTTTTTTGCCTGCAATTACTATACTTCCAACAGTCCTATCCGGGTAGAGATCGACTGTGAGAAGGCCACGGCTCTTCTTACCTTTGATAAAATGGAAATTAGCTGGAAAGACGGAAGAAAAGAAATCATCACCCCGTCAGAGGGGGCTGAAGGAGTATCGGGAGAAACCTATTGGGGCATCTTCCATGAGAAGCAGATAGCGGATTTTTACCGCGCTTTAAAGGCCGGGGAAACCGTTACCTGGGATGGAGAAGACGCCAGACGGACTCTGGAAGTTGTGCTGGGACTGTATCTGTCAGCCCGGACCCAGAGTGAAATTAAGTTACTATAAAACAAGGAAGGCGCTGAGTCATTGGTGTGACCCGGCGCCTTTTCTATTCTATAGGAAATTCTTCTGAATTTCCTATAAAATAAAAAGCCCTCCGGGCAGGAACGCACTGCGGCGGAGAAGAATTATGTCGCTAAAGCGACCCGCCGCAGGCGGAGAATCCTGCAAAGCAGGATTCTTTTTTAAAGTCAGCAGCGCTATTCTTCTTCTTTTTTCGTCATTCGCGCAGCCAGAATAAAGGCATAAAGAAACGCGGGAATGGCCACAGTGCAGAAAATAGCCGCAGTCAGCAGCCTGGGAGCCAGAGGGCTTCCCGACAGGGCAAAGACCAGGGCGGATACATATAAAAGAATCAGAAATATGGCGCCGGCCAAAGCCAGACGGCGCTGAAGCTTTGTGTATTTGCCTTTCATAAACAGCCTCCTAAATTATTGTGCCAGGGATTCCCATTGCTCGTAAAGCTCCATAAGGCGTTCTTCAAGAGATTCTCTTTCCGTGTTCAGTTCCATAAGGCGGGAGACATCCCGGCAGACGTCCTCATGAGTCAGCAGTTCGTCGATTTCACTGGTGCGGGTTTCCAGCTTATGGATCTCTTCCTCTGTTTTCTTTAAATCATTCTGACGCTTCCGGATACGGGCCTGTTCCTCCTTCTGGGCCTTCCAATCCAGTTTGGAGTCAGGCTGGGAAACATCCTTCTGGCCGCTGTCCCCGGAAGATGTTTTCAGGGGGTGGGCTCCGGAAGAAGCAGAAAAACCGCCTGAGGTAAAAGCGCCGGAAACCTCCTTTCCGCCGGGATTTCCGGAGAGGGAGAGGGCCTGCATTAAATCCTTCTTTTCCAGATAGTAGTCATAGTTTCCGATGTAATTAATAAAGGTCCGGCCGGTAAGCTCCAGGATTCTGGTAGCGGTGCGGTTAATAAAATACCGGTCGTGGGAAACATAGAGAACCGTGCCTGTATAGCGGTTTAAGGCGTCCTCCAGGATTTCCTTGGAAGTAATGTCCAAATGGTTAGTAGGCTCGTCCAAAATAAGGAAGTTGGACTCAGACAGCATAAGCTTTGCCAGAGAAACCCGCCCCCGTTCTCCGCCGCTGAGATCCCCGATGCGCTTAAAAACATCATCTCCTGTAAAGAGGAAGGAGGCCAGAACATTGCGGACCTGGGTATTGTTCATATTGGGATAGGCGTCCTGGATCTCTTCAAACACGGTTTTTTCCATATGGAGAACCTGGTGCTCCTGATCGTAGTATCCAATGTGAACCTTGGATCCGAGACGGATTTCCCCGCTGTCTGCCGGAACCATTTCATTAATGATTTTTAAAAGAGTGGTTTTTCCAGTGCCGTTGTTTCCAATAACGGCAACCCGCTCTCCCCGTTTGATTTCAAAATTTACGTCGGAAAACAAGGGGAGATGGTCAAAGGATTTGGAAAGGCCCGTGACGGTAAGCACGTCATTTCCGCTGGTAATCTGGGGCTCTAAACGGATTTCCATGGCATCGTTAATTTCCGCAGGCTTTTCCAGAATTTCGATTTTGGCCAGCATTTTTTCCCGGCTTTCCGCCCGCTTTATGGATTTTTCCCGGTTAAAGGATTTTAATTTGGCAATGACCTCCTCCTGGTGGCGGATTTCCTGCTGCTGGTTTAAGTAAGCCTTGATCTGCGCCTGACGGAGCATGGCTTTTTTCTCACTGTAGGCCGTATAGCCTCCGGAATAGACGCTGGACTTTCCGTTTTCCAGTTCAATGATTTTCTTGACGGTGCGATCCAGAAAATACCTGTCATGGGCTACGATAATAACGCTGCCCGTATAATTAGAAAGATAGGTTTCCAACCAGGCAATGCTTTCCATATCCAGATGGTTGGTAGGCTCGTCCAGCAGAAGAATATCCGGGCTGGACAGCAGGAGTTTTCCTAAAGCGATCCGGGTTTTCTGGCCGCCGGAAAGGGTGGAAATGGTCTTAGAAAATTCCTCCTCAGAAAATCCAAGGCCCTTTAAAACTCCCGTTACCTGGCTCTCACAGGCATAGCCTTCCGCCAACTCAAATTCGTGGCTGAGACGGTTGTATTCACGAAACATTCCTTCCAGTTCTTCACCGCTTTTTCCCTCCATTTCCTGTTCCAGAAAGCGAAGGCGCTTCTCCATGTCCAGGACGGGGCGCTTTACCTCTAACACCTCATCATAAATAGAACGGCTGCTGTTTAAGTCCTGATGCTGGGCCAGATAGCCCAGGCTTTTTCCTTTGGAGAGGGCCACAACCCCCTCGTCAGCGGCCATTTCTCCTACAATGATTTTTAACAAAGTGGATTTCCCGGCGCCGTTGATTCCCACGACAGCAGCTTTTTCATGATCTTCTATATGAAAGGAAACGTGATCCAATATGGTGTCGCTTCCGAATGATTTGCAGATATTACTGCATGACAGAATCATAAAAACCTCCTAAACCGTAATAAAGTACGGAATAAGTATAATATACGCAGATCTTTTTTGCAACAAGTACCTTACAAGTGAAAAACAGTTTGACATTAATTTGTCAAAAAACTATAATAGAAATCAGAAAAAGGATTTGGACAGAAAGAAAGGTTAGGTGGAAGACGTGGAAGAAAAGGAAATTTCCAAAGCGGTGGTTTCTCGGCTGCCGAGATATTACCGTTACCTTGGGGAACTTCTGGAAGACGGTGTGGAACGTATTTCCTCTAATGAACTGAGCAGCCGGATGAAGGTGACTGCTTCGCAAATACGCCAGGATTTAAATAATTTCGGAGGCTTTGGACAGCAGGGATACGGATATAATGTAAAATACCTGTATACGGAAATTGCAAAGATTTTAGGGATTGACCGTCAGCATAATATCATCATTATCGGAGCGGGAAATCTGGGACAGGCTCTTGCAAATTATGCGAATTTTGAAAAAAGAGGCTTTATAATCAAAGGAATGTTCGACATTAATCCCCGGTTAATCGGCTTAGTTGTTCGGGGAATTGAGATTCGGGGAGTGGAGGATCTGGAACAGTTCATTGTGGAAAATGAGGTGCAGATTGCCGCATTAACGATTCCTAAAACCAAGGCGCCTGAAATTGCGGATCGGGTGATTCGGGCAGGAGTAAAGGCGATTTGGAATTTTGCTCATACAGATTTGGTGGTTCCCGACAATGTGGTGGTAGAAAACGTCCATCTTTCGGAGAGCCTGATGCGCCTTTCTTACCGGGTATGCAGTATGGAGGATAAGGAAGAAAAAGAGAAGAAGGAAAAAGAGGCAAAAGCAAAGAAACAGAAACAGCCGTAATGTGCCAAAGGCACAGGTACCTTGAGAAAATGCCGGTATAGGGAGCCGAGGTTCCCTTGCCGGCATTTGCGGCAGTCAGCAGGAGGAAGGGCTATGAGAACAATATTAACAGGAACCCAGATGAAAGCTATTGACAGATATACCATAGAGGAAATCGGCATTCCCTCCCTGGTCCTTCAGGAACGGGCGGCCTGGTGCGTGGCAAATGAAGTGAAGAAACGGGCGGAAAAAGGGGCTGCCGTCTGGGCGGCCTGCGGTACGGGAAATAACGGCGCCGACGCCATTGCCGCTGCGCGGATGCTGTTTCTTGAGGGATTTCCCGTTACTGTGCTTCTCTGCGGAAACCGGGAGAGAGAAACGGAAGAATGCCGGATACAGAGGGGCATTGCAGGAAAACTGGGAATCCCTATGATCCAATGGCCTGGTGACATTCCGGGGAAATGCGGCGTTTTAATAGACGGGGTCTTTGGCGTGGGCCTGGGACGAAACATCGAAGGAGATTACAGGGAATTTTTAAAGATGCTTCAGCAGGAGGATAAGGGGCTTACAGTGGCTGTGGACATTCCCTCGGGCATTCATTCCGATACAGGGCAGATTATGGGGATTGCCCTGAAAGCCGACGTGACCGTTACCTTTGGCTGGGAAAAGCGGGGAACGGTGCTGTATCCGGGCCGGGAGTTTGCCGGGGAAGTGATCACAGGCGACATTGGATTTTCCCGTGACGGCCTGCAGAAAACGGACGCCGGAGAAGAAATGGCGTTTTGCTACGAACCTGAGGATTTAAATCTGGCCCCCAAACGTCCGGCTTATTCCAATAAAGGAACCTTCGGCCATGTTTTAGTGGTGGCCGGTTCCAAGAATATGAGCGGAGCCGCATATCTCAGCGCAAAGGCGGCGTACCGCTGCGGCGCTGGCCTGGTGAGGATTTTAACGCCGGAGGAAAACCGGCAGATTCTTCAGAGCCAGCTTCCGGAAGCCATTATCAGTACCTACGATACCAGCCGCATTGAGAAGGAGCCGGAAGCATTCAGCCGTTTTCTGGAAAAGCAGTGCGTATGGGCCGACGCCGTTGTCCTGGGTCCCGGCCTGGGAATGGAACCCTATGTGCGGACTCTGGTTCCGGCAGTCCTGTCCGCCGCCTGCTCCGCTATTATTTTAGATGCCGACGGATTAAACACCATTGCTGCCAATCCGGAATTAACCCGGTTTTATACGGACAGTGTGGTCATTACTCCCCATATGGGGGAGATGGCCCGACTGACAGGCCATACTGTAAAAGAATTAAAGGAAAATATTGCGGAAGCCGCCTGGGGCTATGCCAGACGGTACGGCATTACCTGCGTATTAAAAGACGCGGTTACGGCGGCGGCGGATCGGGAAGGCCGGCTTTTCTTAAATACCAGCGGCAACAGCGCCATGGCCAAAGCCGGTTCCGGGGACGTTTTGACGGGGATTATCGCCGCTTTATGCGCCCAGGGAATGGAGCCGGCGGAGGGGGCCTTTTTAGGAGTGTACCTCCATGGCTTGGCAGGAGATTTTTTGGCAAAGGAAGGCGCAAAATACGGCCTTTTGGCCAGTGAACTGGCGGACGCGGCAGGCCGGATTTTAGGAGAGGGAATCTTATCATAAAGACACGAAGACGGAGGAAAGGGAAATGGAATATTCTGACTTAAACTATGACAGAACCTGGGCTTTGGTGGACTTAGATGCCATTGAACACAATATGAAAGAAATGAGAAAGACGCTTCCTCCCCATACCGGGATGATGGGAGTGGTGAAAGCCGACGGCTACGGCCATGGAGGCGTGCCGGTGGCAGCGGCTATTGCCCCATACGTAGAGGGGTATGCGGTAGCGGCGGCCCGGGAAGCCCTGGAACTGCGGGCTCACGGCATTGAAAAGCCTATCTTGGTATTGGGCCCCGTCAGTTGTGAGCTTTATAAGCCGCTTATTGAGGAGGAGATCCGTCCCGTCCTATTTCGTGAAAAAGAGATTCGAAAATTTGCTGAAATTGCCGCCGGACTTGGAAAAACAGGCAT
The DNA here is from genome assembly GCA_946498245.1 of uncultured Clostridium sp. Lineage (GTDB taxonomy): Bacteria > Bacillota > Clostridia > Lachnospirales > Lachnospiraceae > UMGS1370. The sequence continues at coordinate 17,621 of CAMMNN010000006.1, read as the reverse complement.
ATGCCATCTGGCAGTGGATACGGGAATGAACCGTATCGGAATGAAGCCCGATGCAGATTCCGCCGATATGGTGGCGTCTTTTATAAATTGTGAAAATCTGGAAATCGAAGGCCTCTTTACCCATTTTGCCAGGGCAGACGAAGAGGATAAAAGTGCGGCCTTGACCCAAATGGAACGGTATGAGGCCTTTGACAGGCTGTTAAAGGAAAGAGGCGTCCATATTCCTATCCGCCATTGCTCCAACAGTGCGGGAATTATGGAAGGCATCGGCACTTCCATGGAAATGGTTCGGGCCGGGATTTCCATTTACGGCCTGTATCCTTCTGGAGAAGTGCGCCGGGATCAGGCGGAGCTGAGGCCGGCCCTTTCCTGGGAAGCGAGAATTACGTATATTAAGACCGTGGAAGCCGGGGAGGAGATTAGCTACGGAGGAACCTTTACGACCTGCCGAAGGACGCGGGTGGCTACTGTGGCCGCCGGTTATGGGGACGGCTATCCCCGCTCCCTTTCCGGAAAAGGCTATGTCCTGATCCATGGAAAGAAAGCCCCCATCCTGGGCCGGGTCTGCATGGATCAGTTTATGGCGGATGTGACGGAAATTCCTGAGGCGAAAGAAGGGGATCCGGCTGTCCTTCTGGGAAAAAGCGGAGAAGAGGAGATTACTGCCGAAACCCTGGCTTTCCTGTCTGGTGGTTTCCATTATGAGATTTTATGCGGGATTGGAAAACGCGTTCCCAGAATTTATATAAAAAATGCCAGGAAAGTGGGGGAACAGGTAAGCCTCAACTGGTAAGCCGCACCACAGCCTGTATCTTCACATAGAATGTCATGTGAGCACTTCACAATGTATACGCCGGGATGTTTAGGTCAATACTATCCTAAGGATAGGAGAGTGAAGACGTGATAATCAGACGTGGAGATATTTATTATGCCGATCTAAGGCCCGTGGTAGGCTCAGAACAGGGAGGGATCCGACCGGTACTGATTATTCAGAATGATGTGGGAAACAAGCACAGCCCCACCGTTATCTGTGCAGCAATAACCTCCAGGATGAATAAGGCAAAGCTTCCCACCCATGTGGAACTGGACGCCCGCCACTGCAATATGGTAAAAGATTCCGTTATTTTGTTAGAACAGCTCAGAACCATTGATAAGCAAAGGCTGAAGGAAAAAATCTGCCGTATTGACGAGGAACTCCAAAGAAAAGTGGACTGCGCTCTGAAAGTAAGCCTGGAACTGGATACATAATTCCGGTTCCGGGTTCTTGCCGCCATTGACGAATATTCAGAAAGATGATATGATTAAAAAAGTGTTAAAATTTTGGAAAAAGGAGAGTTGATAGTCCAATGGACGATGGCTATTCGCCCGCCAGTATTGTTTTATTTTTGGTATTCGTAGTGCTGAGCGCGGTATTTTACGGATTTGGAGCTGCTATTCAAAATGTGAATGTGTCCAAATTAGAAGAAGAGATGGAAAAGGGAGATCTGCAGACCATGAAGCTTCTGCGGGTGATCAATCACCCCGGCCGGTTTGTAAATACTCTTCAGTTGGTCACCCATGGAATGGGACTGGCGGCAGGAATCGGGATTTTAGGACAGGCCGCCTACCCTCTGGCCAAGGAACTGGGAAGGCAGTTTTCCATAGAGGGAAAATGGCTCATAGCCCTTTGTTTGGTGGTTACGGCCCTGGTACTTTTGATTTTTCTGGTGGTATTCGGGATCATTATTCCCAAAAAGCTGGCAGCCAGAAATCCGAAAAAATGGGGTCTTAGGCTGCTGCCTATCATTGACGCTTTTATGATGATCTGTCTTCCCGTCACATCACCTATGGAGGGAATCTCCTGGCTGCTGTTAAAAGCGGCGGGCATTGACATGAACGCGGTTCAGGACAACGTTACAGAAGAAGACATTATGTCTATGGTAAATGAAGGCCATGAGCAGGGCGTTTTGGAAGCCGACGAGGCGGAGATGATTACCAATATCTTCGAACTGGGAGATAAAAATGCGGAAGACGTTATGACCCACAGGAAAAACGTGGTGGCCCTGGAGGCCAGTATGGCTTTGAGAGAGGCCCTGCAGTTTATTTTAAAGGAAGGCAGCAATTCCCGCTATCCGGTATACCGCCAGGACATTGACGACGTTATTGGAATTTTACATATGCGGGACGCAGTGCTCTTTTTTGAAAGGCCGGAATACCGGGACAAGCCTCTGGATAAGATCCCGCAGCTTTTAAGGGAAGCCCATTTTATTCCCGAAACCCGCAATCTGGATACCCTTTTTAAAGAAATGCAGTCAAGAAAGATCCATATGGAGATTGTGGTGGACGAATACGGACAGACGGCGGGCATCGTAACCATGGAAGACATTTTGGAAGAAATCGTCGGAAATATACTGGACGAATATGACGTAGACGAGGATCTTATCGCTCTTCAGGAAGACGGGAGCTGTATTCTCAGCGGAATGGCGCCTTTGGATGATGTGTCGGAGGTTTTGGGAATCCAGTTTGATGAAGAGGACGAAGAACTGTACGATACCATAAACGGTTTCCTGATTTCCAGACTGGGGCGTATCCCGGCGGAAGAAGAAAGACCCGTGGTAGACTGCCTCGGATACGAATTTCAGGTTCTCAAAGTAGAAAATAAAATGATCCAGTCCATTCGGGCTGTTCCAAAAGAAAAAGAAGAGGAAACAGAGAAAGACTCGTAACTCTGTAAAAAGACGTAACTTCGGGCCGAAACGCAAGGAAACGTTTTCGCCGGCAGGAGGAAAAGAAAAAGCGCAGCAGAAAGGCGGAGAGTACCGCTTACGCCGCGCTTTTTTTCTGAAAAGGACAGGCAAAAAGGCAAACTGTGGAAAATTTTCGGGAATGAAAAAAACCAGTTGAAAAACCAGTAAATTGAGTTATGATAATAGGGTGTTTTGGAGAAGCATTCACAAATAAAAACTAACAAGAGAAGAAAGGTACGGGCTATGGCGCAGGAAACAATGAGAGATATGACGGAGGGTTCTCCCTTCAAGCTGATTTTAGGTTTTGCGATCCCCATGTTTTTGGGATTTTTGTTCCAGCAGTTTTACAGCATGGTGGATACCATTATTGTAGGAAAGTATCTGGGCGTTACGGCTTTGGCGGCTGTAGGCTCTACCGGTTCCATTAACTTTATGATCAACGGATTCTGCATCGGGGTATGCAGCGGCTTTGCCATACCGGTGGCTCAAAAATTCGGAGCCAGGGATTACTCCGGACTGCGGAAATTTGTGGCTAACGCCGCTTGGCTTTCCATTGTGGTATCCATTGTCCTGACGGCAGTGGTGTCAGTGCTGTGCATGGATATTCTGGTGTGGATGAAAACGCCGGAGGACATTTTGCAGCAGGCTTACAGCTACATTCTGATTATTTTTCTGGGAATCCCCACAACGTTTCTGTATAATATGACCTCAGGCATTATCCGTTCCCTGGGCGACAGTAAAACGCCGGTGTATTTTCTGCTGCTGGCGTCAGTGCTAAACATTGTGCTGGATTTGTTTACCATCATTGTTTTAAAAATGGGGCCGGCGGGAGCTGCCTATGCCACAGTAATTTCCCAGGGCGTTTCCGGCATTCTGTGTCTTATTTTTATGCGTTCCCGCTATCCCATCCTGAAGATGACAAAGGAGGAACGGCGGGTTGACAAGTCAAAAATGGCAGTGCTCTGCGGCATGGGATTTCCTATGGGATTCCAGTATTCCGTTACTGCTATCGGAAACGTTATTCTGCAGTCCGCAGTAAACTCTTTAGGATCTATGGCAGTAGCGGCAGTTACGGCGGGAAGCCGGGTTACCATGTTTTTCTGTACGCCTTTTGACGCCTTGGGAGGAACCATGGCCACCTGGGCGGGACAAAACGTAGGAGCGGGAAAACTGGATCGGGTAAAAAGCGGCGTCCGCTATGCCAACATAATAGGGTTTGTATATTCCGTAATCGCTTTTGTGATTCTCTTTTTCTTCGGAAGATCCATATCCCTGCTGTTTGTCGATGCTGCGGAAACGGAAATTCTGGATCAGGCATGGCTGTACCTGGTGGGAAATGCCCTGTTTTATATTCCTCTGGTGCTGGTTAATGTTGTCCGTTTCTCCATTCAGGGAATGGGCTACAGCAAATTTGCGATTTTGGCGGGAGTGTGCGAAATGTTCGGACGGTCCTTTGTAGGATTTTTCCTGGTTCCCATATTCGGCTATCCTGTTGTGTGCATCGGCAGTCCCGTTGCCTGGATTTGCGCCGATCTGTTTTTGGTTCCCGCGTTCTACAGTTGTTTAAAGAAGCTGCAGATCCTTTTGGGAAAAAGCAGCGCTGCAATATCGGAAAGGAGACTGGAATGAGAAAAAATCACAGGAAACCGGTTATGGCTCTGGCAATAGGGACAGCGGCGGCGCTGACCCTTTCCGGCTGCTTTTTCTCCGGGCCTCAGCCGCTGGAGACTTCGGCTACTGCGGAAATGTCCGCAGAAACCTCTTCTTCTGCAGAGGAAACCTCTGAGGAAGCGGCGGAAAGCACAAAAGCGTCTCAGGGACAGCCTACTCTGCGGGACGCCATGGTTATGGTCAATGGAACCCTCTATATCTGGGCCTACGATACGGAATTGACAGAGACGCCGGAAGGCTATGAGCCGGCAGGTACGGTGACGCCAAGAGATGAGGGCAGGCCCGAGAAAGATTTGGAAGGGCTTCGGCTGCAGAAGGGAGCAGAAGTGTACGTTTCAGATGCTTCCGCTTCTATCTATGTCAACCAGGACGGAAGCTGGTCCGCCTTTATTCCCTATGATGATGTGGCTTCCGCTTATGAGTATTCCAAAGACCCCTGGGTCTATGACGCTTCCCAAAATGGAGGATTTCTCATAACTTTTCCTGACGGAAGCTGGCAGCAGAAAGAAATCGGCGATTCCGGGATTTACAATTTTGCCGGAAACGGCGGGACGGTGTCCATTATCCAGATGTCCCAGGAAGCCGCTGAGGAAATTTATCCCTATATCGATACGGAAGAGGCGTGTCAGGATTTGATTCTCAATACGGGAATCAGCGGAAACTTTGAAATCCTGGCCTTTGACGCAGGCCTTGCGGATTCCGGCGTAGATCCGGACGCCTCCTATTACCATGTCCAGGTGCGTTATACTGATGAAGCTCCGGATTACGGGTTTGAAGAGCGGTACGCCCTGTACTGCGGCGGGCGTTTCTGGCAGGTTCAGATCCTGATGAAAGACGGAGGAGATCAGGGGCGGGAAAAAGCCGCCGGGATTCTGGATTCTTTCACGGTTCCCACTTGCGAAAGCCAATAAATAATGGTAATATAGAAAAGATAGCGGCCATGGGCCGGGATTTTGACACAGAAGAGAGAAAAGAAGGAGTTGTTATTGTATGTCAGGACATTCTAAGTTCGCGAATATTAAACATAAGAAAGAGAAAAATGATGCAGCAAAAGGAAAGATTTTTACTGTAATCGGACGTGAAATTGCCGTTGCAGTTAAGGAAGGCGGACCGGATCCGGCAAACAACAGCAAACTGCGGGACGTTATCGCAAAAGCAAAAGCCAACAATATGCCTAACGATACCATTGACAGAGGAATTAAGAAAGCAGCCGGCGACGCCAATGCGGTAAATTACGAAGTCATTACCTATGAAGGCTACGGCCCCAGCGGCGTTGCTATTATCGTAGACGCCCTGACGGACAATAAAAACCGTACCGCGGCCAACGTCAGAAGCGCGTTTACCAAAGGCGGCGGAAACGTAGGAACCCCTGGCTGCGTATCCTATATGTTTGATAAAAAAGGCCAGATTATCATTGCCAAAGAAGACTGCGACATGGACGCCGACGAACTGATGATGATGGCGTTAGACGCCGGAGCAGAGGATTTTTCCGAGGAAGAAGACAGCTACGAGGTGCTGACGGATCCCGACGGCTTCAGCGCGGTTCGCGAGGCTTTGGAAGCAGCCGGAATCGCTATGGCCCAGGCCGACGTAACTATGATTCCCCAGACCTGGGTGGAACTGACCAGCGAAGAGGATATTAAAAAGCTGAACCGGACCCTGGATCTGTTGGACGAGGACGACGACGTGCAGGCGGTCTACCACAACTGGGATGAATAAAGAGAAACCCCCTTTCCCAACACGGCTTTGTACAGAGAGCAGTAAAAACACTTTATAATGTCACCAGTCAATGAACAATAGAAAGAGAGGGAAAATAGGTGTATTATTATTCTACAGTTGATAATATTGTAATGACCCACAGCGCATTATATGAAAAAGAAGGGTTTGACGTTGTAGATGTACATTTTGAACGGCCCAATAAAAACGGTTTTGATTTTCTCGATCTGACTTTGCCGGGTGAAATTGTAAATAGATCTTTTGGATTTTCGGAAGATGAGATTTTAAGGCTTAAGAAGTATGCTAAAAATAATTCTTCGCTTATATGGGATTTTTCCCAAAAAGGGGGCGGAGAAAATGCCTAAAGCTTTATTGGATTTTCTTGGATATAGTTTCTTTTTTTGGTCGAGAGAAAACGGCGAACCGCCTCATATTCATGTTTGTAAAGGTTCACCGGCTCAAAATGCAACTAAATTTTGGATTACAAAAGATGGCATAAAATTAGAGCATAATAAAAGCCAAATACCGCAAAAAGATTTAAAAAAAATTGCCCGTTATATCCTAGAAAACAGGGCGGATATTTTGGCGGCTTGGTTTGATTATTTTGGATTATAGTTTTTGTTTTATTAATAAGAAAACCCCCTTTCCAAACACGGCTTTGTGTGCGGAAAGGGGGTTTTGGATTTTTAGAAGGTTGTGCAGGTATTGGTAATTACTATGGTGCCTACGATAACGGCATTGATTATGCCGGCAATATATGGATTTTCCGTTCTTTTATAAAAGAATCGGGAAATCAATGTGGTGACAAAGAGTATGGGTACCATGGTGTACATACCGATGATAAACATAGGATAGTTTGGCGTGGCCATAGAAATCTGCGCCCACTGCATATGGTTGGTGAGGACGTAGGTAACGTATTGGATGACAATGAGGATAATTGCCGGGGCAGCAGCGAAGAGGGCGCATAAAACAGCGTTAAACTTGCCGCCGATGTTATTGTAGTTAAAGCAGTTTACAGAAATGGAAGCCGCGATGTAGTATGTTAAAAACAGACATATATAAGGAATATATGCAAGGATGGGGGCTTCAAAGGCCTTAACTGCCAAAGTCCAGATGCGGAAGTCTGCAAGGAAAAAGTAATCCGTTATAAATACACAGCCGTAAGCCGCCGCTGTTGTAATAAGGGCAAGCAAAATGCTGAGGCCTATTTTCTTTAAGGAAATTTCGATTCCGGCATTTTTTAAATCCGTTCCGTTCTTTTTGCCATATAAATGGTAAAAGGCAAGGATCAGAACAATGGCAAAGATACCGCAGAGAGTAGACCAAATGCCCTGGCCCATGGTCATTATCTGGTTGGTTGGAAGCGTTGTGCCCTTTGCCATAACAGGAAGGTAAATTACCGTTCCAAACAGAGCTCCCGCAGCCAGGGTGGCCCAGAACCAGACAGCGCCCTGTTTGGTTTGAACCGGTCTGGGAAGAACGATTTCCTTTGCCCGAAGCAGCTCAAAGGGTTTTGTATATAACAGGCTGCATCCGAATGAACAGATAAAAAGTACGAAGCCAATGAGTCCCACAAGATTCAAAGCTTCTTTTAACTGCCAGATCTGCTCCCCGGAATCAATAGGATTGGGAGCTCCCAGCGCTCTCTCGAAGAAGTCAATGACATAAGACTCAGAGCGTGCGGAAAAATGGGACCATGCGTGAACGATTTCCGGCCTGTATATTACGCGGAAGGTTTCTGCGCCATCGACGGTTTCTGTATAGTATTCAAAAGCCTCTTTGGGCTCCGTTCCTTCAGGATTTTTTCCAAAATTCAGGAAGGACTGCGCCTCCTTGCTTTCCATAAAGTAAGGAGAGCTTAACATATTGCCATTTTCATCTGTGGATTTTCCGAAAAATTCATCATATACGGCGGAAATAATCCCTACAGGCCGTTTGCCGTAAATATTGGAAAACTCCCCGTTGTCATCTGCATAAACGGCGTCATTGCAATGAATGAGTACTGCCGATATTAAGGGAATGTCAGCTTCATTGTCTTCAGCAACAGCCGCATTGCAGGACCAGGATCCCATAGAGTGTCCTGTAATTCCGATCTTTTCTGTATCGACAAAAGGCATTCTGCTCAGTGCAAGGACACCCTGGTACACGCCGGAAGGCTGAGGGATTTGGAAATCCGCCGTTACTTCTGAATCGCCGTGGTTGGGCTGATCAATGGCCAAAACCACGTATCCCCGCCGGGAGAGCTCTACGTAATTGGCATCAGTCATTTCCTTGTTATTCAGGTAGCCGTGACTGGTAACAATAGCCGGAGCCGGTGTCTCCGGAGTAGCAGTATCCGGGATAAACAGGTAAGCGGACATAGAATACCCTTTATCAGTTTCAATATTGAGTTCCTTCATTTCTACGCTTCCCATTTGCGTTTGGACGGCAGACACGCCAAATCCGCAGATAAGCATAAGAATCAATGAGATGATCAACAGGTTTTTCAATTTTTTCTTTTGATTTTCCATTCAGGTTTTACTCCCTTCCCCTTTTCAAATTTTTGCAGACATTACAAAAGTTAAATAATACGCGTTGCCCCTCCTTTCTTCTAAAATATTTTCCTAAAGAATATATTTGTATTCTTAATTCATATATATAAGAATAAATTAAAATTCTTTATTCATCAATTTGTATTTACGACAAATTTAGCAAAAAATTTGATGCAATTTGCACAAAAAAAGAAAACCCGTTAAGACGGGTTTCCTGCCAAAAATGAATTAATTCAGTTTTATTAACTCTACGCCAAGATTTCCTGTTACAACTTCTTTTTCCAGGGTACGAATCATAGACTGCCGCAGCGCAATTAGGGAATCGGTAAATATTTTTATAGACTCCCGGTCAGCTTGATCCAATTTGGAGAAAATCTCCCGCCATATATCAGTCTGTTCGCTTTTAACATACCCTGAATAAAAGGCCTTTCCAAATTCTGAAACTTTGACAATAATATTTTTTCGATTATTGGAAGCATAGTATTTTTCCAGCAGGCCTTTATCTGCCAATAGTTTTATTTTTTTTGAAAAACTGCTCTGAGAAATAGACAGCCGTTTGGCAATTTCCGACATATTGCTGTTTTTTTCTTCGTTTTCAAGGATATACTCGATTACCTGGACCTCTGTGGCAGAAAGCCGCAATCCTTCTATTCCTCCCGTGAAGACCCTTTCGTTTTGTATTTGATTGTAAATATTAACCACTCCTATGATTGATTCAACCAGCTCGCGGTATTCACCCATCCAGTCTAAATACAAAGCAATCCCTCCAGAAATTTTATAATAGCTGTGCTTGTTTGGCATTCGTCAGCAGGGAGCTGCTAATGCTACCATTATTTTATATTGGCAAAATGAAAATTGCAATATCCTTACGGAATATTTACCATTTATTACAATTTCCCCCTGATTATTGAATTGGAAAAAGGGATGGTATATGATAAGGAGGAATCCGAAAATCACCAAAAGAGGAGGCAGAAGATTGAAACGAAATATAATTCTACATAAACGAAAAGGGTTTGCGGCCCTGCTTTTGAGCCTGGGGCTTATGTGGGCCATGGCTCCGGCGGCTATGGCTGCGGCCGATGAAGTGGGGCCGGGAGTGGGCCTTCCGGAAGCCGACGGGCTGAACCAGGAATACACTGCGGGGACTCAGGCGGCTTTTACAAAAGCAGGCGGCCGGTATATTGATTCAGAGGGGAATCCCATTGAGGGCGCCCTGCAGCGGGGCATCAGTGTATCCAAATACCAACAGGATATTGACTGGAACGCAGTGGCGGCTGATGACGTCAGCTTTACCTTTATCCGAATGGGCTATGTAGACGACCTGGATCCATATTTTGATACCAATATGCGGGAAGCGGCCGCCGCAGGCCTTCAGGTGGGAACTTATCTCTATTCCCAGGCCCTGACTGTTGAGGACGCCGTAAGAGAAGCGCAATTTGCAGTCCGTACAGCGAAAGAGTATAAGATTTCTTATCCCATTGCCATGGACGTGGAGTCGAAAGTGGTAACGGACGCAGGCCTCACAAAGCAGCAGCTTACGGACGTTATAAACGCTTTCTGCAGGACCGTGGAGGAAGCGGGCTTCCGTCCCATTGTTTTCAGCTATAATGACTGGCTGGTAAATAAAATGGATACAAGCCAGATTCCCTATGATATTTGGTATGCCCGCTACGGTACGGTAAACAGCTATCCCAACCGGACAGTCTGGCAGTGTACTGACAGCGGCACGGTGAACGGAATCCAGGGGGCCGTCTGCCTGGAGTTTGCCTTTACGGATTACAGCCAGATCATTCCCGCCGACGGCTGGAAGCTTATTGACGGGGCATGGTATTATTTTAAGGATTACCAGAAAGCCCTGGGCTGGGTACAGTTGGGAGAAGTGTGGTATTACCTGGATCCCAATAACGGAGGAATTATGGCGGCCAATACTTCTTTGACCATTGACGGGACGCAGTACCAATTCGGCGCAGACGGGGCCATGCTGTAGGACCGTAGAAAAGTATGTAGATAAAGGGGTTGTCTATTGTACCGACAGCCTCTTTTTAAAATATGAATTTCGTGCTATAGTAAAGAAAAATACAAAGGAGGAGGATGTCTATGAAAAAGATATTAATGGTATTATTGTGCGGTGCGATGTTGGCGGGGTGCAGTAGGAATGGACAAAGTGATATTATTGTCCAAACGGAAACAACGACTGCCGCTACGGAGGAAACTTTAGGTGAGAAAGAAAATTTAACCGAGGAAACGGAACAACTGACTGATAGTGAAAAGAAAATAACGCAAGAGAATCCATACCTGGGTATCGAGGATCAAATGAAGGAATTATATAGTGATATTGAAAGTATTAACTCATTAGAAGATTTACAAGATACCGATCCTGTATTTACTTATTCCGGAAGCGAAGAAGATGTGATTTCTGGCGTAACTACAGACGCTATATCGTATGCACATATAGTTTTCAACGGTGATGCATATTTTTCTGTGAGAGGCCTTTATGATGATACATCTGACCTTTTGGTGTCTGCAGCAGAACCATACGATGGGATCACATTGCTATTTCCAAATAAAGAGTATACATTTGATGTCACACTCATAGGCCAAGGGGATTGGACAATAGAGGTATATAGATTGGGAACATCTTCAACAGATACTTTCTCAGGAAAGGGCGATTTTGTAACACCGATCTTTAAGAAAACTTCAAATCTATACGAGGTGACAGTAACTAGTGAAAAAACTATTGAAGAATATAGTGAAGAATCTACTTATCTAAGAGGATGGACTGATAGTGGATATGAGCTGCTAGTATGTACGAGACCTAATGGTGAATTTGAATTGCTGTTTGATAGTGGAGAGGAATATGCGTTTTTTGAAATAAAATCAGAGGATGAGTGGGAGATAAAACCAGTTGGGCCTAGATTTTATTGAGAGTAGTGTTCTCGACACATACAGTAGTCGTAACGATACCAATGACAAAAGAATGACGGATAAACAGCGGCTTTTATGATTTAGCCATTGCTTATCCGTCAGCGTGTGACAATGATTGAAAGTACACACGGGCTGTGAGAGGACGGCGGCTAGTCACCGCCTCTTACTCGATTTCAGATCTCAAATCCAAAATAACGAATAGCGTTATTATAGGAAATTCCTTTTACGATCTCTTCCAGAGATTTCATATCCGCCGGATATTCTCCGTTTTCAACCCAACCGCCGATAAGGTCGCACATAATTCTTCTGAAGTATTCATGTCTGGTGTAGGACAGGAAGCTTCTGGAGTCGGTCAGCATACCGATGAAGTTGCCAAGGCAGCCCAGGTTTGCCAGACTGATCATCTGGTCGGTCATGCCGGTCTTATGATCGTTAAACCACCATGCAGAACCCTGCTGAATACGTCCTGCAGGAGCGCTCTGGAAGCAGCCCAAAATGGTACCGATGGAGGCATTATCATTGGGGTTGAGGGAGTAAATAATGGTTTTGGGAACTTCATTGGTAGCGCTTAATGCATTTAAGAAGTCCGCCATCTGTGCGCTGGGAGCGTAGTTGTTGATGCAGTCAAAGCCGGTGTCAGGACCTAACTTTTCAAACATCATGGCATTGTTGTCACGCTTGCAGCCATAGTGAAGCTGCATAACCCAGCCCAGTCTGTTGTACTCTTTGGCTACAAAGAGCATAAACGCAGTTTTGTACTTTAATTCTTCTTCTTTGGTAATGGCTTCGCCTTTCAGTCCCTTTGCGATAATAGCGTCAATCTCAGCATCATCAGCGGGAACGTACATAACGTATTCCAGAGCGTGGTCGGATACGGAGCAGCCTCTTTCTGCAAAGTAAGCCATACGGATCTTTAACGCTTCTTTCAGGGAAGCAAAATCGGTAATAGAAGTCTGGCTGACTTTGGAGAGTGCGGCAATGTACTCGGCGTAAGTTGGTTTTTCTACATTCATGGCCTTGTCGGGACGCCATGCAGGAAGCACTTTAATGTCTTTGCAGGTTTCGTCAGCAGCGATTTTCTCGTGCCATTCCAGGGAATCAACGGGATCGTCGGTGGTACAGATAAGCTTTACATTGTAATGGCGGATCAGGCCGCGGACGGTCATGGAGGGATCGTTCTGCAGCTTATCGTTGCAGAGATTCCATACTTCTTCAGCGGTATCGCCGTTTAAATATCCTTCATAGCCGAAATATCTGCGAAGCTCCAGATGGCTCCAGTGGTACAGAGGATTGCCAATAAGCTTCGGCATGGTTTCAGCCCATTTCTGGAATTTTTCACGGTCGGAAGCGTCTCCGGTAATGTACTTTTCGTCTACGCCGTTGGAGCGCATCTGACGCCATTTGTAATGATCTCCGCCCAGCCATACCTGAGTAATGGTGTCGAATTTGCGGTCCTCATAGATCTCCTGGGGATTGATGTGGCAGTGGTAGTCGACAATAGGCATGGTTTCTGCATAGTCACGGTACAGGGTTTTGGCCATGTCAGTGGACAGCAGGAAATCTTTGTCCATAAATTGTTTCATTTGAATGCTCCTCCTTATTTTAAAAATTGGTTGTTCCTCTTTTTATGAGATCAGCGGAAATCGTTGTCCGGCTGGGGACATTTGCTCCGCTGAAAACTCCCATTAAGGTATTGACTGTGGTAATGCACAGGGCTTCCACTTTGCTGTCGATACTGGTCAGTTCCGGATAAGAACAGCGCGACAGGATCGAATTATTATAGCCAATGACAGAAAGCTGATCCGGAATAGGTATATGAAAAGCGTGGGCGAATTTTACAGCTCCCACCGCCAGAGAGTCATCGGAAGCCAGGACAGCGTCAAAATCCAGTCCCTCCTGATGCAGCCTGATGCACAGCTCCTGAGCTTGAGTAACGTCTTTGGGACACTGGCGGATATAATCCTCACAGACAGAAATGCCGCCTGCGGCAAGGGCGTCCTGGTACCCCTGAAGTTTATTGTGGCCGCTGTAAGAATCGCTGGTATAAAGATAAAGGATGTTTGATTTCCCGGATTTAATCAGCCGGGTAGTTGCCTCGTAAGTGGCGGCGTGATCGTCGCACAAGGTAGAATAAATGTTAGGCCCGTCCAGGTAGCCGTTGACCAGCATCAGAGGGAGTTCCTTAGCAGCGTCAATGAGATAGGAATTGTCTTTTGATTTCATCTCTACAAATTTGGAACCGGCCAGAATTATGGCATCCACCCGTTTAGAGCGGAGAAGGTCAAAATATTTCTGCTTAGTTTCCAAATCGATTCCTGTACAGCACAGGATGGAATCGTAGCCGTTGCTGCGCAGCTCTCTTTCTAAAAAATAAATGGCGTTGGCCAAATAAAGATCGGAAGAATCCGAACACATAATTCCAATGGTTTTCATGGTATTAAGCCCCAGACCCCTGGCAAATACATTAGGGGTATAGCCCAATTCATCCATAACTTCCAGAACACGGTTTCGCGTTTTTTCACTGACGTTGGGATTTCCGTTTAAAACGCGGGAGACGGTGGCAATAGAAACTTCAGCCTTTTTCGATACGTCATAAATATTCATGCAAGCACCTCCCAGATAAGCGACTGTAAGTACTTACAGTCTGCATTCATTATACATATAATTCACAAAGATTGCAATAGGTTTTAATTTATTATTGACTTTTTCGCTGATTTTTTGTAGAATAATTGTAAGCACTTACAATGAACGCGGCCGAGAGTTTTTATCGCCGCAATTTAAAAATAGAGGAGAAAAAGGGATATGCAGGATTTTGTCAAAATCAACCAAAACGACAACGTTGCAGTGGCGCTGCGGCCCATAGCCAAAGGAGAGACTCTTCAGGTTGCCGGAATTGAGGTAACTACGCTGGAAGATATTCCCCAGGGGCACAAGTTTGCATTAAAACCTATTAAAAGCGGGGAAGATGTTATTAAATACGGTTTCCGTATCGGCCATGCAAAAGAGGATATTGAAAAAGGGCAGTGGGTTCATGTCCACAATATTAAAACCGCTTTGGGAGATTTGCTTTCCTATACCTATGAGCCGGTGGAATCCGATTTGGCAGAAACGGAACACGCTTATTTTAACGGCTACCGCAGAGCGGACGGCAAGGTGGGTGTCCGCAACGAGATCTGGATTGTTCCCACTGTAGGCTGTGTTAATTCCATTGCCAAAGCTCTGGAGAAGAAGGCCCAGAAATTTGTAGGAGGAAATATTGAGGAGGTTATTGCCTTCCCCCATCCTTACGGATGCTCCCAGATGGGCGATGATCAGGAAAACACCCGCAGGATCCTGGCGGACATGGTTCATCATCCTAACGCCGGCGGCGTTTTAGTGTTGGGCCTGGGCTGTGAGAACAGCAATATCCCGGTGCTGATGGACTACATTGGAGAGTATGATCCGCAGAGGGTAAAGTTCCTTCAGTGTCAGGATGTGGAAGATGAGCAGGAGGCGGCAATGGCCCTTTTGGAAGAGCTGGCCGTTTATGCCGGCGCTTTTTCCAGGGAAAAGATCGATGCCAGCGAGCTGATTATTGGAATGAAGTGCGGCGGCTCCGACGGTTTGTCCGGTATTACGGCCAATCCTACTGTGGGCGCTTTCTCTGACATTTTGATTTCCAAAGGCGGCACTACGATTTTAACGGAGGTTCCTGAGATGTTCGGCGCGGAAACCCTGTTAATGAACCGCTGTGAAACGCCGGAGCTTTTCGATAAAACCGTACATCTGATTAATGATTTCAAAAACTATTTCACCAGCCACAACCAGACCATTTATGAAAATCCGTCTCCCGGAAATAAAAAAGGCGGTATTTCCACATTGGAGGACAAGTCTCTGGGCTGTACGCAAAAGTCCGGCAGCGCTCCGGTCAAAGGCGTTCTGGCTTATGGGGAACCTGTTAAGACAAAGGGACTCAATCTGTTGTCTGCTCCTGGAAATGATTTGGTTGCAGCCACGGCCCTGGCAATGTCTGGAGCCCATATCGTTCTCTTTACCACAGGGCGGGGAACGCCTTTCGCATCCCCTGTGCCTACCGTAAAGATTTCCAGCAATTCCAGACTGGCAGGACACAAGGACAACTGGATCGACTTTAACGCGGGCCGTATGGTGGAAGATATGAGTAAGGAAGAACTGGCTCAGAAATTGTTTGATTATGTGTTAGATGTCGCTTCCGGAAAGAAAGTGAAAGCAGAAGAAGCCGGATTCCATGACATGGCAATCTTTAAACAGGGCGTAACCTTATAATAGGAAAAACCAGTTGAATTTCTGAAGGTTCTCGGATATAATATCGAATATACGAATGCAATTCGCAAAAGCGAAAAGCATGGAATGGGAGGACTCATCTATGAAACTCAACCGGACTGCACTGCGAACCATAGAAATCCTGAAGTTAATATCTAAAAGGCCAGACGGAATTACCCTTGATGAAATCTGCGGAAAACTGGATCTTCCCAAAACCAGCGCTTACGATATTGTAACGACTTTGGCGGAAACCAAAATGGTCAATGTCACACGGGGGCAAAAGCAGTGTTATACCATTGGCCTTACGGCATATCGCATTGGGGTGAGCTATACCAACCATTTGGACGTTGTCCGGACGGTGGAACCGGTTTTAAAGGAATTTTCCCGCAATGTAGGGAAAACGGTGTTTTTTGGGGTTCGTTCTGATGATGAAATTGTTTATCTGTGTAAATCCGAGCCGGAAAATCCCATTATTACCACGGCGACAGTAGGAACGAAAAATCCTATTTACTGCACCTCTCTGGGAAAGGCCATTCTGGCTTTTACAGAGGAGGAAACCAAAGAGGAGCTGCTGGAACGGATTGTGCTAGTAAAAAAGACAGAGCAGACTATTACCACCAAAGCAGCTTTGAGAAAGGAACTGGAACAGGTCCGCAAAAAAGGGTACGCACTGGACGCAAGGGAGATAGAAGACCATATGGAATGCGCCGGAGCGCCGGTATTCGGGCGGGACGGCAGCGTTTTGGGGGCCATCAGCGTGTCCAGTCTCTACAAGCCGACAGAGGATTACGAGACTCTCGGCCGTATAGTCCGGGAGAAGGCCAAAGATGTGTCTAAAATGTTAGGATTTTTAGGGAAAATCTAAGGTTTTGCTGTTGACAAATCATATGGAAGCGATTAAAATAACAAATAAAGAAATCGCATTTACGTAACAAAATCGTATATGCGAACTAAAAGGAAAGAAGGAGAGTCACATGAAAAAAGAGCAGGTATTAGCAAGACTGAAAGAGGACTGCTTAGTAGCCGTTGTCCGTGCAAAAAATCTGGAACAGGGCGAAAAGGTTGTGGATGCCATTATTGCAGGCGGCATTAATTTCATTGAGATTACCATGACCATGGATGAAGGCAATCCTGTAGAATTTATTAAAATGATGTCAGAAAAGTACAAAGACAACGATAAGGTTGTAATCGGCGCAGGTACTGTTCTGGATCCGGAAACTGCAAGACAGGTTATTCTGGCAGGCGCAAATTACGTAGTAAGCCCCAGCCTGAATGTAGAAACCATTAAGCTGTGCAACCGTTACAGAGTGCCCATGCTTCCCGGCGTCATGACGCCTACCGAAGCGGTTACCGCTATGGAAGCCGGCTGCGATGTTATCAAGATCTTCCCGGGCAATATTGTAGGACCGGCAGCGATCAGCTCCTTTAAGGGTCCCTTACCCCAGGGTGAATTTATGCCTTCCGGCGGCGTTGACGTGGACAACGTTGACAAGTGGATCAACGCAGGCGCATACGCAGTGGGAACCGGCAGCAGCCTGACCAAAGGCGCTAAGACCGGCGATTTTGAAGCTGTAACCAAGAAGGCTCAGGAATTTGTAGCAGCCGTAGCGGCAGCGCGTAAGTAATTTATTGGGAAATATCCAGTATATAAAAGGAGAATAAGAAAAATGGCAAAAGTTGTAACCATGGGCGAGATTATGTTAAGATTATCTACCCCCAACAATGAGAAATTCATCCAGGCAGACGAGTTTGACATTAACTATGGCGGCGG
>CAMMNN010000005.1 GCA_946498245.1 uncultured Clostridium sp. | reverse complement strand
GGCCCCATGGTCAAGCGGTTAAGACATCGCCCTTTCACGGCGGTAACACGGGTTCGATTCCCGTAGGAGTCATTTTCAATCTTGACGTATAATTACGTTTTTGATAAAATATAATAAGGATATGGCGACATAGCCAAGTGGTAAGGCGTGGGTCTGCAACACCCTGATCACCAGTTCAAATCTGGTTGTCGCCTCTAAAGAAAAACCTTAGAATCTTTGTAAAAGCAAGGATTCTGAGGTTTTTTTGTGTTTAAATATGTCTCGCAGATAAGACATTATTTTTATGAATGAAGAATTTGAATAATGTTCAAAATTTTTTCCTTCTGTTCTGGGGAGCAGGAGGACAGTTCTTTCATGATTTCTTGGTCAATGGCGTCTACGGCCATATATTCTTTTCGCAAAATATAATCAACGGACAGATCTAGGACATTGCAAATTGCAACCAGGGTGGTTAAGGAAACCTTAACCCGGTTGTTCTCAATATTACTGATATGGGACACGTTGACACCGATTTTATTTGCAATGTATTCCTGAGTATAGTGGCGTTGGATGCGTGTGTCGCGAATATTCTTACCGATCTCTTCAAAGTTTAATTCCTGCATATAATCTGCCTCTTATCCATTTCTCTCCATTGTAATATGGGAACTAATGTATTATAATTATCCATAACTATATTTTCTATAGCTACAGATAAATAAAAACAACCATTCTATAACGTCAAAATTTGTCGTTATAGAATGGTATGGTATCCATATAAGCTAAAGGAAGTTCGATTATGGATAAAGTAGATAGGATTTTGCGGCTGTTTTGGCAACTGTATAATGGCAGAGCGATTAATAGGAATACTTTCTGTTTTGAAACTGGGATAGATAGCAGAACTTTTGACCGTGATATTGCGGATATAAGGAATTTCTTGGCTGATATTTACTCGGGTCAGGAGCTGATATTTGATCGCAGGCTGCATACTTATCATATATCCGGAATTGTACAGCAAGCACTTTCTGAAGTAGAACTGACTGCGGTTATTACGATCCTCATTGGCGCAAAGGCATTGAGGACGGATGAACTTGAAGGATTGATAGCGTCGCTTGAAAAAGCGACAGAGTCTGTGCATCCGGAGATAAAAAATGAGCTATCACGTATGTTTGCTCAACACACGGAAGATGGGGGACATCCCGCAATTCTAAAAATGCAGTGGGATTTATTTCAGTGTATAAAGAGGCGGCTGCTAATTGAAATGCAGTACATTGGCCAAAGTGAGAGCCGGAATACACTAAAGATAGTTCCGTTGGAATTGTACTTTGAAAATAAGCATTTCTTTTTAAAAGCCTTGCGTGTAGAGGAAGAGGGAGAACCTGAGGTTTATTTTGTAGATCGAATTATTGAATTTAAAGTCATTCGGTCATTAAATTCTAAAGAAGAAAAGCTGTATTTTGAGCGATTTCGAGAAGAGCCTATGGAGTAATCATAGAAAACTGATGAGAAGAAGGAGAGGTATTAAAATGGCTAGGAAGGTAAAATTTGCATTAAAAATGAAGGACGGCGCAGAGGTGAGAAATCTCCAAGATTTACAAGAGCATTTTGATATTGATCGCGTGATGGAATACTATCTGAATGGGAAATTAAGCACCTGGTTGGATGACCGTTACTATGAAGAGGAGTCCGATCAGATACATGAATTGGACTCAAACGATCCAGAGTTATCTAGGAAACTATGTGAAATTTTTCAGGTGGAGTATGTGCGGGAGGCTTTAAGCCCGGAGGAGATTGAGGCCAGAAATCAAAAAATAGAACGTTTAAGGGAGCTTACGGATGATGAGGAGATCGTTGCGAAGGTAGATAGTGTGGCCTTTACGCAGGAGGAGTTGGCAGAATTGCTGGATAAAGGGCTAGACACTATCTATCTCTGTAGCGCAGATCTGAAAATACCAGAAAAAATCAAATCTAAAACATATATCGGAATTTGTACAAGAATACAAATTAGCCCGGAAAAATTGGAACGTTTCAATAAAAACAATATTCAGTTAATTAACTTGATTGAAGAACCAGAAGTGAGAATGGAATCTGATGTTACCAATGACCGGGAAGATGGAGCAGAGTTAAAAGACAAGGAGAATACGTTTAAGGATAGGATATTAGAAATACTACAGAAATATACCAGTGATAATTATAAGATTCGAATAGCACCAAATCCCTACAAGAAAACAGGGTATGGACTATATGAAAGTGGGTTTAAATCCAAGTCAGCGGCAAGGAGAGAGATAGAAGGAAAACTGCGAAAAGCCTATGACTATGCTGACAGATGCATTCAAACTGGAAATAGAGATAGTCTAAGTACCAGATTATTGGAAGTGCTTATAAAAGATTTAGAACCGGATATTATTGAAATTCAAACTATCATAGAGAATATCAATGATAGTTTGAAAAAGCGCAATAGCATTATTCTTGAACGATTAAAAGAAAAGCTGAACCTGAATGAACTTAGAAGAAGTATAGAGAGCGAATTAGAAAAAGAGCTGCAAGGAAGCTATTATCAAACAATATTAGAGTCATTTAACTGGTATGCCGATTTCATTGATTATGAGGAATGGGAAAATGGTGCAGCAGGCCTTTTCGAAAGCAAATATGAATATTCTTACGATGGGAATGAAGCAGTTGATCTGGTGGATCAACATCTTACTATGGCGGCAGAAACATTTTGCGATATAGCAATGGGACATGTTAAGACAGAAGTGATAACGTCGATCATAGAACTCGCAAGTAAATTAGAAAGCCGTTAAGACGGCCAAGACAGTAATAGCAATACCGTCATTGCTGGAGAAGAATTAAAGGGAGGTATTCCATGCCAAAAGGATTAAAACAAAAATTAAGCCAATATATAGACGCAGGTTTTCCCATTCTCTACATCAACAGCTTCGAGAATGATAAGATTGACAATATGATCCGGGAGATCGGGGAACGGAGAGAGATTGTAGAATGGAACGGCGCCAGAGGAATGGTGGACTTCAACACCAAAAACCCCCTGCTGGGAGGAAATGACAGCCTATCCAGTATGTTGAATCTTTACCTGGAGAAAGAGGAACTGAAAAGAACATTGATTGTTCTGAAAGATATTCATAGCCAGTTGGAAAATCCGGAAATTGTGGCAAAGCTAAAGATCATAGCGAACTTGATTAGCCAGGGGGCAGATGCTGCGGTCATTATTGTTTCTACGGTAGTGGTAATTCCAGCGGAACTGGAAAAGTATATCACCATTATGGAAATGGACTATCTGTCTACGGAGGAGATACGGGAACTGATCGTGGAGTTTATCAAGGAAAACGGTTTCCCACAGATTAAGGATACGCTCTTGGACGACTTTGCGATAGCGTTCAAGGGATTGTCAGAATTTGAAATCTGCAACCTGATGGCATTGGCCTATGCGGATGACGGCGAACTGACCCGGAAAGATTTGAGCCTGATCTTTGAGCAGAAGCAGCAGACGATCAAGAAGGCCGGGATTCTGGAAATGATCCCGCTTAAGGAATCGTTAGACGACATTGGTGGACTCGAAAACTTGAAGTCATGGCTCAAGAAGAAAGCAAAGGTATTCCAGAATATCAATGCAGCCCAGAAATTTGGTGTCGATATGCCTAAAGGGGTTCTGGTGGCGGGAGTTCCCGGGTGCGGTAAATCATTAAGCGCAAAGGCAATGGCCCATTTGTTTGAAGTGCCGCTTCTGCGCTTGGATATGGGGCGGTTGATGGGAAAGTATGTAGGGGAATCTGAGGCTAATATGCGGAAGGCAATTTCTTTGGCCGAAGCTATTTCGCCGTGCGTTTTGTGGATTGACGAGCTGGAAAAGGCATTTGCTGGCCTTGGGAACGCAGGCGGCGGAGCGGAAGTGACAACCCGGCTGTTCGGTTACTTTTTAACATGGCTTCAGGAAAAGACAAGCCCTGTTTTTGTGGTTGCCACAGCCAACGATATTACAAAACTGCCTTCTGAACTTATGAGGAAGGGGCGTTTTGATGAGATTTTCTATATTGGCCTGCCGAAACCAGAGGAACGGCGTAAGATTCTTGAGATTCATATTAAGAAACGCCGCCCGTATGATTATGCAAAGATTAATATTTCAAACTTAGTGAATAAGACAGAGGGCTTTAGCGGAGCTGACCTTGAGGGGGTGGTGAAGGATGCAGTAGAAGCAGCCTTTGCGGATGATCGGCAGACACTGAAGACGGAAGACATTGAACGTGCGATTAAGGAAACGAACTCTTTAATTGAGCTGATGGGAGATTCTCTTAAGAAGCTGATTCAGGAGTACGAGAAAAGAAAGTACAAAAATGCAGCTTCCAAGTAAAAGAAGTGAGAAAGAAAGGGAAGACTGTGCAGAAAGAGTATATCAACGGGGATGAGTGCAGGTCACTGAGACAAGAGTTTCATGAGAACTTTATCTCATATTGGCATAGGGAAGCGCCTCTTACAGATGAAGGTTGGCTGGAAGAGCTGATTCTGAGTAAATGTTCCGGGTTAGATGGGATGGATACCACACAAGAAGCTGAAATGCTGATATTTCATCTGAGGCGGTTTGACAAAAATCTCAAAGCTTTGGAGCGGGCAAGCCTAAAAGGAGTTTCAAAGGAAACGTATCTGGTCGACTACCTCCAGGGGGCAGCGATTGGAATGAGTACAGAGCAATACAATGAGGCGTTAAAAGGGCTGAAAGAGGAGTTGTACCAGCAGAATCAAGACCTGGAGTGGGAATTGAATCTGCCGACCGGTGGCCATATCATGATGAATGATGAAGCAGGTAATTTGTTTGGAAAAGATAGAAGACCTGAAAGAATGGAACCGCAAGATTTCCATAAAACCGCAAGCGATTATTACTATTCTACAAAAGAAAATGTTAGATCTGTGGGAAAAGGTGCGTGCATCATGGCTCTTCAGATGGCGACAGTGACTACTGGAATTGATATTGTTTCAGAGGAAACGGAAGCAGAAGTGGTAGATGATAAAGATGAAGAGATCCAGCAGGCGCGTATAGATAAGGAGTATGTGCTGGTGGCAACAGGAACACTTTATACGCAAATTCGACGAGGCTTGATTCACTTTTTACCGAAGTTTTTGGATAGCTTTTATATTGCTGGTATGGCGTTTGCTGGTGTAGAACAGGCTAAATATGCGCTAGAGCAGGCAGAACGTTCATGCTCTGTTGTTAAGTCCCTTGGTAGAATAGAACAGATTTTTTTGTCTGTGATAGGTGGATGGTGTGCATTAGCGATTACCCAGGGGGTAAAATTTGATCAAACTCCTGTAAAGGGGATTTGTGTAGGAATCAGTCTTGTGGCAGGGGTCGTCGGATATTACGCAGGAAAAGAGAACGGTGATGGCATCCTGAGTTTGGTGAAGAAGGTTTCTGCAAGTGCAAGGGAATTGGGAAAAAACGCATTTATCTCGGAAAATGGAAACAGAAAGAGCCAGAAATCAAAAAAGCCAATTAAATTAACGGAGGAAAAGTATGGATCAATATGATGGAAACCTGATGATAGATGATCGTTTTGAAGAACAACTAACACCTGAGGAGGGGAAAGAGCTACAAGACATTCAGAAAGCGTTTATAGAAAGCTACTTAGACAATCAAACTCAGATGGAGGTAGAACCTTGGCTGAAGATGGAGCTATCCAAGCAGATGCCAGATCGGACGTCGGAAGAAATCGACCAGATGAGTGAAGAAATTGTAGAATCACTTAAGACGACAGAGGAAAAGAAGGTCGGCTTAAAAGAGGCGATGTTAGAAGGACGGAGCAGGGAGGGGTGGCTCGCAGATGAGCTTCTTACGGCAACCTTCGCTATGAAGGCACGAGATGCCGCTGCTTATCTTCAGGGATTAGATGATGCTTTGGCATCTGCAAATGAAGCATTCCATGCGACCTTAACAACGAAGGCTGGACAAATCAGTCAAAATCAGTATCTGGATGGATTCATCGCAGAGCAGTATCATGCCCAGACCTTTAATTTGAACGCCAAAGCTTCAGGAAGCCCTTATCGGGCCAGGGTATTGGAACCGGTTGGCACACGGTACAATAAAAATTCTGTCGATATTGTGATTGAAGACGGTGCAGGAAAGATTGTAAAGCGCTATCAGTCCAAATATTATGCGACGGCAAAGGGTACGGTTGCGGCTTCGAACAAAGGAGATTACAGAGGTCAGAGCTTATTGGTGCCTTCTGATCAGATTGCGGATATCGACAAGAAAGCGGTAGATGTGATTCAAGCTCCAGATGGCACTACCAGTAACCCGTTGTCTAAGACAGCCGCCAAGGATTTGCAAAAGGAGGCTCAAAGCGGTAATTGGAATGAGCTGAACTGGAATAAGTATAAGGCCAAAGATTTGGCTATGGGTATTGGAAAACAGGCAGGTCAGGCCGCTTTAATGGGGGCGGCTGTTGGTACTGGGCTTACCATTGCAAACAAGCTGTGGAATGATGAAGAAATAGAGGGGGAGGAGCTGGTAGAGGCTGCGCTGGTATCAGGGGCCGATTTTGGAGTAAAGGCTGCCGCTGCGGGGGCGCTGAAGGTAGGCGTGGAGAAAGAGATCATCAAGGCAATCCCCAAAGGCACACCTGCGGGAACCCTTGCTAATATTGCGTTTGTAGCTGTAGAGAATCTTAAGGTAGCTGGCCGTATGGCAACAGGGGAACTTTCATTAAAGGAGGGCCTGGATCAGATGTCCCAGGTAACAGTGGCAACGGTAGCGGGTTTGGCAGCCAGCGTAAAAGGCACTTCAATCGGAGCAACTGTGGGAACCGTTTTAGGACCAGTGGGTACAGTGATAGGTGGATTTGTGGGAGGAACAATCGGCTATATGGCGGGTTCGACTGCAGGTCAGGCCGTTGCTAAGGGTATGCGTAAAGTAAAGGATGCGGTTGTAGGAGGAGTGAAAACATTGTGGGAAGGCGCTAAGAGTGTAGCCAGTTTCCTTTTTACATAAGTTCCACAATTATATTCAAGAAGGTAATGTTTTGCCAGCAAATGTAGAAACCATGTTACACCAGACAAGGGCCCTGGCATGGCCTTGGGGACCAGAGTGGAGGAAGCGCCAAACTCCAGAGCGGTTCTGCGGCTTGTGGAGCTGGCTTTTGTAATAAGCCGTATTGAATGAACGTAGATTAAAATCATTAGCTGCAATGTAGAGACAGGAGGTTTAATATATGGCTGCTGGCTGGAATCGAGATAACTTTGAGTTAGAGGAGATGGTCCCTCTGGAAGACTTCCACTTTAAAGACCGCATTAGAGAGGTATATCCTCAGCTACAGGCATATGAGCGGGATTTGCGGGCTAAAATAGAACGCTTAAATCGGGATCTGGCCCATGTACAGGATCAGATTAAGGCAATAGAAGGGGTGCTAAAGAAAAATGATTGAGGAGACGGTATTTACTGCCGATGAGATTGCCAAAGCTTTCCGAGTGCCTAAAAGGCGGGTAAAGAGTTGGATTCGGAAAGGAAAGCTAAAGGGATACCTCCTTGACGGTTTTTTGAATTATAACGCAGAGGCCGCTGCGCTGGTGGAATTTCAGGAAGAAAATCCCAGATACCAGTATGCGGTGGTGGATTTGCTGGAATCTAAGGGAGCAAGATTTCTCATAATTAATAATTTAAAAAGAGGAGAAACGCTGCTGTCTGCAGTACCGGCACTTTTTTATAAACCGGGATATAGAAAATGGCTTATTCACCATATCCGCAATTCGAGAATCCCTTTTATTCCGGGAAGCATACAGATTGCGCTGAGGGAAGATTGGGAGAAGGAATATGATTTGAAAGAAGAACTCAAGACCAGGAGCAGAGTTCTGGCGGAATATAGGGAACAGCTAGAAAAATTGTATGCTCCTTATCCCGGTTTAAAAAAGGTCAAGGAAGAACAGAGAGAACTAAATGAAATCCTAAAGAATATGGCATAGGGCTGAGGCGCTTTCTAAGCAATTAAAGACCCGTTGAGGGATTATATCAACGGGTCTTTTCCCATATCATACAGAATCTGGTTCGTATCTAATACGGAGGTATGGCGGTTGATGGAATAGATAATTACGCTGTCCCGGACATTGCGGGGGTGTAGCTGCTCCGCATGGCCCAGCCTAAGAACGCGCTGGGTTTCTTCAAGGGTGGCGCCGATAGCAAGGCAGATGGCTAATAGCTTATTTCTGGATGGATTTGTTTTTTTGCCGTCCAGAATCTGATACGTGTAGGTTTTATCCATTAAAGAAAGACGGATAATTTCTGCCTTGGTAATGTGATGGAGAATGGACAGACGCGCCAGTTCGTCTTTGAGGCTTGAGGCTTCAAATTCTTCGGAATTATTCTTTAAAAAGGTGTCCAGACGGGGAGCCTGTGAGATCAGCTTTAAAAGTTCATCTGTGGATTTTTTATGCATAGTAAATTCTCCTATTGGGTGTTATACTGTTATCATAATAAAAGCCGGTGCAGAAGGCAATATACTGGCAGCATACTTTGAAAAGTTTTAAGTACATAGGGGGATTAGATGCTCTTTAATGGGATGCTTTATGAAGAGGTTGCGGATCTGGGAAACGGAACCGAAATGCAGACCGTTCTGCTTAGAAATGAAAATCGAGAATTTCTGGTTTTTAAGGAGATCCCGAGGGAAAGCGAAGAAGTATTTTTGAAGCTAAAGGAATCGCCGCATCCAAACGTGATACAGATTTATGCGCTGAAGGCTGTGGACGAGGAGAAATCCGGGGTTTTTATGGAATATTTTCCGTCAGACACGCTGGAAGATCGGATCAGAGTGCAGACGCTGACATTAAAGGAGACAAAGCGGCTGATGCTGCAGATCTGCGATGGGGTTTACCACTTCCACCGGATGGGGATTGTCCACAGGGATTTGAAGCCTTTTAATATATTGGTAAACAGTGAGGGAATTGTTAAGATTACAGATTTTGGGATTGCCCGTGTCTATAAGAAGGAGAAGATGTATGACACGCAGATCTTAGGTACTGCCGGTTACGCGGCTCCGGAGCAGTTTGGTTTTATTCAGACGGATGAAAAGACGGATATTTATGCATTAGGAGTAATTATGAACAGAATGCTTACAGGCAAAATGCCGAGTGATACTCTCTACAATGGAGATGTAAAGGTAGGAAGTATTATCCGGCGCTGTCTTTTAATGAGTCCAAAGGAACGCTGTAGTATCGAAGAAATTGAGGAGGCACTGGGCGGGAAGAAACTTCACAGAGGTTCTCCGAAACAGCGATTGCTAAGAAAGATACCAGGCTTTAGAACGGGTAATAAAGTTCATATGACGCTGGCACTGGTGGAATACATATATATGTCGATGATCTATTTAGGGACGATTCCTTTGCGGAAAACGGCAGGAGAAATTTTAATAGGAACGGCCGGTTTTTTGGTAATCACGCTGGGAATAGGATGGTTTCTGGGAACCTGGCCTAAAGCTGCCTACCGGCTCCATATGGAGAGAGGGGCCGGCAGGGCAGTGCTGATTTTAATATACGGAGTGGCAGCCTTTTTCATTTTAGGGATGGGGCTTTCAGGAATGGCATAAGAAACGGCCCATAGCCGAACTTCTGATAAGAATCATGGAGTTCGGCTATTTTTGTGTGAAAGATATGCTGCCGGCATACCAATTTCCGGACGAAATTTATTATAATTACGAGGAAATATACCAAACGCCTGTACCGCTGCGGTGCTCGTTCTGTTTTCTGCTTAGAACCGGGTATAAAGGGCGGGAGGCCCATAGAAAGGCAGGAGAGCAATTTTGAAAGACGGGAAAAGGAGTATGAAAAAAGTTATCATTGCTATTATCGCAGTTGTGATTGTGTTGTTGGCGGTTAATCCGGATTGGGGAAACAGCGTCCTGGAGCAGTTGGGATTTGGAACATCTTATGCAATAAGTGAGACAGAGGAGATCAGTTAAGGTCACTTAACAAAGAATATTGTAATAGAAAAGAGGGAGGGTGCGATGAAAAAGGGAAAAACGGTATTGAATATCCTGGGCCTCATCATTGTTTTGGCTATATTGTGCTCCATGTGTGGGACATCCTCTTCAGAAGAGGAAGAGAATGGAAAGGAGACAGCTAAGGAAGAAACAGTTAATGAGGAAGGGGGCAAAACGGAGACAACGGAAGCGGTTGCTCTGACAGAAGAGCCGGCATCGTCAGATCCGGATTCAGTTTCAACGGATGAGGCTGAAGCTGATGCTGAATGGGAAGAATACATGATTTGGGGCGATACGGATCAATTTGGTTTTCCATATTCCTTGTATGAGTACCATACGGCGGATGAGCTGTTTCGAAATTCAGATGACTATGAAGGGCGGCGCGTAATGATAGCGGGAGAGCTTACTTCGGAATTTGGGGCGGATGTGGATGCGAATCAGGTTACCATGATTACGAAGGAGTACGACTTTACAACGCAGCAAGCCTCTCAAAGTGTTCTGCTGTGGAAGGCAGATAAAACACTGTATGATGGCCCGAATTTTCGGACTGGGGACATAGTTGTGGTATATGGAAGTTATAAAGGGATTGTCAGCGGGGCCAATACTCTTGGAGGCACAAGCGCATGGCCGACGGTTGTAGTTTATGAGATCGGACTTGCTGACCCGGCGCTTTATAATACAGTTGAGGCGGCAAATGCCGGCCTTGCAGAGTCCGAAATGATTTGGCATCAGTCAATTCTTGAGGCTGGTGTGTCGGAGGAAGACATTATAGCCAAAAAAGAATCCTTTTACGCAAAATAGAAGCGGCGAGGGCATGATAAAACTACTGGTATCATTAAGGATAAAATAAAAACGAAAGAGGGAATCTGAAAATGGCTACGGTATTAGTTATTGTATGTACGATAATTGTATGGATTTTGTATCATAAACTGTTTCATGTTACATATTTTGATTTAGGAAATGGCTGTCTTATGGAAGTGATGGGCTGCGTGTTCGTCGGTTTTCTGCTGTCTGTTTTTATTAGTCAGTTGTTCAGTTAGAGGATAGGCCTTGAAGGTGATGGGAACCCCGGGAAAAATAGAAACTTATAAAGCACAGATAGGAAACATTGCGGAACAGTTCGACAATTTTGAACTGTGGAAAAAAGATATTATCTTCTGCTTGATTAACAAAGAGCAAAATCAAAAACTGCTGGAGGAGTGTCCATTTGTGCCTTTCCTTGATTTGGCTGTGGTATTTATTTTGTATATCTATGAGCAGGGAGAATACCGTAGGATCCTTTTACGGAAAGAACATTTAAAAATATGGGGAGTCACAGTGGATACACTGTATCAATTGGCTAGAGAGAATACGCCGCGTCTGCTGCCGGCAGATGCGGCTGAAATGCAAAGCATAATGAAAGAAATGTTTGGAGAGATAGAGAGCCTTAAAAGAACCCCTAAAATGCTGATTTTGGGAAACAGTAAATCAATTTATGGAGCAGCCGTTCTTTTATACGACCGACTATTGGAAGAGCTGGCGAACCGGCTGCAATCGGATTTTCTTGTTCTGCCCTCGTCGGTCCATGAAGTTTTGGTATTGCCGTATCAGAGAGAAAAGAAATGGGACCTGGAGGTATGGAAAAGGACAGTACTTACTGCAAATCAGGAGTATATGCTTCCGGAAGAAAGGTTATCAGAGCACGTATACGTATACTCCAGAGAAAAAGGAAAACTGGAAATTGCTGTGTAATGGAGAATAGTATTAAAGATATATGAAAACCGGTATGATACTGGGCAGATTTCTTTGCAGAAAAAGCAGGAGATCTGCTCATTTTGATTGTATAAGGCTTGCATTTTGAAAATAGATGTGCTATACTCAGACTATAATTAGTTAGGTCACTGGACTAACTAAAAGAGGTGAATGAAAATTGAAAAAGTATAATCAGGTTTTAATCAAGGATAAGAATAAAAAGCAGATCTATCAATTGATTGAGGATATTCCGGGAGTGAGCCGGGTGCAGCTTGCAGAGGCCCTTGGACTGAGCAAAACGACGGTTTCCGCCCTGGTAGATGAGCTGATGCAGGAAGGTTTTGTTTTGGACGAGGGAGCGGCGGCAAGCAGCCGCCAGGGAAGAAAGCCCAACAGTTTGGTGGTCAACAGCCAGGACAACGGAGTTGTGGTCATTAACTGGAGAAAAGATAACGCGGACATTTCCCTGGTAAACTCTTCTATGGAGATTACAGAAAGCAGAGAATATGATTTAAAGGAGAAAAGGGAACGGCTGAAGGCTATTGAGGAAGCTTTTTTGGAATTTGTCGGAGAAATCTGCGGGGAAATCCATATTATGGGGGTGTGCGTTATTGTTCCCGGTATGATTGATGAAAAAGGGGATCAGATTATTTCCGTGGTGCTGCCTGACGAGGGGCGGGGGAATTATCGGATCAGCGATTTGAGGAAGGCGGTTTCCGGTTATCCGTTAGCGATTTTAAATGATACGGCTTGTTTTGCCTATGCGGAGAATGTTTTTGGAAAACTGGACGCAGAGAGCTGTATTTACATTAATATTAATGACGGCGTCGGCGCGGCAATTATCCACGACGGCCATCTTCTTAGCGGCGCCAGCGGAATGGCCACGCAGTTCGGCCATTTCTCCGTAGACCGCAATGGGTACTGCTGTGCCTGTGGAAATAGAGGGTGTCTGGAAAACCAGATCGGAGAGCTGGCGCTGCCCCGGCAGTTTGAAGCATTTGGCGTTGTCTGTAAAAAAGATCCTTCGGAGAAGCTCTTATTTAAGGATTTGGCGGCTTTGGCGGGAGAGGGGGATCCTGCCGCCGTAAAACTGATGGATTCTATGGCGGAAGACTTTGCTTATGCGCTCTGCAATGCCATTACCTTGTTTCATCCGGAAGTGATTATTATAGGGGGAATCGGAAGAAAGCTTGGGGACGGATTTCTGGAGCGCCTGCGTGAGAAAATGGGCTGTATGGGATTCCGGCAGTTTATGTCAGACGTAAAGGTGGCTTATACGGAGCTGAAGGAAACGTCAGTAGTGTTAGGGGCAGCAAGGTATTATATCAGCCACTATTACAGGTTCCGCGATATGGATCCGGATCAATACTTTTGCGGATAATAGGAGAAGGGAAAGTGAGGACAGCATGAGAGAATTGGGGATTGCAATGGTAATTGACGACAGGCTGGAGGAAACGGTTCGCTGGGCGGTGTCAGCCGGATTTTCCAATTGCCAGCTTCAGATCTGGAACATGGATCTGCTTTATGAGGGCCATGCCCTGGAAGTTAAATCCATAATGGACAAATGGAAAATGGAAATTACGGGGTTGTGGTGCGGCTGGAGCGGGCCAATCCGATGGGATTTTGCAGAAGGTCCTTCCATACTGGGATTGGTACCCCAGGAGTACCGGGCCATTAGAATGAAAGAATTGTTAAAAGGGGCTGCCTATGGGAGAGTATTGGGGGTAAAGGATATTATTACTCATGTGGGATTTGTGCCTTTAAACTGCCGGGACATTTTGTATACCGGCCTGGTCAGCGCTTTGCGGTACCTGACGGCGGAACTGCAGAAGCACGGACAAAATTTCCTGATGGAAACAGGCCAGGAACCGCCGATTGTGTTAAAGCGTTTAATGGAGGACGTAGGGGCCGGTAATCTGTACATTAATTACGATCCTGCAAATCTCATGATGTACGGAAATGCCAATCCCGTAGACGGCGTAGGGATTTTGGGGGATAAAATCCGCAGCGTCCATGCAAAGGACGGCAGTTATCCGACTACGGGTTTGGAGTTGGGAAAGGAATATCCTATCGGAAAAGGCCAGGTAGACTTTGCCGGACTTATGGAAAAGTTGGAAGAGCTGGGCTATGAGGGGCCAATTTCTATTGAATATGAAATAGAGGCTGGAAATGAACGGCAGCGACAGGAAATCCTGGAAGGAAAACAGTATTTAGAATCGGTGTTGGGCCAGATGGAAAGGGCAAAAGGGAGAGGTTAGAATGGCAGTAAAAATAGCAATTTGGGGAGCGGGCAAGATGGGGCAGCTTCACGGCCATGCTTATGAAAGCATGGAAGGGGTTGAGATTGCCTGCATAATCGAAAAGGATCCGGAAAAAGCAGAGGCTTTTTCGGAGGAATTTCACTGCAAAAGCGTGGGGAAAATAGAAGAGGCCGATACGGAGGATTGGGACGGAATCGATATTTGCCTTCCCACTTGGCTTCACCGTGAAGCCATAGAAAAAGCAGTGGGGCGGTGCAGAGGGATTTTTTGCGAAAAGCCTATCTGTTTAGACGGACAGGAATATGCCGTTATCCGTCAGGCAATGGGAAAAAGCCGCTCTTTTGTGATGGTAGGGCAGGTTCTCCGGTTTTGGAGTGGATATGTAAGAGTAAAGGAGTTGCTGGAAGAGGGGAAAATCGGTAGTCCCCGGCTTATTACCTGCAGAAGAAGACAGAAAATGCCAGACTGGTCTATGGGAGGCTGGCTGAAGGACAGCAGAAGAAGCGGCGGGATCCTCATGGATTTAAGCATACATGATGTAGACTATATATATTGGATTCTGGGGATGCCAAAAACGGTTGCCTGCGAGATTGTAAAGAGAGATGAAACGACTCTTCACAACCTGATTACACTGACTTACGATGGCTGCTGTGCATCTATTACAGGCTCCTGGGGAATGCCGGCTGCATTTTACGGCGGCGGCCTGGAATATTACCTGGAGATTGTAGGGGATAGAGGAATGCTGGAATACCAGGGCGGCGCTGAAGTGAAACTGGTGACGGACTGCGGGACAGAAGGTTTTTTGCTGAAGGAGGAAGACGGATATTTGCGAGAATTAATGTATTTTGTAGACTGTATCCGAAAGGACGCTGAGCCGGATTCCTGCAGCGTCGATTCTGTAGAAGGGACCATGAATATTCTCTGGGCGGCCAAAAGAGCTGCAGCCCAGGGCCGCATTGTTTCTCTGGAAGAAATGGATTCCAGGATCTGAGAGAAAGAAGGCGATCCGGAATGATAAAAACATTTTTTAAGAAAAGGCCGTATCTGCCCTATATTGCCCCGGCAATGGGAATTATGACGGTGCTGACAGTATTTCCGACGATTTTTCTTTACTTAATCAGTTTGACAAACTACCAGTTGGGCTGGGATCTGAGCAGGGTAAAGCTGGTGGGACTGGATAATTATATCCGCCTTTTTTCCGGCAGGGATCCGGATTTCTGGAACGCAGTGGTAATCAGTCTTGGATTTATGATCCTGACTACGGCCATTGAAATGGCGGCTGGCTTTCTCATAGGGAAGCTGCTGTGTGATACGGAATTTCGATTAAAACCAGTGGTGTTTGCCATTTTGATTATTCCCATTGTGATGACGCCCAGCATTGCGGGGAATATATGGAAATTGATGCTTAATTCGGAATACGGAATTATCAACTATCTTTTGGGAGTATTGGGAATTGCGCCAGTGGCATGGCTGGACGCGGACATGGCGTTTACGTCAGTAGTTTTGGCGGATATATGGCAGTGGACGCCCTTTGTGGCCCTTATCAGTTATGCCGGAATGTGTTCCCTTCCCATGGATCAATATGAGGCGGCGAGAATCGACGGAGGCGGAGCGCTGCAATTGTTCTGGCATATTACTCTTCCGGCGCTGCGGCCCCTGATTTTCCTGACTATGATTTTCCGAACCATTGACTCTCTGAAAATATACGATATGCCCTTTGTCCTTACGCAAGGAGGGCCGGGAAACTCAACGGAATTTTTAAGCCTTCACATCTACCGTCTGGCCAATGCGCAAAACGGCCTGATC
Source organism: uncultured Clostridium sp. (assembly GCA_946498245.1). GTDB lineage: Bacteria > Bacillota > Clostridia > Lachnospirales > Lachnospiraceae > UMGS1370. The sequence goes on along the minus strand of CAMMNN010000005.1, from coordinate 97,179 downwards.
GGAAGGGCGGCGGCCAATGCCATTGTATTGATGGTACTGTCTACGGCGGTCAGCAAGGTGCTGATTCACTATCAGAGAAAGGAGGAATAGGGAATGCGGTTAGGAAGAAAAAGGAAGAGGAAGATTATAAAAATCGGCAGTTGCCTGATTCTTGCGGCAGCAAGCCTGTTTTTCCTGGGGCCGTATCTCTGGATGGTATTGATTAGCTTAAAGCCTAAGGTCGATATTTATGAACCGGGAAAGCTGATCTTTTCCCCTACTCTGGAAAACTACATCAGCATCATAGAAGACGCCAATATTTTGGATTACTTTGTAAATAGTATTGTGGTTTCCGTGGTATCCACGGCCATATCCCTGGTTATCGGTTCCTTTGCGGCTTACGGCTTTGCACGGTTTTACTGGAAGAAAAGAGAAAACACCGCTTTTATGGTACTGAGCCAGAGAATGCTTCCGGCAATGGCTATCGTCATTCCGTATTTTTTAATGGCAATGGCCGCCGGTTTGCTGGATACAAGGGTTATTTTGATTTTGTGCTATCTGCTGTTTAATATTCCCTTTACAATTTTAATGATGAGGGGGTTTTTTGAAGACATTCCCATGGAAATTGAAGAGGCGGGGAAGATAGACGGCTGCAGCAGATTTCAGGTATTAAAGGAATTGATTCTGCCATTGTCCCTGCCGGGACTGACGGCAACGGCTATTTTTTGCCTGATCAATTCCTGGAATGAGTTTGTTTTTGCGAATTTTCTCACCAGCGTCAGCGCAAAGACGGTGCCTACTTCCGTGATGCTCTTTTTATCGGTGTCAGGAACGAAGTGGGGAGAGATGGCCGCCACTGGCGTGCTGTCCAGTCTGCCGGTTATTTTGTTCGGCGTTGCGGTGCAGAAATATATGATCCGGGGATTGACCTTCGGAGCAGTAAAGGGGTAGCAAAAGGAGGAGACAAAATGAAGAGGAGAAAATGTATTGTAATGGCGGCGCTTTTGGCAGCTCTTTCTATGACGGCGTGCGGCAGCCAGACAGAAGAAACAAAACCGGCACAGACCAGTCCGGCGGAAACGGAAGCAGAGGAAACCGGGGAAGGGGGAGAATCAGAGAACGCTGAACCGGCCGGAGAATCCCAGGATGTTTCCACCGTTGAGGCGTGGGGCGCCTTGATGAAAGAACGGTATGACGGAACGACAATTGTGGTGTCAATGGCGTCTCACCCCTCTACAGAGGCATTCCAGGCTATGGCGGATCGTTTTACGGAGCTGACAGGTATCCAGGTGGAATGGGACGTGGTAGAACAGACGTATCTGAAGAACAAACAGCTTTTGGATTTCCAGGGGGCCCACAGTTATGACGTATTTATGGTGGACAGCTTCTGGAATGCAGAGTATGGCGCTAAAAATGTGGTTCAGCCGTTGGACAATTATTTGGCGGATCCCATTATGACGCCGGAATGGTATGACAAGGAAGACCTGATTCCCGCTTATTGCGATCTGGGGCGCTACAAGGATCAGACCATAGGGGTTCCCATTGCAGGGGAAACACGGTTTTTGGCGTACCGCACGGATCTCTTTGAAAAGTACGGAAAGGAACCGCCCAAAACTATGGACGAGTTTTTGGAGCTGGCTCAGTTTTTCAACGGAAAAGAGGAGGGCCTTTACGGGGTAGCGCTGAGAGCGCAGAGGGGCGTTCACTTTGCCTCTGGCTGGCTGACCACCATGTACGCCTTTTGCGACGGCATGATGGATCAGGAAACTATGGAACCGAAAATCAATGATCCCGGCGTGGTGGAGTCTTTGCAGTGGTATCTGGATATGCTGGCGTGTGCGCCTCCGGATGTAGCGACCTATACCCATGAGGAAGCCCTGGGAGCATTTATGGCCGGCAAGACGGCTATGTGGCTGGATGCAACAGCCATTGCCTCGGCTATTACGGATCCGGAGCAGTCAAAGGTATACGATAAAGTAGCTTTTGCCGCACCGCCGGACGGGCCTGCAGGCGAGTCCGCCGCTCTTGCGGACTGGAACGTATCGATCCCCAACGGGGCAAAGAATCCGGAAGCGGCTTGGGCCTTTATTATGTATATGACCAGTAAGGAAAACAGTCTGGAATACGTAGAAAACGGCGGGGCGGCTACCCGGTATTCCGTTTATGAAAATGAGGAACTGGTTGAGCAGAATCCTTCTTACCCGGCTCAGTTGGCGGCTTTGGAAAAGGCTAACGGCCTGGTGGAGAGAGGTCTTCAGTGGACGCCTCCTCATGAGCAGATCAATCAGATTTTAGATATTATGGGAAGCTACGCCTCCCGCGCTCAGGCAGGGGAAATGACGGCCCAGGAAGCCTGCGACGCGGCCCAAGCTGACGTAGAGGATTTGCTGGAATAAAAATCTGAATAAAAGCATCTGTGCAGAGCGCTGCAGACAGCCATGAAAACCGGGAGAGATTTCTATTTCTGGAAACCTTCTTCCGGTTTTTTCCGTCTTTCCTTGACCGCCCTTTCGGGATTGGTTATGATTATAACAGCATACTGTATCGAATCGGGGAGATTGCAAGGAGGGGAAAAACGATGACATCCAGACAGAAAGGGATCTGGGATCTGCTTTTAGAGGGGACGTGTCTGAGTGCCGGACAGTTGGGGAGAATGCTCCATATCAGTGATCGTACCGTGAGGAGCGACATTAAAGAAATTAATCGGGAATTAAATTATGAGGCCATAAAAGCAGTAAAAGGAAAGGGATTTGTTATTGAGGAAGATGGCCGGAAGCAGTTCAGGAGAGAGGAAACGCCGGACAGTGGAGACGATCAGTGGGAAATCGTCCGCCGGGTGCTTTTTGACGAGGAACGGGATTACCTGGTGATGGCAGAGGAATTGTATATCAGCGATGGCCTTTTGTCAAAACGGTTGGAGCAAATCAACCGAACTATGGTTTTGCGGTATGGAAAGGAAATGATACGCAAGAAAAACGGCTGGCTGGAGCTGGGACTCGATGAAGCACAAAAAAGGGATTATTACAGCATCTATGTAACCGGCTGCAGGCTCGGCCATTATTTTGAGGTAAAGGAGTATCAACCCTATTTTTTATGGGCTGATTTGGAGAAGATCAGCAGCATTATTCTTAAAAAATTAAAGAGCTGGAAACTTTATGATACAACGCTGATGCGCCTCATTATCAGTACGGCGGTACTGGCGGAACGGGTTCAGGCGGGATTTGTGATTCGGGAATACGACGAAAAGGAGACAGTGGAGGAAGAAATCCGCCGGATATTGGACGAGGTGGCAGAGGCGTCCCAGGTTCTTTTGCCGGAAGGGGAGTACCATTATTTTAAGCGACTGTTAAAAAATGATTTTTATCAGGTGGATCAGGGGAATGAGCAGGAAATCGAGGCGGTGCTAAAGAAGATTCTCATTGAGATCAGCGTAGAATACGGCTTTGATTTTACAGAAAATAAAGAGTTTATAGAGGAGATGAAGGCACAGATCAATGGGACTGTTCAGAGAGCGAAAAATGAACAGTACGCAGTCAATCCGGTGCTCCCTCAGATTAAGTCCAAATATCCTCTGGAATACGATATTGCCATATTTTTTACGGATCGGCTGGGGAAATTAAAAGGAATTAAAGTCAGTGAAGACGAAATCGCCCAGTTTGCGGTTCATTTGATTTGGGCAATGGAAAGCAGCTTCGGCCGGACGAGACAGAAAATTGCCCTGATTAATCCCTACGGAAAACAGTATAAGGATTTGATTGAAAAGCGCATCGGCGCAATCGGAGACTGTAAAATTGAGATCGCATACCAATACTCCATATTTGACTATCCTCAGACCATGCCTCCCGACGCCATAGCCGTTATGGCCACGGCGCCTCTCCCAAGGCCCATAGAGGATACGCCGGTGGTGCTCTGCAGAAATTTTTTGGACTATCATGAGTTAGAACGGCTGCTGACGGTGATTCGGGAAAATCAGGTAATAAGCGTCAGGCATTACTTCAGAACCCTATTTAAGCCGTCCCTGTTTTTTACGGATATGGAATTTAACTCCAAGGAACAGACATTGGAATTTATGTGCGGCAGGCTGGAAGAGGAGGGGTATGTGGACCGGGGATTTTATGACAGTGTGATGCGGAGAGAGTCCATTGCTCCCACTGCCTTTGAACAGGGATTCGTATTCGCCCATGGCATGGAAAACGACGCCAGACGGACGGCAGTTTGCACGTGTATTTTAAAGAACCGGATTCCCTGGGGAGAGTATCAGGTAAAAATTGTTTTCCTCTTTGCCCTGGCATCTTCCTGGAACCATACCATGATTCCCATTTACAATGTAATGATTGACAATCTATTTGAAAAAAGCACAATTCATAAGCTTTCCAAGATTCGGGAATGCAGGAAGTTTGTGGATTTGCTCATATAGATAAGGGCCGGAAACCCGCAGCAATGGATCTGGTTTTTCCGCTTCTCAGCGGAAAAAGCAGATTTTATTTTTAAAAGCCTTCTTACTATAATGAACATAACAAAAGGAACTGAAAAAATGTAAGGAGGAATTGAGATGAACGGCTTTTTGTGGGGCGGAGCCACAGCTTCTTACCAGTGCGAAGGCGGCTGGAATGAAGGAGGCAGAGTGGAATCCATGTGGGACTGTTATCTGCATGACAACGGCCTGGAAAACGGCGATGTAGCCAGCGACCATTATCATCGGTTTGAGGAAGACATTCGCATGATGAAAGAAGGAGGCCATAACAGCTACCGGTTTTCCATTGCATGGCCCAGGATTATTAAAAATCTGGAAGGGGAAGTCAATGAGGAAGGGGTGGCCTTTTACAACCGGGTGATTGATACCTGCCTGAAATACGGTCTGGAACCTTTCGTTACGATTTTCCACTGGGATTTGCCTCAGTACCTGGAAGCGCGAGGGGGCTGGCTGAACCGGGAAACCTGCGACGCATATATGCATTACGCAAAGGTGTGTTTTGGGAGGTTCGGAGATCGGGTAAGCCTGTGGACGACCTTTAATGAACCGAGATACTATACTTTCAGCGGCTATCTCATTGGAAACTACCCGCCGGGACATCAAAACCTGGGAGAAACGGTACGGGCGTCGTATTTTATGATGCTGGCATCGGCAATGGCGGTAAAGGAATTTAAGGCCGGCGGCTATGGGGGACAGATTGGTATTGTACACAGCTTCTCTCCGGTTTACGGGATTGATGAGAGAGTGGAAACCCAAATTGCAAAGCGGTATGCAGAAAACTTCTTTAACAGTTGGATCCTGGATACGGCGGCGTCCGGAGAGATACCGGGGGATCTTTTGGGAGAACTATCCAAGACCTGCGATTTGTCTTATATGGCTCCGGAGGATCTGGCTGTGATACGAAAAAATACCGTAGATTTCCTGGGACTTAACTATTATGCGAGGGCAGTGGTAAAACCCTACGAAAGCGGAGAAACCACCCTCATTGTAAATAATAAGGGCAAGGCGGCTAAAGGAACGTCCCAGACCATTATCAAAGGCTGGTTTGAGCAGGTAAGGCCCCAGAGCAGCAGCTACACAGAATGGGATACGGAAATTTTCCCTGAGGGCCTGTATGAAGGAATCCGGAGAGTCTGGAAGCGGTACCATCTGCCTATTTATATCACAGAAAACGGCATAGGATTGTACGAAGACGCTTCTGTGGAACAGGTAGAGGACAATCAGAGAATCACCTTTATGAACGATCATATTAATGCTGTTTTAAACGCAAAGGACGAGGGCTGTGACGTGAGAGGGTACTTTGCCTGGTCGCCTTTTGATTTGTATTCCTGGAAAAACGGTACGGAAAAACGGTACGGCCTGGTGGCCATAGACTATGAAAACGGTCTGACCAGAAAGCCTAAGAAGAGCTACTATTGGTTTAAAGAAGTCATTGAATCGGATGCACGGACGGTTCAGAGAACACAGTACGAGGAGGATTGAAATGGGAATCCAGCAGATGAGCGCAACAATGGAAAAATACGTAATGCCGGTAGCCAACCGGCTTGGAAATGAATGCCATTTACGGGCAATCAGGGACGCTTTTATGTCCTTGCTTCCCATTAACTTTATGGGCGGTCTGGCGGCTGTAATCAGTTCCGCTCCGTCAGTAGATTCGGCAGGGACGGGAATTACTCTGGCCTGGGCCAGATTTGTAGAAAACAATTCTACAATCTTTTCCTGGATTAACGCCCTGACCCTGGGGGCTATGTCACTGTATGTATGCGTGGGAATCATCCACTTTTTATGCAAGAGCCGGAAAATCGAGTCCTTCCTTCCCATCCTGTTGGGAATCTGCGGCTTTCTGATGCTGATTTTGGGGCCTGAATCTCTGGGCTGGGACGGAAAACTGGCGGAGATTTCTTACATGGACGGCCGCGGCCTGATTCCGGCGCTGTTTATTTCCATACTGACAGCAGACTTGTACTGCTATATGCGTAAGCGTGAGTTCGGAAAAATTTCCCTTCCGGATACAGTGCCGGCTTCTCTCTCCGACGTGTTTGCCTCTATTGTCCCCGGAGCAATTTTGCTGATTATTTATACGGCTTTATTTGTCATTATGAATAAAATGGGAACGACTCTGCCGGAGCTGGTATACGGATTTTTATCCCCGTCTTTAAAGGCAGTAGACAATCTGGGCTTTTCAGTGGGAATTACGATTCTGGTACATATTTTCTGGTTCTTTGGAATCCATGATGCGGCCCTGTCAGGAGTGCTTTCTCCTATCCGCGACGGAAACTTATCCATTAACGCGGCGGCCCATGCGGCTGGAGAAGCCCTTCCCAATATCTTCACAACGCCGTTCTGGGTATATTTTGTAGCTATCGGCGGCTGCGGCTCCGTCCTGGCCCTGACCATTATGCTGTGCGTATCAAAGTCAAAGCAGTTAAAGACCATTGGCAGACTTGGAATTGTTCCTGCGTTCTTTAACATATCGGAACCGGTTATTTTTGGGCTTCCCTTAATGTTAAATCCGGTATTTTTCGTTCCGTTCCTGCTGACATCAACCATTAACGCCGGTATCGCTTTTGCGGCTATGCAGTTTGGACTGGTGGCAAAGAGCTTCGCAATGCTGTCGTGGCAGATGCCAAGCTTATTCGGTTCTTTCTTCTCCACAATGGACTGGAAGGCCCCTGTATTAGTAGTGATTTTGATTCTCATTGACGGAGTTGTGTACTATCCATTCTTTAAGATTTATGAACGTTCCATGGTAAAAATGGAAAATGAAGGATAAAGGAAATATAGTAGGAGGTAAAACTGATGAAGAAGATCGTATTATTGTGCAACGGAGGACTGTCAACTGGTATTTTGGTAAAGAAAATGGAAGCAGCAGCCCAGAAAGATTCTTATGAATGTGAAATTGCCGCTTATCCGGTGGCGGATGCAGAGGAAGTCGGAAAAAGTGCGGACCTCATTCTCTTAGGGCCCCAGGTGCGGTTCCAGATGGACGTGGTAAAGAAGCAGGTATCCTGCCCTGTAATATCCATTGAACCGGTTTCCTACGGAACTATGAACGGTGAAAAGGTGCTGAAACAGGCCAGAAAGGAACTGGGTGACGAGTAATGGAAGAACTGGAATTAATCTGCCTCCAAATCATCAGCAATGCGGGAGAGGCCAGAAGCCAATGCATGGAAGCTATGAAAGCGGCCAGGGAAGGCCGGAGGTCAGAGGCTAACGCCTTTATAAAAGAGGCAGAGGAAAGAATGAAGGCGGCCCACGACGTTCATACAAAGCTGATTACCATGGACGCCGGGGGAGAACTGGGAGCTGCAAGACTGATTTTGGTTCACAGTGAAGATATTATGATGGGAGCGGAAATCACAAAAGATGTAGCAAAAGAAGTAGTTTGCGTTTACGAAAAAATAGGAGAGATGAAATAGAGGGGGTAAGCCAAAACTTGTGTAAATCTTCAAATATTGTAATGCGGCATTGATACTGGAGCCGGCTCGTACTGAGCTGGCTCTTTTTGTTCTATAGGAAACTCTTCTGAATTTCCTATAGAACAAAAAGCCCTCCGGGCAGGAACGCACTGCGGCGGAGAGGAGTTATGTCGCTAAAGCGACCCAACGCAGGCGGAGAATCCTGTAAAGCAGGATTCTTTTTATTAGGCCAAGGGCTGCGACTCTTTATATTCAGAATGCAGTTCTTCCGCCAGATATTCATCACTCATGCAATGCAAATCAGATACCCCTTCACTGATTAGCTGGTAAAGGGTTGAGTGATAGAAAAAACTCAGAGCATCATCTAAAGAAAGCTTTTCTTTCTCTGAAAAATGCTGGATAATTCGAGTATATTTTTTTTGTAATAAAATAGGATTAGCGGTCAAATGTGTTCACTCCCTTCGAAATGAAGATACTCATTAAGAGATTTCTGTGTTCGGAAGCATATTTGCAAATTAGGCTTTTCATAGCGCAGGCGACGGATAGCTTCGCCTTTGTCGATTAGGTGAGCAAAGTAAAGCTCGACGGTATTAAATACCCTGTCGTTGGCAACGCCGCCAATTACAATATCGTAATCTGTTGTGTCATTTCCGGTTCTACATTTCAAAATAAAGTCGATCCATTCTTCGGAATAGCTTTCAAATTTCAAAATTTTGAGTTTTTGGTAAGCTTTTTCATCAAAACTGTAAAGAGAAATTATTCCGCTTTTTCCACGGCGCTTGAATTTTTCACACCACTTTACCGCCTGATCGTAGAGGGGAGTCGTGTAAAAACCACGGCCAAAATCAACATTTTTTCTAGAATGTACTACATCTGGAGTTGAAATCTCCAGATAGGAGCCATGATATAAAATCATATTTGGATTCCCCTCTCTTCCATTAAGCTGATAATGTCATCAACAATGTAATCTTTGCTTTGAGTATGCAGCATTTCATACCCTGGTATGATATAACTATTCAAAATATCGCTTTTCTCAGCCAACGCCTGATAAACTTTTTCGGCACTTTTTCCCAGTCTGATTGCAATATTTTCAATACAGAATACAGCAAATTCCAATTCATCTGCATTTTTTATTTTAGCGTTATCTAACATGGGTGAAATACCTCCTGATATTCGTATTCAAAGAAGATAAGCCATTCGTTTCAATTAGAGTTCCTGCCTTTGCTTGTATTATAATGCAGTTTCCGGACATGTCAAGCAAAGCTGGTTTCCTGGACCGCCCCGGAGTCTGATTGCTAGAGTGTATAAGATATGATAAACTGGAAAAGTCTGGGGCGAAATAACGACTAAAAGGTTTGCAAAAAGAACGAGGGAAGAGGATAAAATAAAGGCAAAAGCAATAAAAATAGACGTCCAACCAGAAAGTAAATTATATAAAATAGACATAAATAGCAGATAAAACACCCAAACAATTATAATAATTCCACAACTTGAAGGGGATATTTCAAATTGAGTTTTAACATCTGTGCTCTTAGAATGAAGACATCAGGAAAACTTGCATAAAGGAGGATAAGAGCATGGATGTAACAAGAAATGATGTGGAGAGAATCATTGATGCTTCTCTGGGAGCGACACCGGCTCCTACGTTAAAGCAGGTGGAGGACTTTGTAAAAAAGACGCTGAATTATAACTTTGCCACCACTCTGGCGGAACCGTTTTTTATCAAAGGAAACGCGGAAATTCTTCATGATGCGGGGAAACAGTTAGTAAGCGTAATTTCCTATCCTTTAGGGGGAATGACTCATGAAGCAAAGCTTTACCAGGCTAAAAAAGCGCTGCAGGACGGAGCCGACGAGCTGGACGTATCTATGGACATCAGTGCTTTTAAGTCCGGGCGGTACGACTACGTAAAAGAGGAATTAAAACCCTTCGTTGACATTATGGAAGGAAAGATTTTAAAGATGATTTATTTTGCCAGTCTGCTGAGTGAGGACGAGCAGTTAAGGGCCGCTGAGATGGCACTGGATCTGGGGATTCCCTATCTGAAAACAAATACAGGATTTGGCTTTGTGACAACTCTTGACCAGGTGCGCCTGATTAAAAACCGGTACGGGGATTCCTTAAAGGTTATGGCCTCCGGCGGAGTAAGAACCAAGGAAGATGCAATCGCTATGGTACAGGCCGGGGCGGATCGGATTGCGACCAGCTCGTCGTTTAAGATCGTGGACAGTTTCTAAAGGGAATGGGAGGATAAAGACATGAATAGAAATGAGTTAGCGCGTTACATTGACCAGACAACCTTAAAGCCCGGAATGAGTGAAGAATTTATAACAGAATTTTGCCAGAAAGCGAAAGAAAATCACTTTGCCAGCGTATGTATTCTGCCTAATATGATTGAAACGGCAGTAAAGGTATTGAAGGGATCCGATACCAAAATGTGTACGGTAATCAGCTTCCCTTTGGGATTTGACTGGCCGGACGTGAAGATTTTTGAAACCAAGGACGCTTTGGAGAAAGGGGCGGAGGAAATCGATCTGGTAATGAATGTTTCCGCATTGAAGTCCGGGAGATATGATATTGTAGAAGAAGAGCTGGAAGGCGTTGTAAAGGCCAGCCATGAAAAGGGCGCTATTGTAAAGCTGATTATCGAAACGCCCCTGCTGACGGAAGAACAGATCGTAAAGGCCAGCCAGTTGGCTGAAAAGCACGGGGTGGATATTGTTAAGACCTCCACTGGATTTTCGGCAATGCTTCCCAGGGCGACTTCCGTAGACGACGTAAAGCTGATCCGCCAGACGGTGAAACCGGAAACCGGAGTCAAGGCGGCAGGAGGAATCAGGACAACGGCGGACGCTTTGGCCATGATTGAGGCAGGCGCAACCAGAATCGGAGCCAGCGCGGGAGAAGAGATTATCAATGGCCTGTAAGAAGGGCGGAGGATAGAATGAACAAGCTGGTAAGTGTGAAGGACATAGAGCTGCAGGTACCGGCAGCCGACTGGCAGGAAGCGGTCAGAAAATCGGGAGCAATCCTTGTAAATAACGGTTACGTAAGTGAAGAGTATGTAGATGCCATGATTCAGACCGTCAAATCCCTGGGTCCTTATATCGTAGTGGCTCCGGGTCTGGCAATGCCTCATGCGAGAAGCTCTAATGGTGTGATAAAAAGCGGTATCAGCATCGTAACATTATCGAAACCTGTTGAGTTTGGAAATAAAAGTAATGATCCGGTCTACCTTCTGATTGGACTGGCGGGGAGCAATGATGATCTTCACTTAAAAATTATGCAGACGATTGCCACGGTTTTTGAAGATGAAAGCATGATGGGGCGGATTGCGGCCTGTGAAAACAAGGCGGCAATTGCAGAAATATTTAATAATGTGGAGGTGGACGAATAGATGTTGAATATTGTTACGATTTGCGGCTGCGGCATGGGGAGCAGCGTTATTTTAAAGATGAATGCCGAGAAAGCTTTAAAAGAGTTGGGAATACAGGCTAAACTGGAGGTCAGCGACATTACTACGGGAAAAGGAGCGGCAAGGACGGCGGATTTGGTTTTAATCGGCAAGGAGCTGGCTTATTTGGTTCAGGATATTGATAAACCCGTCATTCAGCTTACCAGCTTTGTCAACAAACAGGAGATTAAGGATAAATTAAAAGAATACTGTGAAGCCAACGGGATTCATTAAAAAGAGGAGTCAGCTTTACAGACAGCAAAAGGAAAGAGGGGACTGCATATGGGGAAATTTCAAAATAAGGTAGTTGTGGTAACGGGAGCCGGCCAGGGCGCGGGGAAAAAGCTGGCGGCCCGGTTTTATGAAGAAGGAGCGGCGGTATGCCTTCTGGATCTAAACGGGCCGAATCTGGCGGCTGTGAAGGATGAGTTAAAGCCTGATGAGGAACGCTTTGGGACTTATACGGTAGATGTCAGCGACAGCGGCCAGGTGACTTCCGCCATAGACGATATTGGGAAACGGTTCGGCAAAATCGATATTTTAATTAACAATGCCGGAGTTCTCCATAAAGGAATGATTGAAACTTCTACAGACGCCCATCTGCGGCTGATGATTGACGTGAACTTATTAGGGCCCATGTACTGCACCAGGGCGGCAATTCCTTATATGAAGGATCAGGGCGGAAATATTATCAATGTAGCTTCTATTCTGGCTACCTTCCCTAATACGGGATCCGGGGCTTACGGGGCGGCAAAGGCCGGAATGATACTCCTTACCAGAGTATGGGCGGCGGAACTGGCTCCCTATAATATCCGTGTCAACTGTTACGCCCCAGGAGTTTTGAATACGCCTATGGCAGAGGACGTGATTAAAAACAGAGCTGAGAGCAAGTTGTGCCAGATCCCGCTGCGAAGGTTCGGAGAGACGGACGACGCATTTAATCTGGTAAGCTTTTTCTGTTCAGAAGAAGCCAGCTATATTACTGGCCAGACTATCGGCCTGGACGGGGGAATCTGGGCGACCCAGACTCCGACGGCGGCCTGGAAGAAATAAAATAATATGAGAGAGGGCAAAATGGGGAAGTACAATACGTAAGATAGGGGGATTTTATGAATTTTGCAATTGATTTTATTACCAATGTTTTGGGAAACGCTACGGTTATGCTGGGAATCGCAGCATGTATCGGGTTAATATTTTTGAGGAAGAACGTCAGCGATATTGTAATGGGTACGGCAAAGACCATGATGGGTTACCTGGTACTGAGCGCCGGCACAGAGATTATCGGGCCGCCCATAACGCTGCTGACAACGCTGGTCCAGAGAGGATTAGGCGTAGACGGGGTACTGCCGCTGTATTGGGTGGTTTACGCCGAATCCATGGCCAGCTTCGGAACAGAGGCGGCGCTGATCTTCATTATTGGCTTTGTGGTAAATATTCTGCTGGCAAAGTTTACCAAGTGGAAAAACCTGGCGCTGACGGTTCACCTGCAGCTATTTTGGGCCGGATTTATGGCCAGTGTTATGGCGGGCTTCGGCTTTTCTCCTATGGTGATTATTATTGTAGGCGGATTGATTTCCGGAATTTACTACTGGTTTGCAACTACGGTTTCCGCCCATTACTTAAAGCCTGTAACGACGGAACACGCTAACTTTGTTCCTAGCTCTGTTTCTTTGATTATTGCAGGAGAGGCGGGCCGCCTTTTCAAAAAAGGCGGGAAATCCACAGAAGAGCTGGAATTTCCGGAGTCTCTTAACTGGTTAAAGGACAGTGTAATCGCAACTTGCATGGCTGTAATGGTAATGACCTTTATTTTCGCCTTTATTGCAGGCCCCAGCGTAGTAAAAGAGCTGTCCGGGGAAATGCCCTGGGTACTTTACATCATTATCCAGTCTCTGACATTCGGCGGAGGCATTGCAGTAATCCTTTACGGAGTTCGAATGATGCTGGCGGAACTGATTCCGGCATTCTCAGGCGTAGCGGAGAAACTTCTTCCCAATGCAGTTTTAGGTCTGGATTATCCTACCGTATTCCCTTACGCCGGGACAGCGGTTATGCTTGGATTTATATTCAGCCTGCTGGGATCCATTGCTGCAACTCTTGTTATGACGTTTACGGGATTTTCGCCCATTGTAGTGCCCGGAGTACAGATTAACTTCTTTGAAGGCGCGGTGGTAGGCGTTTACGCCAACGCAAGAGGCGGAATGAAGAACTGTATTTTCAGCGCTTTTGTTACGGGCTTCCTCCTTCAGTTTGCAGTGGCCATTACCTTCCCATTGACGGGCCATCTCATAGCTACAGGAGGCGCTTATGAGGCTATGGACTTTAACACCATTGGATTTTTGATTGCGAAAGGTATGTCTTTCTTCCAATGATAATCTGAATTTCTGGCAGGCTGTACTGCAAAGCATGGCCTGCCAGTTTAAATGAGGGACAGGCTGATGAAGAAAAGGGAAGAAATTTTAGAAACTATCCGCAGGGATCCCTTCCTTTGCGGAATGCTGTCTTGCTACGAAAGGGCTGCCCTCTGTATGAAAGGAAAGCGGGTGCTGGATTATGGCTGCGGCTATGGGTGGGGGAGCTGGATCCTTTCAGCACAGGCTCACAAGGTGGTGGGCTATGATCCGGACAAGGAGCGGATCGATTTTGCCAGAGAAATATTTTCAGCCCCCAACATTTCGTTTTTCAGCTCCCAATTGGGGGTCCAGGAAGGCCTGTATGATGCGGTCTGCCTTTTTATGGTTCTGCCCTATGCGGAAGAAAAGAAGGAAATTTTGAAAAAAGCGGCGGCACGTGTAAAGCCGGGAGGCAGTTTGCGGGTAAGCTATAAGACGGCGGCTCCGGAACTGACGGAGGTGTTGGCGGAGTGGAGGAGAGAATCCCAATGGAGGTTAGGCTGCAGGGAGGAAAGGTACTTGTCGGAGGCGGAGAACATAGTGACGTTGGTTTACTATGACAGTCCGCTGCATGAAGGTTTACTATAAAGGTTAGGCGGGAATATGAATGCTTTATGAACGATGTGTACGGATAATTGAAATGCTGATTCATTCGCAGAAGCCTGTGACGATCAGCTCTCTCGCTCAGGTATTGTCTGTTAGCACCAGGACGATCCGAAGTGATCTGGATGTGATAGATGAGTGGCTGGCGGAGGTGAATCAGGATCCGGTAGTCAGAGTTACGGGAGTGGGAGTATTTTTAAAGGATCCTCAGGGAGAGATCCAGTCGTGGCTGAAACGGACGGGAAATAAGGGGTATATCATGTCCTCCCGGGAGCGGGTCAAAGCCATAACAGGCTGGATTCTGGCTGAACGCCGGGTAACGGGAATTTCGGAGATTGCTCAGGAGCTGGATGTGAGTCCGGCGACGATTTCCCAGGATTTGAAAAAAGTCCGCAAATGGATGGAGGAAAACGCGATCCAGATGGTATCAAAACCCCATGTGGGAATTGCTGTGCGGGACACGGAAATCAATATCCGGAGGGGCTGTGTGCTGGCTCTCCGGGAAATGCTGGAAACTTCTGCCAACCAGCAGACCCTTATCAGTGCCAGGTTTGTGCAGGCGGAGCAGATTTTAAGAAAGTACCATATGGAGTCCTTTTATAAAACCCTGACACTGTACCGGGAAAAGATTTTTGCGGTGATTCAGGCTTTGCAGGAAAGCGCTCATGTGACGATCTCAGATAATGGGTTCTGCGCCATGTTCCTGTATCTGCTGACAGCCCTTGCCCGAATGAGGGGAAACCATTTTGTGTCCATAGAAGGAAAGGGGTATTCTCATATAAAAATTCAAAAGGGGTTTGATTATCAGCAGATCCACGATTTGATTTATGACCAGACCGGCATTGATCCGACGGAGGCGGAACTGTTTCTGATCCATGCACAATGGATGTCCCTGCGTAAATTCGGGGCGTCCCGTGAAATCAACGTGGAAAGTGTGCTGATTGCAAAGGAGCTGATTCAGGAGATAAAAGACGCCCTGGAATTGGAATTTGAAGAAGGAGACGATACGGTAATGGAGCTGGCAACTCATTTAAATGTCATGCAGTACCGTTTGTTTCTTAATATTCCGGCGGAATACAATCCCGTATTAAAGGAAATCGAAGACACCTTTCCCGACGTATGCCAGGTAGTACGGGAAAAACTGTGGGCGACGCTGAGGGGGCGTATGGGGGAAATCAGCCGCCAGGTCTGTGATCATGAGGCTGTATACATTGCTATGTATATTGTGGCCTGTATCCTGAAAAATCCCCTGGAAGAAATTCAGAAAAAGGATGTGGTAATCGTCTGCAACAATACCATCGCTACGTCGAAGATACTGGAAAGCCGCCTAAAGTCCCTATTTGAAAACATTAATGTGGTAAAGACGATTTCTTACCATGAGTTTGTAAATGCCAAAGAAGCGCTACCCTGCGATTTGGTTATTTCCACCATTCCCCTGGAAAGTCCCCGATACCAGTGCATTACGGTAAATCCTCTTTTAAAGCTGGAAGATGTAAACCGGCTGATGGAGGTTTTTATGCTGAGAATGCAGAAGGTAGACATTAATAAGTATATCAGCGCCACCATTAACATTGCCGCCCGCTCCCTGGAATTAAAACCGGAAGAGCGGATCCGTCTGTCCATAGAGTTGGCGCGGAATATTGATGAAGAAGTAAAGGGTCTGGACAACCGACGGAAGCCGGAGTTAAAAAGCCTGCTGGACGAGTCATTGGCGGCAGTAAAAGTCCGGGCAAAAAACTGCTACGAGGCTATACAGGCAGCCGGCAATCTTTTGAAAGAAAAGGGATATATCGGGCAAATGCATATTGATGAAATGATTCATATGAAAAAGAAGCTGGGGGGATATATGGTAATTGACAAGGGCGTGGCCCTTCCCCATCTTCTGGCTCCGGAGCTTCCCGGGCCTTGCCTCAGCGTGATCACACTGGAAAAGCCGGTAAAATTCCACAATGCAGACAATGATCCGGTATCTCTGGTAATTATGCTGGTTTCCAATAATAATACAGTCCATATCAAGGTTCTGGAAGAGCTGGTAGATTTGCTGGAAAATAAAGAAAAGGGGGCGGCGATCTTAAAGGCGGAGAATGTTTATGAACTTTTGGATATAATAAACCGCTGATTTCCATAAAAAACCATGATTCTATAAAGGCTCCGTGTGCAATATATAAGATAGTAAGAAATTTTTAACTGCAGACGGGGTGAATGATGAAGAAAAAATGGTATTATATTTTATTTCCGGCTATTTGTCTGGCCACTGGAGCAGTGGCGGGGCTGCTGATACGCCGCAGCGTAAAAGAGGTGTTTCCCACCCTGAAAAAGCCGCCGCTAATGCCGCCGGCCATGGCCTTTCCTATCGTTTGGACGATTCTTTATATCCTTATGGGGTGGGGAATGGCCATGGCAGCGTCCGCCGGAGGGGCGAAAGCTAAGAAGGCGGGAATTATATGGGCCGCCCAGTTGGCGCTGAATTTTACGTGGAGCCTTCTGTTCTTTAATGGAAATTATTATGGGGCGGCTTTTGCCTGCCTGGTGCTGCTGTGGATTTTAATCCTGTGGATGATTCAGGCTTTTGGAGAAATCCGTCCTCTGGCTGGGCTCCTTCAGGTTCCCTATCTCCTATGGGTCAGCTTTGCCGGGTACCTGAATCTGGGCGTATGGATTTTAAATTCCGGAGGCCGGGGAATGGCGTAATTTGAGGGGCTGATAGGCTTTCTGAGAGAGAATCTATTTAAAAAAATATAAAGATAATTTTGAAAAAAGGGCGCAATATTGTGTTTTCAACACAAAAATGCGCCTTTTTTTTGGGGGGGGGGGCCAGTGTTCTGAAATTAATAGCGTGTTACTATTTAGGAAAGTAAGGACGATATACAAATCCATAGAGATACATACACATAGAAATTTTCGTATCGAAAAAAGACAAATTTGGCGTGAAGAATTGGAGGGAGGAATGCCAGCAATGAAAATTTTGTTAGCCCCGGATTCATTCAAAGGTACAATTTCGTCGGAGCGTGCTATTGAACTGCTGAAACAGACAGTAAATATACACTTTCCGGACAGTCAGGTTATGGGGATTCCCATTGGAGACGGCGGTGAAGGGACAATGAAAGCCCTAATCAATGCTAAGGGAGGGCGGTATGCGTCCTGTACCGTTACAGGCCCTTTGGGAGAACCAGTGAAGGCGGTCTACGGTATTTTAGATAATAATACAGTGGTTTTGGAGACGGCCCAGGCATCCGGACTTCCGCTGATAGACAGAAACCGTCTGGATCCTGTACACGCCTCTTCTCTGGGGTCAGGGGAATTGCTGCGGGAAGTCCTGAAAAGAGGGTACAGAGATATTTATCTGACGATAGGCGGAAGCGCCACAAATGACGGAGGGGTGGGCGCCGCTGCTGCGTTGGGAATCCGGTTCCTGAAAGAAAATGGGGAGCCGGCGGCTCCGGACGCTTCTGAACTTGCGTTGATTACAAAGATTGATCTGTCAGGCCTTCTGCCTGAATTAAAAGAAGCTCAGATCAAAATTATGTGTGATGTGTCCAACCCGCTTCTTGGTCCTACAGGAGCGACTCATATATATGGAAAACAAAAAGGGGTTACAGAGGAATTGGAGGAATTTATTGAGAAGGGGCTGGAACATTTTGCGGATATTGTTGAGCAAACCTGCGGATTTCAGATCCGGGACATTCCGGGCAGCGGAGCTGCAGGCGGGTTTGCAGTTCCGCTTCTTGCTTTTGCCAAATGCAGCCTGCACTCGGGAATAGAGACAGTGCTGGAGATCCTGGACTTTGATCACCTGGCGGAAGGGGTTGACCTGGTAATCAGCGGAGAAGGGAGGCTGGATGGACAAAGCTCCCAGGGAAAGGTTCTGGATGGCATTGGAAGAGCATGTAAGAAAAAACACATTCCAGTGGTAGCGCTGGTAGGAGGAATTGGAGACGGAGCCTCTCAGATTTACAACTGCGGAGTGCACTCTGCAATGACCAGCGTAAACAATATTATGACTGCACAGGAAGCGTTTTCCAGAGCAGAGGAGCTGTTCCTTGATGCTGCAGACCGAATGTGCCGTTTCATTAAAGTAGGAATGGAATTAAAAAAGGAGGGGTAAACAGATGAAATTTATTGAACAGGTACGTACACACATACCGGCAGAGACAGGGTTTATCAACCGGAAATTCCTTGATATTCCATATGCGCCGGGAGGAGAGAGAAGACTGCTGGACATCTATCTTCCAAATGAAGGAGACGGGCCGTTTCCGGTGATCATAGATATATTCGGCGGGGGCTGGTATTTTGGCCAGAAAAGTTCCCATAAATTGGAACCAGCCCTGGCGCTGCTGAGAAGAGGATTTGCTGTGGTCAGTATCAATTATTCTCTTAGCTATCAGCAAAAATTCCCGATCCAGATCCAGGAAGTCAAGGCGTCTATCCGCTATATCCGCAAACATGCGGCGGAATATAAGCTGGACGGTTCCAGGATTGCCCTTCTGGGGGAATCCGCCGGAGCACACTATGCGGCTCTGACAGCGACCTCGTCTGCCGCTGGGGAACTGATAGCTCCAGAATGGCCCAATCAGGATGTTTCTGATGAGGTTCAAGCAGTGATCGCTGTGTATTGTCCGGTAGATCTTGGAATGATGGAAGAATTATTTTCTGTAGAGGAGCAGGCCTTGGGAATCAAAACCGTTATTGAGGAATACGGCGAACCGGATTCTATGGAGGCAGTTCTGTTGGGCGGTCCGGCAAAGTCTGTTCCCGATATGGTAAAGCTGGCCAATCCCCTTACCTATCTGAATGCCAAATGCCCGCCGTTCCTGTTTCTCCATGGTTCAGAGGATCAGGTAGTCCCGATCCTGGGGAGTATGTGGTTTGCTGCAAAGATTATGGAAGCGACCAGCATCGACAATGTAAAATACCAGGTTGTGAAAGGAGCGCACCACGATATTCATGACTTTGAGTATGATTGGATTTATGATCTTGAGGCGGAATTTTTAAAAGAAAAGATGAAGGTAGGTGACTAAAGAATGAGTACAACGTGGGTTATTATTGTTTTCTTTATTAGCTTGTTTATCCTGCTGTTCGGCATCATTAAGATGAAGATGGATTCCGGTATGATGATGCTGCTGACAACGCTGGTTATGGGTATATTGCTGGGAATGCCTGCAGCAGAGTTGGTATCCACTACGGCCACCGGATTTGGAAATATGATGGCTTCCCTCGGAATCGTGGTGGGACTGGGATCGATCCTGGGCAGCATTCTGTCAGAATCAGGGGCCACAGACCAGTTGGCGCTGGGCCTGGTAAAAACAGTCGGGAGCAAACGCGCACTGCTGGCTTTGAACGGGACAGGCTACCTGACGTCTATCCCCGTGTTTATGGGACCGGCCTATATTATCTTGAATCCCATCTGCACCACTCTGGCAAAACACACGAAAAAGCACGTAATCGGATACACCACAGCTCTGGTTGTAGGTCTTATGACGACTCACTGTCTGGTTATTCCTACACCTGGCCCTCTGGCAGTAGCGGGTTCCCTGAGCGCTAACATTGGACTGTTTATCCTGTACTCTCTAATCGTAAGCGTTCCTGCCAGTATTTGCGGCGGCTGGCTTTACGGCGAATATCTGATGAAGAAATACAGCACCAATACAGAGGTAGATAATATCAGCGATGAAGATATTATGCAGGAGATTAGCAGAAATACAAAAGAACACCACCCGTCAGCAATTACCGCTGTCTTCTTGATCCTGCTTCCTATATTGCTGATCTTGTTTGCAACAGTAGCTCCCTATTTGACCAGCAGCGGCGCTGTTAAGAACATCTGTGATTTCCTGTCTGGTTCCAACGGTGTAGGCGCATTGACCGTGTCTGTAATGGTAGCGTGGATTATGCTCCGCAAATATATTGATAAAACACCGTCAAAGGTTTTTGCATCCAGCCTTAATGATGTAGGCAGCATCTTCTTTATTTTGGCGGCTTCGGGATCCTATGGTGCTATGATCACTGCATCCGGCATTGGCGACATTTTGGGTACTCTGGTTCTTGGAATCCATATCCCGCTGTTTGTAATGGCCCTGATTATATCTGTTTTCCTGAAGGCGGCTCTGGGTTCCTCCGCAACTGCGCTGGTTACTACGGCGTCCTTAATGGCTCCGATGCTTGCAACGGCAAACGCAAACCCGATTATCGTAGGTCTTGCTATCTGCCTGGGAGGTCTTGGAATCTGTCTTCCTACTGACGGCGCTTTCTGGCAGGTGAAAGAGTACAACAATCTGAGCCTTCGCGAGACGTTTATTGCCCATACAGGCGGAAACCTGATCGCATGTATCGTGGGATTTATTGTGCTGTGTATTTTGGCAGCGTGCTCAGGTTTCCTGCCGGGACTGGCATAAAACAAAACGAAACACAGGCAGATGCCGTCGGACGGCGCTGCCCCACGGCGAAAGCCGGTGGATCTGCGAGTGTATCCATATTCCGCAGATCCACCGGCTTTTAAAAGGCCCATTCTGTCAGGGAGTCGTCCTCCCATAAATCGTCAAAATAGCGGCTGTACATATCAAAGCCCTGACTGCCGGAAACGTATTTATAAGTAAGGGTAGCCTGACTGGCCTTGCCGTATAAATAAGGACCCACATATAAAACATCATCCAGCCGCCAATAAAAGTCAAGGGTCATGGAATTATAAAATTTGACAGAAATATCGCCTCCGGTTTTCTTTTTCAGTGTTTGAGCCCAATCCACCAGATCCCGGATAGATTTGGCGATTTGATCCGGAACCTCCCGTTCCTCCAGCGCCCGCTGGGTAACAAAGGCGCCGTTGGGATTCATAACAAGGAAACGGATCTTCATGCCGTTTAAGAGGCAGTTTTCAATATCTGCCGAGTGGAAGCTACGGAAGGTTTTCAGGCCAAAGGCGATCCCGTCCAACTGCTTTAGGCCCGGTTCTTTGAGTCGGGGATCGGAATCCGTGTTTTTCTCGGCACGGGAACGGAAGATATAGCGAAGCCCCCAGGTTTTAATGATATTGTCATAGGGGGAGTTTGCTTCTTGGACTTCATCAACGAGAGAAGCGTATTTTCCGTCAATCCACCCTTTCAGGCGGGATTCATTTTGGCTGATAATATAGGGCAGGTTTCCGGTGATAACCGACTTTAGCTGGTCAATGTTGGAAACAAAGTGGACATAATGCTGTTTCGTGAGGCGGTCCTTAAAGGCCTGGTATTTGGGATTGCTGGTTTCTATATCCTTAAAATCATAGTTTTTTGAACGGATATAGTCGTCGTCCAAAAGGATTACCAGCCGGGGGATATTGAGGTTTTCCGCCTGATTGTATTCCCATTCTGTATAGCTGATGCCGGTATCGGGATCGATAGAGCCGTAGCGGACGCCTAAAATCAGGATATACAGATCCACCTGCTCCAGCCATTGGCTAATGATCACCTTTTGATCCGAATGATCTCCGCGGAACATTTCCATTCCTACTGGAATATGCCCGGAGGTCAGAACGGCCTCAATAGATGCCCTCCGTTCCTCCGCAAGATCGGTGTAAGTAGAAGAAACAAAAACCTGGTACTTTTTGATCATATGCTGTGCCTCCTTTCAAAGAACTCTCCAGTAACCATAACGGCGGCCGCCGATACATCAGCGGGCGCAGTCTAATAACGTCTTAGGTTCTTGTTTGGTAATAAGCCGCTGGCCGTCGCTGTAACCTTCTTCCCGGTGAGCAAGCCGCTGGATAAGCTGACTGCGGAGAAGGGCAATGCGTTCCTGGCAGGCGGGATCGTTTATGCGGTCCGTCAGCTCTTTGGGATCCAGGGACAGATCGAAATACTGTTCCTGTCCGGTCTGGGAATACCAGATATATTTATCCCGTTCCGTTACGATAAAATGGTTGGAATGGATTCCCAGAGTATGCTCCCCATGGAGACTTTCACGGATCTTCTGGGAAGGATCCTTTACCAGAGGCATCAGGCTGGAACCGTCTAATTCCTTTTGGGGCGGAAGTCCGGCGATGTCCAGGAAGGTAGGCATAACGTCCCTCAGCTCTGTGACGCTGTGGCAGACCTGCCCGGGGGTACCGCCTATGAGATGGGAAGGACCGGAAATAATCATGGGAATATGGGCGCTTCCCTCATAGGGCCTGGATTTGCGGAAGCAGTGGTGATCTCCCAGCTCTTCACCGTGATCGGACGTAAAAAGGATAATGGTGTCGTCCATAAGCCGGTGCTCTACCAAAGCTTGTATCAGCCGTCCGATTTGGTGATCCAGATGGGTAATGCAGGCGTAGTAGCCGATCTGGGCCTGCCGCATCAGCTCGGGATCTATGGGACCGGTAGCGGAGTCGTAAATCCTTCCCATGCGGTTTAATTCTTCAGAGCTTTCCCAAGTTCCTATGGCCGGAGGAGTCAGCTCCTTGTCTTTATACAGATCAAAATAATACGCGGGAGCGTCAAAGGGCGGGTGGGGCCTCAGATAAGAAACCATAAGGAAGAAAGGTTTGCCGGTATCCCTTCTTCTGAGAAAATCGATGGCCCGGGTGGAAACCCAGTTGGTGGGGTGGCAGGACTCTTCATATATCCAGGGACGGGCCACCCAGGAATTACATTCCATGCCCGTATCGGTAACATCGGCTTCAATGCCCTTTTCCTGCTTCAGCCAATAGAAATAATCATCAGCAATTTTTTGGGATTCATAATAAGGAGTTTCCGGGTAGCGATAGGCGTGGAGATACCCGTCGTGAAGCTCAATATTGTGGAATCCCATAAGATTTCTCAAAGGGTGGACGTGCATTTTCCCGACGCACTGGGTATAGTATCCGGCTTTGGAAAGCTCTCCGGCCATAGTGCGGGGGTATTTCCAGTCCGCCAGATCCTCGTAGCCTACCCGGCCGTGATGCTCCTGGGACAGACCTGTATGGATAGCGGCCCTGGCGGGGATACAACTGGGGCAGGCGGAGTAGGCCCGGTCAAACAGAGTGCCCTTGGCGGCTAAAGAATCCAGGTAGGGCGTTTTTACATCAGGGTGTCCGGCGGCTCCCAGGCAGTCGCCCCTGAGCTGATCGGTCATAATAAATACAATATTCGGCTGTTTCATAAAGGACCTCCCGTTTTGGATTTGATGTTTTTGGATTTTCGGTAATTGTTGGGCGTCATGCCGGTTTCCTTTTTAAAGACCTGGGAAAAATAGGACTGGGAAGAGAAACCAATGGAGGCGGCGATTTCCGCGATAGAATGATCCGTGGATTCCAACAGTTCCATGCCTACCTGGAGGCGTTTGGCATTAAGGTAACTGATGGGGGACAAGCCTGCGTATTTCGTAAAGGCATGAGCCAGATAGTACTTATTTACATGGGTAAAAGCCGCCAGGGAATCCAGAGAAATATTGTCGGCATAGTTGGAGTCCAGGTACTGCTTGACCTGCCCGCATTCTCTGTTCATCTTTACGGCGCTGATGGAGGCGGGAACCAGCTTTTGACAGCGGATAATCTGGATGAGAAGTACGTCCAGAAGGTGCTGGCATACCAGAGAATATCCCGGCGATTCGCAGCGGACCTCCTCTAAAATCATATTCAGGATATTCAGAAGCTCCGCTTTTTTAGAATAATTGTAAATAATGCGGCTGTTGGACAAATCTGTATCCAGGAAGGTAATGCCCTCGATACCCAGGACAATGTATTCCAGAGGAGAGGCGTCCAGAGACTGCTCTGTGTGCTCCGTATTGGGAGGGACGATGATCAAATCATTGGCTTCGATTTGAAATGTCTGCCCGTCCAGAAGGAATGTACCCTTTCCGCTGACTACATAGAAAAGCTCGGAAAAGTAGTGGCTGTGGGGGATGCTGTTCCAGTCGCCCTGGTATTTGGACATAGAAATGTAGAGGAGTTTTGAATTTAACTTGTGGAAATCTTTGGACTTGATTTCATAGCGGCGCATACTCATTTCAGAAAACACCCCTTTCGTGAAAAAGGCTGTTGTGCTAGTTATACAAAACACAAAAGTTGGCAGCAAATGAAATTAAACAAATTATATATGAAAAAGGCAAATATGTAAATATAAAATAACTGATTTGACGAAAAAAGCAAGATATATAAAAAATGAGGCAAGAAAGTGATAGAGAATGAAAATAGAAACCGATATAATGGAATCATCCAATAAATGTCCGTTTAATTTAAAAGGGAGGAAAAATTATGAAATTAAAGAAAGTCATGGCAATTACCTGTGCAGCGGCAATGGCAGCAGCAAGTTTGGCCGGCTGCTCTGGCGGCGGAAATGAAACGACAGCGGCAGCTACAAGTGCAGAGACCACTGCAGCGGCAGCCGGTGAAGAAGCTGCGGCTGAGGAAACGGAAGCTGCAGAGTCTGAGGCTCCGGCAGAGAGCAGCCTCGAGGGTACTTTAAAGGTAGCGGCTTTTGACGGCGGTTACGGTACGGAAATGTGGACAGAAGTAACCCAGAAATTCATGGAAAACAACCCTGGCGTAACCATTGAGCTGACGGCGGAGAAGAATCTGGAAGAAGTTATCAGCCCTCTGATGAAGGCCGGAGAGTATCCGGACATTGTTTACCTGGCAACAGGACGTGAGCTGGCACTGCCGGAAACACTTTTAAAAGACAACGCTATCGCAGACATTACCGACGTTCTTTCCATGACAGTTCCTGGCGAAGACGTAACGGTAGGGGAAAAGATTGTTCCCGGATTTACGGATACTCTGGTAACCAATCCTTATAACGACGGCAAGACCTATCTGGCTCCTATGTTCTACAGCCCCTGCGGACTGTGGTATGACGCAGGCCTCTTTGAGAGCAAAGGCTGGGAGCTTCCGGAAACCTGGGATGATATGTGGGCTCTTGGCGATACGGCAAAGGCAGACGGAATTTCCCTGTTTACCTATCCCGTAGCAGGCTACTTTGACGCATTTATGTTTGGTCTTCTGACCGAAATCGGCGGAGCTGATTTCTACAATCAGGCAATGACCTACGCTGACGGCATCTGGGAAACCGACGAAGCCAGACAGGCATTTGATTTGATTGCAAAACTGGCTGATTACACAGAACCTACCACAGTCGGCAACGCTAACAGCGATAACTTCAAGAAGAACCAGCAGTTGGTTCTGGATGACAAAGCGATCTTTATGCCTAACGGCAACTGGATCATCGGCGAAATGGCAGACGCTCCCAGAGCAGAAGGCTTCAAGTGGGGATTCATGCCGCTGCCGGCAATGGAAGAAGGCGGCGACCGCTATGCATTTACCTTCTTTGAGCAGATGTGGATTCCGGAAGCAGCAGAGAACAAAGATCTGGCAAAAGCATTCCTGGCTTATATGTACTCTGACGAAGCCGCTGCGATTTTCGCAAAATCCGGCGCTATCCAGCCCATTGAAGGCGCAAGCGAATTTATAACCAATGAAGACAGCAAACTGATTTACTCCATTTACGACAACGGCGCAAAGGCTTCCATGGGCGGCTTTGCTACCACCGAGGCAGTAGAAGGCGTAAGCATGAAGGATACCTTATTCTTCACCATCGACAGCATTATGACCGGCGACAAGACCGTTGACGAGTGGCAGGCTGCTGTTGAAGAAGTAAGCGACCAGTTAAGAGCCGCAATGAAGTAGTCCGTATCAGACAATAACCTGAAGTAAGAGTAGGAGGGCTGCAGCGAAATACTATGTATATTCCTGTATTTTGCTGCAGCCTTTTTTGTACGGAAGATCCGGGAGAACCCCTGAAGGGGAGGACGGATTTTGGTTTAGGAGGGAGTGCAGGTGAAAAACCGCAGAAGAAGTTTATTTATTTTTGCATGTGTGGCTCCGGCCACTGTGCTGCTGTTTATCTTTATGATCGTACCGACATTCAACGTTTTTCGGATGTCCCTTTATAAATGGGGCGGCTTTTCCGCAGAAAAGACCTTTGTGGGATTCAATAACTTTAAAACATTGGCTTCCGATACCAAATTTTTAAGGGCAATGCAAAACTCTATTTTGATTATTGCCGTGGTAACTTTGGTAACTCTGGCTCTGGCAATTATCTTCGCCTATATTTTAAGCCGGGAGAAAATCAAGGGACAGGGATTTTTCCGCACCATTTTTTACATTCCCAATATCCTCTCCATCGTAGTAGTAGCAGCCATTTTCTCAGCGGTTTACGATCAGAGGGACGGTTTGTTAAATACGTTTATTTATATTTTCCGTCCTGTAGGTCCTGACGGAGAGGGGCTTATAGCATGGCTGGGAAATCAAAGGCTGGTAGTATGGGCTATTATCATTGCCCTGATTTGGCAGGCAATCGGCTATTACATGGTTATGTATATGGCTAGTATGGCTTCAGTTCCTGAAAGCATTTATGAATCCGCCGCCCTGGAAGGGGCAGGAAAGGTCCGCCAGTTTTTTACAATGACCCTTCCGCTGATTTGGAACAATATCAGAAGTACTTTGACCTTCTTTATTATCAGTACCATTAACCTCAGCTTCCAGTTAGTAAAAGCCATGACAGGAGGAAAGCCAGACGGCGCGTCAGATGTATTCCTGAACTATATGTACGATCAGGCATATACAAACTCCTCTTATGGATACGGTATGGCAATCGGCGTTGTGATTTTCATCTTCTCCTTTGCCCTGGCTGCAATCGTCAATGCGGTAACCAAGCGGGATACGCTGGAATTTTAAGGGGGGGGGGTGAAGAGATGAATAAAAAGCATACGACTGTTTCCAATAAAGTAGTAAAGTTTTTGACGTATTTCTTTCTGATTTTCCTGGCTGTGTGCATTGCCGTGCCGGTGGCATGGGTATTTATGGCATCTTTTAAGGAGAACTCAGAATTTTATAGCCAGAGCCCCTGGACGCTTCCTAAAGGACTGTATTTCCAGAACTTTATCGATGCCTTTGAAACGGCGAAAATGGGAAGCTATATGCTCAACTCCGTAATCGTAACGGCGCTGTCTCTGCTTTTCCTGCTGATTATCGCCCTTCCGGCGGCCTATGTACTGGCCAGATACCGTTTTAAGGGCAGCAAGCTGTTAAATGTCATTTTTATGGCCGGCCTGTTTGTAAACGTCAACTATATCGTTGTTCCGATTTTCCTCATGTTTGTGGACGCTGATACCTTTCTGCGGTCTATCGGGGCTACGGGAATCTTTCTGAACAACCGGGTGGTACTGTCCCTGGTTTATGCGTCTACGCATCTGCCCTTTACCATCTACCTTCTCAGCGGATTTTTTGCCACCATACCGAAGGATTATGAGGAAGCGGCCTTTGTAGACGGAAGCGGTTATTTCAATACCATGGTAAAGATTATGATGCCTATGGCAAAGCCCAGTATCATAACCATTATCCTGTTTAACTTCCTGGCCTTCTGGAATGAATACATTCTGGCCATGACACTGATGACAAAAGACGCTTATAAGACTCTGCCTGTAGGCCTTATGAACTTAAACAGCGCCCAGAAGGCGGCGGCCAATTACGGACAGCTTTACGCCGGTTTGGTTATGGTTATGCTGCCTACGCTGATTCTGTATATGCTGGTACAGAAGAAACTGACGGAAGGTATGAGTCTCGGCGGTCTGAAAGGATAGGAGGAAGGCTATGAGTTCAAAATTATCATTAATTTTAAAATTTTTGATTTTTATCGTTTGTGTGGGACTGATTATCTGGGGGCAGAGAACTGTAGGATACCTGTACCTGGGCGCTCAACTGGTGGGACTGGCAGGTTTGCTGGCGCTGCTGTACAGTTACAATAAGACCTATCGATAGGAGGACAAAATTTTATGGAAACAAGAGGACGACTGACGCTGCCGACGGATATGGATATGATACAGGAAACCCTGGAGCTGAAGGAACGTCTGGGAGCCGACGCTCTCAGAGACTGCGACGGAACATCCATGCCGGAGGAGCTGTTAAATAAAGGTGCAAAAATTTATTCTACTTATTATACCACCAGAAAAGACAACAAATGGGCTAAGGAAAATCCCGATGAGGTTCAGCAGGAATACCTGATCAGCGACCGGATTACGGCAAAGGGGCCTTCCCTGACCATTGAACTGATGCGCGGCTTCCATACGGAACAGTTAAAAGTAAATACCATGGACGATCCCAAACGGTGGTGGGAGGTCATTGACCGTACTACCGGAGAGGTTGTTCCTACGGATAAATGGAGCTTTGACAGCGAGGCGGGAACCGTAACCATCGAAACCATTCCGTATCATCAGTATACGGTAAGCTTCCTGGCATTTTTAATCTGGGATCCGGTTCATATGTACAACGCCATTACCAATGACTGGAAGGGCGAAGAGCACCAGATGACCTATGATGTCCGCCAGCCGAAGACCCAGGCCTATGTAAAGGAAAAGCTAAAACGCTGGTGTGAGGAGAATCCTGATGTAAACGTAGTGCGCTTTACTACCTTTTTCCATCAGTTTACTTTGACGTTTGACGAGCAGAAGCGGGAAAAATACGTAGAGTGGTTTGGCTACAGCGCCAGCGTGAGCCCCTACATATTAGAGAAGTTTGAAAAGTGGGCGGGCTATCCCTTCCGGGCCGAGTACATTGTAGATCAGGGCTACCATAACTCTACCTTCCGTCCGCCGTCCAAAGAGTTCCGGGATTTTATCGAGTTCCAGCAGATAGAGGTCTGCAAGCTGGCAAAAGAGCTGGTGGATATTGTTCACAGCTATGGAAAAGAAGCCATGATGTTCTTGGGCGATCACTGGATCGGCACAGAGCCTTTCGGAGATCACTTTAAGGAAATCGGCCTGGACGCTGTAGTAGGCTCTGTGGGAGACGGCGTTACCATGAGAATGATTTCCGACATTAAAGGGGTAAAATATACGGAAGGACGGCTCCTGCCCTATTTCTTCCCGGACGTATTCTGTGAAGGCGGGGATCCCATCGGAGAAGCCCAGGATAACTGGATGAAGGCCAGAAGAGCGATTTTGCGGTCGCCCCTGGATCGCATCGGATACGGCGGCTACCTGAAACTGGCAGTGGAATGGCCGGGATTTATCGAGCAGATTGAAAAAGTGGTAAAAGAGTTCCGGGATATTCACAACTACACTCAGGGAAGCAAGTCCCAGATGGCGCCCTTTAAGGTAGCCATATTAAATGATTGGGGAAAAATCCGCAGATGGATGAGCAACCAGGTACACCATGCAATCTGGCATCGGGAAATTTATTCTTACGTAGGCGTTATTGAATGTCTCAGCGGAATGCCTATTGATGTGGAATTTATTAATTTTGAAGACGTAAAGAAGGGAATCAGCCCTGACATTAAGGTTATTATTAACGCAGGCGACGCCTACACCTCCTGGAGCGGCGGGGAAAAGTGGAAAGATGAAAAGGTCGTAACGACCCTTCGCCGTTTTGTAGATGAGGGCGGCGGATTTATCGGAGTGGGAGAGCCCACGGCCTGTCAGCATCAGGGACGGTTCTTCCAGCTCAGCGACGTTTTAGGCGTTGATCGGGAACTGGGATACTCTCTCAGCACGGATAAATACAATACCTTAAATCCCAAGCATTTTATTCTGGAAGATATTGAGGGTGAGATTGACTTTGGAGAAGGAAAGAGCCGTATTTACGCTCAGGGCGATTCCTACCAGATTCTCAATATGGATCAGAAGTACAGCAGGCTGGTAGTCAATGAATACGGACAAGGAAGAAGTGTTTACTTTACGGGCCTGCCCTATTCTCCCCAGAACTGCCGGATTCTTCTGAGAGCCATTTATTACGCGGCCCATATGGAAGACGAAATGAAAAAGTATTACGTATCTAACGTAGATACTGAGGTAGCGGCTTTTGAAGAGGTCGGCAAGGTGGCAGTTATTAATAACTCCAAAGAGCCTAAGCAGACAGACCTTTATATAAACGGTGAGAAGAAATGCAGCCTGGATATGGCTCCCATGGAAATGCGCTGGGTAGAAATCTAAAACTGCATACTCAGAAAAGCGTCTGATCTAAAAGGACCATTTCTGCAGAATCATGAATGAAGACCATGGTTTCTGCAGGAATGGTCCTTTTTTCTCATAGGGAAACTTCGTTTTAGGCGTTTTGCGCTTTATACTGCTTTAAAGCCCGGGCCAACTGATCGGGACAGGAAGTGGGGCGGGGACCGCAGTGGATTCCGTCCAGACGACGGATGGCTTCATCAATATCCATGCCTTCAATGAGACGGGAAACGCCCTGGGTATTGCCGGAACAGCCGCCGGTAAAGCGAACCTGGGTAACTTTATTGTCTATAACCTCGAATTGGATTTCACGGGAACAGACGCCCTGTGGTTTGTAGTTCATAAAACAGACCTCCTCTATATGGTATCCAGTCAGGGTCCGCATAGAAAGGAGCGGATCGCCCCGTGCATACGAACCTGAGTATTTATGAATTATAACACGAAAACACGGATAGGCAAAGCAAAACTTTAGTGATGTCGAAATAGTACTCACAATAATAGGTAAAACATAACTGATATAGTTAAAATATAACAAATCGATTATTTTCTCTGCTTCTAAGATAAAATGGAATACAGGGGTGAGAAAATGATAAAAATTCATCTTTCACGTATACTCGGTGAAAAGCGCTGGAGTCAGGCCAAACTCTCCAGATTAACAGGGATCCGCCCGTCTACTATAAGCGAAATTTACAATGAATTTTCTGAAAGGGTAAATTTGGAACATCTGGATAAAATCTGTGAGGTTCTGGAATGCGATATTTCCGATATTTTAGAGTATATTCCCAATACAAAAAGCGATTCTTCAAAAAATGCTAAGGGAAATTCCGGGAAAAAGCCGGAAAAGCAGAGGAATACAGGGGAGGGAGAATATGGACATTCAGTTTAACCGGTGTTTGGGGTGTATGGAGGAGCTTCCACAGGGCGGAGTGTGCCCGCACTGCGGTTATAACCCGGAGCTTTCTGAAGAAAATCCAGGAAGGCTTTGGCCGGGAACGATTCTCAAAGGGCAGTACGTGGTGGGGAAAGCGCGGCTGTGCACCGAGGGACGAACCACTTATATCGGCTGGGACTTAAACCTGAATATTAAGGTAGAAATTAAGGAGTATGTTCCCCAGAAAGGGGAAGATCCGGAAACAGGAAGAGGGATTTTTGAAGCTGAGGCAAAAAATCTGGCCAGCCTGTCAGAGTTCTCCCAAATCAAACGGATCCGAAGCGTTGTATCAGAGAATCAGCACTCTTATATGATTCTGGAATACTTAGAAGGTCTTTCTCTCAGTGAGTACGTAAGGCAAAATGGAAGAATGGGGGAGGAAAAACTGTTCTCCATAATGGAACCTATGATTTGGACTCTGTCCCAGCTTCATCAGCTTGAGGTTATCCATGGAAAAATATCGGCGGATACCCTTTTTTATCAGCCGGAGGAAAGGACGTTAAGGATAGGAGAACCGACAGGACTGCAGGAATTAAGTAACTCCAGCGAGCCAGCGGGACCCTGGGTGGATGTATACGCCGTCAGTACGGTACTATATTTCTGCCTCACAGGGAAGTATCCCATAGGAAACACTCCGCCCTTTGGAGAAATATCCCTTCGCGGCAAGAGGGCGGAAACGCTGAAAGCAGGGCTGCAGGCAAGCTGGACGGACAGGCCTCAAACCATAGAGGAGTTTTACCGCGGCTTGTACGGAAAAGAATTGGGGCCGGAACAGCCTGCAGGAGAGCAAAAGGATAAGGAAGCCCTCCAAAAAAACAAAAAGAAAACTCAAAAGAAGATGCCAAATGGAGAAAAGCCTCCAAAATGGTTTCTGGGAGCTGCTGCCGCGGCGGTCTGCCTGTGTGTGGCCGTAGCCGCCATTGGTTTTAACGGAGGCGGCAGCCAGCCGGAAAAAAGCCTGGAAACAGAAGGAGAAACGGAGGAGATCCTTTTAGAAAACGGTTTTGGAGAAGCGGCAATCACTTCCGGCAACGCCATGAATAAGGGACTTATGTACAAGGATCCGGAAGGAAAAGCCCTGTATTTCTGCGATGGATTCGGTACTCTGTTTATGGTAAAAGCGGAAGATGACGGTATTCTCTACATAAATGATGCAAAAGTCCTGGTGCCAGAGGGAGCCACTTACCTGAACGTAACGGAGGACGGCCTTTTTTATTACAATTATCTGAGCGGCGGCATTTACTCCATGGATCCGGACGGCGGCAATATTACGGAAATTGCGGAAGTGCCCTATTACGATCCCAATGAAGGCGATCAAATTCAAGACCTGCATTATATAGAAGAGCCGGAGGGCAACTTCTTTTATTACATTGAGCACGACGGCGGAAAGGTGGCCCTAAAAAAGCTTCGGGACGACGGAACGGCGGCCTGGAGCCTGGAAGAGACGGGTTACTGTCTGAATATTTATGAGGATTACCTTTATTTTATCGGAGAGGATTTATCCGTATGGAAGGTGGAAAAAGGCGGAACGGAGAAAGAGCAGGTCTATAAAGGGGATTCTATCCTCAGTATTCAGGTGTGTGAAGATGAGATTTATATGGAGTCTTCGGAAGGCAAATCCATTTTGGTGACGGATTTGTCCGGCAATATTCTCCGGGAGATTACGGAAGTCGATGTATATAAAAACTTCAATTACCAAAATGGCTGGCTTTATTTTTACAGTCCGGAAGGGAAGCTGTGCAAAAGCAGAAAAGACGGCAGCAACCGTATAGAGCTTTCTGACAAAGTTTCCGCGAATATTGTGGTCAGCGAAGACTCCATATACGTAATTGCTGATGAATTTGGATTTCAGACGCCATACTTTTTAACGGTGGACGGTTCTGATGAGATGCAGGCCAACCCTCTGAATAAAGATTATATGAGAGGAAACAGCTCCTCGAATCTGGCCAATGAGGGCTGCTTCTGGAAGGTGGATCCGGAGAATGGAGTTTATCTCACTACGGACTCGGCGCGAAAGCTTTATAAAAGCAGCGCTGGCGGTTTTAAGCTTCTGTATAACGGAAGAGTGCAGGATCTCAACGTATACGATGGCAAGGCGTGGTTCTTTACCGATACGGAAAAGATTTACAGCCTGGATTTGGAAACGGATGAGCTGACTGTTTTAGCTGACGATACGGTGGCCTATAATCTTACATTGGTAAATGATGTCCTGATTTTCAAAAATCCTGAGGGAATTTTCCGCATGGATCCGGAAACAGGGGAAAAAGAGTGCCTGTACGCTACAGACGAAGATACCCGGATTACTACTAATATGATAGTAGAAGACGGAAATGTATTCTTTACGAAAAATAACAAGGTTTATAAACTGCCCTATAAAGAGCCGGGAGAGCCTGCTCTTCTCTATGATGAAGAAACCGTTTACCGCGTAAGGGCCTATAACGGACGGATTTACGCCGATACCCAGGACTTTATTATAGAAATGGACGCTGAGGGAAACCAGATGCGGGAGTTCCGGAACAGCTTCGTTCCGGAGAGCAATATTTTAGGCATTACTGATGGATGGCTTTATTTTGCCAATTTTAAAAACCAATCTATCGGAAGATTTTCTCTGGCCACAGAGGAAACGGAAACCTTGGTAGAAGGAATTGAAGGAACCGTGGAAAGCTTTAGCGTGGCGGACGACATAGTCTGGTTCCGTGTTAAGGACGACGAGGCGACGCCCTATACCTATGAGGCGTATTCCTTCAATCTGGACGGGGAAGTCCGGGATTTGGAGAACTGCTACTCTGTAGATGAAGGAATACAGGCTGGAATATAAGGAGGGAAGGATATGTCGCGAAGAATAAAAATAGGTCTGGCCGCCCTTCTCTGCTCCCTGAGTGCCCTGACATTTACGGCGTATGGAGCCCAGGGCTGGAATCAGACGGAAAACGGCTGGTGGTATGAGAAGAGGGACGGCAGCTATCCCGTAAACGACTGGGAACGCATTGGCGGACAGTGGTACTACTTTGACGAAGACGGGTATATGTGCACTGGTTGGCTGATATTGGACGGAGATAAATATTTCTTCCATGAGAATGGAACTATGGCCTACAATTCCTGGGTCTATGAAACGTACTATTTCGGAAAAGACGGGGTTATGCTGACCAATACCACGACTCCTGACGGCTACTGGGTAGGGCCTGACGGGAGATGGGAAGGCAGCGAGTATCAGGGGAGAAGCAGCGGAGTGAAGGCAAATCCCTTTGAACTGTAAATTTGGGAGGAGAAATCTATGGGAAAAGCACGAAAGCGGGCAGCCGCTGTCTTTTGCGCCGTCTTCTGCCTGACGGCAGCTTCGGCGGCTTTTGCATCCCAGGCAGCCGATTGGCAGGACAATATCGTACTCATGGCGTCTATGGAAGGCAGCGACGAGATGACGGCAATTTTTAACGGCTACCGGGTAGACACCGGGGCCCAGGGAAAAATCATTATCATGCCCTGCGCAGACACTGTGGATGCGGCGGATCAGCTCATGATAGTGGAGGGAAACGGTGAAATACGGCCGACTGCCAGTTGGTCAGCGATGCCGGAATACGGAATCACCCTGGTACCTGATGCGTCGGGAAAAAGCGGCCACCCCATAAACCAGACAACGGCAGATCTGACAGCGGGACAGCTTTTATATGTAGCTGGCATTAACTTTCAAGATCCAAATCTGGACGTAGAAAACCTGTCGGCATCTATGGTGATGTATGAAACCAGTTTGGGGCAGATAGAAAACAGGGAAAGCCCCATATTTGCCACTATAACGGATCTGGCGTCAGGAATGGCAGGAGGCCCTGTCTTCTGTGAAAACGGGGATTTGGCCGGAATCCTCATAAGTGATGATGAGTTTATTTTGTCCTCAGCCCTTTTCGGTACGGAACCCAGCGGATCCGGCAATGGAGGAATCTCTGGCGGAAGCGGATTCGGCGGCGCGGGAAGTTCCGGCGGAGGCGGAAACTCAGAGGATATTTTAAGCCAGGGTCTTTTAACGACAGTAACGGGAGGCAGCAGTTTCTTTCTGGCCTTGATTCCCATTATGGGGATTGTGTTTATTGTCAGTTTTGTATCCTATCTCAATGACGAGGCTCAGCGGAGAGTGGCGGGAGAGGAAGAATTTGTCCTGCAGTCAGTTGGCTCAGCTTCTCTGGCGGTTCAGGGGCTCGGCGGATATTTCGGCGGAAAAACCATTCCCATTTCAGGAAAACTGGTTTTCGGGCGGGATAAGAAGCGCTGCTCTGTCAGCTATCCGGCAGATACCAAAGGGGTCAGCGGTGTCCACTGCCAGTTGGAAGCAGGGGGAGACGGAGCGGTTATTACGGATTTAGGCTCCTCTTACGGAACTTTTCTGGGAAACGGTACAAAGCTTTCTCCCAACCAGCCTGTACGTTTAAATAAAGGGGACGAATTTTATCTGGCTGTACGGGACAACACATTCCGCATTGTATAGAGGAGGGGAAAAATGAATACCGTATTTTTTGATAAGGCCGCTGACGTCAAGGCGAATTTTACCTGGAAGGACATTTTTTCCGACATGGCCAAACCCCACAGCCGGAAACAATTAAACCAGCTTCTGACCAAAGGAATTGGGGATAATGTGCCCCGGCCCAGTCAGATGTTGGATCAATGGCAGAAACCGTGGCTGTTTCTCCGGGTGGCGGGAATAGGCATTGCGCTGTCTCTGATTATCTTGGCAAGCTGGAACATCTTTTCCAGCTACGCTATGGGTGTAATGCTTTTCGTAATTCCTGCCTTTGTCCTCCCTCTGGCGGCGGCCATCTTATTTTGGGAGATGAACATTGCAGGAGATGTCTCTCTGTATGAGATGCTTTTTATGGTACTTTTGGGAGGGCTGCTCTCTCTGACGGTTACAGGCGTTGTGAGAAATCTTTTTGATATTCCGGACATAGCGTTTCTGGCAGGCCCTCTTCCGGAGGAAATAGCGAAACTTGCCATTGTGTATCTGCTTCTGAGCAGAGATAAGTACTACAGCGGCCTTCAGGGGATTTTAATTGGAGGCGCCGTAGGAGTAGGCTTTTCTGCCATTGAGTCGGCGGGATATGCCTGGGAGTATTTTTTGGACGGGACTGCTTCTGTAACTCAGGTGATAGTTTCCCGTTCCCTTCTTTCCCCGGGAGGCCACGTAGTCTGGGCCGCCCTCTATGGAGGGGCCTTGGGACTGGCAAAGGGCAGAGGGAAGATGAAAGCCTCTCTTTTGGCTAACAAGCTGGTTATTGCCACATGGTCTGCGGCCTTCCTGCTTCATACGGCCTGGAATTTTAACTGGCTCTATCTCTATGGGCTTTTGCCGGAATCCTGGATTCTGCTTTTCCTGCGCCTTCAGAGTATGTATATTGATAAAATTGTTCTGACTGTTTTGGGCTGGGCGCTGCTTCTATTTGTAATGAGGAAGAGCATCCGGCAAATGATCTATATCAGCAGGCAGCAGGCGCCGGCTCCTTCCAGAGCGGCAGCAAGTCCGGCAGCAGCGGCAAGTCCGGCGGCCAGTCTTGTTATAACAGCGGTAGGAGGGATCTTAGACGGACGGCAGTTTCGGATAGGGCCTTCGGAAACTCTTGTTTTTGGGCGCGATAAAACCAGGGCCCAGGTCTGCTTCCCGGGAGATACCAGGGGAGTCAGCTCGGTCCACTGTGAGATCCGGTGGAAAGACGGGATTCCGGTATTGATTGATAAAAATTCTACATATGGAACGTATTTTAAGGGCGGAAAGAAGCTGGAACCTAACGTGCCGTACCGCCTGACCAATCAGGTAAAGTTTTATCTGGGCGGAGAAAGCAATTTGTTTTCCGTGTCTTTATAAAAAATAGAGGAGGATTTTATTATGGAGCTGAAGAAATGCAAAGAAGGCCATTACTACGATGGATCGATTTACCAGGAATGCCCTACCTGTAAGGAGCTGAGGGAAGGCGGGGCGGCTTTTGGGGCTACGGAAGGCATTTTTGATTCTTCCGGTACCGTTTCCCCGTCTATGGGAGCTACCGTGCCGCCTGCAGGCGGCTGGGGCGGCACGGTACAGAGCAGCGGGGCGACTCTCCCATTGAGCGGCAGCGGAGCGACCCTTCCTATTACGGGAGGCGCAGGCCAGAGACAGACAGAGGGCGTTACGGTGGCTGTGATGCAGGCTGAAATGGGAATCGATCCCGTCGTGGGCTGGCTGGTAAGCCTTAACGGAAAGGAAAAAGGCCGGGATTACCGGATCCACTCAGACAACAATTTTATTGGAAGAGGGGAACAGATGGATATTTGTATCCGCGGAGACGAAACCATTTCCCGGGTCAACCACGCGGTAATCAGCTATGATACAAGGGATAAACTGTTTTATTTTTCCAGAGGTGACGGAAGGAGCATTGTGCGCCTCAATGGAAAGGCCATGCTGACTACGGCGGAGCTGAATGCCTATGACATTATTGAAATTGGAAAAACTCAGCTTCTTTTTATACCCTTGTGCGGAGAAAGGTTTGAGTGGACGAATAATGAAAATGGACATGGCTGATATTTTCTGGAATTACCCGGAAGATGCAGAAAAGGAAGCAGAGACTGAGGCTCAGGAGGAAATTACGGATATTTTAGAAGGAAAACTGGCGGGGGAGGCGACTCCCGCCAACGCTGACGGAGGAGCGCCGGGAAATGTTCCGGGAAAAATCTGGATCTTCGGAGCGATTCTCGCCGCCCTTTTGCTGGCCCTTGCCGGCCTGTATTGGGTGAAGAGAAGGAAGCAGGACAGAGAAGACGAGGAACCGGAAACGGCGGAAGACGAGATAATCCAGGAGGAGGAC
Organism: uncultured Clostridium sp.; assembly: GCA_946498245.1. Taxonomy (GTDB): domain Bacteria; phylum Bacillota; class Clostridia; order Lachnospirales; family Lachnospiraceae; genus UMGS1370. The sequence continues at coordinate 59,175 of CAMMNN010000005.1, read as the reverse complement.
CTGAAAATAAAGACAGAAGCCATTCCAAACAGCGTTTCCCCAAGGCGTCCTCAGGGAATCTACGCAGGCAAGGTCCACAATATTGGAAAGAGAAGCAGCCAGCAGGATTCTTTCGGCATCTCGGATCTGGACGGCAAAGAGGGCAGGAAAAAAGGAGTTCTGGCTATTGTTGCCGACGGTATGGGCGGACTTTCAAAGGGCGGAGAAATCAGCGCCATGGTCACCCTTTCTATGATGCAGTATTTTGATCAGAACCCCATGGCGGCGTCTCCGGAGAAGGAGCTGCTGCAGATGCTGGGAGAGGCCAATCAGAAGGTTAATGAGTTCCTGGGAGAAAGCGGAAAAGGGAAAAGCGGCTCCACACTGACGGCGGTTCTCATAAAAGATATGAACCTGTACTGGATTTCCGTAGGCGACAGCCACATTTATTTATACCGGGATCACTCCCTGATGCAGATAAACCGGGATCATGTATACGGAGCTCTTTTAGATGAACGGGCTGCAAAAGGGGAAATCAGCTTTGCCAGCGCCGCAGGGGATCCCCAGAGGAAGGCCCTGACCAGCTTTATCGGCATGGGAAAACTGTCCCAGATTGACCGGAATATCCGACCCCTAAAGCTGAAAACCGGGGATCGGATTATTTTAGCCAGCGACGGTATTTTCGGAACCCTCAGTGATGAGGAAATGATTCTGGCTATGCAGGCCCCAATCGAGGAAAGCGGCAGTATTATGGATCAGATGATCCGGGATAAAAACAGAAAGACCCAGGACAATTATACAGCAGTGATTTTGGAGTGCCTGTAGGAGAAAAAGGAATGAAAATGGAGGGGTTCAACCAGACACTGTCCTTCGCTCTTCCGGCAGGAACGATTTTAAAAGGGAAATATCTGACTGGGGATATGCTGGGCTTCGGCGGTTTCGGAATTACGTATTTGGGTGTTGATTTGGAAAAAGAGAGAAAAGTGGCTCTGAAGGAATTTATGCCAAGCGGAATTGCGGTGAGGACGCCGGGAACGCTCAGGGTCAGCGCTGTCCAGGACGAGAGAGGCTTCTCTTACGGAAAAGAGAGGTTTGGGGACGAGGCCAGAACGTTATACCGGCTTAACAGCCACCCCAATATTGTTCACGTATTCGACTATTTTGAAGAGAACAATACGGCCTATTATGTTATGGAATATTTAGACGGAATGGACCTGAGACGGTATCTGAAGCAGAAGGGCGGAAGGCTTTCCTATGAGGAGATGCTGTCCCTTCTGCTTCCCGTTATAGACGCCCTGGAATACGTTCACGAAAAGAATCTTCTCCATCGGGATATTAGTCCGGACAATATTTTTATCCGAAGGGATAAAATCGTCAAGCTGATTGATTTTGGCGCGGCAAGGCAGGCTCTGGCTGATGAAAGCCGAAGCTTCTCCGTTATTTTAAAAAAGGGTTTTGCTCCTTTAGAGCAGTATAGAAGGAGGGGCAACCAGGGGCCATGGACGGACATTTACGCCCTGGCGGCCACCATTTATCAGATCCTTACAGGGCAGAGGGTTCCGGAAGCGCCGGAGCGAATGATGCAGGATACCCTGAAGCCCCCGGAGGTCTATAGTCCGGGGATTCCCAAAGGGGCCTCAGACGCCATTGTGAAAGCCCTTTCTATTCTCCCTGAAGACAGACAGCAGACGGTAAGGCAGTTCCGGCAGCAATTAACAGGAATGTCCCAGGGAATCCGGCTTCACTGTGTGGGAGGCTGCTATAAAGGGGCAGATGTGACAGTAGAAGACATTGCCATTTTGGGACGGAACGCAAGAGTATGCCAACTGGTGTTTCCCCCCGGAACCAAAGGGGTCAGCGGAGTCCATTGCCAGGTCATCTGCGATCAAAAGCAAAACGCTATGATATTAAAGGATCTGAACTCCACCTACGGTACATGGATTAACGGGCGGCCCCTTCCCAGAGGCGGGGAATGCCGGCTGAAAAACGGGGATCGGCTCTCTTTAGGGAAGGAAGAAGTATTTGAGGTGGAGATTTAGGAGGATAAACGAATGGTTGAATTGGGAAAGATTTCCTGTCAGGGCGGAAGAGCCTGCAATGAAGACAGCGTCCAGTGGTACGTTTCAGAAGGCCGGTGCTGCCTGACAGTAGCCGACGGGCTGGGAGGCCACGGAGGGGGGAAAACGGCGTCCCAGACGGCTGTGGAGATGGTAACGGAAGGATTCCGGGAAGGCGGAAAAATGGATCCGGAGTCTGTGCAGACCCTGTATGACAAAGCCAATAAAGCAGTACTGGCCTGCCAGACTCCGGCCTGCAAGATGAAAACCACCTGTGTCGCCCTGTTTTTAGAAGGGGACGAAGCTATGTGGGCCCACATAGGAGATTCCAGGCTGTACCATTTCTTTGACGGGGAGATGGTTTTCTGTACCAGAGATCACAGCGTTTCCCAGATGGCAGTAATGGCAGGGGAGATTACCCCGGCCCAGATCCGTTTCCATGAGGATCGGAACCGGGTTTTAAGGGCTCTGGGAGCAGAGGAAGAGGTAAAGGCGGAAATTAAAAGCATTGGCCTGCTGGAACCGGGGTTTCACGCCTTTCTGCTGTGCACAGACGGATTCTGGGAATACGTTTTGGAAGATGAGATGGAAATCGACCTGTCCAAAGCGGATACGCCCCAGAAGTGGCTGGCCTGTATGGAGGAACGTTTAAGGAAAAAGGTGGCAAAAATGCAGAAACAGGGGGAAAATGACAACTATACGGCGGCAGCCCTGTTTTGTATGAGGGAGGAAAACGGTTTATGAGGGGAAGAAAAGGAAAATTAGGTTTGCTGCTCTGCGTGGCAGCGGCAATGATTGCGTCATTTCCGGCTGCAGCGTCGGAAGCCCTGGAAGTCCACCTGGAAAACAGCCGGTCTGCTGACGGGGAGCTGCTGCTTTATGTAAACAATAACTTAGAAGCGGAGAAAAAGGCGGCGGCGGAGCACTATAAAATCAGCCTTGGCGGTGAGGAAATTCCTATAAAGGGAATTGAGCGTTTCGGAGATACAAAAGAGGGAGCGTCCTGGATTTTTTTGGCAGACGTTTCCGGATCCATTCCCCGGGCCCAGATGGAGGAGATGAAGGATTATCTGAAACTGATTGTCCAGCAGCTTCCGGAGCAGGATCAGGTCAGTATCGCCGCCTTGGGAAACAATCTCACCATAGGGCCCTTCCTTTCTGATAAAGAGGAAATCCTGGAGAGCATTGACGGCATTCAGGTAATTGGGGAAGATACAAACCTGTATTACGGGATTACAGAGGCATTAAAGGTTCTGGACGCCGGAAGTACCGGGGACTACCGCAGAGGTCTGGTAGTGGTGTCTGACGGAGAGGACGATCAGGCGGCAGGCATTACCAGAGAAGAGGTAAACCGCCAGATTGAGATCTCCCGCATTCCCATTTTTACTACGGCAGTCCTGGAATCAGGGGCCGACGAAAGCAGCATTGAATTTGCTAAAGTCCTGGGAAGCTTTGCCAGACTCTCTCCGGGAGGAATCCACACGGCCCTGGGAATTGACGACCTTTCTCCGGAGGAAAGCGTCGGTCAGGTGGCGGCTTTTATGGCGGACAGCCTGATCATTCATGGAGATCTTTCCGGTTATACCCCGTCTTCCGGCGAAAATTATCTGCAGATTTCCCTGACGGACGAAGGAAGAGGGGAAGCGTCAGACGGATATTCGCTCCCGGCAGGGGATATTTCCGTTCCGGAAACAGAACCGGCCCCTGAGGAATCCGCCCCGGAGGAGGAAAGCTCTGCCGCCCCGCCGCCGGAGGAGCCGGCGCCGGCAGAAGAAAGTGGGCCTCCAATGGAAGTCCTGGCCATTGCCGGAGGAGCCGCAGTGATATTGGCGGCAATATGCGCGGTGATTTTTATAAAGAGGAAAAAGAAAAAAGCCGCAGAGGAAAAACAGGAGATAGAGATCCCGCTTCCGGAGGAACCAGAGCCTTTGCCGGAGTCCGCCACAGGAGAGATTTCGGAAGAAGAGGCAGAAGAACCGGAAGATAGCGGAGAGACTTTTGAGGAAGAAAAAAAGGAAGAAGAGATTCCGGAACAGAGAGCAGAGGAACCGGCAGGAAGGGAAGTTTACCTGACGAGAATCGGTATGGCGGAGGAAGTGACCTACCGCATCACCATCAAAGGCCAGATCTCCATAGGCAGATCGCCTCAAAAAGCAGATTGCGTTTTTCCTGAAGATCCTCAACTGTCAGGTCTTCACTGTATTTTGGCGGATTGCGACGGGGATTTGGTTCTCTGTGACCAAAACTCTACCAACGGAACTCAGGTAAACGGGATTCCCATATCCCAGCCTTATGTTCTTAAATGTGATGATGTAATACGAATGGGATCTTCTGACTACCGGATTCATTGGACAGAAGGAGAAGGCCCCACTGCAGATGAATGAGAGGGAACGCTATGGATTATGTATTTAACCGATGCTTCGGCTGCATGAAGGAAACCAATGGGGAGGAGGTTTGCCCCCACTGCGGGTACTGTACAGAAAAATTTCCGCCGTCCGTCCATCAGCTTCGCCCGGGGACAATTTTAAACGGGGCTTATGTAATAGGAAAAGTCATGGGCCAGGGAGGTTTCGGAATTACTTATATTGGCTGGGATTTAAACCTGGATCGGGCCGTTGCTATTAAAGAGTATTATCCAAGCGGCGCTGTAACCAGGGATACCTCGGTTTCCTGCTCAGTTATCAGCTACCAAGGCCCTCAGGAAGAGTACTTTAACAAAGGAAAGCGGCGATTTGAAAAAGAGGCCCAAATCCTGTCTAAATTTTCAGGCAATCCCCAGATCGTCCAGGTTCAGAATTACTTTCAGGGGAACAACACGGCGTACATTGTCATGGAGCTCCTTCAGGGAATCACCCTGAAAGAATATACGGCCCGCAAGGGAGGACGGATTCCTCCTAAAGAGCTGCTGGATCTGATGAAGCCCATTGTAAAGACCCTTTCGAAAGTCCATGAAATGGGACTGATCCACCGGGATATTAGCCCTGACAACCTGATGCTGATGCCGGATAATACCTTAAAGCTTATGGATTTCGGGGCAGCCCATACTACAAATCCCGACGGAGAGGCATCTGTAACCATATTGCTGAAATACGGCTATGCCCCCATTGAGCAATACCTGAGCCATGGCAATATCGGCCCCTGGACGGATATACATGCGCTGTGTGCGACGATGTACTACTGCCTGACGGGCCAGGTTCCCAAAGAGGCCCTGGAACGCCAGGAGCATGACGATACCCGGCTTCCTGATGACGTGGAGGCCCAGATGACGAAAAAACAGGTACAGGCGTTAAAAAAGGGTATGGCCGTTAAAATGGAAGACCGGTATCAGACTATGGAAGATCTGTATAAAGGACTTTATGAGGCCACAGAAGATCCGAAACCTATCATCAAGAAAAAAGGTATTGGCGCTGCAAAAATCGCTGGATTTGCCGTAGGGCTTTGTGCAGCTATCGGCCTGTCGGTTGCTATCTGGCCATCGGAGTCCAAAGAACCCAAAGACGTAAAAACTTCCGGTTTTGTCGAAACCCTGGACATTGATATAGGGATTGATTTTGATAGTGATGAAGAAACCACTGCAGCAAAAAGGCGGACGACAGAGGCAGAGACAGAGGCTGAAGCGGAAGCGGAAGCCCAGATAGAGACCTGGACGGACAGCGCAGGACATCAGTATCAGGGCGTCAGGGTAAACGGAGTATTGGACGGTTTCGGCATCTGTACTTACGGAGAAACTGAAAATGGCCTGAAAGAGTATATTGGCGACTGGAAGAATGGAAAACGGGACGGAACCGGGACTCTGACATGGTTAAACGGAGAATATTACGAAGGCGATTGGAAAGACGATCACAGGCACGGCACAGGAAGTCAGTATTATAATGACGGGGCGACTTATATAGGAGAATGGGAAAACGGCATTCGCCAGGGCGCAGGAATTTATACCTGGAGCGACGGGGACACATACGAAGGAGAATGGGAAGACGGCGAGCAGTCCGGCGTAGGGACTTACACCTGGAGCAACGGAGACGTGTACGAAGGAGAATGGGAAAACGGCATTAAATCCGGCGTAGGCTTTTACACCTGGAGCGACGGAAAACGGTATGAAGGCGAGTGGGCTAACGACAGACGAGAGGGAATAGGGACCATGTACTATACTGACGGAACCTCCCAAACCGGCCTTTGGGAAAATGACGAAATGGTGGAGGTAATCGAAAGTACAGAGGAAACGCAGTCTCAGTCTCAGTATATTTTCCCTGACAGCGACTCCCGGTATATGAGGGAATCAGAGCTGACGGGGCTGTCGGCGGAAACTCTGCGTCTGGGCCGCAACGAAATCTATGCCAGACACGGCAGAAAATTTACGGATGAAGCCCTTCAGAAGTATTTTGATTCCCAGCCCTGGTACAGAGGAACCATAGAGCCAAGCCAATTTAATGATGATACTTATCTTAACTCCTATGAAAAGGCCAACCGGGATCTGATTTCCAAGTATGAGGAGAAGATGAGATACTGATAAAAAGGCTGCCGCAGGTTGTAGAAGGCCGCCGGTCATGCTACAATAGACCTGACTGAAACTATCAGGAAGGAGTATGGCAATATGCTGGGAATTATTGGAGCAATGGACGAGGAGGTCCGTGAGATTAAAGCAGTCCTGGAGGACGTGACGGTGGAGTCCGCCGCAGGAATGGATTTTTACAAAGGAAAGATCCGGGGGAAAGAGGTTGTAGTGGTTCGCTCTGGCATCGGAAAGGTAAACGCTGCCGTATGCAGCCAGATTTTAGTTGATCGCTTTGGCGTAAAGGCCATTGTTAATACGGGAATCGCCGGATCCCTCAGGGCGGAAATCAATATCGGGGATATTGTGCTTTCCAGCGATTCGGTTCAGCACGATATGGATGCTACGGGATTCGGTTATCCCATGGGCCAGATCCCCAGAATGGATACCTTTTCTTTCCCTGGGGACAAAGAACTTTTAGCGCTGGCAGAGGAGTGCTGCAGTCAGGTAAACCCGGACATCCGTACCTTTACAGGCAGAGTCGTAAGCGGAGATCAGTTCATTGCCGGTAAGGAGAAAAAGGAAGAGCTGATCCGTCTCTTTGACGGCTTCTGCACGGAAATGGAAGGGGCGGCAATCGCCCAGGTCTGCTATCTGAATCACATAGGCTGTCTCATTATCCGGGCCATCTCGGACAAAGCCGACGACAGCGCCAATATGGATTACGAAGAATTTGAGAAGCAGGCCATTGACCACTCTGTAAAGCTGCTTCTTGCCATTGCGGAGAGATATTAAGCTCTTCAAAAAGAGGTAAGATTCGATTTTAGGGAGAATTTGACGAAAGATTCTAGGGGTTTTGAACTTCCCAAAAGTGATTTTCGCCGCTATAATGTGATTTACAGCAAAGCCGGACAGGACAATGGGCGAGGCATTTCACAGGCCGGATACAGGAATGGCGGGAAAGGACCGGTCACCTGCCCCGGATACCGGCGGGCGCGGATACGTGCCGAAGGAATGGCGCCTTTTAGATGCCTGTCAGGAGCTTGGCGAGAAAGGGGAGTTTAAAATCTATGCTGCAAGTATTACAAAATGGAACTGCATTGTACTTATTGGCGGTTATCTGCCTCTTGGGGATAGTCAGTAAAGTAATTGCAAAGAACTCCTACAAAAGAATGATCAAAGAAACAAACAACATGGCAATTACAAAAAACAAGTATCTGAGAAATTTAAAGCAAAAGGCGGAAGACGCCTACCGGGTAAGCCAGGGAATCGCCAATACCCGGGCATACCTGGAAAAACAGCTTTTTGAAGCCAAAGTGGGAGTTCTGACGCCGGCGGGATGGGCCGGACTTTCCAGCCAAATGAATTGGCTGTGCCTCCTGGCCGGAGGCGTATTGTCTTTTCTGGCATACTGGTACCGCTGTGATTCGTATTATATTGTTCTCTACGGTACGGCTGGAATACTGGCTGCCGTTTTAAATATAATGGTAGAAAATGGGACAGGCCTGGAAAACCGCCGCCAACAATTGCTGGCCGGACTTCAGGATTACCTGGAAAATTCTCTGTGGCACAGAATGGCAATAGAACGGGTATCAGAGCCCGCTGAAGACAGCGCGAGGCTTCTGGAAAGCGAACCTGTGCAGCCGGCAAGAAACAATGTGAGGGAACTGCGGGAAAAAAAGAGCGCCCGGAGAGCCATGGAGCAGAGGACGATAACGGAAACGGCTGCCAGCCGGGACCGGGGAAGAGAAAAGGTTTCGTCGGGAAAAGACGCGCCGGATAAATTGGCGGGAGGAAATGATGACGGAACCGGATGGATGAAAGAACTGAAGCCGGAGGAGATCCGGGTGTTAGGCGAGATCATCCGGGAATATCTGGGATAGATTTTTGGGCGTAACTGTGCTATAATCGATTTAATAAACCGTTACAAAATAAAACTTCAGAAAAAGGAGAGGATAGCGATGGGAAGAGAAGTCACATTTGATTATTCCAAAACAGCAGGCTTTATTTCCGCAGAAGAACTGGCAAATATGAAGGCCTCTGTTTTATGCGCTAAAGATGTTCTGACGGAGAGAAGCGGGGCAGGAAATGACTTTTTAGGATGGATTGATCTGCCGGTGGATTATGACAAGGAAGAGTTTGCCAGAATCAAGGAAGCGGCAAAGAAGATTCAGTCAGATTCCGATGTCCTTCTGGTAATCGGAATCGGAGGATCCTATCTGGGAGCCAGAGCTGCCATTGAATTTTTATCCCATAGTTTCTACAATGTACTTTCTAAGGAAGAGAGAAAAACCCCGGAAATTTACTTTGTAGGAAACAGCATCAGCAGCAAATATATAAAGGACCTTCAGGATGTATTGAAGGGGAAAGATTTCTCCATTAATATTATCTCCAAATCCGGTACAACCACTGAGCCGGCCATCGCATTCCGCGTATTTAAGGAGCTGCTTATTGAAAAGTACGGCAAAGAAGAGGCCAATAAGAGAATCTATGCCACCACTGACAAGGCCAGAGGAGCTTTAAAGAGTCTGGCAAATGAGGAAGGCTATGAGTCCTTCGTGGTTCCTGATGATGTTGGAGGCCGTTTCTCCGTACTTACAGCCGTTGGTCTGCTGCCTATTGCAGTCAGCGGGGCGGATATTGACCAGTTAATGGAAGGCGCCGCTTACGGAAGAAAGAAAGCTCTGGAAACTCCTTATGAAGAGAATCCGGCCCTGCTGTACGCCGCAGTCCGCAATATCTTACTGCGCAAGGGCAAACAGGTTGAGATTGTAGCCAATTACGAACCCAGCCTTCACTACGTATCTGAGTGGTGGAAGCAGTTGTACGGAGAAAGCGAAGGCAAGGATCAGAAGGGAATCCTGCCTCACGCAGTAGACCTGACCACGGATCTCCATTCTATGGGCCAGTTTATCCAGGATGGAGCCAGAATCATGTTTGAAACCGTTATGAACGTAGAAACTTCCGAAGCGGAAGTGCTTCTCAAGGAAGAGGCCGTGGATACCGACGGCATGAACTATCTGGCCGGAAAGAGCGTGGATTTTGTAAATAAGAGCGCTATGAACGGAACCATTTTGGCCCATACTGACGGACAGGTTCCCAACCTGGTAGTCAATATTCCGGAGCAGAATGCTTACTATCTGGGCCAGTTGTTCTACTTCTTCGAATTTGCCTGCGGCATCAGCGGATACCTGCTGGGTGTAAATCCCTTTAATCAGCCTGGAGTGGAGAGCTATAAGAAAAATATGTTCGCTCTTCTGGGTAAGCCGGGATATGAGGCGGAGAGAGAGAAGCTGTTAAAGAGATTATAATTAAGAAGATTATAATAAGAAATATAACTTTAGGGGCAGAGCGGTTGACTCTGCCCCTGTTTGGTGCGTGGGTGCGCGGCAGCGCACACCTGTACATGGGGTTTTCTTTTATTTAACATGATTCAGCTCTATTTCCATTCTATTTACAACCTCATTCCACAGAATTGGCCTAAACTTTGAGATTTTTTCTTTCCATTTATCGTAGAGTTCGGAATTTAAATGATATTTCTTTACTATATCAATAAGAGAGTCCGCATTGTTTTGAATGAAATATTCGCAGTAGTCTTTTCCAACTTCCATTAATACTTTACAATCAGAAGCGATAACCGGACAGCCGCGCTCCAAAGCCTCAATAATTGGAAGGCCAAAACCTTCATTAAAGCTAGGGTACACGCTTAAAAATGCATTTCTGTACAGCCAGTCAATGGTCATATCATTTGCTTTCTGAAGGTGGTAGAACTGTAGGTTTTTCTGAGGGTGATTTTCCATTGTTACTTTTAATTCATCAATATTCCAGCCGTATCGCCCTGCAAATACCAGCGTTAAACCGCGATCAAACAATTCTCTGTCAAATGCTTCTAACAAAATTTTATGATTTTTTCTGGGTTCTAGCGTTCCTACTAATAATACGTATTTGTGATTTTTTACTTTGTCTACAATGCTGGCATCTAATTTTTCATAATCATCATAATGCCTGAAATCGGAACCTAACCATGTCACCCCCATATCTGTCAGTTTAGAATCTGTTTGATACATTAGTTTTTTAAGCGCATCTTTTGTTGCTTCTGTGGAAGTGAGGATTCGATCAGAATAATTTATAGCTGCACTGGTGTAATTCATAAATTGGCATACCGTTGCTAAGTCGCAATAAAAAGGATCAGTAATAGGAATAATATCATGCACAAATGTAACAATTTTTATATTTAATGCCTTTAGCGTTTTATATAGGAATGAACGGACTAATTTAACATTCCAAACAGCATCAATGTCAAAAAATATAGAATTTTTACCAAAATCTTTAAACTTTAGATATTTCCTTTTTTCATTTATATGTATTTCAGATTTCCCTGTGAGATACCTGTCTAAAAAGTTACTTTTATTAAAGACATAAAATTTATTCTTTTTTTCATCAAAATTCAGCAGTACAACTTCAAAATGGTTATTGTTAAGGAGTCTATATACAACTTCCTGAACAACTCGCTGAATGCCTGTAAGGTAGTCTGAAGATAACATACTGCTAATGTCTATATACAATTTTGTTTTTTGGGATCTTTTCCTTAGCTTCAGATATAGCTTTTCAAAAAATTTTGTGAATGCATCAGATGAGTTCCTATGAATTTTTACAATAATTGTTCTAAAGATATTTAAATTACAATATACAACTTCCTGGACAACCAGATGAATACTTGTGAGGAAGTTTGAAGATAACATACTGCTAATGTCTATATACAATTTTGCGCTTTTGGATCTTGCCTTTAGCTTCAGATATAGCTTTTTTAAAATCATTTTGAATGTATCAGGTGAGTTTCTATAAATTTTTACAGCAACCCGTCTAAATATATTCAAACCAAAAATATTATTAGTAACTTTGCAGCCTTTTGATAAAAATTCTGTTGAATTAATCAACTGATGTATAACCCTTTTTTGAAATTCTCTACAAGGTAATTGCTCTGATTGTTTCCAAATTGCAATAGCATCTTCGTCTGGGAGCCTGAATAATAGCGACCAATAAGCAAGATTTAAAAATTCCATATTATTCTTACACTGCGCCATCTCTTTAATATTTGCTATTCCAGGGGTGGCTTTTACAGAATAAATAAAGGGGATTTTAGGCATTGGCAGATGAACGGATTCATTTTGTGTTTCCAAATTTTTTTCTGTAATATTGTAAATTTCTGTACATACGTTTTCTTCATTAAGCATAATGACCACTCCTATCTTTATTTACCTGATATAACGGCATAATCCTGGTATAGGCAAAACAAGCCCTACCTATGCAGGATAGATAACATTTCTGGGGCCTGTGATTATATAACTTCCATGTGGCTGTAACTGCGCGAAAACTGTCGCAATTATAGAGTTATTATACACGCTCTTGTCAAGACGTTACAATATCTTTAGAAATATGTAAGCAAAAGAATCCGGACGGGTATAAAGCATTCTCGTCCGGTTATTTCATGACTTGTAGGAAGAGCTCTTGGTTATAAACCACTTGTATTCCATTTAGAACGATAGTAATGGTGCCGGTAAAGATGGTCGTCTGTCAGTCGGGCCAGATGATCCATTTCTTTTTGCGGATCAGCCCCCAGGGCAATGTTGTAGTAGGCATATGAAAACTGCTTGCTGAAAAACGGATAGGCCGGAGTCTGGGGGCGGGTAAAGGAGGAGTTCCTGAGCTGGGAAAACAGGATACCGGTTTGGCCGGAAACGGCGTGAAAGCTTTCCATAGCGTCATAGATTTCCTTAATTACAGGCATTCCTGTGTACTGGCTGATTTTAAGCTGATTCTGAAAATTAAACACATAGCGCAGAAATTCGGCGCACAGCTCCGGATATTTTGTTTGGCGGGCCATAGACAGTCCCCAGGAACCGTGGGGAGTGGCGGCCCGACGGGCGCGGGGCAGGGGGAGGATTCCGATGGAATCCTCATGTTTTGCCGTCTGAAAATACGCGCTGGGAAGAGACAGGCTCATGGCAAAATTGCCGGGAAAAAGCCCGCTTAGGTTTTCTGTGTGAGTGTAGTGGTATTTGTGGAACAATTCCCCCAGCCAGTTCATGGCGGAAACTGTTTCCGGCGAATTTACGTATCCCTCGGTTCGGGAGAAATCGGGGTTAAAAAGGCGGCCATTGTTTTGCTCAATAAAAGGAAGACCGGAGTAGGTCAGCCATTCTCCCTGGCGGGGGGAAAGACCTCTTCCGGAGTCCATGAGCAGAGGATAGGGGAGATCCGAGTGCCTTTTCAGATAGGAACAGACGTCGGTAAATTCTTCCCAGGTCCAGGCCTCATCGGCAGTTTCTGGAACAGAGATGCCGTGAGACGCAAAAAGCTTTTTATTATAAAGAATGCAGAGGGAAGATTCCGTGTATCCCAGATGGTAGAGATGCCCCTGAAAGGTTCCCTGCTGAAGAATAGGTTCAATAAAAGACTGAAGCATCTCTTCCGGCAGATAGGCGTCCAGAGGCATCAGGGAATCCATGTAGGCCCAATAAGGCACGTCGGGACCGTCCAGAGAAAAGAGATCCGGGGCGTTTCCGCTGGCAAAACGCTGAAGGAGAATGTCCCGAAGGGGAGCGGTCTGGTTGGATAAAAAGGTCAGGAAAATCTGACAATCCTGCCTGCCCTGATTAAAGTTCTGTACTAAAGAAGTCCAAAACGCCTCCTCTCCATGTTCCATGGGACAGATATACAGAGAAAGGGTCACCTTTTTTTGAGGACGGGGAAGGACAAAACTGCCCCGTCCTTGCTGGCGGGAGATATAGCCTTCTGCTTCCAGAGATTTTAATGCCTGGGTAATGGTGCTTTTGCTGACATGAAGGGTCCGCATCAGTTCATTGTCAGAAGGGATAGCCTCGCCTACGGCATACACGCCTTTGACAATCTCTTCGGATAATTGGTTTTTGATGATAACGTATTTGGGGATTCTTGGCTTTGCGTTCATATGAGCTCCTTATAAAAGATCCGGCCCCGGTATTGACAAACCAGGTGTCCGGTGTTAGAATTATAGCACAAAACATTCGAACAATCAATATAGCTAAGAAAAATGCTCCCTAATTCCCATAGGGAGCAAAAAAACAACACAACTTATTCGAACAACCGAATAAATGGAAAGGAGGAGAGAATGGGAACTGTTTTTTCCAAAGAGGAGCTATTTTCCAGGGAGCAAAGGATCTATCCAAGAGAGGCATCAGAGGTTCGCTTCCTTCTGGGCGGCATTGGAACCGGCAATTTTTCCATTGATTCCAGGGGGAAGATGACGGACTGGGAATTATTTAACTGGCCGGAAAAAAATACGAAATTTCCACTGGCGTTTTTCGCTGTACGGACTGCGGGGCCGGAGTTAGAAAAACCGGTGGCTAAAATTCTGGAGTCCCGGCTGATACCGCCCTATACCAGCTCCCACGGCTACCTTCAGGCGGAACTGGTCAATCTTCCCAGGCTGGAAGACTCGGAAATGATTTGCCAGTACCCTTTTGGAGAGGTGAGGTTTCAGGACAGCGAGCTGCCCATAAATATTACATTGGAGGCATATACGCCTTTTATCCCCTTAAACAGCAAGGATTCCGGGATTCCCTGCGCCATTATGGAGTACCGTGTGAAAAATACAAGCGGCGGGGATCTGGACGTCTGCATTGTGGGAACGCTGCCAAACGCATCGGCATTTGAAGGCTACGATGTCATTGAAAATCTGAAGCTGGCTGACAGCGTTAAAAATGAATTTCGCCAATCCGGAAAGATCCGGGGACTTTATTACACCCCGGAACATTTGGAGGAAAGCCATCTGCGGTACGGCAATATGGCCATTATGTCGGACGCCCCCAATATTACTTATAAAACCCAATGGCTGGACGGGGAGTGGGTGGACGGCATTCAGGATTTTTGGGACGATTTTACAGAGGACGGCAGACTGGAACCGGAGAGTGCGTCCAGCAGCATTGGATGTGAGTTTGCCAGATTCCATGATTTCAGCTTTTTAAAGCGCCGGGAAAAGATCGGATCCCTGGGAATTTATGAAACCTTGAAACCTGGGGAAGAGAAGGCGTTTCGTTTTGTGATTTCCTGGTATTTTCCTAACCGGGTAAAGGCCTGGATTGAATTTGACGAGGATTACGAAAATTTCCGGAAAGGCCAGTACGGAACTGTCCGCAACTACTATGCAGGGATTTTTAAAAATGCCTGGGACGTGGGAGAGTACGTATACCGAAATTTGGAAAGACTGGAAAAGGGAAGCCGCGATTTCAGGGAAGCCATGTTCTGCAAAACCAATCTCCCGGCCTATGTAGTCGATGCCCTGACTGCAAATATTACCAACCTGAGAAGCCAGTTGTGCTTCCGTCTGGAAGACGGGACTTTCGGTGGCTTTGAAGGAATCCGGGACTGGATTGGCTGTGGATACGGAAGTGTTCCCCATGTATGGAATTACGCTCAGACAGTGGCTTTCCTGTTTCCGGATCTGGAAAAATCTATGAGAAGAGTAGAGTTTTGCCGGGAAACGGACGAAATGGGCTGTATGTCTACCCGTATGTTTTCGGTTTTCGGGCAGAAGCGGTACGCTATGGTTCCGGCCTGCGACGGTCAGTTGGGAAGCATTGTCCGGCTGTACCGGGATTTTAAGAATACGGGGGATGTGGAGTTTTTAGAGGAACTGTGGCCCCAAGTGGAAAAAGCCATGGAGTACGCCTTTTCCCATTGGGATTTGGACGGGGATTTCGTTCTGGACGGGCAGCAGAACACGACCTATGACATTGAATTTTACGGACCCAATCCCATGACAGATTTTATTTTTTTGGCAGCTTTAAAATGCTGTGAAGAAATAGCGGAGATTTTAGGAGATTCCCAGAAGAGCAGCCGGTATCGGGAGGCCTTTGAAAAAGGAAGAGAAAAGGCTGACAAACTCATGTTTAACGGAGAGTATTACATTCAAAGATTAGAGGACGTGGATCGCTATAAATACCAGGTAGGAACAGGCTGCCTTTCGGATCAGCTTCTGGGCCAGTTTTTAGCTCATATGGCAGGAATTGGGGAAATTCTCCCTCACGCTCATATCAGCTCGGCGGCAAAAGCTGTGTTCCAGTACAATTTTAAGGACGATTTTTACCATACAGACAGCGTTCACAGAGCCTATGCCATTAATGATGAGAAAGGCTTGGTAACGGCAAGCTGGCCTCATGGCGGACGGCCTCAATTCCCCCTTTCGTACTATGGCGAGGTTTGGACTGGAATTGAGTATGAAGTGGCGGCCAACCTGATGTATGCCGGGGCTGTGGAAGAGGGGCTGACAATGGTAAAGGCCGTGAGAGATCGCTACGACGGCTATAAGAGGAATCCTTTCAGCGAGATCGAGTCAGGCCATCATTACTGCAGGGCTATGGCAAGTTGGGGAATCTTAAATGCACTTATGGGATTTGAAAGCGATATGTATCGAGGGGAAATTTCTTTTGATCCCAGAGTTTTAAAAGATGATTTTTCCAGTTTCTTTATTTGCGGCAAAGCCTGGGGGGTTTACCGGCAGAAGAGGAACGGAGAAAAAATAGAAAGAGAGATAGAGGTATTATACGGATCTCTGGAGGGGATCCAGGTAAAGGAGAAGGAGGAAGCGTAAATGGAAAAAATGTGGAGAAGAATCTTTTTGACAGGGCTTGCTGCCGCAGTTGCCGGAGGATTGGCCGCGTGCGGCGGCGCAGGAGAAGCGGAAACGGGGGAGAATCCTTCCTCAGCCGAAACCAGCGCTGCCAGTGAAGCTGGAACCAGTGAGGCTGGAACCAGTGAGGCGCAGACTGGCGGAGAGGGGGAGATTACGATCCGTTTTGCGGAACATGTAGCCGACGTGGAAGCCCAAAACCCTCATGTCATGAAGATTATCGCGGCCTTTGAGGCGGAAAATCCCGGCATTAAAATCGATATTTCCGGAAGGGAAGTTTCGGAGCACAATACCCAGATGACACTGCTGGCCGGAGAGGACAAGCTGCCGGATATTTTCTGGCTGGAACAGGCTACTGCCAGAGAGTTTGCGGCAGGAGGGTATTTATACAATATGGCTGAGGAGCTGGAAACCTATGGAATTAATGACAGTCTCCTTCCGGGACTGGAAGGAAGCTGCAGAGTGGACGGAGCAGATTACGGCCTTCCCAGCGAAGTAATGATGGTAGGATTTTTCTATAATAAAAATTTGTTTGAGCAGGCGGGGATCTCTGAGGCGCCGGTGACTTATGAAGAATTTCAGGAAGCGGTAAATAAATTAAATGGAGCGGGCATTGTTCCTCTGGCTATCGGCGCAAAGGATAACTATAGCTGTTGGGCCTTTGAAACCATGCTGGCCCGCTACGGATTTTTTGAAAAGCTGGAGGGATTAGACGACGGATCCATCTCCTGGGGAAATGAGGACTTTATTCATTACTTTGAAAAGCTGCAGGAAATGCGGGACAATGAAACCTTTACCCCAGATATTGCCAATATGGGGTATTTTGAAGCCAAAGAAAGCTTTTTGGGAGGCAATGCGGCAATGTTCAATTCCGGTGCCTGGGACATCAGCGATTTTGAAAACAGCGAAATCGCCGACAAAATAGGATTCTTCTGGGGACCCACTTTTACGGATAGCCAATACCCCCAGGAAATCGGAATCAAGGCTTCCGGCGGCGTGTATGTAGTGTCTGCTAAGGCGGCTCAGGATCCGGCACTTCTGGACGCTATTATGAAATTTTGGCAGTTTTATTACGGGGAAGAAGGAACCCGGATCATTGCCGAGGAAACCTTTGCCTTGCCCTGCTCCCAGTATAACGGGGAAGTGAATGAGGAAGAACACCCGGTTCTGGCCACTATGATAAGTGCTCTAAACGACGACTGGGCGGCAGTTACGGAACCCTTTAACTCCCTTTCTACCAGCGTAGCTTACGGCTACTTTGACGCGTCCTTTGGGGTTATGACAGGGGTGTACACTCCTGAAGAAGCGGCCCAATACGTGGAAGATCTCCACAGCGCAGAACGGTAGGCTGCTATGAGATGGCTAAGTACGAAAAAAGCAAAGGCGGCTCTTTTGGCTCCGGTTCTTTTGATCTACACAGTGTTTATTATGATTCCGGCGGCCATTGCCGTTTACTATAGCTTTACCGAATATAGCGGACTGGGGAAGGCGGTATTTAATGGACTGGATAATTACATTCGTCTGTTTCAGGACAAGTTATTTTTAGTTGCCCTAAAAAATACGTTTTTAGTTTTGGGCTGCAGTATCGCGTTTTTAATGGCAGGTTCCTTTTTTGCAGCCCTGATTATGAATACGGATTTTAAAGGGAACGGCTTATTTAAAATGGTTTTGTTTGCCCCGTATATTATTGCGCCCATTATTATTGGAATTATCTGGGGATATATTTTAAATCCCAATTACGGACTCCTTAACAGCCTTATACGGGCGGCAGGGCTGGAGGAACTGGCCATTGAGTGGATCGGAGGAAGGAGGTGGACGCCCCTTTCTCTGGCCATTGTCTTCACCTGGCAGGTACTGGGATTTCACAGCACTATTTTTCTATCAGGGTTAAGAACCATTCCCCAGGAGCTTTATGAGGCCGCCGCGATAGACGGAGCTGGAAGTATCCGAAGGGTGAAAGAGATTACACTGCCTATGTTAAAGGAAACCATTATAATCAATACAGTATTAGTCATTACAGGGGTGTTTAAAATCTATGAATTAGTGGTACAATTAACAGGAGGGGGACCGGCTCACCAGTCAGAGCTTTTAACTTCTTATATGTACTTTACAGTATTCCAGTCCAGAAAGTACGGTTATGGAATGGCCATTGCGGTGGTAGTGCTGCTTTGCTCCGCCGTGGGATCCGTTGCCTATATCCGCATTACGTCCCGAAAGAGGCAGAAAGGGGTGCTGTGACCATGGAAAGAAGAAAAAGAACAGCAAAAAAGGCGGCGTTTTACTTTTTAGTCGTTTCCCTGCTGATACTGGCGCTGATTCCCATTTTGTGGTCGGTGCTGCTTTCTTTTAAGACCAATAATGAGATTGTAAACAGCCCTCTTTCTCTTCCGGAAACCTTGCTTTTTGATAACTATCAGAGGGCAGTGGAAACCATAGACTTTCCGCAAATGTACGGAAATACCCTGATTTTGGTGGCAACAGCCACCTTCTTCAGCGTTGCGGTGACATTTATGGGCTCCTTTGCCATTGCCAGACTGGAATACCGGAGGAGGGGACTCTCGGACTGGCTGTACCTGTATCTGCTCATTGGCGTGGCGATACCCGTTTATGTGCTGTTGTTTCCCATTTACCGGATCGATTCCCTTCTGGGAATTTTGGGGACGCGGCTGGGGTTGATTCTGCCTTACATTGCGGTAAATATCTCATTTAATACGTTGATCTTTACGGGATTTCTCAGAGGCTTTCCGGGGGAATTGGAGGAAGCGGCCATAATAGACGGCTGCAATTTGTTTGAACTCTGTACCAGGGTGGTGATTCCGGTTATGAAGCCCACCTTTGTCACAGTGGTAATTTTTAACGCCGTTTATATTTTTAATGAATATCCTTTTGCGTCCACATTTATCCAGGACAGCCGAATGAACACGGTTTCCCTTATGACTTCCATGTTTAGAGGCCAGTATTCCATGGACTACAGCGGTATTATCGCTGCCAGCCTTATGATTATGATTCCGGAACTGATTTTCTATGTCCTGCTTCAGAAAAATATTATAAAAGGTATGACGGAGGGAGCTGTAAAAGGGTAAAACAAAAATAAGGAGAAGCGATGGAAAAG
This sequence comes from uncultured Clostridium sp., assembly GCA_946498245.1. Classification (GTDB taxonomy): domain Bacteria; phylum Bacillota; class Clostridia; order Lachnospirales; family Lachnospiraceae; genus UMGS1370. The sequence continues at coordinate 39,868 of CAMMNN010000005.1, read as the reverse complement.
AGCAAAGAGTTATGGAGGCCGGGATTCCATTTCACTCCCCCTAAGGGGTGGATGAATGATCCCAACGGCCTGGTATGGTTTCAAGGGAAATACCATCTTTTTTACCAGTACAATCCCTATCACTGCAACTGGGATTCCATGCATTGGGGCCACGCCGTAAGCGATGACATGATACATTGGGAAGATGCCGGCTGTGCCCTTACGCCGGATCAGGAGTATGACAAGGATCCGGCGGGGGGCTGTTTTTCCGGGTGCCCTGTAGTAAAGGACGAAAAGCTGTATCTGTTTTATACCGGAACGGTAAAGCGGGAGGGGAAAACAGTCCAGACCCAGTGTGCGGCTGTATCAGAGGACGGTTTCCGTTTTGAAAAGGTTAAGGAAAATCCGCTGATAGAAGCTCCCGAAGGAAATTCTGAGGATTTCCGGGATCCAAAGGTTTTCTGGGCTAAAGGGCGCTGGAGAATGATCTGCGGAGGAAGCGACGGTCCGGCGGACTGTCCGGAAAGCCGCGGCAGAATTTATCTGTATTCTTCCGAGGATCTGCTGAACTGGGAGTATAATGGGATTCTTCTGGAATCAGAGGGAACCTGGGGCTCCATGTTTGAGTGCCCGGATTTATTTCAATTAGGGGATAAATGGTTTTTGACTGCGTCCCCCATGTACCATAGCCGGTTCTGGCCTGCCATACGTTTTGAAGGCGCTGTAGATTTTGACAACTGCCGCTTCCTGGTAGAAAAGGCGGAGCGGTATGACTGGGGCGGCCGCTTTTATGCGCCGCAGACCTATGAGCTTCCTGACGGACGGAGAGTGGCCATAGGGTGGATGAACGGATGGATGTGGATGCCCTGGATGGAAGACTGGGGGCCGACAGACAAAGAAGGCTGGAGGGGCTGTCTGACCCTCCCGTCGGAAGTGTTCTTAGATAAGGCCGGAAACTTTTGCTGCCGGCCTGTAAAGGAAGCAGAAGGCCTGTGGAAAGAAAAAGCAGTTGAAGGACAGACGCTGGCGGGAAGAAAGCCGACGGAGCTTCCGGCTGGGGACGGAAACCGCTATCGCCTCCGGCTGGAACCGGAATCGCTGGAATCGGGTCAGGTCAGAATCTTTCTCATGTCTGACGGAGAGGGAAGGCAGTTGGAGCTGACAGTAGATCTTTTAAACCGGATAATGGTAGTGGATAAAAACCCTATGGAAAATCAGTGGGATAAGGGCATGGTTATCTGTCCCCTGGAAGACGGCAAAAGACAGGGAAATGACAAAACGGACCTTTTGGAAATCTGGGTGGACCGAAGCGCTGTGGAAATCTTTTGGCAGGGAGGAAAAACCCGGATAACAGAAACGGTATATCCGGCGGACAACCAGTACCGGGTCTTTCTTGAGTCGCCTTATAAATGGGAAAAACTCAAGTGGGAATTGGCGGTTATTCCTCAATGACCTGGATTTCCAGATAGTCAAAGTCAATGGACTCCACAAAACAGTCCTGATAAAATCTTGCTTTGGCATGACGCTGAAAATCCCGAATGGCGGAATCCATCCAGATAGGGTGGCCCAAATCAAACTGGACGCAAATGTCATCCAGGGACTGAAAGACCTTCTGGGTTCGGGACAAAGACGGGTCGGAGATGCAGATAACCGTATCCTGCACAAGCCGGTTATCCTTCCAAAGCTTTCCCCACATACGGAACATAATCAAAACCTCCTTAGACGAAACGCGATTTTGGTGTTTATTGTAGCAGATAAATGGAGTTTATACAAGAAAACCTTGTCGATAGCTGCAATTTGTAGTAATCTATTAGGAGAGGTTTTACAGATATTCGGACAAGAGGGGGAACTTGCTTATGGGGTCTGGGATTACGGATTATTCCGCTTTTTTGTCAGAAGCGATGAAGGCAGTGGAAGAGCTGAACCGGAGCAAAAAAGCCTGCGATGAGCTGTCAGCGGAGGAACGCCGTCTGGAACGGGAACTGGAAAGCGAAAAACGGACGGTAACGGATTCCATTAATGTAACTGTAAAGAAACGCCGGGAGGAAATCAGCTCCAGCTATGACAAGGAGATCGGAAGCGGCCAGGAGCGTCTGAGAAAGGTTCGGGCAAAGCGGGAGAAGGCGAAAAGCCAGGGGATCCGGGAGCGGATTGACGAAGAAACCGAAGTCCTCAGAGAACACAATCAGGAGCTGGACAGCCAGCTAAAAACACTGTTTAAACAGAACCGGGTACCGGCTTTTTGCAGAAGTACCTGGTATTACGCTATGTATATGCCGGGGAGCTTAAAAGAAGCGGGACTGGGCCTTCTGACGTTTCTCATTTGCTTTTTGGGGATTCCCAGCGGCGCGTATTTTCTGGTGCCGGAGGAACAGCGGAAATTTTGGATGCTTATAGTCATATACCTTTTGGCGATCCTGCTGTTTGGCGGAATTTACATTACCATAGGAAATAAAACGAAAATCCGCCATGCCGATACCTTGAAAAAGGGACGGGATATTCGCAGCATCATGCGTTCAAACCGCAAAAAGATTCGGGTTATTACGCTTTCTATCCGGCGTGACAGAGATGAGAAGGTTTACAATCTGGAGAAGTTTGACGATGAGATTGCCCGGATCGAACAGGAACTGCAGGAGATCAGCCTTCATAAAAAAGACGCCTTAAACACCTTTAATACCGTGACAAAAACCATTATTTCTGATGAAATCGTCAATAACAGCAAAGACAGGCTGGAAGCGCTGCAGGAAGAACACGAGAGGACAGAGGCCAGACTGACAGAAGCCCAGATTCACCTAAAGGAGCAGGCCCTTCACGTAACAGACGAGTACGAAACGTATTTGGGAAAGGAGTTCCTTCAGACGGATCGGTTGGCGGAGCTGGCAAAGATTATCCGCAATGGACAGGCATCCAACCTTAGCGAAGCCATTGTGGTTTATAAGGAACAGAAAAACGCGGGATAACAATAAAATGAGGAGGAACTCCTTTTGGACAGGGAGCTTCCCCTCATTTTTAGTTAAATAGAGATCAGATGGTAAGGAATCTGATTGGCAGTAAGCATCTGTGCTTCCCGCTGGTGGCAGGTGAAAATAATGGTCTGCCCCGGATAGGAGGAAGACAGCCATTTGAGAGCCGTTTTCAGGCGCTCATCATCATAGAGGACGAAGCTGTCGTCAAAAATCAGAGGCAGGGGATCGTCGCCTTTCTGGATAAGCTTGGCGGCAGCCAGACGAAGAGCCAGATACACCTGATCCATAGTGCCGCTGCTGACCTGTTCCAAAGGAACCAGCTTTGTTTTGGTATTCATGAAAACATGGAGGTTTTCATCAACGCTCATACTGTTGTAAGCCCCTCCCGTTATGCGGTCAATGAGGCGGGAGGCCTCTTTATTCAGATAGAGGCCAAAGGAATCCCGAATGGTGGTAGAAAGATTGGTCATAGTTTCCTGGGCTAAGTCAATGGCGGCGATTTCCTGGGAAAGCCGTTCATTTTCCGCCAATACGCCCCGGAGGGCTTCGGCCTGGGTTTTACAGTTGGCAAGGTGCTCCAGCTTCTGTTCCAGCTCCCACTGGGTTCTCTGCTGGCGTTCAATGTTTTCCGTGCAGGCGGTCTGCTGGGACTGAAGCTGGGCCAGCTCTTCCGTCAGGCTTTTAACGGTTTCCTCTGACTTAATGAGAGCGGCGCAGAGCCTCCGGTATTCTCCCATGCGCTGAGAAAAGGCGTTCATAGCTTCTTGAGAGATAGAACTGTCCCCAAGATGGCGGGAGAAGATTTCCTGGAGAAGTTTACTGCTGTAATTAAAGTCCCGTTTGATGCCGCTGCTCCGCAGGGCTAAAATGATTCCCACAGCCAGAAAGAAAAGACTGGCGCCGCCGAAGACAAAGGGAAGGAAGGGAATATCCGAAAAAGCCCCGGAAAGGGCGGTCCAGCCGCCGGCTCCTGCAGAAATCAGGGCAATAACGAAAGACAGGGCCAGAAATATTTTTCTGGATTTTTTGGCGGCGGCCAGCTTTGCAGACTGGTACCGGGCAAAAATAATCCGCGCTTCGTCCTCGTATTGGAGTATCGCCGATTCGCCGGAAAACTGGTTCCCGGAGAGAAGCTGCTGGCCTCTGGCGATTTTTTGCAGGAGGTCTTCCTTTTCCTGCTGCTTTTCCGCGATTAAGCGGGACATACCGTCTCTTTTTTTGCGGTAATCTGCCAGGTGGTTTTCATATTCCGGGGAGGATATGGCCTTTTCAATGTTCCGGATCTCACTTAACAGGGCCGTATAGCTGCGGGCGGCCTCGGGAACCATCTGATTTTCAAAAGCCTTTCTCTGGGCCTTCAAAAAAGCCGTGGCCTTGGTAATATTCAGCGCCAGATTTCCGGAGGTATTGAGATTGGCAATGTAATTTCTTAATTCCGAAACCATTCCGGAATCCGTAGCGCTTTTTAGCTGGCCAATGCTGATGGTATTGGTGTATGCCGTTTCGCTGAGGCCGTTGAGGAGGCTGTCCATAAAAGCTTTGGTAGGCTCTATCTGCCGTCCCGCCGTTTCATCTACAATAGAAAGCTCCCGGTTGTTTTGAAAATTCCGTTCAATGCGGTAAATATTTCCGCCTTTTTCCAGGCGGATCCACCCGGCAAAGCCGCCCTTATTTTCCCAGGGCAGGAAGCGGCTGTAGGCGTCTGTCCGCGCAGCCCGACCCCGCTGCCGTTCAATGCCGAAAAGCATACACCGGATAAAGGTGTGGAGGGTAGATTTTCCGGCTTCGTTTTTTCCGTACACGATATTGAATCCGTCCTGAAAGGAAACGGTTTGGTCATGAAGCTTTCCGAAGCCGCCGATATACAGTTCTAACAGTTTCATGCCTAACTCCTTTCATCAGTGGTGTGTAAAAGGGCATTAATCCCGTAATACAGGGCCTTTTTCTCCACAGGGCTCATATCGTCCTTTTGGAGCGCCTGTATGAAAAAGCCGATCATATCGCTGGGATGCTCTGCAAAAAGAGCCGAAAAGTCGTATTGAGGCTCCGTCTCGTCCACCAGCTCTGTGATGCGGAAACGGGAGGCCAAAACATTTAAGTCAAAAGAAATATCGGGATCCCGCATTCCCCGGATGTGGAAGCGGTAAATGTTTCCACCGCCCCGCTTCTGGATTTCCTGGGAAATGCTGGAAGCCAGCTCCGTATTGGTAGTGGCGGGAGTGACGTTGACTGCCAGAGAAATATACTGGGCCTGGGCGGCGGGAACAAATTCCAGCAGGGTGAGGCGGTGAGTCAGCGGATTGATTTCCCCGTAATAAAAGCCGTGAAGCCCCAGCTCTGTCTTGTCCAGCGGCTCCGGGGAACCGCAGTAGGCGGCTTTCCCCTCCAAAACCACCTGGGGCTTGTGGATATGGCCTAAGGCGATGTAGGAAAAGGGGGAAGCGGCCAGAACCGCTTTGTCCAAAGGCAGATGATTGGCATCCCCGCCATGGGCCAGAAGGATCTGGATATGGCCGTTGTCAGGAATCTGAAGCTGTCCCAGCTTGTCCTCCCGGATCTCAGGGGTGTGGTAGCTGAAGCCGTAAACCTCCGTATTCAGGCGTTCAAAATAAACGGAGTCTAAATCCGGATTGGTAAAATACGTAACATTGGGACACCAGGAAAAGCTGAAAACAGCGGAATTGGCCCTGAGCCGATCATGATTGCCGGCAATTATGACTACCTGGACTCCGGGGATAGTGGAAAAGAGGTAATTCATTTCTTTTAAATCCCTTACCAATGGCTGGCGGTGAAATAAGTCCCCGGAAATAAAAAGAAAGTCCACATCTCGTTCTCTGGCCTGACGGATAATCTCCTGAAAGGTATCTTTAATGGCCTGGGCCCGTTCCTGGCTCCAGGGTTTTTCGCTGTCGGGAGCCATGCCCCAGTGAATGTCGGCGGTATGGATAAATTTCATAAGCAGGAACCTCCAAAAAAAGCTGCTGCAGTGAGGCAGCAGCTTTTGACCTGTGATCTTACAGCTCGCAGTTGTTGACGGTTCTGGGGAAGGGAAGTACGTCGCGGATGTTGGACATTCCGGTCAGATACATGACGCAGCGCTCAAAGCCCAGGCCGAATCCGGCATGACGGGCGGAACCGTACTTGCGCAGATCCAGATAAAAACCGTAGTCTTCTTCTTTAAGCCCCAGCTCTTTCATGCGGGCCAGAAGCTTCTCGTAATTGTCCTCCCTCTGGCTGCCGCCGATGATTTCGCCGATACCGGGAACCAGACAGTCCACAGCGGCAACGGTCTTTCCATCGGGATTCAGCTTCATATAGAAGGCCTTAATCTCTTTGGGGTAGTTGGTAACGAAAACCGGCTTTTTGTAAACCTGCTCCGTCAGATAGCGTTCATGCTCGGTCTGGAGATCACAGCCCCAATAAACCTTGTAATCGAAATTGTCGTTGTTTTTCTCCAGAATCTCAATGGCCTCAGTATAGGTAATCCGGGCGAACTGGGAATCCAGGATGCCGTTTAAGCGATCCAGAAGGCCCTTATCTACAAACTGATTAAAGAAATTCATTTCTTCGGGAGCGTGTTCCAGTACAAAGCGGATAATGTATTTTAACATTCCCTCGGCCAGATCCATATTGTCGTCCAAATCGGCAAAAGCGATTTCCGGCTCAATCATCCAGAACTCCGCCGCATGGCGGGTGGTGTTGGAATTTTCCGCCCGGAAGGTGGGGCCGAAGGTGTAAATATTGCGGAAAGCCATGGCGTAGGTTTCTCCGTTTAGCTGGCCGGAAACCGTTAAATTCGTGGGCTTGTTAAAGAAGTCTTTGGAAAAGTCCACGGTTCCGTCAGGATTTTTGGGAACATTTGCCAGATCCAAAGTCGTAACCTGGAACATTTCTCCGGCGCCTTCGCAGTCGCTTCCCGTAATGAGGGGGGTGTGGACGTAAACGAAATCCCTCTCCTGGAAATACTGATGAATCGCATAAGCGATAAGGGAGCGAACCCGGAACACTGCCTGGAAGGTATTGGTTCTGGGGCGCAGGTGGGAAATGGTGCGGAGAAATTCAAAGGAGTGGCGCTTTTTCTGCAGGGGATAATCCGGAGCGGAAGGGCCCTCTACCTGAATCTCGGAAGCCTGAATTTCAAAAGGCTGTTTGGCATTTGGCGTTGCAACTAAAGTGCCCTTTACAATAATGGCCGAGCCTACGTTTAACTTAGAAATTTTCGCAAAATTTTCCATAGTATCATGGTAGACCACCTGGAGCGGTTCAAAGAAAGAACCGTCGCTGACTACAATAAAACCGAAAGCTTTGGAATCACGGACGCTGCGGACCCAGCCGCCGATAGAAACCTCTTTATCCAGATAGGCGTCGCGGTTTTTATATAATTCTCTTACAGTAACTAAATCCATGCTGATATTTCCTCCGATCTGCGGTACAGGATGGAATTGCCTGCCATTCGCATATTAAACTTGATTATACTGTATTTTTTGCGGCGATTCAAGGGTTTGGGGAATTTTTGCGCGTTTTTTGACGGCTTTCAGAGGTCAGATGCAGAAATATTTTGTATCTGTCAAAGGGAAGGGATACAAGATGTGGGAAAATATACAATATCTTGAATAATTTGGAAAAAACTGTCGGAAAATGCACAAAAAATACAAGAAAAAATAAAGTAATTTGTTCACTATTTATGAAAAGTATGGTATAATGTTTCCATAACTAAATTTAACAGCAAGAGGTGATAACGTGATTAAAAAGGAAATGATAGCCATGCTTTTGGCTGGCGGACAGGGGAGCCGTCTAGGAGTCCTGACTCAGAAAGTAGCAAAGCCGGCGGTATCATTCGGGGGAAAGTACCGCATTATCGATTTTCCATTGAGTAATTGCATTAACTCTGGCGTTGATACGGTAGGTGTTTTAACCCAATATCAGCCGTTACGTTTAAATTCTCACATCGGAATCGGTATTCCGTGGGATTTAGACCGCAACGTAGGGGGAGTTACAGTGCTTCCGCCTTATGAAAGGAGCAAAGGCAGCGATTGGTATACCGGTACTGCCAATGCAATTTATCAAAATCTTGAGTATATGGAAAGCTACAATCCGGATTACGTTTTGATTCTTTCCGGGGACCACATTTACAAGATGGATTACGAGGTTATGCTGGATTACCACAAGGCTAACAATGCAGACATCACCATTGCTGCTATGCCGGTTCCTATCGAGGAAGCCAGCCGGTTCGGCGTCGTAATTACAGACGAGCATAACCGGATTACGGAATTTGAAGAAAAGCCGCCGGTTCCCAGAAGCAATCTGGCGTCTATGGGTATTTATATTTTTAGCTGGCCGGTACTGAGAGATGCATTAATTAAGATGAAAGACGAACCGGGCTGCGACTTCGGAAAGCACATCATTCCCTACTGCCATGGCAAGGGGGACAGGATTTTTGCTTACGAGTACAACGGATATTGGAAAGACGTGGGGACTTTGGGATCCTATTGGGAAGCCAATATGGAGCTGATCGATATTATTCCGGAGTTCAATCTGTATGAAGAATACTGGAGAGTCTATACCAAGAGCGATATTATCCCGCCTCAGTATGTTTCCGCAGATTCAGTGATTGAAAAGAGTATTATTGGGGAAGGCACGGAAGTATACGGAGAAATTTATAATTCAGTCATCGGAGCCGGAGTTACCATTGGAAAGGGCGCGGTTATCCGCGACTCTATTATTATGAAGGGAACGGTAATCGAAGAAGGCGCGGTGATTACCAAAGCCATTGTGGCCGAGGATGTACACATTGGAAAAGGGGCGCAACTGGGCGTTGGAGAGTATGCCCCCAGTACTTATGATCCCAAAGTATATCAGTTTGATTTGGTTACCATTGGCGAACATTCCGTAATTCCGGACAACGTAAAAATAGGAAAGAATACCGCTGTTTCCGGAGAAACGGCGCCGGAAGATTATCCTGACGGATTGCTGGCAAGCGGAGATTACATTATAAAGGCAGGTGGCGTGAGATGAGAGCAATCGGTATTGTTTTAGCAGGTGGTAACAGTAAGAGGATGCGTGAGCTTTCTAATAAAAGGGCAATCGCCGCTATGCCGGTTGCAGGAAGCTACCGCAGCATCGATTTCGCATTAAGCAACATGACCAATTCCCATATTCAGAATGTGGCGGTATTTACCCAGTACAATTCCCGCTCCCTGAACCTGCATCTGAGTTCTTCAAAATGGTGGGATTTTGGAAGAAAACAGGGCGGCCTGTTTGTATTCACGCCGACCATTACGGCCCAGAGCAGCGATTGGTACCGGGGTACGGCGGATGCCCTGTATCAGAACCTTTCCTTTTTAAAGAGCAGCCACGAACCCTATGTGGTTATCGCTGCAGGCGACGGCATTTATAAACTGGATTACAATAAGGTTCTGGAATATCACATTGAGAAAAAAGCGGATATTACCGTTGTCTGCAAGAAAATGGCGGAGGGCGAGGACATAACCCGTTTTGGCTGCGTGAAGATTAACGACGACGGCAGGATCGTAGATTTTGAAGAAAAGCCTATGGTTTCCGATGCCAATACCATTTCCTGCGGTATTTACGTTATCCGCAGACGTCAGTTGATTGAGCTAATCGAGCGCTGCGCGGCAGAGGATCGCTATGACTTTGTAAAGGACATTTTGGTTCGCTATAAGAACCTCAAGCGAATTTACGCTTATAAAATGGATACCTATTGGAGCAACATCGCTTCGGTGGAATCCTACTATAAGACTAATATGGATTTCCTGAAACCGGAGGTAAGGGATTACTTCTTTAAGCAGTATCCCGACATTTATTCCAAGATTGACGATATGCCGCCGGCAAAGTACAATCCGGGGGCAGTGGTGAAAAACAGCCTGGTTTCCAGTGGATGTATCTTAAATGGTACTGTTGAGAACTCCGTACTCTTCAAAAAAGCATACATTGGAAATAATTGCGTCATTAAAAATTCTATCATTCTGAATGATGTATATATCGGCGACAACACGGTAATCGAAAACTGCATCGTGGAAAGCCGGGATACCATCCGGGCCAATACGACCCATATCGGTACGCCTGACAATATCAAGATTGTGGTGGAAAAGAACGAGAGATATACATTATAAAGAAAAACGGGAGATGAAAAAGAAAAACTGCGGGAATTTTCCCGGCAGAAATATACTTCGCAGGTGCGAGAGTTGAGTGACGGAGGGGTTTCAAGTATGCAAATTACAGATGTAAGAGTAAGACGGATTGAAAAAGAAGGAAAAATGAAAGCGATAGTTTCCATCACGCTGGATAATGAATTCGTCATCCACGACATTAAAGTAATTGAAGGAGAGAAAGGGTTGTTTATCGCAATGCCCAGCCGCAAGGCTGCAGACGGCGAGTACCGTGATATTGCACATCCAATCAATTCCGGCACCCGTGATACCATTCAGAGAGTGATTCTGGATAAGTACACCACAACGCTGTTGGAGAGTTCGGATCAGGACGGGGTTGCGTAAGAAAAGCAAAATGAATATTTAGAACGTACAGAGGGTATCCCTTAGAACGCAGATTGCGGCGGGGGATACCCTCTTTCGCTACTGTCAGCGGTCGTTTCATTCCGCTTTAGAGATATTATTAGTGTATTGCATTTTAATTTTGTCCCTAATTTGGTTAATTTTGACAGAAATGTAAAATACTGTCTGAAACAATATATAATGGAAACCACTGTTTTTCCGAGGACATACACCAAGGCACATATCCTAAAAATCAACATTGAATGCGGAAACAAATACGAAAATATCTGTCTGGTTTTTCTGAAACGGACGGATATGTAAGATAGGAATGAGAGTATGAAAACGGCTGTTTGCAGTATGGATAGGCGGCTGGCAGAGGGGATAAAAAGGTTCCTGCTGAATATGTCAGGTTTTAGAGAAATTCAGGAGTTTTGTGCAATTGACGGACTTTTAAACGCCGTCCTTCACGGGGCGGCCTTTGATTATATTTTTTTAGAAGTCGATGGGAAGGCGATCATTACAGGATTGGATTTCGCTCAGGATTTGTACCAAAAAAGCCCGGAAACCAATCTTATTTATATTACCTCGGATGGGAATCAACTTTTGGAAGAGATTTTTCTTATTGACGCCAACATTGCAGGCGTTTTTAAGAAACCATTAAAATATGAGCGCTTTGCTGAAATGCTGAACGTCATTTTATCAAAAGACCCCAAGAGAAAGGAATATAAGCTGGTATTTCGGAAAAAGGGAGAGATGCTGGCGATTCCTTTAAAGGAGATCTTATACATAGAGAGCAAAGGCCATATGATTACGGTTTATACCAGGGCGGAAAGCTACGTTTATTACGGAAAGCTGGGAGTGGTGACAGAGCAATTGCCGGATAATTTTCTCCAATGCCACAAAAGTTATCTGGTAAATATGGATAAGATTTTTCAAATCGGCGGGGATCGGATTTTACTGGAAAACGGGCAGGAAATCCCCATCAGTCAGGCGCGACTGAAGGCCTCAAAGGAGCGGTATGCACAGTACGCAGGCAAAGTTTCAGAATATATTATTGGATTGGAAGGAAAGAAATAAGGGCGGTTCGTTTGGAAAAGCGAATCGCCCTTTGTGCGCAGCCATAAGGGCGTTGTAAATTTTGTCGTTAAACGTGTAAGTTTTGCGGAGATCAAAAGGAAAAGAGATGCTTTTGGTATAATGAATGAAAATTTATTATGTACGAGGAGTGTGAGCTATGAGCAAGCCCAATGCTATCCGGAATATCCGGTGCCCGAAGGGGCATTACTATGATGCCAATAAATATGCAAGCTGTCCTCACTGCGCCGGGGAAAGAGGAGAAAAGCCCAAGGAGAATGTCACAACTTCCTGGGTAGAAGAGAAGAACGACGTGGCGGTAATGCCGGGACAGGGGATACCGGGATACGACAGCGAGCCGGAAACCCGGCCTTTAAGAGAACCGGAAGAGGATATAAAAGAGCCGGCAGACAAAGACGACGCCAAGACCATCAGCATTTTTACGAATCATGAAGGAGAAGAGAATATCCAGCCGACAGTAGGATGGCTGATCTGTGTCAAGGGACGGATGAAAGGGAAGGATTTCAGCTTGAAAACCGGCTGCAATTTCATTGGAAGAGACTGGGACATGGATATTTGTCTGGCTGATGAAAAGTCTGTTTCCAGGAAGCGCCATGCCGCTATTATTTACGAGCCAAGACAGAATGTATTTATCGTTAAACCCGGAGATTCCAGAGAGCTGTTTTACTTAAAGGACGAAGTGGTGCTGGAGCCGAGACGCATGGAAAAGAATGACATCATTCAGGTGGGAAACGTTTCCCTTATGCTGATACCGTGCTGCGATGATAAATTTACCTGGACGGCCCAGGACAATGAGGAGTAAGGGGGAGAAAACATGAGTTATTATGATTTAATGAGTATGATAGAGGATCTGCCTGATTTAATCGGAGCCTTTTTAAGTACATATTGGATTGTGCTGGTTTTGGCGCTTTTAGGTTCATACCTTTTTATGGGATACGCTTATATGTGTATCGGAAAGAAGGCAGGGGTTGACGGAGATTGGATGCCCTTTTTGCCTGTTGCCAGACAGCTTTATTTTATGAGGATAGCGGAAGCTCCCTGGTGGTATATTTTCCTGTTTTCAGAATCCGGCCTGATTACAGGGGTCATTACCGTTGTTTTAGGAGTGGTTTTAGTGCTGCTGACCAAGGGGCTGCTCTTTCCTTTTATTATTTTAGCGGCATACTGGATTGCCATCTTCATTTTTACATTTTTGGCTTACCGGAAATTTTACGGGAAATTCCGCTTTAATCCCAACACAGCCTGGTTGGTGATTATTCCTGGTTTTGGAACCGTTGATTTGGTGTTTAAGATGCTCATTGGATTTTCCGATGTGGTAGTGAAATCCTCAGGAGGCATCAGCGATATTTCTGAAAATGATGCGATCCCCCGGGAGAAGGCCTATATCTGCGGAATTGCCGGTCAGTATGAGGGGGCGGATTTTGACATTAGCGATGGCAAGGAAATCACTATGGGACGTTCTTCTTCAGACTGCCAGATCGTATTTGACCAGTACCAGGATGAGATCAGCAGGGTTCACTGCAGAGTACGCTACGACATGAATACCAACGACTTTTATATTACGGACTGCTCCAAACTGGGAACTTACCTGGAAAACGGAACCCGTCTGGAAAATGGCGTGACAAAACGCGTGGGACGGGGAACGGTGATTTATCTTGCAAGCAAACGCAACGGTTTCCGGCTGGACATCGAATAATAGCATTAGCGTAATCGCCTGTGTTCTCCCTTTTGGGAGGACACAGGTTATAAGGAGAAGATAAAAATGGTATTGTTTGATCTGCTTAGCAGAAACGGAGATCGGGAATACAACGAAGATCACGTGGGAATGTATCAAGTGGGCGACGCTTACTGCTTTGCCCTGGCGGACGGCTTGGGAGGCCACGGCAATGGGGAACTGGCTTCAGAGCTGGCAGTGAAGGCAGCCATTGAGAGTTTTGCCGCAGAATGTGAAGAAGCCGGAGGAGTCTGGGACATGGGAAGCCGTTTCCGTCTGGCCCAGGAGGAAATCATCCAAAGGCAGCGGCAGGACCGGAGAACCATGGGTATGCGGACGACCCTGACAGTGCTGGAAATTTGGGAAAAAACAGCCAAATGGGGCCATATCGGCGATTCCAGACTTTATACATTCCAAAATGGCAGGGTTACAGGGAGAACCCTGGATCACAGCGTTCCCCAGATGCTGGTAAACGCGGGAGAATTAAAAGAGAAAAAAATACGAAACCACCCAGACAGGAACAGGCTTCTCCGGGCTTTGGGAGAAACGGTAGAGGAACTGAAGTTTGAAACAGCCGACACGACAGTGATTTGTCCGGGTCAGGCTTTTTTGTTGTGCAGCGACGGTTTCTGGGAATTAATAGAAGAAAAAAAGATGGAGGCCTGTCTGAGAAAGGCGGAGAGTCCCAGGGAATGGCTGGAACAAATGGAAAAAATCGTTTTGAAAAACGGGAAAAGACGGGATATGGATAACTACTCGGCCATTGGGATCTGGATAGAGTAGGGAGAGGAATGCAGATGGGACGAATCAGTATAGGAGAATGGGAGCCTATAATGGCGGAAGATGTCCTTCAGGAAAATGGCGGACAGATTTTATCTGATGAAAATACGGAGAGCTTGGAAAGCGTATATACGAATCTCCCGGAGGTCTACTTGTACGGAGAGTTCGCAGGCACAGACGGCAGCCAGATGGAAGCGTATCTGGGAGAGGAGCGTCTGGACTTCATCTGGGATAAAACCTTTCAGGAAACAGGGGATGCCATTTATTATTATGTGCTTTTGGATATTTCCGGCTCCATTCCTGACGCCTATTTTTCCGAAATCAAAAGCGGGATTTTAGAAATACAAGAAAATTTGAGGGCGCAGGATCGGCTGGTGCTGTGTGCCTTCGGGGAGGAAGTACGGCTTTTAAGCGACGGCAGCCAGGATGAGGCGCGTCTGGAAGAGATCCTCAATGGTCTGGACAATGGGGATCAGCAGACCCTGCTCTTTGAAGCTATGGCCCAGATGAGCAGCATTGCAGAGGGCGTGAAGGCGGAGGAGTGCCGCAGGCGGGTTATGGTGGTCTTTTCTGACGGAGAGGATATTGCCGTAGGGAAAAAGCAGGCCCAGGAGGCCCTGGCCAATTTAAAGGATAAGGGAATCCCACTGTACGCCATGTGCATTGGGGAAACGGATAGAAGCAATATAAACAGCTTCGGGGAATTTGCACGCAATACAGGGGGAAAGCTGGTTCTCCTGGAAAAAGGCGGTATCTTTCAGGCGTCGTCAGATTTAACGGATGAACTGCTGAATATGAGGGAGCTGAAATTTTCATCTGACGGAAACCGGGTCACCAATAGGAGAGATACTGTAACCTTGCATCTGAAGGAGTCCGACAGAACCCTGTCCATGGAGGTCATTAATTCCAGATGGATTCCAGATAACGTGGCTCCGGCTATGGAAGAGGGAGAGATTGCCGGGGACCGGCTGATGCGGATTCGCTTTAGCGAACCGGTTTTGGGCTCGGAGGACCTTTCCAATTACCAGGTTACATTAAACGGAGAAAGAGTAGCCGTCAGCGGAATTTCTCAGGGAGAGCCGGGGACGGATTCCGTATTTCTGTCATTGGGCGAAGATTTGCAGACCGGAACGTACTATGTGGAGTGTATCAACATTACAGATAACTCTATGGAAAAGAATCCGGTACAAAACAGCGTGACCATTGAAGCGGTAGTGGAAAAAGAGCCGGAACCGGAAGACAATTCAGGCCCCATTCTCCTGTTAGTCCTGGCTGTGCTGATTCTGGCGGCGGCAGTGGCAGCCGCTGTAGGGAAATTGAAAAAACGGACCGATAAGGAAAAAGAACCGCAGAAGGACTTTGTGGTCAATGCGGAGATTTCCATGGAAGGAAAGCCCACTGTCAATACTCAGTGGAAAATGGCGGGCAGCCTGGTAATTGGCCGGGGAATGGACTGTGACGTCCGGATAGACGAGCCGCGGGTGTCCAGCCCTCACTTTTTGCTGGAAAGAAAGGGAAAACGGCTGTATCTGACGGATCTGAAAAGCAAAAACGGAACCCGCCTTAACGGAAAGGCGGCGGAGCCCGGAAAGAAGACGGCGGTGGCATCAGGAGACAGCATACAGGCGGGACCGGTCCGGATACGGATTAGGTGGTGATAGCAATGGAACAAGTCCTGGCAGATGGCCGGTATGAAATACGGGGCGTTTTAGGCAGCGGAGGGTTTGGAACAGTATACCGGGCTTACGACAGGCAGCTAAAAGCCATGTGCGCGGTAAAAAAATATACATTTTCCGGCTCTGGGGAAAAGGAAGAAGAGAAAGAAGGCAGACTGGAGCAGTTCCGGCGGGAGGCATCTATTCTGAAAGGGCTCACAGGCTATCCCGGGGTAGTCCGGTACGGCAGCTATTTTGAAGAGAATCAAGGGGCGTACTATACCATGGAACTGTTGGAGGGAGACACTCTGGGACACAGGACCAAACAGAGAAAGTTCGGGTTTCGGGAAATAACGGATCTGATCCGGAAAACGGCGGAATATGCCGATGCCTGCCATGAAAGGGCGGGGATTCTGCACCGGGATCTGACGCCGGAAAATATTTTCCTAACCGACAGCGGGGAGATTAAAATGATTGACTTTGGCTCCGCAGTTTACTTATCTGACAGCAAAGACAGGATTCCCAAGGAAGCCAAACCGGAGTACGCGCCGTTAGAGCAGATTTATAACGGGGAGCAGGGGCGTTTTACAGACGTGTACTCTCTGGCGGCAAGTTATTATTACCTTTTGACCGGCAGGCGGATTCCGCCGGCGGTGGAAAGAAAGAAGGGAGAAGGCTATGCTCCGCTGTTTCGCCTGTGCCCGGAAGCAGAGGGACGGATCTCAGACGCAGTAGATAACGCGTTGAAGCTTTATCCGGAAGAGAGAACCCAGACAATGGCGGATTTTGCCGGAGGACTGCGGTTTGGTGAGAAATCCCGCCGCAAAATCCTGTATTTCCAACGGACTTTTCAGGGAATAAAAAGCCGGCCCATAGAGTTTTGGGGCGACTGCCAAATCAGTATCGGCCGGGGCGAGGAAAATGATCTGGTATTAAGGGATCCGGAGCGGGACGTCAGCCGGAGGCATTGCCGGGTTTCTTATGACGAAAGAGCAGACAAGCTGAAAATCTGCGATACATCTTTAAACGGAACCTTTGTCAACAACAGGAGGATTGCCAAAGGCAGGGAGATCCTGGTCGCTTTGCCGGCAAAAATCTATCTGGCAAACCGGAAATTTGAGTTTGTAGTAGGGGTAAGGGAATGAATATCGTAAAAAGGGCAGCCGGTTTTGCGGCTCACCTGGATGTGGGAGCAGGAAGCATAATCGGGACAAGGGAGTACCAGCAGGATTACGGTTATCTGTATACCGACAGCGACAGCGCTTTTGGCATTCTGTGCGATGGCATGGGAGGGCTGAACGGAGGAGAAAGGGCCAGCAGGACGGCAGTGGAAATACTGGCGGAGGATTACGAGAAGAAACGGCCCAGGGAGCAGATCCTTCCTTTCTTTGAGGAGGAGCTCGCCAAAGCGGACAGGGAAGTGGCGGCTTTAAAGAATCAGGAGGGAAAACGGCTGAAGGCCGGGACGACAATGGTGGCAGCCCTAATCTGTCAGGAGAGGCTGAGTTATCTGTCTGTCGGGGACAGCAAGATCTATTTGATCCGGGGAGGGGAAATCCAGGCCCTTACGCCGGAGCACAATTACCGGCTGAAGCTCCATGAGGATTTGAAGTCAGGAGCCATTTCCCCAAAAGAATATGAACTTCAGATTAATACCCCAAAGGCGGAGGCCCTTATCAGCTTTATTGGCATGAATGGGGTGGCCCGGGCAGAACTTTATGAGACAAAGCTGGAAGACGGGGATATTGTCCTTTTGTGCAGCGACGGGCTGTATAAGTGCATGAATAGCCGGCAGATTTTTGCCATGGTCAGAGATAACGATCTGGACATGGAAATCGCGGCGGATCGGCTTTTACGAATGTCAGAAGCCTGTGCGGGAAGAAGCCAGGATAATACGACGGTAATCTTGATGAAGTACCAAAAGCAATTTTAGCCAGAGGGAGGATACGGCAATGGTCAGGTGTCTGAATTGTATGAAAGAGTACGACGAGCAGTACGAGGTCTGCCCTCACTGCGGCTTTATTAGGGGAACTCCTCCCAGGGAAGCGTACCATCTCCATCCCGGCACACTGCTGTATGGGAGATACGTAATCGGGACAGTTCTGGGGTTCGGCGGTTTCGGTATTACCTACCGGGCCTGGGACAGCCGTTTGGAGCGCCAGGTAGCCATAAAGGAGTTTTATCCCGGCGGAATTGTAAACCGAATACCTGGGGAGAGAACCGTAATTGTATATACTGGAAACCGGGAGGATGAATTTCGGAAGGGAAAAGAACGGTTCCTGACGGAAGCCCGGTACATGGCTAAGTTTAACCAACACCCCAATATTGTTCACGTATTCGAGTTTTTTGAAGAAAATAACACGGCCTATATTGCCATGGAGTTTTTAGACGGGATTTCTTACAGGCAGTATATTAAGGAACACTGGGGACGCGTAAATACGGATATGGCGGTATCTGTAGTGGTCTGTGCAGCCAGGGCACTGGCGGATATTCACAAGCTCCATATTATTCACCGGGACGTAAGCCCGGACAATATCTTTATCTGCAAGGGCGGAACCATAAAGCTGATTGACTTCGGAGCTGCCAGATTTTCTTCCGGAGAAACGGAAAAAACGCTGTCCATCATATTAAAACCGGGATATGCGCCTCCGGAGCAGTACCGGAATAAGAGCAAACAGGGGCCATGGACCGACGTGTACGCCCTGGGAGCCGTACTGTACCGTTCCCTGACAGGAGAGATGCCTGACGAATCCGTAAACCGGGTTCAGAAAGACAATTTAAAGGCCCCAAAAGAAATAAATCCGGATATTCCGGAATATTTAAACGACAGCATTATGAGGGCTATGGCCCTAAATCCGGAGCTGCGGTTCCAAAGCATGGGCGCTTTTATAAAAGCAATTGAGAATACCAAAAAAGCCCGTTCTCTGGAAAAAGAGATTGCAAGGCGGAAACGGCTGCGCCTGCTGGGAGCTGCGGGAACGGCGGTGATCCTGTGCGCCGGGGCCGTGGCCTGCGTAGCCGTATACCGGGGGAAGCGGCAGGAAGCCTATGGACTGAAGGCGGATCTGGAATTTTGGATACCGGAAGGAAATGCCGGAGAAGCATACCGGGAAGCTATTGCGGCATTTAATGAATATTATCAGGACATCCACATCGAAATTAAAGAAATTCCGGAGGACACTTACCAGGAGACTTGGGAAAATGCAGGAGAAAAGCCCGATATATTTGACAGCACAGGTATGGATCCGGAAAAACTCAAAGCAGAGGCCGGAAGCCTGACGGCGCTGGGGCAGAAACTCCATGAAAAGCAGTACTATTTTCTGGAAGAGATAGGAGGAGCAGAGTCAGAATTGTACCAGATTCCCCTGGGATTTGAAATGCCGGTGATTTATCTCAATGTTGGAATGGAGCAGGAGGAAGGGACTCCTTCCCGGAAAGAGGAAATTGAGAGTTGGATCCGGAAGGGGAACTTCAGCATGAAGGAAGAGGACGAGGCTCTTTACGAAAACTGTCTGGAAACTCTGAACCTGAGTGGGGAGCAAAGCCCAAAAATGCCGTCAGATTTTTACAGTGAGGAAACACCGGTTTTCCTGGGAACTACAGAAGATTATGAGGAAGTCCAAAAGCGATTGACAGGCCGCTATGAGGTGGTGTGGCCGGAGGAAATATGGTCCGGCGAGGCGGCTCCAAAGGCCAGGTTTTCCAATGAACTCAGCATATCCGGCCAGCTATCGGGAGAGGAAAAGGAAAGCGCCCAGGAGTTTATCGATTACCTTGTATCAGAGCGGGGGCAGGATATTTTAAATGTCAGAGGAGGGGCGGCGCTGCCTATTAACCGGGATATGTACGAAGAGTACGTAGGCATTAACGGGGAGCTGGAGAAGGAAGAGGCCGGTATCAATAGCCTGGAAATTCTAAACTGGCGGGGAAAGGAAAGCAAATAGCCATGAAACGGTGTCCGGGATGTATGGAACCCAAAGATGAGAATACAACAAAATGTCCTATTTGCGGTTTTTCTGAATCAGATTTTTTTGATGAAAGGGAATTTCTAAAAATAGGAACAATTCTCCAGGAGCGGTATATTGTGGGAGAAGCCATAGAAAGGCGGGATACGGATATTATTTATATCGGCTGGGACACGGTTTTCAGCAGAAAAGTGGCCATACAGGAATTTTTTCCCCAGTACTGCGCGGCCCGTTCAGAAGGGGCACGGCTCAGCATTTATACGGCCCAGACAAGGAAGGAACTGTTTGAAAAAGGCCTGTCGGTTTTTATAAGCTCCGGAAAGGGCCTGCTGCGGCTTTACCGGGAAGGCAGGATTGCGGAAACTTATAGCTGCTTTCAGGAAAACGGCACGGCCTATCTGGTTACGGCGTATTGGAACCTGCCTACTCTGGAGGAATACTGCCAGGATACGAAAATCGGCAGACGGGAAGCCCGGGCTTTGATAAAGGACGCTATAGAAGCGGTAAAAAGGCTTCATGAAAACCATCTGATACACGGAAGCCTGGATGAAAACAGTTTTTGGATGGGAAGCGACGGCAGACTGATTTTGCGGTGGCCGGAACCGGCCCGGTGCTGCTGCGGAAGGCTGGACGGGGTGGATTATGGAAGCCCGGGACCCTGGACTGACGTTTATGGGTTGGGGAAAATTTTCTTTTTCCTGACTTCCGGAAAGCCCTACCAGTCGGAAACCGGCGTCAGGCTGTTTATGGAAAGCTGGCATCTGCAAAAAAGAGAGAGAAAGGCAATTTCCAGGGCTCTTCAGGGTAGCCATTACTGCCGGACAAAAAAGGCGGAGGATTTTGAAGCAGATATATTTGGAAAGCAAAGGAAAACGCTTCCTAAGGCGTCCAGGAAGGAATGAGAAGCATGGAAAAAGTGAGATGTATGGGCTGCATGGAAGAGTATGACGGCGAATTTGAGATTTGCCCTTACTGCGGCTATATCCGGGGGACAGAGGCGCGAGAAGCCTACCATATTGCCCCCGGTTCCCGCATTCATAGACGGTACATTATAGGAAGGGTACTGGGATTTGGAGGATTTGGAATCACGTATCTTGGCTACGATACGGACTTAGAAATGAAAGTGGCCATTAAAGAATATATGCCCAGCGAATTTTCCACCAGAAGGCCTACGGAAACGAAGGTTACGGTTTATACCGGGGAGAAGGAGGAGCAGTTTCAGGCCGGTCTGACCAATCTTATTAATGAAGGGAAGCGTCTGGCAAAATTTCAGCAGGAGCCGGATATTGTACATATTTTTGACTGCTTTCAGGAAAACAATACGGCCTACATTGTTATGGAATATCTGGAAGGGGAAACCCTGAAGGAGCGTATTGAGAAGGAGGGAAGGCTGCCTCTGGAAACGGCCCTGCCTATTATTCTCACAGTGCTGAGAGCCTTGGAAAAGGTACATGAGGAAGGGATAATCCACAGGGATATTGCTCCGGACAACATTTATTTGCTGAAGGACGGCGGGGTCAAGATCTGCGATTTTGGATCTTCCAGGTACGCTACGACGAAATACAGCAAGAGCTTGTCCGTTATGATCAAACCGGGATACGCCCCGGAAGAGCAGTACTGCAGCCGGGGAGATCAAGGCCCCTGGACTGACGTTTACGCTGCTGCCGCTACCTTCTATAAAATGCTGACCGGGGTGACTCCGGAAGACGCCATGGAGCGCAAGGCCAAGGATACGCTGAAAAAGCCTTCCAAAATGGGAGTTAAGATTCCCAAGAATATTGAAACAGCCATCATGAATGCCCTGAATGTCAAAATCTGTGACAGAACCCAGTCGGCGGCGGAGTTTGCAAAGGAGCTGCACGCAGAGAATGTTATAGAGAGACAGGCGACGGAAGACAAACCGGAGATCCCGAAGATTCCCTGGTGGGTTATAGCAATAGCGGGAACATTAGGAGCCGCCATAATCGCCGTCATTGTCTTGCTGACGACAGGAGTAATCTCCCTGGACGTATCTTTCTTAGATATGGAAAGCAGGATAGAGAAAAATCAGGTGCGGACGCCCAACCTTTTAAACGAGTATGTGGAAGACGCTCAGAAAAAGTGCGATGACATCGGACTGCAGATGAGAGTGGCGGAAAACAAAAAGTATGATGATGTTATACCGGCGGATAAGATACTGGAACAGAGTCCCGCTATCCGGGAAATGCAGATTATGGAGACGGGAAGCGAAATTGTGGTTACCATCTGCGGCGGTGTGGAGACTGTGACAGTGCCGAAAGTAGTGGATAAAAACTGGGAAGATGCGGTGAAGGAGCTGGAAAAAGCCGGATTTACAGTGGCGCTGAAGGAAGAGGCTTCCCAGAAGGCTCCCGGAACGGTAGTCAGCCAGAGTCAGGAAGCGGAAACAAAGATTAAGAAAGGCTCGGAAATCCTTCTGGTGATTTCTCTGGGCGAAGAAGGCAGGGACAGTTCTGTGGAAACGGAAATGCCTGACGTTGTGGGAATGGCCTACCAGGAGGCTGAGGAGCTGTTGGGAGAGCGCAGCCTGTATCTGGAAATGGAAGAAGTATACAGCGATACCATTCCGGAAGGCATTATCATCAGCCAGGAAGAAGAGGCCGGCGCGGTTCTCTATGAAGGAGACAGTGTAAAAGTCGTAGTCAGCGCCGGAAAAGAGATGGTGGAGATCCCAGATGTGGAAACGAAGATGTTAGAAGACGCCATAGAAGAGCTGGAAGCCCTGGGACTGGAGTGGAGCACAGTAGAAGAATATAACAGCAGTTATGCAGCGGGCCAGGTTATTTCCCAGGATTTGAAGTCTACAGTGGGAGGAAAAGCCCACATGGTAGAAAAAGGAACGGAAGTTGTCCTGACAGTAAGCAAGGGAAGAGCGCCGGCCAGCACTCAGAGCAGACAGCAGACGCCGGCGGCAACCCGGCAAACCCGGCCAGCGGAGACGCCGGCGCCTCAGACCCGTCCGGCGGAAACGCCAGCGCCCCAGACCCGTCCTGCAGAAACGCCGGCGCCCCAGACGCAGCCGGCGGAAACACCGGCGCCTCAGACGCAGCCGGCGGAAACACCGGCGCCTCAGACGCAGCCGGCGGAAACACCGGCCAGTGAAACGGTAAACGCGCCCTATGGAGGCCAGGGGGCGGGAATACAGGATTTTATTATGAATAACGGAAATGTTGGAGCAAATTAAAAGTATTATCTTATAATGAACGAGGAGGAAAGGACATGAAAAAGATGAGAAAAGCAATAACCATGTTAGCTGCAGTAAGCGCCGCCGTATGCATGGCAGGAACGGCCTGGGCCGGAGAATGGAAACAGGATGATAAGGGCTGGCGGTATGAAACGGAAAACGGCAACTATATGTCCGGTTTTATGGTGGAAATCGATGGGAAGTGGTACAGCTTTGGAGAAAACGGATATATGGGAACAGGCTGGCTCCCTTCCGG
This sequence comes from uncultured Clostridium sp., assembly GCA_946498245.1. Classification (GTDB taxonomy): domain Bacteria; phylum Bacillota; class Clostridia; order Lachnospirales; family Lachnospiraceae; genus UMGS1370. The sequence goes on along the minus strand of CAMMNN010000005.1, from coordinate 16,745 downwards.
TGAAGACTGGTACTATATGGATCCTGATGGAGCCAGGGCTACAGGTTGGAGAGAAATCGGAGGAAAATGGTATTTCTTCGACAACAACGGCATTATGCTGAGAGACGCCTGGAAAAACCAAAACGGGAAACGGTACTACTTCCACTCCAATGGTCAGATGGCGGTAGGATATTTTGAGCCGGTGGTCAAAAAGAGCGACAAGGATTACTATTGGTATTACGCCGATCCCCAGCAGGGCGGAGCCATTAAGACCGACGCCGTAGAGGGGAATATGAAGTATAACTCAACGGGAAAGATTTATGTCCCCAGCGAGGAGGATCCGAAACAGTGGGTGGCGCTGGCTACTGCGGAAGAAATTATAGAAGCAACAAAGGAGAGTATTGAGGAAAAGTATCTGTCAAGAGTAGGGAAATATACCACCAATAGAAGCGATATTGCAGAACAGATGGAAAACGAGGCCCGTTCCCAATTAGGAAATCTGCTGTCGGAAAAAGAGCTGGAAGACTTTATAGATGACCTCAATTCCCGGATTATGTTCCAGTAAAAAGGAAAAACAGAAATGGAATGGATAAGGAGAAAAGCCAAAGCCCTGCTTTCCGTGGCGGCAGGGGCTGCCATAGCCGCCGGCTGCTGGGGCTGCGCCGCGATTCCGGCTCCCAGGGAAGCGCTGCCGGAGGATACCATAGAGGAGCTGGAAAGCGCCTATAATGCAATGGACGTAGACGGAATGATTGCCTGCATAGACGAAGAGAGCATGGAATCCATCATGACGGGAATGGATTTGATCCTGGGGCTCGCCGGAGCGATTATAGGGGTAGAACTGGACATCAGCGCAGAAGACCTCATTGCCCTGATACCGTTGTTTGAAGAGCTGGGAGCCTACGATACGGAGGACTATCCCCAAATCGATTTCATAGTGACAGAAACCCGGATAAAAGGGGATCGGGCCACTGTGTATTTTACAGAAGGCAATTTCGGAGGGAGCACTTCAGCCAATATGGTCAGAGAAGGAGGCCAATGGTACATTACCCTTGGAGGCAGGATAATTTCAGCGGAAGAGGCCGACAGAATTTTAATTCCCGGCGAAGATGAGAAGGAGACGGAAGAGGAAGGCGGAGAACGGGAAACAGGGATTTTAAAGATAGATCCAGATACCCTGGAAGAAGTGTGGAATCTGATATTTGGCCAATAAAGAAAAATGAAAGAGAATAGGGGGCGGAGCCAATGGCCCCTGAAGAAAGAATCCTGGAGACAAACCCGTATCCCAGGATTCTTTTTCTGTGCATAAAATTCTTTTCCCCCGTCTATAATGAAAGTAAATCAGGACAAACTTAAAGGCGGTAAGGAATGAAATTTTGGGAACGAATTGCTGTGCATCCGCAGCAGGAAATTTTTTATTACGATACACGCCGGGAATTTGACGCAAAGCATCTGGCGGCCCGACTTTATGAAATGATCTTGGAGGAATTGGACTGCGGAAAAAAGGGCGTAGTGTTTCTGTGTATCGGAACGGATCGCTCTACCGGCGACAGTCTGGGGCCTTTGATTGGATATAAACTGAAAGAAAATGAAAAAATGGGGATTCCTGTGTTCGGAACCCTGGAACGCCCGGTTCACGCCATGAATCTGGAAGACTATATGCGTTTTCTGAGAGAAGGGTATCCGGATCACGCTGTAGTGGCCATTGACGCCTCTGTGGGAAAGTCGGATCATATTGGGTACGTAACCCTTGGGAAAGGCGCTTTAAAGCCCGGTTTAGGCGTAAGCAAGGAGCTGAGGGAGGTAGGCGATATTTTTATCACAGGAATTGTGGGAGGCTGCGGAAATTATGATCCCCTGATGCTCCAGAGCGTCCGTCTGGCAGTGGTTATGCGGCTGGCGGACTGTATCAGCGACAGTATACGGCTTGTCGAAAAATTATGGTCAAAAGCGGCCCTGGTTTGACAGGATTTTCATTCCCGCTGTGCTATTCTTGGTTAGATAGAATAGGAAAGCAGGGTGATTGATTATGGGAGAGTTGTATAATCCGTTCCCCAAACTGCCGAAAAATATCCGGCAGATTGGAGAGCGGGATCAGACCGTCAGACTATATGTGGAAGACTATGTAAATACCTACCTGAAGCGTCTTTATCCGGCAGGCGGACAAGACCTGCGGGTAGGGCTTCTGCTGGGAAGCACGGAAGAGCACGAAGGAATCCCGTATATTTTTGTAGACGGCGCTATGGAAATGGAAGGGGTGACGACGGAAGGGGAGCAGGTGACGTTTTCAGAAGATGGCTGGAAGCGGGCCTACCAGAGCATAGAAGAGCAGTTTCCAAAACGGACGGTTCAGGGCTGGTTCCTGTGCGGAGCCCCGGGCTGCACTCTAAGCCCCCTAAATTACTGGAAGCAGCATATTCAGTATTTTAACGGCAAAAATCAGCTTATGTACCTGAACGGGGGACTGGAAGGAGAGGAATCCATTTACATAACGTCCAGCGATGGATTCTATAAATTAAAAGGGCACTGCATCTATTATGAGCGAAACCAGATGATGCAGGATTATATGGTAAATCAGAAAGAAGGGCGAAGGGTAGAAGATGGGGGAAGCGATCCGGTTATCCGGGATTTCCGCCAAAAAATGGAATCTAAAAAAGCCCAGGCCGCCGTACACAGAAATTCCGTCAATATTCTGGGCGGACTATGCAGCGCTCTGGCCATTGTCGTGCTGGCCGGAGGCGTTGTCATGTTTAACAATTATGAAAAAATGAAAGATATGGAGGGCGTTATTGCCTCTGTAATTCCGGCAGGCGTAAGAGAAGGAGATGGGGAGCAGTCTCCATCAGGGAGCAAGATACAGGTGGAAGAGATTCCGGGCGAAGTATTTCCCACAGAAGAGGACGTTCCGGAAGCCTTCCCGGTGGGAAATACGGAGAATGGACTGGAAGGGACTGCAGATTCTGATACGGAAAGCCTTTTGGGGGAGAGCAGCCCGACTCAGGCGGAAGGGAGCCAGGGAACGGAGGAAACGGGAATGTCTTTGCCTGTTTCCGGAGAAGCGCCGGCCTCTCAGGAACCGGCTGGAGCTGTACAGCCGGCTGCCAGCGGCATGGTGATGCAGAAGGTGACAGAGCCGGGACCGGGACAGATGCTGTATACGGTACAGGACGGAGAAACCCTTTATGGAATTTGCTTTAAGCTCTATCACAGCGTCAACCATTTGGAAGAAATCTGCCAGCTTAATGGCCTGACGGATCAAAATCATATTATATCCGGGCAGAAACTGGTAGTGCCAGAAGCTGCTGCTGAAGGAGAGCCAGCAGAAAATTAAGGAAAAAGGTAATGCGTTTCCGGCGGAAATGTTGTATACTGAACGTATTACAGCACACCGAGGAGAAATGGGAATGAGCGATTTAAACGCCATGAACCGGGAGAGAAAGAAGGAGCAGCTCCGCCAGCAGATTGTGTCAAACCAGACAGCGGCGGATTCCTCCCAAAAAGGCACGGGAACCAGACATTCGGAAAGCGGCAGACATTATGAAAGGTACAGCGGGGAAGACGAGGTAAAGACGGTAAAAAAGGCCCATCGCCGGGTAATTCGGAAAAGAGCGGCTATTGCTGCGGCGATCCTGCTGCTTTTGGCAGCCGCAGCGGGTACGGTTTATTATCTGATACAATATTACCAGTACCAGGAATACCGGGTAAGCTGGGAAACCGATCTGACGGCCGGCGATGCCGGCGCGGAAGGCAGCGCTCCCAATTACATTCGTTTTGGAAGGAATCTTTTAAAATACACAAAGGACGGGGCTTCTTATATTGATGAAAAAGGAAAGGCCGTATGGGTACAGACCTATGAAATGAAAGCGCCTATTGCGGTAGTCAACGGCTCCTTTGCCGCTGTGGCTGACCAACAGGGGAATGAGATTTACATCTGCAATGAAGACGGCTACCAGGGAACGGCAAAGACTCTGCTGCCCATTACCCGTATTGCCATTTCCGGAGAAGGAGTGGTGGCGGCTGTCCTGGAAGACTCTAAATCCAGCTACGTATCTATGTTTAAGCGGGACGGAAATGAGCTGAATCTGACGATGAAATCCACGATTTCTAAAAACGGCTATCTAATGGATCTGAGCTTTTCACCGGACGGGACGCAGCTTATTTGCTCTTATGCCTACATACAGAATGCGGATTTAAAAAGCAGAGTAGTGATTTACGATTATTCCGAGGAAGTGGGACAGAACATACCGGACCGTATTGTCAGCGCCAATGAAGAGGCATTTGTGGACAAGCTGGTGCCCCGGGTTCATTTTATGTCGGAAACCTATTCTTTTGCCTGCGCTGACACAGGACTGGCATTTTTCTCATCGGAAAACAGGGCCAGCCCGGTTTTAACGGTTCAGACGGAAGAAGAAAGGATTGAAAGCCTGTTTTATTCCGACAAATACATAGGTTTGGTTACAGCCAATCAAGAGGGGCCGGAACCTCACAAGCTGGTAGTGTACCGGGAAAACGGCAGCAAAGTATTTGAAAAGGGTTTTGATTTTGATTATCAGCACGCCGGCATTGATGGGGAATATGTCTTCCTGTATGACGATAATTCCTGTTGTATTTATAACATGGCGGGAATCAAGAAGTTTGAAGGAGATTTTGATTTCCAGATCAGCAAAATTACCTGCGGAAGCCTGCCGAATCAATTTATTTTTACAGGACCTCAAAAAATGAGGGGAATCACATTCCGCTAAATGTATGAAATCCGCCGGAAATCCGAAAGGCTCCGGCGGCTCAAAAGAGAATAACAAAGAAAAGGAGCATAAGAAAATGGAGAAAGTGTGCATTGGAATTGACGTAGGGGGAACCACTGTAAAATTGGGACTCTTTGAAATTTCCGGAAGACTTATTGATAAATGGGAGATTCCTACCCGGACAGAGGACGGGGCTAAAAATATTCTGCCGGATATTGCCGCTTCCATTAAGAGCAAACTGCAGGAAGAAGAGATTGCCATGGAAAATGTAGCCGGAGCAGGAATGGGAATCCCCGGCCCGGTTATGCCTGACGGTTACGTAGAGGTCTGCGTCAACCTGGGATGGAGGGAAATGAATCCTCAGAGAGAACTGAGCGCCCTTTTAGGAGGTCTTCCCGTAAAAGGCGGAAATGACGCCAACGTGGCTGCATTAGGCGAAATGTGGCAGGGCGGCGGAAAAGGCTACAGCGATATTGTTATGGTGACTCTGGGAACAGGCGTCGGCGGCGGCGTAATTCTGGATGAAAAAATTATTCCCGGCAAGCATGGCCTGGGCGGAGAGATAGGCCACATTCACGTAAGAGACGAGGAAACCGAGCGCTGCAATTGCGGCGGCGTGGGCTGCCTGGAGCAGATTGCCTCCGCAACGGGAATTGCCAGAGAAGCCCGCCGGAAAATGGCAGCTTCCGAGGCGCCGTCCGTTCTCAGGGAAAAGGGGGATGGCGTGACAGCAAAAGATGTGCTGGACGCTGCGAAAGCAGGCGATGTTCTTGCCGATGAAGTAGTGGAAACCGCCAGCAGATATTTGGGACTGGTATTGTCTCAGGTGTCCATGATAGTGGATCCGGAAGTCTTTGTTATTGGAGGCGGCGTATCAAAGGCAGGACAATTCCTGGTAGACCGGATTAATAAATACTACCAGAAATACGCAGTGATTTCAGAGAACAAAGGAACCATAGCTTTAGCAAAGCTGGGAAATGACGCCGGAATTTACGGGGCGGCCCGTATGGTTTTGGACTAAAAGATATAAAAAGATGGGGCTGGCGATTATCGCCAGCCCATTTTTATCGGGTTACTGAACCTGAACTTTTCCATCGACTGTCCAGGCTCCGTCTCCATTGACGGTGTAATTGTCAGGAGTTGTGGTTCCTGCATACATTCTGCCCTGAGCGTTTCCGTCTCCTGTGCCAAAGTAGTAGCAGCGGGACAGACCGTCGCTTCCTTTAATCCACTGCCAGCCTGAGGCCATGTGGCCGTCGCTGCCGGTATAGTACCAGCCGTCTGACGTATGGATCCACTGCTGGTAAGCGTAGGTTCCGTCAGGATTCTGCCAGTACCAGGCATTTTGGGAAGAGAACCACTGCCATTGTCCCGGCGTAAGGGATACGGCTCCGTCATTTCCATTGGCAGAGGCGTTTTCTCCTGAGGGATTGCCGGCTATGGAACGGATCAGCTCCAATGTGGCTTCATTGACCTGAAAGCCGGGAGAGGTAATCCAGTCGCTGTAAACAGAAGAATTGTAGCGGCTGACGGAACGAATGCGGAAACTGTAGGTTCCCGTCTGGGTAATCTGTGAAGCAAAGCTGTAAGAGCTTTCCTTTGTTTCAAAGGTTTCCGTGCTGACAGCTTTCCCGTTGTGCATCAGCCGAAGCTGGTAGGATCTGGCTCCGGGAACCGGTTCCCAGGAAACCGTTCCGCTTTCACTCCAGAAAAGGCTTGAGGGGGCGCTGACCTCCCCGTCGCCCATTTCACGGAAAGAAACCGTCAGCCTTAATTTGCGGCTGGAGTCTTTTACTGCTTTGACAAAGGAAGCGCCTTCGCCCTCTAAAGTGCAGTCGGTTCGCTTAATGGTACCAAAATAATAGTCGTCATCGGCAAGCAGTGTTACGGTTCCCTGCGGATATTTTTCACTGCTGTCTGACAGAAACTGAAAATCTTCTATCATATAGCCGTCGTTTTCCGGGGTGATTTCCACGGAAGGCCATGGATCCTCGGAACCCATATCAGCGGAAAAATTGAGAGAGATTTCTTCAATCCGTTCCCTGGCAAAAGCTGTGCCGGGAAGCAGAAGGGAGAAAAAAGCAGTCAGTACAACAGCAGTTTTCCATTTTTTCATATCGTCAAATCCTTTCTGTCAATAAAACCTTCAAAGTCTATTTCTGCCATACCCCATTGGAATCCACGGGATAGCCGTCGGGAGTAATGGTATTTGCCAGCATTTTGCCGTCGGAATCGCAGTAATAATACTGATTATTCCATAAAATCCAACCTGTCTGGCGGTAGCCCTGGGGATTAAAGAAATACCATGCTCCATCAATCTGCTGCCAGCAGGAAGAAGGCCAGGTGCCGTCGGGATTCTGATACCAAATGCCGGATCCGGTTTCTACCCATTGGCCGGTTTTTCCTTCCAGGGAAGCCGAAGCCTGTGACAGAGCCTCAAGGCGGGCATCGTCAATAGTAACAGAGCCGGACTGAACATAGGAGCTTTCGATTTTAGTATCATAGCGGCTGAGAGCAACTACGCGGACACCGTACTGGCCGGCACGGGTAATCCGATCCGCCAGATTGACGCTGGTGGCGGAAACGGTAGTCCGGGTGGAGAGATCCGCTTTTCCGTCGCGGACAAGGGTAACTTCATAAGAGGAAGCGTCGCCCACAGGGGCCCAGGAAGCCAGACCGTCTTCGGTAAAATTGACGTAAGCCGGGGCCGCAACAGCGGAACTGGCCATTTCCGGAAATTCTACAGTAAGGGTCATGGTCATGCTGTCTCCGGATTTGCGGGAATCGACGTAATCCGCCTCGATTCCGTAAAGCTCAAAGTAGCTTTTAGAGGAGGAACGGAAGGCGTAGCCGTCCCGGGCTTTAATCACGATTTCCGCTGTGGGGTACCGGTTTGACTTGCCGGTATAGGGATTAACGTATTCAATATAAGTTACGCTGTCTACATCGTAGAGAGTCTTTTCTCCGGGAGTTACCGTGAGCTCCGGATAGGTGTAGTCGTTGCGGCCGCCGGAAGAAAATTCCAGCAGAACTCCATTCAGGTTCGTCTTGGCGAAGGCGGGGGATGTAGCCAAAAGAGCCAGCATTCCCGCTGAAGCTAACATGGTACAGAGTTTTTTAACTGATTGCATTTGAGTTCCATCCTTTCTTAAAATTTTATTTTACAGGTTTGTGGAACGGGGCAGGCTGAATATGAACTCCGTTCCAACGCCTTCTGTGCTTACAACATCAATATTTTCCCCATGGGACTGAATGATTTCTTTTACAATGGACAGGCCCAGGCCAGTGCCTTTCTTGTCCTTTCCACGGGAGGCGTCCGATTTGTAAAAACGTTCCCAGATCTTTTTCTGGCTCTCTCTGGGGATGCCGATTCCCTCATCCTTAACGGAAACGAATACCTTTTCCCGCCGAAGGAAGGTCTGGATATAAATTGTCCCTCCGGTATGGCTGAACTTAATGGCATTGTCAATGAGATTATATAACACCTGTTGGATTTTTCCCAGATCCGCATAAACCATTTGAATGGAATCCGAGAAAGTCAGTTCAAAGGAAATGTCCTTGGCATCGCAGGTGCCCTCAAAGGATGCGGCGGTATCTTTAATGGTGCGGTTAATGTCAAAGTTAGTCCGGGACAAATAGCCCTTGCTGTCCAGAGAATTAAGGGTCAGCATTCCCTGAGTCAGCTTGTTAAGGCGTTCTGTCTCGGAAATGACCCGGTTCAGGTACTTTTCCTGAAGCTCCGGGGGGATGGTGCCGTCCAGAATCGCTTCCAGATAGCCCTTTATGGAAGTCAGGGGAGAGCGGAAATCATGAGAAACATTGGCAATAAAGGTTTTCTGGTATTCCTCCAGCTTCCCCAGTTCGCTGGACATATAGTTTAAGGTTGCGGCCAGATAGCCCATTTCATCCTGAGTTTCCACCTTGATACGGTGCTCTAAATGGCCGGAAGCGTATTCATTGGCCCCTACGGTAATCCGGCGCAGGGGGAAATAAACGGTTTTGGTAAAAACCAAAAGGATAATCAGGGAAAGGGCGAATATAATCAGCCCGCTGATATAAACAATATTTAAAATCCGGTTTTGCTCCGGTTCCAGAGCCGCCAGCTCTTTGTGGATCAGAATGTATCCATAGGTATTATAATTTCCTGTAATGGGGGCGGAAACACTGATAACGTCATAAGGGAAGAGTCCGTAATAATTTCCAATGCCGTAGGAGCGGTTTCCAATGGCTGTAGGATTAAAGTCTTTAATAGTATGCCCCGTCAGGCCGCTGCTGCGGCTGTCAGCGATAATGGCTCCGTTTTGATTAACGACCCAAATATCCGCGTCAATGAATCCGGATACCATGCTGATCTGGGATGCGGCGGATTCCAAATCCAAAGACATTCCGGTGTACAGCCCGCTGCACTGGCCGGCAATGGTAGTGGCCTCATCATAAAGCAAAGACGCCTGCTGTTCCACCAAATAGCGGTGAACCATACGGGAGGACAATGTAGCAATGGTAACAAAGCCCAAAAGCCCGAAAACCAAATAGCCCAAAACAAATTTGGAATACAGGGAGTGATTCATCGCTTCACCTCAAATTTGTATCCAATGCCCCATACCGTGGTCAGAGCCCAGTTTTGGTGGTCTTTGATTTTTTCCCTGAGACGCTTAATATGTACGTCTACAGTCCTGGTATCTCCAATGTATTCGTAACCCCAGATATTATCCAAAAGCTGTTCCCTGGTAAAGACCTGGTTGGGTGAGGATGCCAGAAAATACAAAAGCTCCAGCTCCTTCGGGGGCATTTCTATGGAATGCCCCATATAGGTAACGGAATAATTGGTCAGATTGACAATTAAATCCGGATATTCTACGTAATTGCCCTGCTGCTCCAATGAGGCGGAACTGGCGGCGGGAGCCGCCTGGTAGCGGCGCAGAACTGCTTTTACCCGGGCAACCAGTTCTTTGGAATCAAAAGGCTTAATCATATAATCGTCGGCCCCCAGCTCCAGCCCCAGGACTTTGTCGAAGATTTCGCCCTTGGCTGACAGCATGATAATGGGAACCTGGGAGGACGCCCGGAGTTCCCGGCAGACCTGGTAGCCGTCAATGCCGGGGAGCATCAGATCCAGCAGAATCAAATTAGGCTTAAAAACAGGGAATACACGGAGCGCTTCTTCGCCGTCGCCCACAATCTGCGTTTCATAACATTCCTTTGCCAGATACAGGGAAATCAGTTCAGCTATATTGGCATCGTCATCTACGATTAGTATTTTTTGTTTTTCTGCCATAGAAACCTCCTGTCTACTACTTAAATGTAACGATTGTAACACCGCTATCTCCTTCGCCAAATTCACCTAAACGGAAATCTTTTACGTATTTCAGCCGTTTCAGATGCTTGTGGACGCCAGTTCGCAGTGCGCCGGTTCCCCGGCCATGTACCACCCGTACCTGGGACATATGGGCCAGATAGGCGTCGTCCAGGTATTTGTCCAGAACCGGAATGGCTTCATCTACCGTCATGCCAATGAGATTGACTTCCGGTGAAATAGAAGCGGATTTGCTCATTTTAATTTTGCCGCTGCCCGTATTATGGCCGCCGCTCTTTGAGCCGCCATAGCCTAAAGCCATATCCGGCCCGGAAATGTCCTGCTCCTGCAGAAGCTCTAAGTCCTTAATATTTACCAGGGAACGCAGGATTCCCATTTGGACGTACAGATCCCCTTTGGCGTTGGGAAGGGTGCTGACTGTGCCTTTGAGATTCAGGCTCAGAACCTTTACGCCGTCTCCGATTTTCAGCTTTTTCGGGGAAATGGTCTGCTTAGGCCCTTTCTGTTTGGGGGCCAGCCGTTCTCCTGTGGTTTTCAGCTTATCCCGAAGGCGGGAGCGCTCTGCTTCCAGGGCCTTATTGTCAATGCCGGAGCTGGCGGCCAGTTTATTAATGTTTTTAATGGTTTCATCAGCGGTGTCCTTGGCTTCCTGAAGGATCCGCTGGGCTTCCTCCGACGCATTGCGCAGAAGCTTTTCCCGGCGTTCTTCCAGGCGCTCTTCTTTTTGAGTCAGCCGCGCCTTTAGCTGGGCGATTTCCGCCTTATATGAAGCCAGCTCAGCCTGTTCCTTCTCGATGGTAATCCGGCTTTCCTCCAGGTGAGCCAGAAGATCCTCAAAATCCTCCTGACCGCTTTCAATATGGGTCTTGGCGTCCTCTATAATGTAATCGGGGAGCCCCAGCTTTTTGGAAATGGCAAAGGCGTTGCTCTTTCCGGGAATCCCGATGAGAAGACGGTAGGTGGGCCTGAGGGTTTCTACGTCAAACTCACAGCAGGCGTTTTCCACTCCGCTGGCGGAAAGGGCGAAAACCTTTAATTCACTGTAATGGGTGGTGGCCATGGTCCGGCACTTCATATTGTGCAGGAAAGTCAAAATGGCAATGGCCAGGGCCGCCCCCTCCGTAGGATCCGTGCCGGCCCCCAATTCGTCAAAAAGACAGAGGGAACGGGAATCCGCTTCTTCCAGGATCCGGACAATATTGGTCATATGGGCGGAAAAGGTACTTAAACTCTGCTCAATGCTCTGCTCGTCGCCAATATCCGCAAAGACGTTGTCAAATACCGCCAACTCAGAACCGTCAAAGGCCGGGATATGAAGGCCCGCCTGCCCCATAAGGGTAAAGAGCCCGACCGTCTTTAAAGAAACGGTTTTGCCGCCGGTATTGGGGCCTGTAACGATAAGAAGATCGTACTCATCACCCAGACGGACGGTAATAGGAACCACCTTTTGAGGATCCAAAAGGGGGTGGCGGCCATCTTTTATGTGAATAAAGCCCCGGCTGTTAAATTTCGGTTCGCTGCCCTTGTAATGCCGGGAAAGGGCGGCTTTGGCAAAGATAAAATCCAACTGGGCCAGAAGAGTCTGGTTTGTCCGGAGTTCTTCTAAAAAAGGCGCCGCCTGATTGCTAAGCTCAGCCAGGACGGCCTCGATTTCTTTCTTTTCCTGAATTTCCAGCTCCCGCAATTCATTGTTGAGCCGTATAATGGCCATGGGTTCAATAAACAGAGTAGAACCCGTGGAAGACTGGTCGTGAACCATGCCGGACACCTGGTTTTTATGCTCCGCCTTTACGGGAAGGCAATACCGGCCGTCCCTCATAGTGATTACGGCGTCCTGCAGATAGGCGCGGCTGGAGTTTAAAATGGAATTTAACTGGCTGTGGATCCGATCTCCGATCCCCCGCATCTGGCGGCGCACATGGCGCAGGCCCGGGCTGGCGTCATCGCTGACTTCATCCTCAGAGAGAATGCAGCGTTTGATTTCCGTATTAAGAGGGGGCAAAGGCTCCAGAGAACGAAACAGCCCTTCCAGAGAGTCGTCGGGAAGCTCCGATTCTTCGTGGCGGCCATAGGCTTTGGCGCGGGCTGCCGCCGTAAGCTGGGAGCTAATGGAAAGAAGCTCCGGAATGCTCAGGGAACTGCCGATTTCCAGGCGCTTTAAGGAATCTCCAATGTCCCGGACGCCGGAAAACGAAACGCTGCCTTTCTGGCGCACTCGGGTAAGGGCGTCGGTAGTTTCTCTTTGGTGCTGTATGATTTCCTCCAGTTCAGAGGAAGGACAAAGCTCAAGGCATAGGGCTTTTCCCAAAGGGGAAGCGGCATACTCTGCAAGCTGGCTGATTATTTTATTATATTCAAGAGTCTGTAACGCTTTTTGATTCATAAATACCTCCAATATACTTGTATAAAGTATACCATAAAATTTATTATTTACTATCTTTTTCTTGCATAAAAACCGTGAAAACCTTATAATAGGAATAGGCCGTCTGAAGGAGGTAATCTTGTGCCGGACAGAAACAGCCACGATGAATTGAAGGAAAAAGACACGAAAGAAAAGCGTCAGTTTATAAAAGAAACTATAGTAAAGCCACCAAGAACGCGAAGGCAGACAGCGGCGCGAGCCATTGGCCTTTTGTTTTCTGCGGCTTTTTTTGGTATCATAGCGGCACTGACATTTGCCATTACGGCCCCTTTTGCAAAACGGTATCTTTCAGAAGAGAGCGAAGGAAGTACCGCAGTGACAGTGACGATCCCTACAGACTCGGAAACCGTCCCCTCTGAACCGGAAACGCCTCCGGAGACATCGAAAGAGGAACTCCCGTCGGGTGAGGATTTGGAAGAACTGATCCGTAAAGAAATTGCAGATTATGAGTTTACAGAAGAAGATCTGAAAGCCATTTTTGCCAATTTAAAAACCAATGCAGAGGAAGCCAGTCACGGAATCGTAACAGTGTATTCGGTGAAACACCAGACAGACTGGTTTAACAATCCGGTAGAAACTGCGGGGCAGTTTTCCGGGGCAGTGATTGCGGAGACGCCGCTGGAATACTTGGTTCTGACCCCTATTGAGGCAGTATCGGAGGCCGATTCCATTTTGGTTGCAGTGCAGGATCAGGAGGCTGTGGCCGGCCATCTGATCGGTTCTGATCAGGTGACGGGAATGGCGGTATTGGGAATCCAGATTGCCGATTTAAGCGACGCGGCGGCGGAGCAGATTACGGTTTTGGAACTGGGAAATTCCCACACAGTACAGCAGGGAGACTTTCTGACCGCGATAGGAAGCCCTGCGGGGTACCCCTATTCTATGGGCTACGGATTGGTTTCCTATATTCGCAAGGATGTACAGGTAACAGACGGAAGAAGCCGGATTTTTTACGTAGATGTGCCGGGGGATTCGAAAAAAGGAACCTTTTTAATCGATATGGACGGCCGCATGGTGGGCTGGGTTACCGGCGATTACCAGCCGGAGGGAGACAGCCGGGTAACGGCGGTTCGGGCCATTTCAGACTACAAAGCTATTTTAGAGAAGCTGTCCAATGGAATCCAGGCCCCCTATTTTGGCATTATGGGACAGGAGATCTCCGAGGAGCAGATACAAAGGGGACTTCCGGCAGGTATTTATGTCACCAGGGCTATTGAGGACAGTCCTGCCTATCAGGCCGGAATCCAGGCTGGGGACATTATTACGGAAATCGGCGGAAATCCTGTAGAGTCCATGTCAAAATGGAAAGAACAGCTAGATGCTTTGACGGCCGGAGAGACTGTAACAGTAAAAGTAGAACGTTCCGGGAGAGAAGCATATACGGAATTAGAATATCCAGTAACCATCGGAGCCAGGTAAAAACCACCTGGCTCTCTTAGCGCAGAGGAATGAAAGGAGAAATAAGACAATGAAGTATATTAATATGTTCCGGGAGGGTATGCACGTATCCGAGGTGTATCTGTGCAAAAACAAGCAGATTCAGCTAACAAAAAGCGGCAAGGAGTACGGCAACCTGATTTTGCAGGATAAAACAGGGACAATAGACGGGAAAATCTGGGATTTAGGTTCTCCGGGAGTAGGAAACTTTGAAACCATGGATTACGTTTACATAGACGCCGACATAACGGTATTCCAAGGGAGCAATCAGTTAAATATCCGCCGGATCAGAAAGGCGCGGGAGGAAGAGTATATTCCGGAGGATTACCTGCCTGTTTCCAAAAAGAATATCGGGAAAATGTACGAAGAATTGACGGCCATAATCCGTTCTATTAAAAATCCTTACCTCAATAAGCTGGCCAGCAGCTTTTTCATTGACGATCCGGAATTTGCAAAGGCTTTTCAGTTCCATTCTGCAGCCAAAAGCGTTCACCACGGATTTGTGGGGGGATTGTTAGAGCATACTTTAAGCGTAACAAAGCTCTGCGAATATTACGCGTCCTATTATCCCGGCATTAACCGGGATCTGCTGATTACGGCAGCCATTTTCCATGATATAGGAAAGACAAAGGAGCTGTCCGTATTTCCGGAAAATGATTACACCGACGACGGGCAGCTTTTAGGCCATATTGTCATTGGCACTGAAATGGTGGGGGCGAGGATCCGGACGATTCCGGGTTTCCCGTCCCGGCTGGCGGCGGAACTGAAGCACTGTATCCTGGCCCATCACGGAGAGCTGGAATTTGGCTCACCCAAAAAGCCGGCCTTAATAGAGGCTCTGGCCCTGAATTTTGCAGACAATACAGACGCGAAAATGGAAACCATGCTGGAGGCATTGAATGCCGGAGGAGAGAATACAGGCTGGCTTGGGTATAATAAGTTTCTGGAAAGCAATATCCGGAAAACTTCTGTGACGAAGGCGGGCTCCACTTTTTCTGCAAACGGACACCATATTTAAAAAAGGCCGGTTTTGGCAGACAGGAAATAAGATATGAAAAAAAACGAAGAGTTTATTGTTGAAATCGAAGATATGAGCGAAGATGGCGCCGGGATCGGGAAGACCGAGGGTTACATTTGGTTTATAAAAGATACCGTAATCGGGGACGTTGTGAAGGCCTCGGCTATGAAGATGAAAAAAAATTACGGTTTTGCCAGACTGGCGGAGGTCATAACGCCCTCCGCCTGCCGGGTAACGCCGAAATGCTCTACGGCCCGTCAATGCGGCGGCTGCCAGCTTCAGGCCATGGATTATAAAGCCCAGCTTGACTTTAAACAAAAAAAGATTTGGAGCGATTTGGTCCGTATCGGCGGGCTGAAGAACTTTTCTTTGGAAGATATGGAGCCCATTATAGGAATGGAAGATCCCTGGAGATACCGGAACAAAGCCCAGTTTCCTTTTGGAAAGGACAAAAACGGACGGATTATCACAGGCTTTTATGCGGGCCGTACCCATTCCATTATCGAACAGGAAGACTGCCTGCTGGGAATTGCAGAAAACAAGGAAATCCTTGAAATCATCAAAGGCTTTATGAAAGATTATAAAATCGAGCCCTATGACGAAACCAGTCACAGGGGATTGGTGCGCCATGCCCTGATCCGCAAAGGCTTCGCTACGGGCCAGATTATGGTCTGTCTGGTTATAAACGGACGGAATCTGCCTCACGGAAAGACTCTGGCAGAGCGGCTTTTGACGGTTCCCGGCATGACCAGCATTTCTTACAACATCAATACAGAAAAGACCAATGTAATCATGGGACGGGAAGTCGTCAACCTTTACGGCCCAGGCTATATTATGGATTTAATTGGAACCGTGCGCTACCAGATTTCTCCCCTTTCTTTTTATCAGGTAAACCCCGTCCAGACTCAGAGACTGTATGAGACGGCTTTGGAATTTGCCGCTCTTACGGGCAAAGAAAATGTTTGGGATCTCTACTGTGGAATCGGAACCATCTCCCTTTTTCTGGCCCAGAAAGCAAAACAGGTCTGGGGCGTGGAAATTGTCCCTCAGGCCATTGACGACGCCCGGAGAAACGCAGAACTCAACGGAATTAACAACGCAGAGTTCTTTGTGGGGAAGGCGGAAGAAGTGCTGCCGGCCCGGTATGCGTCCGCTGGCGCAGCAGCCGATGTGATTGTGGTAGACCCGCCCCGAAAAGGCTGCGACACGGTCTGCCTGGACACCATTGCAAAGATGCAGCCGGATCGCGTCGTCTACGTAAGCTGTAATTCCGCAACCCTGGCCCGGGACGTGAAATACCTGGGGGAGCGGGGATATGAGGTGAAGAGAGTGCGGGGGTGCGATATGTTTCCGGGTGGGGTGCATGTGGAGACTATTGTGTTGCTACAAAAGAAAAACTCGTAGAAATCCTTTATTTTAGGCACTTTGCGAAGCATTTCATGTTCACTTCGGAGGGTGAAAAAATCCGAAATAAGCACCTCAAAAACTATTTTGATGTTTCAGTAATGGTAGACATCGGGTGTGGGAACACAAACGAGAAATAGGGATTTTTCAGAGGTCACATATCTATGTAGTGTCCACCCTGCTGCTAAAGTACAGGCAACAGATTTTTAGAAATTGAATAGGATAAGCGTATCATTAGAGATAGTGGTACGCTTATTTTTTTGCCAGATTTACACCTTTGAGCTGTTTTAGGGATTTTCATATAATGAAGATAACAGAAAGGACGGTGCTGAATATGAGAGAAAAGAAAACCCATTTATATCTGGATAGCCAAGAAAGACGCCTGCTGTTACATAGCCTCGTGGAATTAAAAAATCAGCTCATACAGCA